>JARLIY010000157.1 GCA_031291475.1 Xanthobacteraceae bacterium
AACCGCCGAATCGTCGCGCGCCGCGGCGGCTTCTATCATTTTGCCTTCGCCAGCGCGGCGTCGATGCCGGCGGCGACGGCGGCGATCGCCGCCATGCCGTCGACCTCGTGCAAAGCGCCCTTGGCGGCGTAGTAGGGCGTCACCGCCGCCGTGTCGCGGAAGTAAGCAGCGAGCCGCGTCTTGAAGATCTCCGGATCGTCGTCCTTGCGCACCGGCTTGCCGGCGGCTTTGGCTTCGGCGGCGCGATTGACGATGCGCGAAACGAGCTTCTCGGCGTCGACCTTCAATTCGATCGCCGCGTCGAGCTTGAGCCCCTTGCGCGCCAGCATCGCGTCGAGCGCCTCGGCCTGAGCCAGCGTGCGCGGAAAGCCGTCGAGAATGAACCCCTTCTTGGCGTCGGGCTGATCGAGGCGCTCGTCGATGATGCCGGCGACGATGTCGTCCGAAACCAGCGCGCCCGATTCCATTACGGCTTTGGCCTTGAGGCCGATCGGCGTTCCCGCCGCCACTGCGGCGCGCAACATGTCGCCGGTCGAAAGTTGCGGAATGCCGAATTTCTCCACCAGTCGAGTCGCCTGCGTCCCTTTGCCGGCGCCGGGCGGCCCGAGCAGGATCAGCCTCATCTCTTCTTCCCCCTCAACTTGGACTTGCGGATCAGGCCCTCATACTGATGGGCCTGCAGATGGCCGTGGATCTGCGCCACCGTGTCCATCGTCACGCTGACGACAATCAGCAGCGACGTGCCGCCGAAATAGAGCTGGACCGACGAATAGGAGGTCAGCAGCTCCGGCAGAATGCAGATCACCGCGAGATAGGCGGCGCCGACCACGGTGATGCGGGTGAGTACGCTGTCGATGTATTGCGCGGTGCGCTCGCCCGGCCTGACGCCGGGTACGAAGCCGCCGTGCTTCTTGAGATTCTCGGCAGTGTCGGCGGGATTGAACACCGTCGCCGTATAGAAGAAGGCGAAGAAGACGATCAACGCGACATACAGCAGGAGGTAGAGCGGGCCGCCGCGGCCGAGCAAGTTGGTGATGGTCGACAGGATGCCGTTGGAGGCCGCGCCTTGAGCGAAATTGGCCACCGTCGTCGGCAACAGCAGCAGCGACGAAGCGAAAATCGGCGGAATGACGCCCGACGTGTTGAGCTTGAGCGGCAGGAACGAACTCTGCCCCTCGTACATCTTGTTGCCGACTTGGCGGCGCGGATAGGTGATCGGCACGCGCCGCTGCGCGCGCTCTATGAAGACGATGAAGGCGACGACGACGAACACCATCACGATG
>JARLIY010000158.1 GCA_031291475.1 Xanthobacteraceae bacterium
ACTTGGCGGCGAGCGCGGCGGCTACGGCTTCCTTGGTGGTGGTTTTGCCGGCCGAGCCGGTGATGGCGATGACGCGGCGGCCCCACTGGCGGCGGACATGCGTGGCCAGCGACTGCAAGGCGAGGAGAGGATCTTCTGCGATGAGCAGGGGCGCGGCGAGTACCGCATCGGGCAGAGAGGCAACGCGCGTGCGGGAGACGACGGCGGCTACGGCACCGCGCTCGATGGCGGCGGCGGCATAGTCGTGGCCGTCGAGCCGGTCGCCGCGCACGGCAAAGAAAAGGTCGCCGGGCGCTACAGTGCGCGAGTCGATAGAGTAGCCGGTGACGGCGAGGGCGCCTGGGTTGGGCACAGAAGTTGGCGCTTCAAGCACTGCGCTTGCGCCGATTGCCGCTTCTGCGAGGGTAAGTTTCATTGACCCTTACCATAACAGCGGACGGTGGACAGTGAACAGTGAACAGTAAGAGACGGCCCGATTGAAATTATTGCTGCTTGCCGGTTTGCATGAGTTGATGCAGCGCGGCGAGAGCGACTTCGGTGTCGTCTAAGGGGATGGTGTGGCCGTTGAGAATCTGCTCTTTTTCGTGGCCTTTGCCGGCGATGAGGACGACGTCGCCGGGCGCGGCTGCTTCAAGCGCGAGGTGAATGGCGGCGGTGCGGTCGGGCTCGATGGTGTAGGGCGTGCCGGTGGCTTTGAGGGCGGGTTCGATTTCGGCGAGGATGGCGAGGGGATCTTCAGTACGTGGATTGTCACTGGTGGCGATGACAAAGCTGCTGCCTTCGCCCGCGGCCTGGCCCATCTTGGGGCGCTTGGTGCGGTCGCGGTCGCCGCCGCATCCGAAGAGGGTGATGACGCGCCTGCCGCTTTGCGCCGTCATTTGTCGCGCGAGCGCGGTGAGGTTGCGCAGGGCATCGTCGGTGTGGGCGTAGTCGACGATGACGGTGAAGGGCTGGCCTGCATCGACAGGCTGAAAGCGGCCGGGGACGGGCTGGAGATCGGGGATGGATGCGATGAGCTGATCGAACGGAATGCCGCGCGCGTGGGC
>JARLIY010000159.1 GCA_031291475.1 Xanthobacteraceae bacterium
CTGTACGGCGATCGCGAAGCGGCCCTTGCTGACGCCGCTGAGCATGGGTTTGTCGTGGTGAATACGCATTAAAACCAAACAGGAGAGCGAGAGAAAATGGCTACCGGCACTGTGAAGTGGTTCAACCCGACCAAAGGCTATGGGTTCATTCAGCCGCAAGGCGGTGGCAAGGACGTTTTCGTCCATATCTCCGCGGTCGAGAGGGCTGGTCTATCCACACTCAACGAGGGCCAGCATATTGAGTACGAAGAGGTTGAAAGCAGAGGTAAGACGTCCGCCGAAAATCTCAAAGTGCGAACGGCGGACGCGTGAGGGGGATTCCAATCTGTTGCGATAGGGGCTATGATTCGTGTGTCCCGACGCGCCGCTAGTAACGACGCGCCGGGACTTGCCACAGGCACCGAGCAGGGGCGCCCATGACCGAATCGACTCTTACCAAAAATCGAAGCGGCATTCCGCCTGGCCGGTGTTCATCCACGACACACAGCTAAGGAGGTTTCCATGTCGCCTGCAGAATTGAGTCGCCGCGCTCTTGTGGCCGGCGTTGCATCTGTCGCGTCGGCCAGTCGCTTCCGACTCCGCGTCCTCTTGGTCCGTTAGTTCCGATGATTGCCGCCGCGCGAGGAAGCGGCATGTTGCCACCAGCCCCGTTGACCGTAGCGCCGCAGTTGCAACCGCAGTCGGCGTCCAATCGTTAAAGGTCAAACCAGTCGGAGGCGATCCACAAGAAACCGGCGATGATCAAGCCAGGTCCGAGCCATCCGAGCCGCCTGCCGAACGAATGACCGATCTCGATCTGGCGATAGATGAGCCAGCAGCCAACGCAAAGAAGCATTGACGCCAAAACAAGCCCGATGAGTTTGCGGCGAAGCGTCATGATCATGAATCTGCTTATTTTAGCCGGCGCCACCATCGTCCGAAAGTGCCATCATGCAAACCTTTGAAATACCGAGACAATAATGGCCGGCTGGGCCGCCGCCCCGGCGATCGCCGCTGTCCAATCGCCGGATGCGGCCGATCCTATCTTCGCTGCTCTGGAGCGTTGGCAGAAGATAGAAACCGAATGCGACCGGCTCTTGGACGAAGAGAGCGACGGCGGGATCAACCAATCACCCCGCGCTGAGGCAGCGGTCAAAGCTATATGGGAGGAGCGGCTGCTGCTTGCGGCGACAGCACCTAATACGACATTGGCGGGCCTAGCCGCGTATGTTCGCTTCCTTCATCACCAATCAGCTGTCGTGCTTGAAAGGTCCTTCTTTGAGTCCGAGGGAGAGCACAATGAGCAGCTTGCATTCTTCGAGAGCTTGGACAGATCAGTGGCCTTAATAGCCGCCGCGCATGGGGTGATCCAATCATGACCGGCTCGCCAAACAGAAAAATGAAATCCCGCAAAGCCAAACGCGCTCGGCCGCGCCTATCTCGATCGATGCTTGAAAAATTGATTGCCGATCTTGCGCAGCGCATCGGCCGTCAGCTCACCGTCGCCGAGTCCATCACGAAAGTAGCCGCGCCCACCGGGGACACGCTCGTCGGCTCCGTGCCGATGCTGACTGTAATCGGGGTTGCGCTAGGCGAGCACACGAGAGAGATGCAGCACATCGAAAGCTTTGCAATGAGAATTTGCGAACGGGTGCAGTCATGACCAGTTCGCCAAGCAATATCGAATATCTTGACCTGCCGAACGGCTGGTTTGCGCTCGACGTTTGTCGCGAAAGCGCGCGCAAATGGGATTGGGTCGCGCTGATGATTGACGTTGATCCTGACGATCTAAAAACCTGCACCTGCGATTTCCCTGCTTTGTTCTATGTGCATCCCAATGAGTATCGCCCAGGCGACCGTACCGCCCGCCAATATTGGTTTCGCCTGCCTGGAAAGCACCGGAACAGGGATGCCGCATGGGACACTCTTCAAGACTTGATGGCCACGCAGCGCTGCGGGACGGTATCGCTCGCCCACGTCGTACCGACCACGACCGTCGACGAAAACGGAGAGCAGGCGACGCTGAACTGAGGGCGAATTTGCCCAGCGCGAGCTAGGCGCGCGGCGGCGGCAGCTTTCCGCGCTGGGCGGCTAGATGGAGGCCGGCATTGGCAGGCTGGAAGCGTTCCGTCAGAGCGTATCACGAGGCCAGTCACGCCGTGCGCGGCCTCATCGACCACGGCGGGGTGTGGAGTCGGAACGCCTGTTCGCTGCTACTATCGCATTGGTCAATGAGCACTGGCAGGCGATAGCCCGTGTCGCGAAGGCGTTGGAACGCCACGACCGCATTGACCAAGGCCGGGCCTTGGGTGACCGATAAGGCGAGCAAGCGGGGGTAACATGGACCCGACGTGGGCACGCCTCAAACGCATCGCCGATCTGATTGCTGCACACGTCGAAGCGGACGACGAGATTAAGCGGGAATTACGCGATCTTTTGCCCGCGTTCGATAATTCGTCCGGACCGTTTGTGATCTACCGAGAGAAGATTCAGGGGGCGATCTCTTGGGCCGACATTTATTTTGATCCGCGGGAATTGGAACGCAACGGCGGCTCTGAAAGAGTTCGCAGTTTTTTGTATCGAGACGTTAGAGAGGCGATGGAGCAGGCTCAGCAATTGCAACGCCGGAAACAAAATGGTGGGGATGAGGCCACCTGATCGACTGTAGGGGCCATTGCTAAGGCGAAGGGGCGCCCGGGTGCGGAGATTGGCACGGGGGCCATGTCGCACCCATGTTGCGCGGAGTTGCCGTGCGTCATTGTAAACCATTGAAACGCAATGGGAACGATTGCGACAGCATGCAACATGGATTTGACGGTTAGAATTGAAGAAATACCTGATTTTATTGGCGACCCCGGCAGGATTCGAACCTGCGACCTTCAGCTTAGAAGGCTGTTGCTCTATCCCCTGAGCTACGGGGCCGTTTGGCGCCGAGTTTATATAACTCCGACAGTAAAACGCCTAGTAAATCGGCCTTTGAAGCCCCGGCCACGACCTCGACACGATCCTTGCCTCAGATCGGCCAGCGGGTGAAATTGCGCGCCCGGGTGAGGAGATCATCGGATGTTGTCGCCGTTCATTCGCGCCGGCCTTGCCGCCGCGTTGTTGCTTCTTGCGCCTTTGACCCTAACGCCGCTTGCCGCCCACGCCGCCGAAAAGGCCTTCCAGAACCGCGATCTGTCCGATGCCGCGGTCGCGCTGGAAGCGCAGATCAAGTCGGATGCCGGTACGCCGTCCAAGCCGTTGCCGCAAATCCGCAAGGACGCCGACGCAGCCTTCAGCAAGAACGATTTCCGCGGCGGCATGGCGCTTCTTGGCCAGATCGTAGCGGCGGCGCCGAACGACTCGACGACATGGCTTCGCCTGGCGCGCACCATCATGCAAATCCGCCCGGCCGACGATAAGGAGAAGAAACTCCTGCTCGAACGCGCTTCGACCGCCGCCTATCTGGCCTATCAGCGCACCACGAACCGGCCCGAGGAAGCCGACAGCCTCGCTTTGCTCGGCAATCTGCTCAGCCAACGCGAGGAGTGGCGGCCGGCGCTCGATGCGTTGCGGCTTTCGCTCGAACTGCGCGAAGTCGCCGAAGTCCGCGGCCAATACGAGCGGCTGCGCGAGCAGCACGGCTTCCGTGTGCTCGATTACTCGGTCGACGCCGATACCGCTTCACCGCGCGCCTGCTTCCAGTTTTCCGAAGATCTGCCGGCGCGCACCGACTTCTCGCCATTCGTGGTCCTGGCCGGCACCGACAAGCCGGCTTTGTCCGCGGCGGAAAAGCAGCTTTGCGTGGAAGGGCTACAGCACGGCGAAACTTACGCGATTACGTTACGTGCCGGATTGCCCTCGACGGTGCACGAGACGCTGTCGAAGTCGGCGGATTATTCGATCTATGTGCGCGACCGCAAGCCGCTCGTGCACTTCTCGACCAATGCTTACGTGCTGCCGCGCACCGGCCAGCGCGGCATTCCGCTGATCAGCACCAACACTCGCGCCATCGCCGTCGAGATTTACCGCCTCGGCGACCGCAGTCTCCTCGACGCCATCGGCAGCGAGAATTACGGCCGCGGCGATTTCCAGCGCGGCCTCAGCCGTTACGACGTCGAGCAATTGCGCGAGTCGCGGGGCGTATCGGTATGGCAGGGCGATCTCGCGGTCGATGCGGCTCCGCTCAACGCCGACGTCACCACCGCATTCCCGGTCGATCAGGCAGTCGGCGATCTCAAGCCCGGCGTCTACGTCATGGTGGCCCAGCCGCAGGAGCTCAAGCACCTCGACAATTACGATTCGCTGGCGACGCAATGGTTCATCGTTTCCGATCTGGGGCTGACGGCGTTTTTCGGCAATGACGGCATCCATGTCTTCGCCAACTCGCTGGCGACGACGGAGGCGAAGAACTCAATCGAGCTGCGGCTCGTTTCCCGCAACAACGAGGTGCTGGCGACCCGCCGCACGGACGCGAGCGGCCACGCGCAGTTCGAAGCCGGCCTCGCCGGCGGGGAGGGCGGCGCCGCTCCCGCAATGCTCACCGCCAGCGACGGGCAGGGCGATTACGCTTTTCTCAGCCTCAAGGGGCCGGCCTTCGATCTCACCGATCGCGGCGTCGGCGGCCGGCCGGCGCCCAATGGGCTCGATGCCTTCGTCTATGCCGAGCGCGGCGTCTATCGCTCCGGCGAGACTGCCTATCTCATCGCGCTGTTGCGCGATACGCGCGGCACGGCCGCGCTCGGCGTGCCGCTGACGCTCGTGGTCGAGCGGCCGGACGGCGTCGAATTCCGCCGTGCGGCAATCGCCGATGAGGGATTGGGCGGGCACGCGCTCGCTCTCGCGCTTCCCGCCTCGGCGCCGACCGGCACCTGGCACGTGCGCGCTTTCACCGACCCGAAACGGCCGCCAGTCGGCGAGACGAGCTTTTTGGTCGAAGATTACGTGCCCGACCGGATCGAATTCGATCTGACGTCGCCGAGCGGCCACATCTCGCAAAAGGTCCCGGCCAAGGTCGATGTCGCCGGCCGTTTCCTCTACGGCGCGCCGGCGGCCAATCTCGATCTCGAAGGCGAAGTGACGATCGCAGCGGCGAAGGAGCGGACCGGCTTTGCCGGCTACCAATTCGGCCTCGCCGATGAGGAGATCGAAGCCGTCCAGCTGCCGCTCGAAGACCTGCCGGCGACCGACGCGACCGGCAAGGCGAACTTTACCGTCAGCCTCGACAAGCTGCCGTCGAGCACGCATCCGCTCGAGGCGCAGATCGCCGTGCGCATGGCCGAGCCCGGCGGCCGCGCCGTCGAGCACAAGATCACGGTGCCGGTGACGGCAAGCGGCGCCATGATCGGGGTCAAGCCGCAATTTTCCGGCCGCTCGCTCGCCGACGGCGCCAACGCCGTCTTCGATGTCATCACTGTCGGGCCCGACGGCGCCTCGATCGCGCAGCGCGGGCTGCATTACGAATTGTTGCGCGTCGATACGCATTATCAGTTCTATAAGCGCGGCAATCGCTGGAACTTCGAGCCGGTCAAGACCACCAAGCGCGTTGCCGACGGCAAGATTGACACGACGCTGGACAAACCGGCGCGTATTTCGCTGCCGGTGAATTTCGGCCGCTACCGGCTCGAAGTCTCCACCGCCGATCCCAACGGCCCGGTCACGTCGGTCGCGTTCGATTCCGGCTTTTATGTTGAAGCCAACGCCGATACCCCCGACATGCTCGAAGTCGCGCTCGACAAGGGCGAATACGCGCCTGGCGCCACCGTGACGGCGGCGGTGAGCGTGCGCAGCGCCGGAAAACTGACGCTCAATGTTATCGGCGATCGGCTGTTGGCGAGCCAGACGACGGACGTGCAGCCCGGCACGGCACAAGTGAAGCTGTCGGTCGGCGCCGATTGGGGGACCGGCGCCTATCTGGTCGCTACGCTCCGGCGGCCGCTCGACGCGCCGGCGCAGCGCATGCCGGGACGCGCCATCGGCGTCCAATGGTTTTCCATCGATCGGGCGGCAAAGACGCTCGCCGTCGAGCTCAAGCCGCCGGCTTTATCGCGGCCGAATTCGCATTTGCGCATTCCGGTCAAGCTCTCCGGTCTTGCCGCCGGCGAAGAGGCGCGCATCGTGGTCGCCGCGGTCGATGTCGGTATTCTCAATCTGACGAACTACAAGCCGCCGTCGCCCGACGATTATTATCTCGGGCAAAAGGCGCTTTCGGCGGACATTCGCGACCTCTACGGCGAACTGATCGACGGCATGCAGGGGGCGCGCGGGCAAATCCGCAGCGGCGGAGATGAGGGCGCGGCGCTGCAAGGAAATCCGCCCACGGGACCGCCGGTCGCACTTTTTTCCGGCCTGATCACGGTCGGCGCCGATGGCAATTCCGAAATCGCCTTTGATGTCGGCGACTTTGCCGGCACGCTCCGCGTCATGGCGGTGGCGTGGAGCAAGGACAAAATCGGCCATGCCACGTCCGACGTTACCGTGCGTGATCCCGTGGTGCTCACCGCGACATTGCCGCGTTTCCTTCTGCCCGGTGACCGTTCGAACGTCCGTCTCGACCTCGACAATGTCGAGGGACAGGCTGGCGATTATACGGTCGCGGTGACGAGCGCGGATGCGCTCGCCGGTAGCGCCACGCAGAAGCTGACGTTGCGCGCCAAGGAACGCGGCGCCGTAACCGTTCCGCTCACTGCCAGCGCCGCGGGCAGCGGTACCGTGCGGGTGACCGTTAGCGGGCCGTCGGGCTACGCGCTGGAAAGAAGTTTCACGCTTAATGTGCGGATGCCAGCGCAAATCCTGGCGCGGCGCACGCTCAAGCCGATCGCCAAGGGCGAGAGTCTCACATTATCGGGCGATCTTTTTGCTGACCTGGTTGCCGGCACCGGCGCGGTCTCGATTTCGGTCGGCTCGTCGGCCGCGTTCGATGCCGCGGGTCTGCTGGCCGCGCTCGATCGCTATCCCTATCGTTGCTCGGAGCAGATCACGAGCCGGGCGCTGCCGCTCCTTTATGTCAGCGATCTCGCCAAAGGCACGCCCTTGGCGGCCGACCCGACCGTGGACCAGCGCATCCGCGACGCCATCGACGCATTGCTCACGCGGCAGGACGGCAACGGCTCGTTCGGCCTGTGGAGCGTCGGCGGCGACGATACCTGGCTCGATTCCTACGTCACGGACTTCTTGACGCGCGCGCGCGAGCGCAAGATCGCGGTGCCCGACGCCGCCTTCAAGCTGGCGCTCGACCGGCTGCGCAACGCCGTCGCCAACACCGCCGATGTGAACAAGAACGGCGGCGCCGATCTCGCTTACGCGCTCTACGTGTTGGCCCGCAACGGCGCGGCGCCGATCGGCGACCTGCGCTATCTCGCCGACGCCAAGCTCGACGCCCTGTCGACGCCGATCGCCAAGGCGCAAATCGCCGCGGCGCTGGCGATGGTCGGCGACCGCGCCCGCGCCGAGCGTGTCTATGCCGCGGCGCTGGCCGCGATCGCGCCGGCGGCGCCCGATCTGGCGAGCCGGGAAGATTACGGCTCGACGTTGCGCGATGCGGCGGCACTGGTGGCGCTCGCCAGCGAGGGCGGCGCGCCGCGCGCCACGGTGCAAGCCGCGGTGCAGCGCGTCGAGGCCGTGCGCGCGAACCTGCGCCCGACATCCACGCAGGAGGACGCGTGGCTCCTTCTGGCGGCGAGCGATATGGCCAAGGACGGCGCCAAGGTGTCCCTCGACGTCGGCGGCGAGGCGGTGGGGCGCCCGCTCTACCGCACGATCCGCGCCGGCGATCTCAAGGAGCCGTTGCGCGTGACCAACACTGGCGACGAGGAAGTGTCGGCGATGGTCACCGTCACCGGCGCGCCGCTGACGCCGGAGCCGGCAGCGGAAAAGGGTCTCAAGATCGAGCGGCAGACCACGACGCTCGAGGGCGATCCGGTCGACGTGAAAACCGTCAAGCAGAACACCCGCTTGGCGGTGGTGCTGAAGGTGACCGAAGCGCAGCCGCAATTCGGACGCGTCATCGTTGCCGATTATCTGCCGGCCGGCTTCGAGATCGACAATCCGCACCTCGTTTCCTCGGGCGAGACCGGCACGCTGTCGTGGATCACGGATGCCGTGGAGCCGGCCAGTTCCGAGTTCCGCGACGACCGCTTCACCGCCGCGTTCGAGCGCAAGAAGGATGACTCGCCGGTTTTCACTGTCGCCTATGTCGTGCGTGCCATCGCGCCCGGTCAATATGTGCGCCCGCAAGCGAGCGTCGAGGACATGTATCGTCCCGACCGCTTTGGCCGCACGGCGACGGAGACTGTCGAAGTGACGGCGGCAAAATGACGAAGAGGAAAATGCGCCTCGCCTTTCTTGCCGCAGCGCTGGTTAGCGTCGCTGCACTCGGCGCCGCCGGGTGCTGGATCGCTGCGCTCGGCCCGGCTCCGCTTGGCGCCGATGTGGTCTTCTCTACGCGCGTGGTGGATCGCGACGGCCGATTGCTGCGGGCCTACGCCACGAGCGAAGGCCGCTGGCGGTTGCCGGCGCGGATCGCCGACGTCGATCCGAAGTTTTTCGATGTGCTACTGGCGTATGAAGACAAAAGGTTCCGCATCCATCGCGGCGTCGATCCGCTGGCTCTGGCGCGTGCGGCCATGCAGCTTGCCGGCAGCGGGCGGATACGCTCCGGCGGCTCGACGTTGACCATGCAGGTGGCGCGGCTCTTGGAGCCGCGCAGCGGCCGCAGCGTCGTTGCCAAGCTCCGGCAGATGGTGCGCGCGCTGGAGATCGAGCGCACGCTCAGCAAGGATGAGATCGTTTCGCTCTATCTCGATCTCGCGCCCTATGGCGGCAATATCGAGGGCATCCGGGCCGCCGCGCTTTCGTATTTCGGCAAGGAGCCGCGCCGGCTTTCGCTTGGCGAAGCGGCGCTCCTCGTGGCGCTGCCGCAATCCCCGGAATTGCGCCGGCCGGACCGCTCGGCGGCGGCGGCGCGCGCCGCCAGAAACCGGGTGCTCGATCGTTACGCCGCGTCGGGGAACGTGCCCGCCGACGAGATTGCGCTGGCCAAGGCCGAACCGGTGCCAGCGGGGCGCCGCCCCATGCCGCTTTTCGCGCCGCACGCCGCCGATCGCGCGGTCGCGCAAGCGGCACCGGGCAGTGAAGTGCGACTCAGCATCGATGCCGAGCTGCAAAAAAATCTCGAAGAGCTGGCGCGCGAGCGCGTGCGCACGCTCTCGCTGACGCTCGGTCCGGACATTTCGCTTGCGATGTTGGCCGTCGACAATGCGAGCGGTGAGGTGCGCGCCCTTGTCGGGTCGCCGGATTATTTCGACGCGCGCCGCGCCGGCCAGGTGGATATGACGCAGGCGCTGCGGTCGCCCGGTTCGACGTTAAAGCCTTTTATTTATGGGCTGGGCTTCGAAGACGGCTTCATCCATCCCGAAACGCTGATCGAAGACCGGCCGACGCGCTACGGCGGCTATGCGCCGCAAAATTTCGATTTCACCTTTCAAGGCACGGTGACGGTTCGCAAGGCGTTGCAGCTTTCGCTGAATCTCCCAGCACTTACGGTGCTCGATGAGGTCGGAGCGAGCCGCTTTGCCGCGCGGCTCAAGCAGGCCGGCGCCGGCCTTGTGTTGCCCGACGGCGAGGCGCCAGGTCTCGCCGTCGGCCTCGGCGGCGTCGGCATCAAGCTATCCGATCTGGTGATGCTCTATGCCGGCGTTGCGCGGCTCGGCACCACATTGCCGCTCCGCGAACATGTGTCGCCCCCGGCCGGGGAGGGGACGCGACTGATGACGCCGGTCGCCGCCTGGTATGTCGGCCGCGTCCTCCTCGGCACGCCGCCGCCGGAAAACGGCGTCGGCGGTCGCATCGCGTTCAAGACCGGAACCAGTTACGGCTATCGCGACGCCTGGTCGGTCGGTTTCGACGGCAGGCACACCATCGGCATCTGGGTCGGCCGTCCCGACGGCGCGCCGGTGCCGGGCCTGGTCGGACGCGCCGCCGCCGCACCGATCCTGTTCGATGCCTTCGCGCGGTTGCCGACGCCGCTCGCGCCGCTGCCGCGCGCACCGGAAGGCGTGCTGGTCGCGACGAGCGCCAAGCTGCCGCCGCCGCTCCGGCATTTTCAGTCGGGCGACCGCATCGGCGAGACCGCGCCGGACCGGCTGCATATCCTCTTTCCGCCCGATGGCGCCCGGCTTGAACTCGGCGCCAACGAGGCAACGCCCGCTCCGATCCCTTTGAAAGTTAGCGGCGGCGTGGCGCCGCTCACCGTTCTGGTCAACGGCATGCCGGTTTTACCGCAGCCGCGGGGCAGCTCTTTCTTTCAGTCGAGCGGACCCGGCTTCGCGCGCGTCACCGTGATCGACAGCGCCGGCGCGACCGACAGCGTTCTGGTGCGGCTCGATGAGAGCGCGAAAGCCGTTCTTTCCCGCTGATGGCGATTTCACTATGGTCGGCGTCCGTTCACGCGCCGGGAGAGGTATGAGCACGAGCAAGAGCGCAGCGCCGCGGAGCTCTGTACCGATCGGCCGTGCCGGGCCTGTCGCGCTGGTCCGGCGCATTGCCACCAATCTTCTGCGCTTTCTCGTCGTCCTCACGCACAGCCCGCGGGCGCGGCCGCCGCGATGGAAAAGCGGCGCCTTGACCGCGATCGCAGCCGCGGTCGCTGTGATCGTCGCTTCGATGTTTTTCCTCGACACTGCGGCCAGCGCTTGGGCGAGGCACCTGCCGCACGGTCTTGTCGATTTCGCCGACCAGATCACCAATTTCGGCCTCGGCGGTAAGTTTCTCTACCCGCTCGGCTTCATTCTTTTGTGTCTCGCGGCGATCATAACGCCGTCACTGCCGCGCCGGACGCAAGGAACGCTGGCGGCGCTCGCGGCGCGCTTCGGCTTCCTCTTTGTGGCGATCGGTTTACCGGGATTATTTACAACGACCATCAAGCGCTTGATCGGCCGGGCGCGGCCCTATGTCGGCGTGCAGGACGATCCGTTTGCCTATATGCCGTTCATCTGGCGGCCGGAATACGCCAGCATGCCGTCCGGCCACGCGACGACGGCGACCGCGGCGGCGATTGCGATTGGCGCGATCTGGCCGCGAGCGCGCGCCGTCATGTGGCTCTACGCGCTGATCATCATGCTCACCCGGGTCGTCATTAACGTGCACCATCCGAGCGATGTGATCGCCGGCGCGCTGGTCGGCGTTATCGGCGCGCTCCTGGTGCGGCGCTGGTTTGCGGCGCGGCGTCTGGTGTTTTCCCCGGAATATCTGCGGGTCTATCCGTGGCCGTCGTTCGAGCGGCTGAGGACCGCGCTCCGCGACGTCGTGAGCGGACCTCAGCGGACGAACGACCAGTTCTTGTAAAAGAGGCGCTTGAACGAGCCGGAAATGGCGCTTGCCACTTGCACGGCGATTTCAAAGGCGCCCTGGAAATAGTTGGGACGCACGATATCCATGAACAGGCAGTAGCGAATGTGATCCACGTCGTTGATCGATCGGTGGAACATCGTGTCGTCGAAAATGAATAGCGGATTTTCGTTTCCAAAAATGGACCTTATCGTCCACTTCAATGTAGACGTCGCGCGCGAACAGCTCTCACCCGCGGGTAGCCGCCGCGAACGCCGCGAAGCCGCGCTCGAGATCGGCAAGCAAATCCTCGACCGCTTCCAGGCCGATGTGAAAGCGCACAGTCGGGCCGCCCGGCGCCCAACGGGTCGCCGTGCGCACCTTGGTGCAATCGAACGGGATGGCGAGGCTCTCATAGCCGCCCCACGACGCGCCGATGCCGAACAGTTCGAGCGCATCGAGAAAAGCGTACACCGTCTGCTGCGGAACCGGCTTCAACACCACACTGAAGAGTCCTGACGCGCCGGTAAAGTCCCGCTTCCACAATGCGTGGCCGGGATGGCTTGCAAACGCCGGATGAATTAGGCGCAACACCTCGGGTCGTCGCTCGAGCCACTGTGCCACCGCGACGCCGGATCGGTAGTGTCGATCGAGCCGCACCGCGAGCGTGCGCAGGCCGCGCTGGCCGAGATACATATCGTCGGGGCCGACGCACCATCCGTTGACGCCCACGGTGTTCTTCAGGGTGGCGACGGTCGAGTCGTTGGCTGAGACCGTGCCCAGCATCACATCGGAATGGCCGCCGATATATTTGGTGCCGGCCTGGATCGACAAATCCACGCCGAAATCGAGCGGCCGGAAATAGAGCGGCGTCGCCCAGGTGTTATCCATGAGCACGACCGCGCCTTTGCCGTGCGCCGCCTCGGCAATCGCCTCTACGTCCTGAATCTCGAAGCTCAGCGAGCCCGGCGATTCGATAAGAACCGCGCGGGTGCTGGGTTGAAAGAGTTTGGCGATGCCGCCGCCGATCAATGGATCGTAGTAGGTGGTGGTGACGCCGAACCGGCTGAGAATCTGGTCGCAGAAGGTGCGCGTCGGCCCGTAGGCGCTGTCGGTAACGAGGAGATTATCGCCGGCCTTGAGCACCGATAGCAAAGCTGCCGAGATCGCCGCCAGTCCCGACGGCAACAGCGCCACGCCCGCGCAGCGCGGGCCTTCGAGCTCCTGAAGCGCGCGTTCGAGCGCCTCCGTCGTCGGCGTGCCGCGGCGGCCGTACTGATAACGCGCGCGATGGGCGAGAAAATCCTCGGCACTCGGATAAAGCACGGTCGAGGCGTGGTAGACTGGCGGGTTGACGAACCCGTGATACGAAGCGGGATCCCGTCCGCCGGTGACCACTTTCGTATCCGGATGTCGCTCCGGGCTCGGGCCGTCTTTCTTGCCCTCTTTCATGGCCATCGTCTCTTGCGTGTGTCGCCGGGCGCCAGGCGCCTATGGGTCGTTAATTCTGCCATTACTTCGGCATCGCGGGTCCGCGTCAACCCTTGACCTTACGGGGCGATCGTTCTCAGATGCCGCCGCGCAGCGGAACAGACGTGCACGCGCCGGACGCCGGGGGTTTGGCGCGGCCTCCCATCCTGAAAGGCCTGATCATGAATCGCCTCGCTTCGGCAGTCGCTTTGGCCATGGCGCTCGCATTGGCAACGCAGGCCGCCTCGGCGCAGACGCTGGCCGGGGTCAAGGATCGCGGCGAACTCATCTGCGGCGCCAACGGCACGCTGGCGGGCTTCGGCATGCCCGACCCGCAAGGCAATTGGACCGGCTTTGACGTCGATTTTTGCAGGGCCATCGCGGCGGCGATCTTCAACGACCCCGCTAAAGTCAAATTCGTGCCACTGACCGCCAAGGATCGCTTCACGGCGCTGCAATCGGGCGAGATCGACGTATTGTCGCGCAACACGACATGGACGCTGTCGCGAGACACCTCGCTCGGGCTCGATTTCGTTGCCGTCACTTTCTATGACGGCCAAGGCTTCATGGTGCGCAAGGCGCTCAAGGTCAGTTCGGCGTTGGAGCTTAACGACGCTTCGGTGTGCGTGCAGCAAGGCACCACCAGCGAGCTCAATCTCGCCGATTATTTCCGCTCCAACCACATGGGCGTGAAAACGGTCACGTTCGCGACCGGCGATGAGGCGCTCAAAGCCTATGAATCGGGCCGCTGCGACGCCTATACCACCGATTCGTCGGGCCTCTACGGCGAACGCTTGCAACTGGCCGAGCCGAGCCAGCATATCGTGCTGCCGGAGATCATCTCCAAGGAGCCGCTCAGCCCCGCGGTGCGCCACGGCGACAACCAGTGGGCCGACATCGTGCGCTGGACCCATTTCGTCATGCTCGATGCCGAAGAGCTCGGCATCGCCAAGAGCAATGTGGACGCCAAGCTCAAATCCGACGATCCGGAGACGCGGCGGCTTCTTGGCGTCGAGGGTCAATACGGCGATGCGCTCGGCCTGACCAACGATTGGGCGTATCGCATCGTCAGGCATATCGGCAATTACGGCGAAAGCTTCGAACGTAATATCGGCCAGAGCTCGCCGCTGAAGATCGTGCGCGGGCTGAACGCGCTGTGGACCAAGGGCGGCCTGCAATACGGGCCGCCGATCCGCTAAACGCCCGTGTCGCAGCAGGACGCATTGCAGCAGGATTTGCCGCGCCCCACGCGCCGCCTCGGTGGTGTCGCGATCCAGATCGCGATCCTCCTCGTTATCGGCGTTCTTGCCTACGGCGCGATCGTCAACGTGACCCAAAATCTCGCGCGCGCCCATATCGCCTCGGGCTTCGGCTTCTGGAACAACACCGCCGGCTTCGATATCAGCCAGACCCTGATCGCCTATTCGGCGAGTACGTCGACTTTCGGCCGCGCGTTCTGGGTGGGCCTTCTCAACACGCTTCTCGTCGCCGCCATCGGCATCGTGCTCGCGACATTGCTCGGCTTCATCGTCGGCGTTGCGCGGCTGTCGCGCAATTGGCTCCTGGCGCGGCTGGCCGGCGGTTACGTCGAGCTGGTCCGCAACGTGCCGCTCTTGTTGCAGCTTTTGTTCTGGTACAACGCCGTGCTCAAATCGCTGCCACTGTTGCGCGGCAGCATGACGTTTCCGGGCGGCGCCATCCTCAATAATCGCGGTCTGTTCCTGCCGCGGCCGGAATTCGGCCCGTATTTCACCGCCGTTCTCATCGCGCTGCTTGCCGGCATCGTCGCCGCGATCGGGCTGCATCACTTTGCGCGCCGGCGCCGCGAGCGCACCGGCGAGGAGATACCGATTGCCGGGCCGGCGATGGCCCTCATCGTCGGGTTGCCGCTCTTGGTCTTTATGCTGGCGGGCTCGCCGCTGACATTCAGCGTGCCGCAGATGGGCCGCTTCAACGTCAGCGGCGGCATCGAAATTCTGCCGGAATTCGCCGCCCTGGTTGTCGCGCTGTCGGTCTATACCGCGTCCTTCATCGCTGAGGTGGTGCGCGCGGGCATACTTTCGGTATCCGGCGGTCAAACCGAGGCCGCCCAGGCGCTCGGTCTTCGCTCCCGCGTGACGCTGCGCCTCGTCATCTTCCCGCAGGCGATGCGCGTCATTATTCCGCCGCTGACCAGCCAGTACCTCAATCTGATCAAAAACTCCTCGCTCGCCGTCGCCATCGGTTATCCCGATCTGGTCCAGGTCTTCGCCGGCACTGTGCTCAATATCACCGGCCAGGCGGTGGAGGTGATCGCGCTCACCATGGCGGTCTATCTCGTCATCAGTCTGTTTACGTCGTTGCTGATGAACCTGTATGCGCGGACGACCGCGATCGTGGAGCGCTGACCGCATGAGCGCCATCGGCGATCAAGGGTATCTGCGTGCGCTGCCGGCGGAGCCGCTGTCGCCGCCTCCCGCGCGTTCCGGCATGTTCGGTTGGCTGCGCGTCAATCTTTTTTCCAGCCCGGCTAACGTCGCGCTGACGCTCCTTTGCCTTTTGTTCATCGCGCTGGTCGTGCTGCCGCTCGTTCGCTTTTTCCTCATCGACGCGGTCTGGTCCGGAACCGATCGAGACGCGTGCCTGGCTTCGGCCGCGCAACCGCATCCCGGCGCCTGCTGGGCCTTTGTGCGGGTCTGGTTTTCTTATTTCATTTACGGCTTTTATCCGCTCGGTGAGCGCTGGCGGGTCGACCTGTTCTTTCTCGCTTTGGCGTTCGGCGTCGTCTGGCTGTCGTGGCTGTCGGCGCCGCGCCGCGCCATCGGCGCCGTGTATTTTTTCGTTGTGCTGCCGGTTTTGTCGTTTGTTCTGCTGCACGGCGCTCCGCCGATCGGGCTCAAGATTGTTTCCACGTCGCTGTGGGGCGGCGTCCTGGTGACCATCGTCGTCGCTACCATCGGCATCGTCGTATCGTTGCCGCTCGGCATCCTCCTCGCATTGGGGCGCCGCTCCGAACTTCCTGTGGTCAAGTTGGTCGCGGTGGGCTTCATCGAGTTTGTCCGCGGCGTGCCAGTCATCACCGTCTTGTTCATGGCGAGCGTGATGCTGCCGCTATTCGTCCCCGAACGGCTGGCGCCGGACAAGCTCGTTCGCGCCCTGATCGGCGTGGCGCTATTCGCCTCCGCTTACATGGCGGAGGTGGTGCGCGGCGGGCTGGCCGCGATCCCGCGCGGCCAATACGAAGCGGCGCGGGCGCTTGGGCTGACGTATTGGCCCATGATGGGCCTCGTCGTCCTGCCGCAGGCGCTACGCGTGACCTTGCCGAACATTGTCAATACCTTCATCGGGCTGTTCAAGGACACGACCCTGGTGTTCGTGGTGGGAATTTTCGACTTCCTGCGCACCATCGAGGCGGCTCGCGCCGACCCGGCATGGGCGGCGCCGAATATTGCGGTCACCGGTTACGTATTCGCAGCGCTCTTCTACTTCGCCTGCTGCTATGGCATGTCGCGTTACGCCCGCAGCGTGGAAACGCGGCTTGCCCGCGCCGGCCGGCAGTGACAGGGGTGACGATGCAGGATCGTCCGGGCAATCCGAGCGTTGCGCCGCCGGCGGCCGAGGTGGCGGTCGAAATCGCCGGCCTGCACAAATGGTATGGGGACTTCCACGTCCTGCGCGACATCAATCTGAAAGTCGCCCGCGGCGAGCGCATCGTCATATGCGGCCCCTCCGGCGGCGGCAAGTCGACGCTGCTTCGCTGCATCAACCGGCTTGAGGACTGGCAGCGCGGCCGCATCGTCGTCGACGGCGTCGAACTGACGGACGATCCCAAGCGCATCCTTGCGGTGCGCCGCGACGTCGGCATGGTGTTTCAGCAATTCAACCTTTTTCCGCACCTCACCGTGCTGGAGAACTGCACCCTGGCGCCGATCTGGGTGCGGCATATGCCCAAGCGCGACGCCGAGGCGCTGGCGATGAACTATCTCGCGCGCGTGAAAATACCCGAGCAGGCCGACAAGTATCCTGCGCGCCTGTCCGGCGGCCAGCAGCAACGCGTGGCGATTGCGCGCGCGCTTTGCATGAATCCTAACATCATGCTGTTCGACGAGCCGACCTCGGCGCTCGATCCGGAAATGGTCAAGGAAGTGCTCGACACCATGGTGGAGCTGGCGAACGACGGCATCACCATGCTCGTGGTCTCCCACGAGATGGGATTTGCCCGCCAGGTCGCCGACCGCGTCATCCTCATGGACGACGGGCAGATCGTCGAAATCAACGGGCCGAAGAATTTCTTCGATCACCCGCAGCACGAACGCACGCGTTCGTTTCTTCGACAAATCATTCATTGAACGCGACATTTCGATCCCGCCCGCAAATTTGAACGACGGTTCATGTTCAAGGTCGAATTGTGATGATGGCCTTTTTTTGTAAAGCCAACCTGACCAAACTTTAACTTGAGTCCCGCGGGCAGCGGCCTTTTACTTTCACATTGAATCTCTCTTTTGGAGGAGAACATGTTGAAGCCCATGGTCGTTGCGACGGCAGCGTTTGTCATCGCCGGCTCATCTCTCGTCTACGCGCAACAGCGCTTCGATGGACCGGGTTCCCGTGACGGCGGTCCGCGGTTCGAACAGCGGCATCTGCCGAGCGCCGAAGATATGGCAGCGTTCACCGACGCGCGCATCGCCGCGCTCAAGGCGGGCCTCGAGCTGACGCCCGACCAGGCGAAAAACTGGCCGGCGTTCGAGCAGGCGCTGCGCGATCTGGCACAGCTTCGCGTCGAGCGCGTGCAGGCGCGCCGGCTGGCGGAGCAGGGCCAGCAGCCCGCCACGACGCCGTTCGATCGGCTGTCGCGCCGGGCTGACGCTTTGTCGAAGACCGGCGCCGCGCTCAAACACGTCGCCGATGCCGGCGCGCCGCTCTATCAGAGCCTCAACGACGCCCAGAAGGAGCGCTTCAAAAAGCTGGCGCGCCTTTTGCGGCCGCATCATCACATGCATGCGCGCAACGAAGGCGGCCAAGGCGGCCATAATTGGCGCGAAGGCCAGGATTACGGTCGCGACGGCGGGCAGGGCGGTCCGTGGTGGAGACACCACGTTCGCCGCTTCGAGCAGCGGGGCTCCGAGCTCTAAGGCAAGGCAACCCCATGGCTGTCCGCCGAATCTCCCTCTCGCGGCGGGCACCGAAAGCGGAAGCCGCAAGGTACCTGCCTTGCGGCTTTCGCTTTTTGCGAGCCGACGATTATCGTCGAGAACTAGTGCCCAAGCGGCCCGTTTGCCTTCTTCCACGCGGCGATGCCGCCTTGGATGTGACTGGCCGAGGTGAGGCCGGCATCCTGCGCCGCCGCTACCGCCATCGCCGAGCGCTCGCCGAACGCGCAATAGAAGACGATGCGCTTGCCGGTCGCCGCCGCCAATTCGTGCAACATGCCGCCGGCACGGACATTGGCCGGCAAATCCGCGTATGGCGCATGCAAAGAGCCGGGAATGACGCCGTGCTTCTCGCGTTCAATGTTTTCGCGCAGATCGACCATCGCCACGCTGCGGCTGCCGCACAAGGCGACGGCTTCGGCGGCGGATAACGCCCAGCCCTTGCGTGCGATCTCGTCCTGGCGCAAGCCGACCTGCATGTTGGCCGGCACCGCCACGTCCATCATCTTCGGATTGGGCAGTTTCAGATTGTTCATCAGATCGACGTATTCGTCGACCGATTTGACCTTGAGCCGCGGGTTGAAGAACTTCTCTTCGCCGATGGTCGAAACGGTTTCGCCTTTATAGTCGTGCGCCGGATAAACGAGCGTCGCGTCGGGCAGTTTCATCAGCTTGTTGAATATGGAATCGAATTGCGCGCGCGGGTCGCCATTCTGGAAATCGGTGCGGCCGGTGCCGCGAATGAGCAAAGTGTCGCCGGTAAAGACGCGATCGGCCAGCAGGAACGAATATGAATCGTCGGTGTGGCCGGGCGTGTACAGCACGTCGAGGCTCAAGCCTTCGATGCCGATGCGGTCGCCTTCCGCGACCCGCATGGAAACGACGTCCGCATGGGTCTGCTCGCCCATCACCGTAATGCAGTGTGTGCGATCGCGAAGCGCGCCGAGCGCGGTCACGTGATCGGCGTGCAGATGCGTGTCCACGGCCTTGACCAGCCGCAGGTCGAGTTCGTTCACCAGCTGAAGGTAGCGATCGACCCGCTCCAGCACCGGATCGATGATCAGCGCCTCGCCGCCCCGGCGGCTGGCCAGCAGATAAGTATAGGTGCCGGACGTAGAGTCGAACAGCTGGCGAAAAATCATCCGCGTCTCCGGCCGTCTTCGGCAAAAGATAGCAAAAAATTTTACCGCGTCCGTCAGCCACGCTCAACTGGTAGATCGGGCCGTCCGCCCCATTCCGTCCAGGAGCCGTCGTAAAGGCCCTTCGGCTCCTTGCCGAGCGCTTCGAGCGCGAACATCAGGATCGCGGCCGTGAGCCCCGAGCCGCAGGTCGTAATGATCGACCGGTCGAGATCGACGCCCGCCTTCTCAAAGGCCGTTTGAATGCGTTCGCGTGGCGCGAGATGGCCATTCTCGACCAACTGGGTGAAAGGCACATTGAAGGAGCGCGGCATGTGACCCGAGCGCAATCCGGGGCGCGGCTCGGGCGCCTTGCCGGAGAAGCGGTCCGCGGAGCGGGCATCGACGACCTGCGCGCTGTCGTCGGTCAGCGCCATGCGCACATCGGCGAGCATCGCCACGGCGCCGACATTCATCTCGGCGTTGAACGTCTTCGGCGCGCGCGCCGCGTCGCCCTTCTCCAATGGCCGGCCCTCGGCCTTCCATGCCGGCAATCCGCCGTCGAGAATGTAGGACTTCTGCGCTCCGAAAAGGCGGAACGTCCACCACACCCGCGGCGCCGAATAGAGGCCGGTGCTGTCGTAAACGACAACGGTGTCGCCGTCGCCGATGCCGAGCGTGCCGACGACTTCGCCGAATTGTTTCGGGCCGGGCAGCATGTGCGGCAGCTCGGTCGAATGATCGCTGACCGCGTCGATGTCGAAGAACACGGCGCCGGGGATGTGGCCTTCGCGATATTCGGCGTGAACGTCGCGCTTTTGCGCCGGCAGGGGATACGAGCCGTCGATCGCAATCACATTGCGGTCACGCAAATGCTCCGCGAGCCATTCGGTCGACACAAGCCAGCGGCTGGTCGGGGAGGGAGGCGATGGATCTTCGGGTCTGAGCATGGCGATTATTCAGTGACAACGCGCGCGCGGGCGCGATGTTCACGCGTAGGGAACCTTGATCTGCGAACGCCGCTCAAGCCACGGCGGAACCGGCAGCTTCTTTTCGCGCAAAAACTGCGGATTGAAGAGCTTCGATTGGTAGCGGGTGCCGTAATCGGCAAGGATGGTGACGATGGTGTGGCCGGGTCCGAGGTCTTTCGCCAGGCGAACGGCGCCGGCGACGTTGATCCCGGAGGAACCGCCGAGGCAGAGGCCTTCGTGTTCGAGCAGATCGAAGATGATCGGCACTGCTTCTTCGTCCGGAATCTGGTAGGCGACGTCGATCGGCGCGCCTTCGAGATTTTTGGTGATGCGACCCTGGCCGATCCCCTCGGTGATCGAGGAGCCTTCCGATTTGAGCGTGCCGGTCGTGTAGTAGCTGTAGAGCGCGGCGCCCATCGGATCGGCGAGCGCAATGCGCACGGCCTTGCTGAATGATTTAAGCGCGATGGCGACGCCGGCGAGCGTGCCGCCGGTGCCGACCGAGCAGACAAAGCCGTCGACCTTGCCCTCGGTCTGCCGCCAGATTTCAGGTCCGGTTGTCTCGATGTGGCCCTGGCGATTGGCGACATTGTCGAACTGGTTGGCCCAGATGGCGCCGTGCTTTTCGGTTTTTGCCAGTTGCTCGGCGAGCCGGCCCGAGAGCTTCACGTAATTGTTGGGATTGGAATAGGGCACGGCCGGCACCTCGACCAGCTCCGCCCCGCACAGCCGCAGCGTATCCTTCTTCTCGTTGCTCTGCGTTTCCGGGATGACGATCACCGAGTGAAAGCCCATCGCATTGCCGACCAGCGCCAGCCCGATGCCGGTGTTGCCGGCGGTGCCCTCCACGATCACGCCACCGGGCTTGAGCGTGCCTTTCTTCACTGCGTCCTCGATGATGAACAAGGCGGCGCGATCCTTGACGGATTGGCCCGGATTCATGAATTCGGCTTTGCCTAGGATGGTGCAGCCCGTGGCGGCGGAAACCCGTTCGAGCTTGATCAACGGCGTGTTGCCGATCGCCTCGACGATTCCGTTGCTGAACTGCATCGCCGCAATTTCCCGAGGGGCGGCGACCCTAAACGACTAAACCCTTGGAAACAAGAGTCGATCGAATGCCGCCGAGACATGAAAGATTATCGAAACTATAGCGTCGAATGGGGCAAGCCGGCTTACGTCTATTCACCGATTGTTTCCGGGCGCGGCGGTACTTCGGTGACCGTGATGGGGTTTCCGGCGAGCGATCGCCCGTCGCCGGTCAGTTTGGTGCACAGTGATGAATCTCGACGTCAATACGCTATTTCTCGTGACCATCTACGTCGAAGCAATCCTCGGATTGCTGCTGTTGTTCGCCTGGGTACAGAACACCGCGATTACCGCGCTGGCATGGTGGGGCTTCGCGCCTTTGCTGCGCGCGGCTTCGGTGATGCTGTTCGGCCTCTACGGCTCGGTATCAGACCTCATCTCCATCGATCTGGCCAACGCCTTACTGTTCACGGCCTTCGCGTTGACCTGGACCGGCGCGCGCGTCTTCGACCATCGCCGGCCGCAGCCGGTGCTGTTGTTCGGCGGCGCTTTGTTGTGGCTCGTCGCCAGCCGCATCCCCGGTTTCGCCGATTTCTTCGAAGCGCGGGTTCTGCTCAGTTCCGGCATCATCACCGCCTATACCTGGGCCACGGCTTACGAGTTTTGGCGCGGGCGCGGCGAACCGCTGGTCTCACGCTGGCCGGCGATCTTCTTGTTATTCGCTCACGGCGCGCTTTATCTGTTGCGCACGCCGTTCGGCGCCATGCTGCCGTGGCTGCCCAGCAACCAGGTGTTCGAGAGCGTTTGGCTCACCGTCCTCAGCTTCGAAGCGCTGCTGTTCACGATCGCCATCGCGTTCATCCTGCTAGCGATGGCCAAAGAACGCGCCGAGCATCGGCATAAAACTGCGGCGCTGGTCGATCCCTTGACCGGTGTCGCCAACCGCCGCGCCTTCCTCCAGGATGGTGAAGCGCAACTCAAGCACCAGGCGACCGATCCGCGCCCCACCGCGGTGATGCTGCTCGACCTCGACAACTTCAAGTCGATCAACGACCGCTTCGGGCATTCCGTCGGCGACCGGGTGCTGGAAATCTTCGCCGATGTGGCGAGCGGCAGCTTGCGTCACATCGATCTATTCGGCCGCGTCGGCGGCGAGGAATTCGCCGGGTTGTTGCGCGACACCACCCGCGAGCGCGCCTTGGCCGTTGCCGAGCAGATTCGAGCCGGCTTTGCCGAGGCGACGCGCGAGGTCGACGGCCGTTCGGTCGACGCCACGGTGAGCATCGGCATCGTCATCAGCCACGACGCGGTGCTCGACCTCTCGGCGTTGCTGGCGCAGGCCGACCACGCGCTCTATCGCGCCAAGGATTCCGGGCGCAATCGCGTCGAGATCGCTTCGATCGAGTTGATCCTCGACCGGGCCAGGCGCGGCGCCGCGGACCTCATCGCCGCGGTCGGTGGCAAATCCACCGGCAGCAACTCGACGGCGAAAACGGCGGCCTGAGCCGCCGGCTTTCGTTTCCGATACGCCGCATATTACCGTCGCGCCGCAAGCGCAGGTATTTTTACGTAGGCGATTTCGCGACGCCGTTAACGCAACAGTGATGGCGCGGCTGTTCCTATTCCATCCGGGTGGTCGTGGAGGAATAGGCTCGGCATGATCCATCTTCACGTTCTGCTGGTCGATGACGATGCCGATACGCGGCGCACCGTCAAAGCGGCGCTCGGGCTCGATCCGTTCTTTACGGTGCGCGACTGCGCGTCGGGCGCCCAAGCGCCGACCGCGGCGGTCGCCTGGCGGCCCGATCTTATCCTCCTCGACGTCAGCATGCCCGACCGGGGCGGTCCCGCTTTGGTGAGGCGTCTGCGCGGCGACAAGCGCACGGCCCCGATCCCGGTCGTATTCCTGACGGCGCTTGCAAAACTCGCCGAGCGCCGGCGTTTCACCGCACTCGGCGCCGCCGGTGTGATTACACAACCTTTCGACCCGCTGACGTCAGCCGCCGAAGTGCGGCGCTTCGTTGCGGTGGAAGGCATCCTCTCGCCGGTGCGCGAGGGGTTTATGCAACGCCTGCGGGCCGACGCCGACGCGCTGGCGGCCTGGCGGGCGCAATTGACGCGGACGCCGACGCAGGCTGCGGTGACGCGCATCGGCGAGATCGCGCATTCGCTCGCCGGCGCCGGCGGCGTTTATGGGTTTGCCGGCATCACTTGCGCTTCCGCGGCGCTTTCCGCCGCCGTCGAACGCCATCTCGCCGGCCGTGCCAAGCCGGTCGATGTGGAGCGCGCGCTCAACCGGTTGCTCGAGCGTATTTCGGCCTAGCGCTAGCGGGCTCGTGCCAGAAGCCGTGCGTGTCTTGGATGGCCGCCTCCGGACCAATGCGGGTTCATCTTCGGGTTCATCTTCACGGCCGGGTTTGCTAGGGTGCGGTAGGGAAGCCGCCACCGGGAGACCGACCATGTTGGACGTCAGCAAGCCACAAGCCAAAGCGCCGTTCGACACCGCGCGGCTCGACAGCCTGATGGACGACGCCGGGATCGACGTGCTGATCGCAACGTCGAAGCACAATGTCCAATACCTGCTCGGCGGCCATCGCTCCTTCTTCTTCGAAAACATGGACGCGATGGGGATCAGCCGGTACCTGCCGGTTTTCGTCTACGTCAAGGGCGCTCTAGACAAGGCCGCCTATTTCGGCCACGGCATGGAAACGTATCAGACCCAGCTGAAGCCGTTCTGGGTTTCCGAAGTGAGCACGAAGAGCGGCGGCTCGGTCGACGTGATGCAAAAGGCCGCTGATTATCTGCGCGGCCTAATCGGCAAGCCGGGCCGCATCGGCGCAGAGCTTGCGTTCCTGCCGGCGGATTCCGCGGCGGCCTTGCGGAAAGCGCTTCCGCAAGCAGAAGTGAAGGATGCGCTCTTCGTCCTTGAGCGCCTGCGCGCGCGCAAGACGCCGGAGGAATTGGAAAAGTTGCGGCTTGCTTCCGAACTCGTCATTGACTCCATGCTCGCCGTGATCGGCAGCCACGGCGCCGGCGCCACCAAGGCGGAATTGACGGAAGCGCTGCGCCGGGAAGAAACGGCGCGCGGGCTGGTGTTCGATTATTGCCTGATCGCGGCGGGCTCGAGCCTCAATCGTGCGCCATCAGACCAGCGCTGGGAAAAGGGTGATCCGCTGTCGATCGATTCCGGCGGCAATTATCACGGCTATATCGGCGACCTCGCCCGCATGGCCGTCGCCGGCGAGCCTGACGCGGAACTTGTCGATCTGCTTGGCGAGGTCGAAGCCATCCAGCAGGCGGCGTTCAAGCCGATCCGCGCCGGCGTTGAGGGCGGCGCGATCTACGCTGCGGCGGAGCCGCTTCTCAAGAAATCGAAGCTGCACAATCACTACGAGTTTCTCGCCCACGGCATGGGGCTTGTCAGCCACGAGGCGCCGCGCCTCACCGCGACCGGCCCAGTGCCCTACGATGCCTACGACGCGCAGCGGCCGCTCGAGGCCGGCATGGTGGTCTCAGTGGAAACGACTTTGCTGCATCCGCGCCGCGGCTTCATCAAGCTCGAAGATACGGTTGCGGTCACGCCGAACGGCCACGAGGTCTACGGCAATCGCGCCCGCGGCTGGAATCGCGCCGGCCGCCCCTGAGGCTCCTCGGCAGCGGCCAGCGCACGCATCAGCGTCCGCACTCAGTCTAGCGCAGCTCGGCGGTAGTTGAATGCCGCTCGTAAAGCGAGCGGCCCCGTGTCGGGCGGGCTTGCGGCGGTGCCGATCTACTCGGCCGGGACGAGCGGGCTTTCGGTCGCGCCGGGATTGATGCGGAAGCGCCGGTTGCGCTCAAGCTCCTCGATATCGCGGCGGAGCTTGCGCAGATAGCCGAAATAGGCAAATCCGCCCAACGCCCAGCATGCGCCGGCAACGCCGAATATCATCGGATCGGCCCCGGGCCATAACGTCCGGATCAGCCCGCAAGTCATACCCCACGCAATAAGAACGACGACAGCTCGCGGCAGGAGGTAGGTCATGATTCGCGCCTTGCTCGGTGGCGGTGCGCAATGGTGCCGGAGTATGGTTAGGGAGTGGTAAAGTTGTGCTGCCGGATCCCGCCGGCGACGGCGTGGGATTGGAGGCCTCGATGCGCATCGTTGCTCTTGAAGAGCATTTTATTGCCCCGGCGCTGGTGCGGAGAATCGACCCGGGTGTGATCGCCAGGCATGGATTTCCGCCGGGCTTCGGCGGGCAGCAGGAAAAGCAATTAGCCGATCTCGGCGACCTGCGGCTTCGCGAAATGGATGAGGCCGGCATCAGCGTGCAAGTGCTGTCCGCCTCACACGCCGGCGCCTATTTGCTCGATGGCGCCGAAGGGATTGCGTTCGCCCGCGACATCAACGACCTGCTGGCGAAGGCCATCGCCGCGCACCCCGATCGTTTTTCCGGATTCGCGCATTTGCCGATGCGCAGTCCGCAAGCCGCCGCCGACGAGCTTGAGCGGGCGGTGCGCGAGCTCGGTTTCTGCGGCGCGCTGATCGACGGCGTGACCGAAGGCCGCTTCCTCGACGACCCGCGCTTCGATCCGATCCTGGCGCGCGCCGAACAGCTCGACGTGCCGATTTATCTGCATCCGAACCTGCCGCCGCCGTCGGTCCGCGAAGCCTATTACGGCGGCTTGCCGGGCCTCTCCGGCTTTCGTCTGGCGACGGCGGCCTGGGGCTGGCATTCCGAAGTGGCCATCCACGTCCTGCGGCTCGTCGTGTCCGGCACGCTCGATCGGCATCGCAAGCTCAAGCTCATCATCGGTCATATGGGTGAGGGGTTGGCGGCGATGCTGGCGCGGTCTGACAGGGTATTGTCCCAGCATGTCGGCCATCTGACGCGCTCCGTCGCCCAGACCATCCTCGACCAGGTCTCAATCACCACCAGCGGATTATTCAGCCAACCGCCGCTCGACGTCGCGCTTGCGGTGTTCGGCATCGATCGCGTCATGTTCTCGATCGACTACCCGTTCAGCAGCAATCCCACCGGCAGGAACTTCCTCGATTCACTCAAAATGCCGCCCGCCGATTTGGAAAAATTCGCGCACGGCAACGCCGATCGGTTGCTCAAACTGTCGCCGGGCGGCGGGAAAAATAGGAAAAAATAACATGCGGGCGTTACGGAACTCGTCCGATGCGTAGCGTGCGCGCGCTCGCAGCGTTCCCGTTTCTGGCCATGCTCGTCGGCCCGTTCTTCCTCAACCGGGTCACCCCATACGTCTTCGGCATGCCGTTTCTCCTGGCTTGGCTCGTGGCCTGGATTCTGCTCACGGCGGCAATCATGGCGGTGATCTTCCGGCTCGATCCGGCGAACCGGGACGGTTCCGAATGAACGGCGCGCTTGTCGGAATCGCCGGCGCCGTCATTCTCGCGCTGGGGCTTGGGGTTTTGGCGCGGCGCGGCCGGCAAATGGGGTTCGAACAATGGACCGTCGCCGGCCGCTCGTTCGGAGCGCCGCTCGTTTTCCTGCTCATGGCCGGCGAGATCTACACGACCTTCACCTTTCTCGGCGGCAGCGGCTTTGCTTACGGCAGGGGCGGCCCGACCTATTACATTCTTTGCTATGCGACGCTTGCTTACGTCATGTCCTATTTTTTGCTGCCGCCGATCTGGCGTTACGGCCGCGACTACGGCCTCTATTCGCAATCTGATTTTTTTATCCGCAAATACGACAGCCCCGCGCTCGGCATCCTCGTCTCACTCGTCGGCATCGTGGCGCTGATCCCGTATCTGGTGTTGCAGTTCAAAGGACTCGGCATCATCGTCGAGATTGCCGGCTACGGCGCGATCGCACCGACGCCGGCGGTTTGGATCGGCGGCGCCGCCGCCACCGCGTACGTGATGGTGTCGGGCGTGCGCGGCTCGGCGTGGACTGCGGTCGCCAAAGACGTGATGATCCTCGTGGTCGTGGTGTTCCTCGGCATCTATTTTCCGTTGCACTATTACGGCAGCCTCGGCGCGATGTTCGCCGCCATCGAAGCGGCCAAGCCCGGTTTCACCGTGCTGCCGGCGCATGGTGAGAGCGTGTGGTGGTTTTCGTCCACCGTTGTGTTGACCGCGCTCGGCTTTTATATGTGGCCGCACAGCTTCGCTTCGATCTATACGGCGCGCGACAGCAGAGTCATCCGCAAGAACGCCGTGTTCCTGCCGCTCTATCAATTGATCCTGCTGTTCGTGTTCTTCGCCGGCTTCGCGGCGATCCTGCAAGTTCCGGGGCTCAACGGTGCCGATGTCGACCTCGCCTTGTTCAAGCTCTCGGTCAAGACGTTCGATCCCTGGATAGTTGGGGTGATCGGCGCGGCGGGCGTGCTCACGGCGCTCGTGCCCGGCTCGATGATCCTGATGGCGGCGGCGACGTTGTCCGCCAACAACCTCTATCGCGCGGCCGACCGTTCAGCCGACGACGCGCGCGTATTGCGCATCGCCAGGCTCCTGGTGCCTCTGGTGGCGCTGGTGGCGGTCTATTTCACCCTTGCCGGCGGACAGACCATCGTGGCGCTGCTGCTGATGGGCTACAGTTTGGTCACCCAGCTTTTCCCTCCGCTCCTTCTCAGCTTGACCCGCAACAACTGGGTGACGCGCGAGGGCGCCGCGGCCGGCATCGTCGCCGGCGTCGCCACGGTCGCGGCAGTCAGCCTCACGCACACCACCATCGGCACGCTGTTTCCCGCTTTGCCGGCGCAAATCAAGGAGCTCAACGTCGGGATCGTCGCGCTCGCGGTCAATATCGTGGTCTTGATTGTGGTCAGCGCCGGGACAAAGCTCGTGGTGCGAAACGGTGGATCGGCGCCGCCAGCTAATGCGTCGTCCTTTTGGCCCGAATCTTGATTGTCACGAGCCGGGGATATGAAAGAATCGTGACCCTTGAGGTTTCGGGATGGATGTGGCGAAGCCCAAATCCCAGCACGGCCAGTCGCATGAGCCGGGCAAGGAGCCCGGCTTTGATTCCGAGCTTGACCGCAAGCACTATTATCTCGCCCATGAAACGGTGGTCCGCCGCGAGAAAGAGTCTTCGATGGGGCCGATCTCGTTTGCGATCTTTTCATTCCTCAACAAAATTTCCAGCCGGGCGCCCGATTATTTCAAGATTCCCCATGACGGCGTCATCGAAGTGGGCTTCCGCATCGAGATTTGACGGCGGCCGAAACGCCTTGATGCGTCGGGCGGCGTCGTGCATGTTCCGCCGACGGGAGATTGAAGAGAGCGGCCGGGTTAACGGCCATATCCTTTCAGTCACGTTCGGGAGGATCATATGCGTTTCGTCGCCTTCACTCTGGCCGCGTTCCTGCTTTTCGCGCCCGCCGCCGCGCACGCCCAGATATCCGGAGGCAAGGTCGGGATCGGCGTGCTCACCGATCTTTCCGGGCCTTACGAGCAGAATTCCGGCACCGGCTCCGTGGAGGCGGCGAAGATGGCGGCGGAAGAGTTCGGCAACCAGGTCAACGGCGCGGCGATCGAGATCGTGGCCGCCGACCATCAGAACAAGCCTGATATCGGCGCCGCGATCGCGCGGCGTTGGTTCGATCTCGATCAGGTCGACGCCGTGACCGATCTGGTCAACTCGGCGGTGGCGTTCGCCGTGCTGGAGATCGCCAAAACCGACAACAAGGCGGTGTTGCTGACCAGCGCTGGATCGGCCGACTTCACCGGTAAGGCCTGCGCGCCGGACAATTCGGTGCACTGGGTCTACGACACCTACGAGATCGGCTCCGCCATCGGCAAAGCCGTGCCGCAGCTCGGCAAGAACTGGTTCTTCATCACCGCCGATTACGTCTATGGCCGCTCGCTGCAGGACGGCGCCACCGCCTTTATCGAGAAGAACGGCGGCAAGGTCGTCGGCTCGGTCCGCCACCCGCTCGGCACGACGGATTTTTCGTCCTTCATGCTGCAAGCGCAGGCGTCCAAGGCGGACGTGGTAGCGATCGCCAACGGCGGCGACGACGCCATCAACTCGGTCAAGAGCGCGCGCGAATTCGGCATCACCGAGACGCAGAAGGTGGTGCCGTTCGGTCTCGACTCGCTGCCGGCGATCCGTTCCACCAGCCTGCAACTCGCCCAGGGCATGATGTATGTCTCGCCCTGGCTGCCCGATCGCGACGACGCGGCCAAAGCGTTCTTCGCCAAGTTTATGGAGCGGCGCAAGATCGCGCCGACGAGCTTCCAGGTCGGCACCTATTCCGTGGTCCGCAGCTACCTCAAGGCGGTCGCGGCGACGAACTCGGACGATCCGAAAACCGTGATCGCCAAAATGCGCGAGACGCCGGTGGACGACGCCTTCACGCCGAGCGGAAAATTGCGGCCCGACGGCCGCATGGTGCACGACGTCTATCTCGTGCAGATCAAATCGCCGGCCGAGTCGAAGGGCGAATGGGATTTGCTGAAGCTCGTCGCCACGATTCCGGGCGATGCGGTCTTCCGCCCGATGGCGGACGGCGGCTGTCCCGCAGTCGCGCATTAGCGATCTGCATTCCGCTGATGGCGGATTTCTACGATACGCTGGAAACGCGCCCGCCCGAGGCGCGCGAGCGCGAGCAATTTTCGGCGCTGCCGGAGGTGATCGCTCGCGCGCTGATGGCACCGGGCTGGGCCGAGCAGCTTGCCGGTGTCGAGCCGAAAGCGGTCACCTCGCGCTCAGCGCTCGCCAAGCTGCCGGTCTTGCGGAAGTCCGATCTGAAGGAGCGGCAGCAGGGCAGGCCGCCGTTCGGCGGCTTTGCCACGACCGCGCCGGGAAAGCTCAAGCGCCTGTTGATGTCGCCCGGCCCGATCTTCGAGCCCGAGGGGCACGGCAAGGACTGGTGGAATTCGGCGCGCGCTTTATTTGCCGCGGGCCTGCGCGCGGGCCAATTGGTGCACAACAGCTTTGCCTATCACCTGACGCCCGGCGGCTTCATCATTGAGTCCGGCGCGCATGCGCTCGGCTGCGCGGTTATTCCCGGCGGGGTCGGCAATACCGAGCAGCAAATCGAGGCGATCGCGCATCTGCGTCCGAGCGGCTATCTCGGCACGCCGGATTTTCTCAAAATCCTGCTCGATACCGCGGGGAAGTCCGGCAAGGACGTGTCCTCAATCAAGCGCGGGCTTGTCTCCGGCGCGGCGCTGCCGGCATCGTTGCGCGCCGAGCTGCAGTCCCGCGGCGTTGCGGTTCTGCAAGCCTATGCCACCGCCGAGCTCGGCGCGATCGCCTACGAGACGCCGGCGTTGGAGGGAATGGTGATCAACGAAAGCGTCATCGTCGAGATCGTGCGGCCGGGCACCGGCGACCCGGTCGCCGAAGGCGAAGTGGGGGAGGTGGTCGTCACCTCGTTCAACGCCGATTATCCGATGATACGCCTTGCGACCGGCGATCTTTCCGCGGTGCTGGCCGGGCGCTCGCCGTGCGGGCGCACTAACACCCGCATCAAGGGCTGGATGGGCCGCGCCGACCAGACGACCAAGGTCAAGGGCATGTTCGTGCATCCGGGGCAGATCGTCGAAGTCGCCAAACGTCACCCGGAGCTCGGACGCGTGCGTCTTTCCGTCACCCGCGAAGCGGAGCAGGATGTGATGACGCTCACGGCCGAATACGCCGGCGCGGCGAGCGGGCTCGCCGACGCCGTGGCGGCGACCTTGCAGGCCGTCACCAAGCTCAAAGGCCGCGTGACATTGGTCGCGCCCGGCACGCTGCCCAACGACGGCAAGATCATCGCCGACGAGCGCAGTATTGGGTGAGCAGAAATTCAGCGGCGCCCGCGACTGCGAAGATACCTGCACAGCATATCTGGCCCAAGAATTGCCTATTGTGGAGACGATTACGTTCGCCATGCACGTCGCCGGCGTATCAATTATCATGGCACGGCAATGCCGATTCTCAGCGTCAGGCACGAGACGACCTACCACTATAATCGGCCGGTCGCATTCGGCGAACACCGGATGATGTTGCGTCCGCGCGACGACGACGATCAAAAGGTGATTGAAACGGAGATCGAAATCACGCCCAGGCCGAGGCAACTGGCTTGGACGCGGGACAGCTTCGGCAATCACGTAGCGACCGCTTATTTTGCCGACCAGGCCTGCGAGCTTCGCTTTGTCAGCAACATCCGTCTCGACCATGCGCCGGCCGGCTTTCGCGCGACCGATATAGAGGATTGTGCCCGCACCTATCCGTTCGCCTACGCAGCGGAAGATTGGGTGGACCTCGAACGTTTCACCGAACCGCTCTCTCCGCATCCCGCAATTGATCGCTGGAGCGCCGCGTTCTTCCGCGACGACGGCACCGCCGACACTTGCGATCTGCTCGGCGAGATGACGCGCACCATCAGGCGCACCTTCAAACATATTTCGCGGCACGAGAAGGGCATCCAGGCGCCGGCCACGACGCTCAAGCTTGGGCGCGGCAGTTGTCGCGATCTCGCCGTGCTGATGATTGCGGCGCTACGCGCGCGCGGAATTGCCGCCCGGTTCGTGTCCGGATATCTGCATTTAGCCGATGACGACCACGATCTTACAGCCGGCGGCAACACCCACGCCTGGGTTCAGGTCTACGTCCCGGGTCCAGGTTGGATCGACCTCGATCCGTCGGCGGGCACCGTGGGAAATGAAAATCTCATCCGTGTCGCGGTCGCGCGCGACCCGCGCGAGGCAATCCCTCTGCAAGGCACGTGGTTCGGTAGCGCGGCGGATCATCTGGCCATGAAAGTCGCCGTGAAGGTCACTGCGGCTCCCGGCCCCGCAATTGCAGGGAGGGCGAAGAAGTTTTCCGGCGCGGCGCATCGGGCCTGCCGATAGGTTGGCGGCCATTGAACTGTGTTCGCCGCCGACCGGCCCCTTTCATTCCGCCGGCACTTCGTCGGCCCAGACGCGAAATCCCGACAAGGTTCCTGGGCCAAAGGTATAGGTGAGGGGCACGTCCGCGGCATCGCGGCCCTGGGCGATCAAGATGCGGCCGATGCGCGGGGTATTGTTGCGCGGGTCGAAGGTATGCCAGCGGCCGCCGAGATAGACCTCGATCCACGCGGCGAAATCATTGGGCGGGTACGGCGGTGGAAGGCCAACATCGGTCAGGTAACCGGTGCAATAGCGTGCCGGAATGTTCAAGCAGCGGCAAAAAGTGACGGCAAGATGCGCATAATCACGGCACACGCCGCTGCGCTCTGCGTACGTTTCCGATGCGGTTCTGGTAGCGCGGGAATGCTCGTAACCGAAGGTTACGTGACGATGCACGAAGTCGCAGATCGCTTGCACCCGCGGCCAGCCAAGCGGTGTGTTTCCGAATAGGCGCCAAGCCTCGTCGGATAGACGATCGGTCTCGCAGTAACGGCTGCCCAGCAAAAACAATATGACTTCCGCCGGCAAGTGCTGAACCTGGTGCTGCATGGCGCCCAGATCGATCGGGTCCGGCATGCCCAAGTCACGAATAAAGGCGTCGGTGCCGAGGTTGAAATGGCCGCCGGGCGCAACGAGGCGGCTGCACCAATTTCCGAAGCTGTCGCGGTAGCCTTCGACGGGAACCGGAGGGGTCGTTATCAGATAATCCGGACGCTCCAGTTCGGACACGCGCGAGGAGTGCACGTTCAATGTCAAAATCATCGGCGTTGCTTGCGGGAACTCGAAGTTGAGTTCGCAACCCAGATGGATACGCATGCAATCTCCGACCGCTGCGGCCCCTTACGCCGCCCGCTTAACTTCCCTGGTATCGATCCCTTTGCAGGAAGGGCAAAGGAAGATGAACTGTTCCGGGCGCATTCCAAGTTTTGCGATCGTGCGGACGCGCTTCATGGTGTCGCCGCAGCAGACGCACACGATGGTGGGTGGCGTCCCTGCCGGGTATGGCGGCGAGCGTTCGATGGCGGATATCGATCGCTGGTCATACGGCATATCCGCGGCTCCACTGAATCAGGCGGGAGCGCTATCGGACTCTCAGTCACCGACGCCTGGCGCGCCGCTGTCGATGATTATTACATGTAAGGCTGATTACGACAGATGCGAGTCAAGCCTTGGACAGAAGGCGATTTTCTGCGACCGCGCCGGCACATTTGTGAATGCGGTAATTGGCTCCCCGGGCCGGATTCGAACCAGCGACCAACCGGTTAACAGCCGGTTGCTCTACCGCTGAGCTACCGGGGAACAATGGCGGCCTCGCGCGCAAACGCGGCTTGCCTATAACAAAGCCGCGCCGGCTTTGAAAGCCGCTCGCTGGCGGCGGATACCCAATGCCCGCCAGGCCGCGCCCCGACGGCGCCCGCAGCGGACGACTTGCAGCAAGGCGTCGCAACGCTCGACCGACTGAGAGGGATTGGAGGCCACGCCCGGAATTGAACCGGGGTAAACGGTTTTGCAGACCGCTGCGTAACCACTCCGCCACGTGGCCGTAAGGCGCGAATAGTTAAACGTGAGCAAACGATTAAGCAATGGCGGCGGCGGTATTGTGTGATTCATTCTGAACGGCCGGCCCTGCCTCGTCTCCCGGTCAGGCCTGAACGCTCGCGTCAGCATAGGAAGACGGCTCTGGCAAATTCACAAAAACTCCTTATTTCCGGCCTGCGACCGTCTCAAACGCCTGTTTGAATTTCGCTCTACCGTTTAAAAACAAAATGCGGATGAGGTTGAAGAGCATGTTGGCGAGCGAGCAGATGCGGCCCTTTGGCGACCCGGTCGGCGACCGGATCAAGCATCGACCGGCCTGCCCGAATTGCGGCAGGCCGATGCATCTGATGCGCACCACGCCGCGCGCCGGCGGCTTGTCGGATTTGCGGACGTATAGCTGCGGCGAGTGTGGAGTCGGAGCGACCCTGGCAGCCGACGACGACGTTTAGGCGAGCAACGACAAGTTGCCCGGCCCGGAGCCCCAAGCACGTTTGTCCCGCTCCCCTCGGCGGTGCTTGGGGCTCCCTCTTTTTCAGGCGTGCCCGACCTGCTTGCGTTTTGCCGGTCCCTGCCGCAAAACGCTCTTAGACGACGAGGGCCAAGCATGTTCGACGCTGCCAATGCGCGCCGTTTGATGGTGGATGGACAGGTCCGCATCGCCGACGTCACCGACACCGGCCTGCTGGACGCGATGGCGACCCTGCCGCGCGAACGATTCCTGCCGCCGTCGCTGGCGCCGCTCGCTTATGTCGACGCCGATATTCCGATCGGGAGGGGCCGCGCGCTGCTCAAGCCGATGGTGCTCGCCAAGCTCATTCAAGCTGCGCGCTTGCGCAAGGAAGATCGGGTGCTCGATCTGGGTTGCGCGACCGGCTATTCGGCGGCCCTTCTGGCGCGGCTTGCCGGTTCCGTGATCGCGCTGGAAGAGGACGCCGATCTAGCGCGGCAAGCCAAGGAAGCGCTCGCTAGCGTCGGCGCCGCCGGGGTTGAAGTCGTGGTCGGACCTTTGACCGCCGGGTGGCCGGCGGGCGGCTCCTACGACGTCATCCTGCTCGAAGGCGCGACCGAAATCGCGCCGGAGAGTCTGGGCCCTCAACTCAAGCCCGACGGCCGGCTCCTCTGCGTGTACGGCCGTACGCCGGCAAAGGGGACGATTTTTCACATGATCGAGGGTCACCTCGTGGGCCGCCCGATTTTTGATGCCGCGGCCCGGCTGCTGCCGGGCTTTGTCGCGCCGCCGGGATTCGTTTTTTAGCCCAATATCGGGCCGGTTGAGTCCGGCAAAAGCCCTTTGATTTCAAGCCTTCCCTGTGGCGCGAATGTGCCAATACCCAGAAATTTGCGAATAAGCCCAATGAGGGGTTTCACCCGGTTCTCCGCCCGCCTAAGGTTGGATTTGGTTGCGTCGGCTCGGTTGGCTGCTGTGTTTTGTTGTTGTCTGGACGGCAAACCCGCGGGGGAAGCGGGGCACGCAGACAGGGTAGCGTCATCTCATGGGTGGCAGAGGGGTGCGGGCGTCTATTTCGGCCTTTGCAAGTCTCGCTCTCGCCGGTGCCGGCCTGGGAATCGGCTGCACTGGGGCGACGGCCGATACGCTTGAGTGGGCTTTGGTCCAGGCCTACCAGAACAATCCGTCGCTCAACGCGCAGCGTGCGGCATTGCGCGCGACTGACGAGAATGTGCCCCAGGCGCTGTCCGGCTATCGCCCGAAGCTGAGCATCACCGGGCTCGGCGGAGCCAATTACACCAACTCGACCGCGCAGTTTCCGCTGGCCACGGGCGGGCCGCTCAGCACCATTCAATACGCCGAGCAGTTCGTCTCGCGCAGCGTCGGCGCCACCGGTACCTACACGCTGTTTAACGGCTTTCAGACCGCCAATCGCACCCGCCAGGCCGAGAGCCAGGTCGAAGGCGCCCGCGAGACATTGCGCGTCACCGAACAGCAGGTCCTGCTCGACGCCGCCACTGCGTATATGAATTTACTCCGCGATCAGGCGATTCTCGAGCTCAACCGCCGCAACGTCGAAGTGCTCACCGAGCAGCTCAAGCAAACGCGCGATCGGTTCAATGTCGGCGAGGTCACCCGCACCGACGTCGCCCAGGCGGAATCGCGGCTTGCCGCCGGACGATCCGCGCTCTTGGGCGCGCAATCGAACTACGTGACCTCGCAGGCCAATTATCGGCGCGTGATCGGGGTCGATCCGGGCCGCCTCGCGCCGGGTACACCGGTCGACCGGCTTTCACCCGGCAACTTGCCGCGCGCCATCGCGCAAGGGCAGGCGCAAAGCCCGTCGGTGCTCGCGGCGGCGTATGGTGTCGATATCGCCTTGCTTGCCGTCAAGATCAGCGAAGGCGCGCTCTACCCCAACCTGACGCTCACCGCGAGCGCATCGCAGGGTACGAACATCGCCTATGAAAATTTGCGGCAGACCGCGGCCTCGCTCGTCGGCCAACTGACGGTGCCGATCTTTCAGGGCGGTGCCGAATACTCCACAATCCGCCAATCGAAAGAAACTTTGGGCCAGCAGCGGCTCAATCTCGATGTCAATCGCGATCAGGCCCGCGCCACCGTGGTGCAGAGCTGGGGGCAACTCGACGCCGCCAAGGCGCAGATCGAGGCGACGACAGCGCAGGTTAATGCCGCCGAGATCGCACTCAACGGCGTGCGCGAGGAGGCGCGCGTCGGCCAGCGCACCACACTCGACGTGCTCAATGCGCAACAGGAACTGGTCAACGCCCGCGTCGCTCTGGTCACCGCCCAGCACGATCGCGTTGTCGCCTCCTACACGCTGCTTGCCGCCGTCGGCAGCCTTTCGATGCCGAGGCTCGGGCTCAATGTAGTGGTCTACGATCCGATGGTGCACTACCAGCAAGTGCGCGACGCGTGGGTCGGCGTGCGCAATCCGGATGGCCGCTAGGCGATCGAGGGGAGGATTTCCGGCGTCGCCGGCCCTCAGGGTTGCCTTCGACTTTTGCTATGACATACTCGATATGGGCGTTGCATAGTTGCGCTTGCGTGATTCGCGGACCGTAAGACTTGTCGGCGGATATCGCCGAACTTACGAAGAGCCGCGGCGGGGACACGCACGGAATCAAGGCGAGGATGCACGCATGACGCAGCCGGCGAAATTGCAAGAACCGTCGATGGAGGAGATTCTTGCCTCCATTCGCCGCATCATTGCCGATGACGATGCCAGCAAGACAGCGCCGCGGGCCGCGGAGCCGCCGACGGCACCTGTCTGGCCAGCGCCCGTCCCTCCGCCACCATCCTTCGTAGAGACGGACCCGATCAATATCTACAGCAAAGAGCCGTCCCATCCGGGCGTTCTGAGCCTCGAAGAGCAGGCCTCAGACATTCTCGACCTTACCGAATCGACGGCCGCGCCCCCGACCAGTCAGCCCGAACTCGCAGAGCCCGCCGAGCCCGCTGCCGTACACACCCCGGCGCCGAGGCCGACGGCGACGCCGCAATTCCACAAGATCGAACGCTATTCCGACGCCGAAGCCGACTCCGGTGCGGCCGAACACAAGCCCGCCATGCACGCGCCCGACGAGGCGTCAGGCACGCCCGAGCCCGAGCAACTCCTTTCGAGCGCGACGAGCGCCGCGGTCGATGCCGCGTTCAACACGCTGGCGCAGACCGTGCTGGTGCAAAACGGGCGCACGCTCGAAGACCTGGTGCGCGAGATGTTGCGGCCGATGCTGAAATCCTGGCTCGATGACAACCTGCCCGGCCTGGTCGAGCGCCTGGTGCGCAACGAGATCGAGCGCGTCGCACGCGGCCGCTGAACTTTGCTGTCTCGCTCCCCCCTATTCGCTACTCGCTTCCCTTGAGCGCGGCGGAAAGCCTGAGCGCCTGATCGGAGAGGACAGCCGGATCCTCTTTGACGCTCGCCGGCGGCTTGAGCGGCACGCCGATCTTGCGCGGAATGACGTGGATGTGCAGGTGGAACACCACCTGGCCGCCGGCCGGTTCGTTGAACTGTTGGATCGTGAGGCCGTCGGCGGCAAAGACGGTCATCGCCGCGCGCGCGATATTTTGCGTCGTTTTGATGAGATGCACGAGATCGTCGGGCACGATATCGATGATGTTGCGGGCCGCGGCCTTCGGGATCACCAGGGTGTGGCCGGGCGCCCGCGGCATGATGTCGAGAAAGGCAAAAGCCTTGTCGTCCTCATAGACTTTGTGCGCCGGCAGCTCGCCGCGCAGGATTTTGGCAAAGACGTTGTTCGGGTCGTAGTTCGGCATGGTGCTCTCCCGCCGCGACCGAAATCGTCGCGGCCTTCGTCAATCCGTCTCAACCGCTGTACCGTGCCGATAGGGGCCGGCGGCGGCAAGCTCGGCGCCCGCCGCGGTCACATAGGCGCGCTCGCGCTTGAGATAATCGCCGATCGCCCGCCGCAGGGCCGGATCGGCGATGTAATGCGCCGAATAGGTGGTCACGGGCATGTAGCCGCGCGCGATCTTATGCTCGCCCTGGGCGCCGGCCTCGACACGGGGAAGCTTGTGCGTGATGGCGTAGTCGATGGCTTGATAGTAGCACAGCTCGAAATGCAGGAACGGATGATGCTCGACGGCGCCCCAATGGCGCCCGAACAAGGTATGCGAGCCAATGAAATTGATCGCGCCCGCGATCCAGCGCCCGGACCGCTTGGCCATCACCAGGAGGATGCGGTCGCGCATTGTCTCGCCGACGAGGGAGAAGAACGGCCGGGTGAGATAGGGGCGGCCCCATTTGCGCGAGCCGGTGTCCATGTAGAACGCGAAAAAGTGGTCCCAGACGTCTTCGGTCAGGTCGGTGCCGGTGAGCCAATGCACGCTGACACCGTTGGCCAGCGCCTCATGGCGCTCGCGGCGGATGGTCTTGCGCTTGCGCGCGGCGAGCGCTGAGAGGAATTCGTCGAAGCTCGTATAGCCGGGATTTTCCCAATGAAATTGCTGGTCCATGCGCTGGAGGAATCCGAGCGCGCCGAGCAGGCGATATTCCGCTTCGGTGGCGAAGGTCACGTGAACCCCCGACGCCTCGTCGATGCGGCAGAGATCGACGAGACCCGAGGCGAGGAGGCGGCGAAGTTCATCGGCCTGCGTGCCCGGCCGGACCAGGAGCCGGGGTCCGGCGACCGGCGTGAACGGCACGGCGACCTGCAGCTTCGGGTAATAGCTGCCGCCCGCCTGCGCATAAGCTTCCGCCCAGCCATAGTCGAACACGTATTCGCCACGCGAATGGCTCTTGAGATAGCAAGGCGCGGCGGCGACCAACGCGCCGTCGGCGGCTCGCACCAGCACATGCTGAACGTGCCAGCCGGAATGGCCGCCGACCGATTTCGATGCTTCCAACGCCGAAAGAAAACTATGACATACGAAGGGGTTATAGACCTGCTTCTGATCCAATACCGGAGCTGCGTGGGCAGGGTCTTCACAATTCGGATGAAGTAGCGGATTGGCGCAAGCGTCCCATGCGTCGGCGCGGACTTCGCTGATGGCATTCACCGCGAGCACGCGCAGTTCGCTTGCCGCCGGGAGGGCGCGATCTTGCAGGGGCCGCTTCTCGGTCATGGCCGAAAGCCTTCGAAAATCACTTGGTCGGCGAAGCGCGCGGCGTGTTGCCGCTCGGGTTCGCTGCGCACCACCCAGGTTAGCAGTGGCAGGCACAAAATGTGCCGTGCGACGATGGGCGCAAGGGCCGGAAGATTGGCGAAGGCATAGGCGACGAAATGCGGCCGCGCCGTCAAGGCCGGCAACAAGGAGCCCATGCCATAACGCAGCCTCGGCGGCATCTGGTCCCAATAATGATGCGGCCGGTATTTCGCCGCAGCGATGCCCCGCGGCAAGCGCGGGGCCTTTTGCCGCAGAACGTGAAGTTGCATCGGATCGAAGGACATCGGCGCCACCGGCCCGGGATAGCCGGACAGGATCGCGGCGACGCGCAGCGGCAGGCGGGGGTCGCCGGCAAAGCGGCTTTTCAGCTCGGGAACGAGAACGACGCGCCCGGCGACGAGATCGCAGAGTTCGCCGAGCGTCAGCATCCGCTCGGCGCTGCCGCGGAACGGAACGCGCTTGAGGTCGGCTGCGGTCATGGCGTCGAGCCGGCCTTCGCCCTCGGTGAGGCGGCCGAGCACGTCGTCGTGATGCACCATCGCTTCGTCGTCGGCGCTGATTTGCAGATCGACCTCGATGCCATAGCCGGCGTCGATCGCCGCGCGTATGGCCGCCGTGGTATTTTCGATGACGCCCTGCGCGGCATCGTGCAGCCCGCGATGGGCGATCGGCCGTGCCGTCAGCCAGTCAAGATCCGTCGCCACTTCAGGAGACTTCAAACAGGCCCTCGACCTCCATCGCCGCATCGAGCGGCAATGCCGAGACGCCGACCGTGGTCCGCGCGTGCTTGCCCTTCTCGCCGAACACCGCGACCATCAGGTCGGACGCGCCGTTCATCACCTTGGGGCCGTCGGTGAAGCCCGGCGCCGCATTCACGAAGCCCCCGAGCCGCACAACACGCAAAACCTTATCGAGATCGCCGAGCGCGGCCTTGACCTGTGCCAACAAGTTCACCGCGCAGGCGCGCGCCGCTTTCTGGCCGTCCTCGATGGAGACGCCGGCGCCGAGCTGACCCTTGGCGACGAGCTTGCCCGCATCGACGCAGATCTGGCCGGAGACCATGAGCAGACGGCCCGTGCGCACGAACGGCACGTAATTGGCGACCGGCGCGGCCGGCTCCGTCAGCACGATGCCAAGCTCGCTCAACTTTTTTTCCACCGTGCCGGGCATTCGCATCCTCCATACCGCCTGCAAAGGGCAAGGGTTCTCGCCGATGACAGTTTAGCATGCAAGTGAGCATGCAAGGGCGGGGCAGTTGCAGCGGCCTGCCTTCGACCTTATCTTTGCCGCCATTCAAAGGACAAAAAACGGCGCAAGATTCCATAAAAATGATCGTTTTGGAGGAGGCGGGCAGGGGGCGCTGTTCCGGAATTCGACCAACGCGAAGAGAGGTTCATGTCAGTGGCTTACGGCGTCGCATCGCGCGCTGCGTTCCTTGCCTACGCGCTCATTTTCGCCGCCCCGGCTTCCGTCAGCGCGCAAGACCGTCCCATCGTGCTCGTGCCGCATCGTGCGATCTACGACCTCGCGCTCGGCCAGACGCATGAAAACGCGCAAGTTGCCGGGGTCCGCGGGCGTATCCTTTATGACTTCGGCGGCGATGCCTGCGACGGCTATACGCTGCAATTTCGCCAGGTCTCGGAGCTGGATTCCGGCGAGGGCAAAATCTCCACCAGCGATCTGCGCTCGACCACTTGGGAGGGCGGCGATGCCAAGCGCTTCAAATTCACCTCGCAGAATTTCGTCGATCAGAATCTCGTCGATACCGTCGACGGCCATGCCGAGCACGGCGGCGCGGCGACGGCGGTCGACCTCGCCAAGCCGGAACACAAGGTCCTCGATATCGACGCGGCGGTGGTGTTCCCGACCCAGCATATGGTGCGGGTGATCGAGGCTGCGCGCGCCGGCAAGACCATTCTCAATTTTCCGGTCTATGACGGTTCGGATACCGGCGAGAAAGTGTACGACACGCTTACCGTGATCGGCCGCAAGCTTGGGCCGGACGAGCGCAAACACGACGACGCCGCGGCCACGGCGCCGAAGCTTGCCGGGGTTACCCGCTGGCCGGTGACGATCAGCTATTTCGAGAAGGGCAAGGGGCAAAAAAGCACCGAGCAAACGCCGGTTTACGCGATCGGCTTCGAGCTTTACGAGAACGGCATTTCGCGGGCGCTATCGCTCGATTACAATGACTTCGTCGTCACCGGCACACTGGTGTCGTTGGACATCAAGGACGCAAAGCCTTGCAAATGAGCCCCGGGCCGCTATCGCTTCTCCGGCCGCTCGAACGCCAATCCCCTGACCACGGCGTCTTCGCCGAAGCGGGCGCGCACTCTATCGACGGCGTGTTCGGCTTCGACCGCGCGGCCGTCGACGAAGTCGGCGGGATCGGCTTGGTCCGCCGTGGTGAGCGCGCTTAAGCCGAGGCCGAGCAGGCGGAATTTCGTTCCGCCGGTTTCGCGTTCGAGGAGAGCGCGGGCGGCGGTAAATATCTTTCCGGCGAGCTGGGTCGGCGCGCCGAAAGAATGCGCGCGGGTGCGGATTTTGAAGTCGGCGGTTTTCAGCTTCAACGTCACGGTGGCGCCGGCGAGCGCTTTTTCCTTCAGCCGTGCCGAAACTTCCTCGGTCTGCGCCCAAAGAATACGCTCGAGCGCGCGGAAATCGGCGATGTCGCGGTCGAATGTGGTTTCCGACGACACGCTCTTGGTTTCGCGGTCGGCGCTGACGAGGCGCGCATCGATGCCGCGGGCGAGCCGCGCGAGGCGGCGGCCCTCCTCGCCGTAGCGGCGCATCATCTCGACCTCGCTGACTTTTTGCAGATCGGCGATGCGGTGGAAGCCGTCGCGCGCCAAGCGCGCCGCGCCGACCTTGCCGACGCCGAAGATGAAGCTCACCGGCTTCGGCGCCAGGAATTGCGGTGCCTCGGCCGCGCCGAGCACGGCGAAACCGCGCGGCTTGTCGAGGTCGGAAGCGATTTTTGCCAGGAATTTGTTGCAGGAGAGCCCGATCGAAACGGTGATCGAAAGCTTGTGCTCGACCTCGATGGCAAAGCGCGCCAGCACTTTGGCGGGCGAATGCCCGTGCAGCCGCTCGGTGCCGGACAGATCGAGGAAGGCTTCGTCGATGGACAACGGCTCGACCAGCGGCGTCAGCGCGAGCATCATCGAACGGACCTCGCGGCCGACGCGGGCATATTTCTCCATATTAGGCTGAATGACGCGGGCATGCGGGCAAAGCCGCAAGGCCTCGAACATCGGCATCGCCGATCTCACCTCGAAGGTGCGCGCGACATAGCAGGCGGTGGCGACCACGCCGCGGCGGCCGCCACCGACGATGACCGGCTCGGCGGCAAGTGAAGGATCATCGCGCTTCTCGATCGCGGCGTAGAAAGCGTCGCAGTCGACATGGGCGATGGAAAGCTCAGCCAGTTCGCCATGACGAAGCAACCGCGGCGAGCCGCAGGCGGCGCAGCGCACGGCGGGTGCTGCGGCGTCGGCGAGGCAATCGCGGCAGAAGGCGCTCACGTCCCGTCCATTTTGCCGAATGCGCTGCGGGCGCGCGCTACGGCCGTAGGGTCGATACCGGCGCTGTCGGCGAACGCGACCAGGAGACTCTCGTCGCCAAGCATATGCTCAAGCACGCCGGCGAGAAAGCCGGGCTCGCCTGCGGCGGTGCGGATTTCCTCCGGCGGTATGCCAGTCATGCCGAGGAAGCGGCTCAGCTTTTCGGGATCCTCGGCGATGAAGGCAAGCGCCTGAATAGCCAGCATTTCCGCCGCTTCCCGGGTCGGCCTCAAGGGCGTCTTCATGCGGTTCTATTTGCCTTTCCGTAATGAATCCGGGCTAGCTTGCAGGCCGCTCGGCAACCGCAGACATGACCGCGCGCTGGAGCCCGGGGCAGGTGAGGGATCTGGGATGGCCAAGACCGTCCTAATCGTGGAAGACAACGAGCTCAATATGAAGCTCTTCCACGATCTGTTGGAAGCCCATGGATACAACACCGTGGCCACGCGCAACGGTATCGAAGCGCTCGATCTGGCGCGCAAGCATCGTCCCGATTTGATCCTCATGGACATTCAGCTTCCGGAAGTTTCCGGTCTTGAAGTCACCAAGTGGCTCAAGGACGATCAGGATCTGCGCGCCATTCCGGTCGTCGCCGTGACCGCCTTTGCCATGAAAGGCGACGAGGAGCGCATCCGCGAGGGTGGCTGCGAAGCCTATCTCTCCAAGCCGATTTCGGTCGGCAAGTTCATCGAGACCATCCGTCACTTTTTGGGCAATCCGTAGGATGCATGAATGACCGCGCGCGTTCTCGTCGTTGACGACGTCCCTGCCAACGTCAAGCTGATGGAAGCTCGGCTGTCGGCCGAATATTTCGACGTCATCACCGCCATGAGCGGGGTGGAGGCGCTGACCATTTGCGAGCGCGCCGAATGCGATCTGGTGCTGCTCGACGTCATGATGCCGGATATGGACGGGTTTGAGGTATGCCGGCGCCTGAAGACCAATCCGGCGACGCATCACATTCCCGTGGTCATGGTGACCGCGCTCGACCAGCCCTCCGACCGGGTGCGCGGGCTCGAGGCCGGCGCCGACGACTTTCTCAGCAAGCCCACGCCCGAATTGGCGCTGATCGCGCGCGTGCGGTCGCTGGCGCGGCTCAAGATGGTCACCGACGAGCTGCGGATGCGCGCGGTGACTTCCCACGAGATCGGCATCGAATCTCCGGAACGCGAAGCCGTCGCCGATACCGGCCGCGGCGGCCGCGTGCTGATCGTCGACGACCGGCCGGCGTCCTATGAGCGGGTCGCCAGCACGCTTGCCACCGAACATAACGTCGAGATCGAGGCCGACCCGAACGACGCTTTGTTCCGCGCCGCCGAAGGCAATTACGATCTCGTCATCATCTCGCTCGACCTGGCGAATTTCGACGCGCTGCGGCTGTGCAGCCAGATCCGGTCGCTCGAGCGCACCCGCAACGTGCCGATCCTCGCCATCACCGAGCCCGAGAACAACGCGCGCATGCTGCGCGGGTTGGAAATCGGCGTGAATGATTATCTGATGCGCCCGATCGACAAGAACGAACTGTTGGCGCGGGCGCGCAGCCAGGTGCGCAAGCGCCGCTACACCGAGCGGCTGCGCGATAACGTCCAGACCTCGATTGAAATGGCCATCACCGACGCGCTGACCGGCTTGTTCAATCGCCGTTACATGGAAAGTCATTTGGCGACACTGATGGAGCAGGCGGGCGCGCGGGGCAAGCCGCTTGCGGTGATGATGCTCGACATCGACCATTTCAAATCGATCAACGACAGCTACGGTCACGATGCCGGCGACGACGTGCTGCGCGATTTCGCGCTGCGCATCAAACGCTCGATCCGCGGCATTGACCTGGCGTCCCGCTGCGGCGGCGAAGAATTCATCATCGTGATGCCGGAAACCGACATAACGGTCGCCGCCATGGTGGCCGAGCGGCTGCGCCGGCGCATTGCCGCGGAGCCGTTCGTCATCAGCCAGGGCGCGCGGAGCATTCCGGTGACGCTCTCGATCGGCATTGCGGGTTTGCGCGGACGCGACGACACCGCCGCGAGCCTCATCAAGCGGGCCGACCAGGCGCTTTACCGCGCCAAGCGCGACGGCCGCAACCGCGTCGTGCCGGACGCGGCCTAAAAATCCGATTTTACCGCCGGCGACTGTTGATTTCCCCGACCGTTGCGCTAGCCTGCGACGGCAATCAGCAATGAAAAGCGGGCGCCCTCCTGATAAGCGAGCCGACAACGGCCCGGGAAGGCGCGGTGCATCGGGTAGCCCTGCGGGAGTGCTCAGGTCCGCCGCATCTCCTGGGTCCGTGGGGTTCGGCCGGCACGGGGGCGGTGCGAGTGGCCTCCTCATGACACCGCTCCCTGCCGGCCACCTTGCTTGGCCGGCGCGACGGTCGGTTTGACCCATCTCGACCCGCGCGTTTCCCTAAAAGAAAATGCCCGGCGCGGCCGGGCATCCAAGCGAAGAAGTGCTTTGGCGCGGCCTATTTGATCTTGGACTCGCGGAATTCGACATGTTTCTTGGCGACCGGATCGTATTTCTTTTTCACCAGTTTGTCGGTCATGGTGCGCGAATTCTTGCGCGTGACGTAGTAAAAACCGGTGTCGGCGCTGGAAACTAGCTTGACTTTGATGGTGGCGTTCTTGGCCATGGGCGGATCTCGACTTCCATTTGCTCGATGTTGGCCGTCAACCTAGTCAGCAAGCCGGCAATGTCAAGCAAGGCGCGGATGCCGGCATAGCGGCGCCGTCAAAACACCGTGCGCACGAAGCGTTTGTGCAACATGCGGTAGAACGGCACCGGATGGTCGTGGCTCATCCCGCTCAGGATGCGCTCCTGGAGTTCCTCGAGCGCCACCGCGGTGATGGCGGGGATATCGAGGCTGCGCGCCTCGGTGATCGGCATCCAGACGAGCTCCACCAACTCCGCCTCCGGCCCGAAAAAACCCTCCGCGCGATGGGCGACGCCGGAAATCTCGGCGGCGAAAAAGCGGCTGTCAAAACGGCGCGGCCGGCGCGGGGGTGTAATGGCGCGGGCGATGAAATGGATCCGGCTCAGATCGGGGAGCACGCGTTGTTTGGCGAAAGCTTGCCAGGCTCCGTCGGGCGCGGCGATTGCGCCCGACGTTTGCGCCCCGAGCATTAGGCCAGTCTCCTCATAGGTCTCGCGGATGGCGGCGAGCGCGAAGCCGGCCGCCTTGGCCGCGCTTGGCCGCTTGACCTGCCGCATCAAGCGGTCGGTGTCGCGCGCGTGCAGCGGCGCCGAAACCGGCATCAGCCGGTCCGTCCGCTCGACGCGCCCGCCGGGGAAGACGAATTTGCCGGGCAGGAAGCGGTGCCGCTCATGCCGGCGGCCGAGCAGAATTTTCGGCACCGGCTCCGTGCGGTCGACCAGGATCAAGGTCGCGGAATCCCGTGGCTTGAGATTGGCGAAGGATTGATCGCGCGCGGCGGCAGTCAGCCGTTCGGTGCGATCTTCGTTCGTCAGGCCGGTGGTCGCGGTGGCGTTTTCGTTGCTCATGAAGGTTTGCCGCGCCTGCCGCGCTGTCCATGCCGATCGTTGCGCCGCCCGACTTTCCCCTGCCGCGGGGCTTTGTGTCCAGGGCGCCGACCGGCCTCGGCTTGCGGCGCGCCCACCAGCCGAAAGCGCAGCGCGCCCGCCACCGGCGCGGCTTCGACCAGCTCCACGGTCACCGGATCGCCGAGCCGGTATCTCGCCGAACTGCCGACAAAGGCCCGGCCCGCCTCGTGGAAGCGGAAATATTCATCGCCGATATGGCGCGCGGGGATGAGCCCGTCGGCTCCGGTCTCGTCGAGCTCGACGAACAGGCCGGCACGGGTCACGCCAGAAATATGCCCGTCGAAAGTTGCGCCGACGCGGTCGGCCAAAAAATGCGCGATCAAACGGTCGGCGGTCTCGCGCTCGGCCTTCATCGCGCGGCGCTCGGTTGCGGAAATGGTGGCGGCGACTTCGGCGAGCGCGCGGACGTCGGTGCCGTCGGCTAGGCCATCGCCGCCGAGCTTGAGCGCGCGAATAAGCGCTCGATGCACGACGAGGTCGGCGTAGCGGCGGATCGGCGAGGTGAAGTGCGCGTAGCGGCGCAGATTGAGGCCGAAATGGCCGAAATTTTCCGGCGAATATTCGGCCTGCGCCTGGCTGCGCAGCACCACCTCATTGACGAGGCGCGCGACGTCGCGGCCTTTGACAAGTTGCAGGATGCGATTGAACGCGTCGGGCCGCAGCGCGCTGCCTTTGGGCAGCGCGATATCGAGCGTGCTCAGGAATTCGCGCAGCGCGTTGAGCTTTTCCGGCGAGGGCTCGTCGTGCACGCGATAGATCAGCGGCACCCGCGAACGCTCGCAGGTCTCGGCGGCGGCCACGTTGGCAAGGATCATGAATTCCTCGATCAGCCGATGCGCTTCGAGGCGCTGCGGCATGATCACCCGATCGACGGTGCCGTCGGATTTGAGCACGATCTTGCGCTCGGGAAGCTCGAGATCGAGCGGGCCGCGCTCGTCGCGCGCGCGGCTCACCGTCCGATAGGCCGCATAAAGCGGTTCGAGGATCGAGACCGCGATCGACTCGGTGACTTCGTCGGAGCGGCCCGAAACCGCAAGCTGCGCCTGCTCGTAAGAAAGCCGGGCCGCGGAACGGATCAGCGCGCGATGAAAGGTGTGCACGCGCTTGCGGCCGTCGGCGCCGATGACCATGCGCACGGCGAGTGCCGGGCGATCTTCAAGCGGCCGCAGCGAGCACAGATCGTTGGAAATGCGCTCCGGCAGCATGGGCACCACGCGGTCGGGGAAATAGACCGAATTGCCGCGCTCGGCGGCGGCGCGATCGAGCGCCGAGCCCGGCCGCACATAATGCGCCACGTCGGCGATGGCGACGGTGACGATGTGGCCGCCTCGATTGCGTGGGTCGGCGTCGGGCAAAGCAAGGACGGCGTCGTCGTGATCTTTGGCGTCGGGCGGATCGATGGTCACGAAGGGCAGCGTGCGCCAATCCTCGCGTCCTTCCCCGGTCGCCGCGCGCGCGGCGTCGGCTTCGGCGACCACCGCGCCGGGAAACACATGGGGGATGCCGTGGGCATGGATCGCGATCAGGCTGACCGCGCGTTCGCTCTTGAGCGAGCCGAGCCGCTCGACGACCGAACCGCTTGCCAAGCCGAGTCGGCCCTGGCGCGCCACTTCCACGGCGACAAGATCGCCGTCCAAGGCGCCGCCGGTACGATCGGCGGCGATGGTGAGCTCGCGGCCGAGCTGTTTCTTGTCGATCGGCACCAGGCGTGCGCCGCCCCCCGGCAGGCTACGGAAGATGCCGAGCACGCGCTGGCGGGCGCGGTCGATCAGCTTGATGACGCGGGCGGTGGTTTCCTCGTCGTTCGTCCGCTCGACACGGATCAGCGCGCGGTCGCCGACGCCGACGACTTCTCCGGGCCGCGGGCGACGCGCCATGGCGATGCGGATGACCGGCGGTGCGCCGTGGGCGTCTTCATCCCATTCCGTCGGCCGCGCCAGCAATTCGCCGTCGGGATCGCGACCGATGATGTCGGCGAGCAGCACGGAGGGCAATGTGCCGGCGTGATGCAGGCGCTTTCTTCGCCGCTCGATGTCGCCGGAATCGGCAAGCTCGCGCAGCATGCGATTAAGCGCAGCCCGGTCGGCATTCTTGGCGCCAAAAGCGCGCGCAATCTCCCGCGCGCCGACCTTGCTGGCGCGTTCGCGGATGAAGCTGAGAAGCTCCTCGCGCGAGGGGAGGGAATTGCGTTTCATAGGCCGCTCATTGCCCGAGCCCGCGGCCAAAGGTCGTACAGGGCGCGTTTACGGAAATTATTCGGCAGCTTGTGTCGTCTTGCGTTGCGTCTTGTTGGCGGCAGACCGCTTGGCGGCGCGCGCCACAGGTCTCTTCGAGGAAGCTTTGATGTGCCGTGCCGTGCCCGGTGACGGCCGCTTGGCCTTGCGCGGCCGCGCATGCGGCGCCGGACCGCGATCCGCCCGCGCGTCGATGAGCGTGGCGGCTTCCTCGAGCGTGATCGTCTCCGGCGTCTTGTCGCTCGGCAGCGTGGCGTTGACGCCTTCGTGGCTGACATAGGGACCGTAGCGGCCGTTCTTCGCCACGATCGGCCCGCCGCGGGTCGGATGCGCGCCAAGCGGGCGCCCCGGATCGGCGCCGAAGCGGCGGAAGCGCGCAGGCTTGGCGCGCTTTTCCGCGAGCAATGTCACCGCGCGATTGAGGCCGATATGGAAGATGTCGTCGCCGGGTTCGAGATTGGCGTAGGTTTTGTCGTGCTTCACATAAGGCCCGAAACGTCCGATGCCGGCAATGATCGGCTCGCCGCCTTCGGGATGCAGGCCGATTTCACGCGGCAGCGACAATAACGCCAGCGCGCGATCGAGATCGACCTCGTCGGGTACGGTCCCCTTCGGCAGACCGGCGCGTTTCGGCTTTTCGCCGTTGACCGCCTCGCCGAGCTGCACATAAGGGCCGAAGCGGCCGCTGCGCAAAGTCACTTCGAGGTCGGTCTTGGGATCGTCGCCGAGCTTTTTGGTGCCGATCTCGCCCGAGCCGTCGGCGGATACCGTCAGCGGCCGCGTGTAGCGGCATTCCGGATAGTTGGAGCAGCCGATGAAGGCGCCGTATTTGGAGAGCTTGAGCGTGAGCCGGCCGCCGGCGCAGTTCGGGCATTGCCGTGGATCGGTGCCGTCGGCGCGCGGCGGGAACAGGTGCGGCGCCAGCAAGGCGTCGAGCGTGTCGAGTACTTGCGTAATGCGCACGTCCTTGATCTCGTCAACCGCGCCGATGAAATCGCGCCAGAAATCGCGCAGCACCTCGCGCCACTCAATCTCGTTGTTTGAGATCAGGTCCAGTTGCTCCTCGAGGTTCGCCGTGAAGTCGTATTCGACGTAACGGGTGAAGAAGCTTTCGAGGAAGGCGATCACGATGCGTCCACGGTCTTCGGGATAAAGCCGGCGCTTGTCGAGCCGCACGTATTTGCGGTCCTTGAGCACTTGCAGAATGGAAGCATAGGTCGACGGCCGGCCGATGCCGAGCTCTTCCAGGCGCTTGACCAAAGACGCTTCCGAATAGCGCGGTGGCGGCTCCGTGAAATGCTGGTCGGCGGCGATCGCGCGCTTGGCGAGCGGTTCGCCCGCGCTCATCGGCGGCAACCGGCGCGCCTCTTCGTCGTCTGGGTCTTCGTCCTGACCTTCCTGATAGAGGGTGAGGAAGCCGTCGAACTTCACCACCGTTCCGGTGGCGCGCAATTCGAGTTCGCGGCTGCCGACTTTGGCGGTGATGTCGGCCGTGGTGCGTTCGAGCTCGGCCGACTCCATTTGGCTCGCGATCGTGCGCAGCCAGATCAGCTCATAGAGCTTGGCCTGGTCGGCATCGAGGAAGCTCTTGGTCTCGCTCGGCCGGCAGGCGAGGTCGGTCGGGCGGATGGCTTCGTGGGCTTCCTGCGCGTTCTTCGCCTTGGTCTCGTAACGCCGCGGCGCTTGCGGGACATACTTCGCGCCGTAATCGGTCTCGATCACGCGGCGGACGGCGCCGATGGCTTCGGGCGCGATCTGCACGCCGTCGGTGCGCATATAGGTAATGAGACCGACTGCTTCCCCGCCGATGTCAACGCCTTCATAGAGACGCTGCGCCACGCGCATGGTGTGGGCGGGCGCAAAGCCTAGCTTGCGGCTAGCTTCCTGCTGCAGCGTCGAGGTGGTGAAGGGCGGCTGCGGGTGCCGCTTGACCGGCTTGGCCTCGATTGCGGTAACGCTGAAGGCCGCTGTTTCCAGCGCCTGCTTGAAAGCCTCGGCCTCGGCGCCGGAGCCAATGTCGAGCCGCTGCAGCTTTTTGCCGTCGGCGCCGACGAGGCGGGCTTCGAATGTCTCGTCGCGCGGCGTCGCCAAAGTCGCAATCAGCGACCAATATTCCTTGCGGACGAATTTCTCGATTTCCAGTTCGCGGTCGCAGACAAGCCGCAGCGCCACCGATTGCACGCGTCCGGCCGAGCGCGCTCCGGGAAGCTTGCGCCATAGCACCGGCGAAAGGGTGAAGCCGACCAGATAATCGAGCGCCCGGCGCGCGAGATAAGCATCGACCAGCGCCTGGTCGATGCGGCGCGGATGCGCCATGGCCTCGGTCACCGCCTGCTTGGTGATGGCGTTGAAGACCACCCGCTCGACGGCCTGGCCGTGAAGCGCCTTCTTTTGCTTGAGCACTTCCAGCACATGCCAGGAGATCGCTTCGCCTTCGCGATCGGGGTCGGTCGCCAGGATCAGCTTGTCGGCGCCCTTGGCCGCGCGGGCGATGTCGTTCAGCCGCTTCTCCGCCTTGGCGTCGACTTCCCAGATCATGCGGAAATCGGCGTCCGGATCGACCGAGCCATTCTTGGCCGGCAGGTCACGCACATGCCCGAAGGAGGCCAAAACTTCATAGCCAGGGCCGAGATACTTATTGATCGTCTTCGCCTTGGCGGGCGATTCCACCACTACAAGATTCATGATAACCTAATGATTTATTGGCCTTTTCACGTCTTTGGGGGTCTTTCGACCCTTCCCGGCCGCCGGGAACATGGGTAACGCAACCCCACCTGTCAAATCGTTACCGGTTGAAAACGGGCCATCCACGGGCCTGAAAACGCAGCCAAACGTGGCAAATTGCCGTCATTTCAAAATAAATCCGGCTGAGCCCGGGCTTGCGCCTTCTGGTTGTCTTTTGACAAAACATATCTAAAAAGGACATAGATGGCGTATGGCGCTTGGGCGATCGCTTGCGGCATTGGCACCTCATGGCTTTCGGAAATGAACATAAAGGAGAGATGGGAGAGGCTCCGGACGCCGCCCTTTATATTGGCTCGATCGCGGACGAGCTGTCCCGGATCGCCAAAAGCCATGACCTCGAAGCGTTAGCTTACATCCTCGACATGGCGCGGCTCGAAGCCGATGAAATCTACAAACGTTCGGGCGGCCCGGCGGATCGCGCTCCGGGGCACTAGGCTGAAACGACCCCTTAGTGCACGCCGGCGCGGTCGAGGAACGCGCGGCTCGGGTAGCCATCGGGGATCATGCCGTAGCGTCGCTGCAGGTCGCGCACTGCATCGCGCAAGTCGAAGTCGAAATGGCCGTCGAAGTCCGTGACTTTGTAGCCTAGCGCCGCGAGCCGGCGTTGCAGCGCGATGCGCTCATCGCGTGAGGGCTGGAAGTCGTCCGCCGGCCAAGCACTGCGGAACGCAGGCAAGCCGCGCAACCGATCGGCAAGCTCGGCAACGGCCAGCGCATAGGCATCGGAATTGTTGAAGCGCTTGAGCACGACGAAATTGTCGGTGACGAGAAACGCCGGTCCCGCGGCGCCGCTGGGGAAGAACAAGATGGCGCTGCCGGTCGGCGGAAGCGCGCCGCCGTCGGCGCGGCTTACGTGACGCTTCGTCCATTCGGCAAATGTGCCGCGGCTTGTGCGGTAATCGAATCCCGGCGGCAGGACGACCTCAAAGCCCCAAGGCAAACGCGGCTGCCAGCCCGATTTCTGTAAGTAATTTGCGATCGAGGCGAGCACGTCGGGAACGCTGTGCCAGATGTCGACCTTGCCGTCGCCGTCGAAATCGACGGCGTATTTCAAATAACTCGACGGCAAAAACTGGGGCTGGCCCATAGCGCCCGCCCACGAGCCGACGAATTCGCCGCGCGGAATCCGGCCGCGCTGGAGAATCTGCAAAGCGCTCAGAAGTTCGTCGCGGAACAGAGGGTGCTGAAAGCGCGCTGCCGCGAGAGTGGCCAGCGAGCGGAAAACATCCCAGTGCTGCTCGCCGTCGCCGAAAGACGACTCAACGCCCCAGATGCTGACCAGGACGCTGGCATCGACGCCGAACTTTTGCTCGACGGCCTGCAAGGTCGCGGCCCATTGCGCCGATTTCCGCAAACCCACCGCGATGCGCGACGGTGAGGCAAGGCTTGCGAGATACGGTCCAAACGGTTTGCCGTATTCGGGCGCGTGCCGCATCGCCGCGAGCACGTTCGGATCGCTCGCGAGCCCGGCGAAAGCGGCGTCAAACGTCGCTGGCGTGATGCCTTGCTTGGCCGCCTCCGGCTGCAGCCCGGCAACGAACGCGGCAAAGGAATCGCCGGTCGCGGATTGCGCAGACATGCTCGCGAGCGATAGCGCCAGAACCAGAAACGCAAGCCGCGCAATCATCTTCGCCTTAATTCTTCGCCTAACGCCAATCATGCCGATATGATGGCGGCACCATTGAAGGCGGAAATGCGGACGGTCAATCCGCCGATGCCGCCCGGGAGGTCTGACTTGCGCACCGTCGTGATCACGGGAACCTCCACCGGCATCGGGTGGGGCACCGCAAAAGTCCTCATCGCCAACGGCTTTCGCGTTTTCGGCAGCGTGCGCAAAACATCCGATGCGGAGCGACTCACCGCCGAATTCGGCGAGCTTTTCGTGCCGCTGATATTCGACGTGACCGACGAGGCAGCGGTCAATGCGGCCGCGGCCCGTGCGCGCGAGGCGCTGGCCGGCGAGCGATTGGGGCCGGTTTGGTCAATAATGCCGGCGTTGCCGTGGCGGGCCCGTTGCTCGAATTGTCGGTCGCGGAATTCCGCCGCCAGATCGAGATCAATCTCGTCGGCGTCGTGACCGTCAGCAAAGCTTTCGCGCCGCTCGTCGGCACCGATCCGCAGCTCAAAGGCCCGCCCGGCCGCATCGTCAACATTAGCTCGGTCGGCGGCCGAAACGGCATGCCATTCATCGCGCCCTATGCGGCTTCAAAATTCGCCCTCGAAGGTCTTTCGGAAAGTTTGCGGCGCGAAATGCTGTTGTGGGGGATCGAGGTCATCGTCGTCGGCCCGGGTGCGGTGGCAACGCCGATCTGGAGCAAGGCCGAGCAAATCGACACCACGCCGTTCCGCGACTCGCCCTACGCGCCGGCGCTCGAACGCCTGCGCGCGTTCATGCTCAAGCTCGGGGAACATGGGCTGCCGCCGGAGCGGGTCGACGACGTGGTGCTGGAAGCGTTGACTGCCGCGAAACCGAAGGTGCGCTACGCCATAACCCCCGAACCGAGGCGCGATTGGATCATGCGAAACCTGCCGAAGCGCTTGGTCGATCGGATGATCGGCAAGCGGCTTGGCCTGTTGCCGCCGCATTGAAGGCTTTAGGCAAGCGACACCAGGCCGCCGCCGTGGCGTTCGAGCTGGCCGGCGATCTCAAGCTCCAGCAGTACCATCCGCACCACCGCGGGCGAACTCTTTGACGGCCGCACCAGATCGTCGATCTGGACGGGCGCCGGGCCGAGCAAGCCGACAACGCGCGCCCGCTCATCGGGCGCGGGTTCGACCTCGTCATCGGCGCCACCCGACGGCGGTTCGGGCTCGCGCGCCGGCAGTTTCTTCTCTTCCATGAATCGGCCGCAGCACGGAGATGATGTCGGCAACCTCGGTGACCGGCGTCACCCCCTGTTTGATGAGGCCGTTCGTACCCTCGGCCCGCGGATCGAGCGGCGAGCCAGGGACGGCGAATACCTCGCGGCCCTGTTCGAGCGCGAAGCGCGCGGTGATCAGCGAGCCCGAGTGTTTGGCCGCCTCAACGATCACGACGCCGAGGGAGAGTCCGGAAATCAGTCGGTTGCGCCGGGGAAAATCGCGGCCGCGCGGCTCCGCGGACCGACATTGGGACTGCGGATGAGGCGCAGCCAGTCAATTCGCTGCTCGTCCGTCAGCTGGACGCCCTCGTTGCGTTCGCTCACCTCGCCCCCACGCGTGTGCTTTGCCGCGTTGGATCCAAGCATACGCCGAAAACGCGACCGTCAGGAGCCGCCGGCGCCTTCGGCGCCGCCGCCGATCTTGCCTTCCTCGCCGCGTAACAGCCGGCCGATATTGGCGCGATGCATGATCCATAGCAGCACCGATAGCAGCAAAAACACCGAGCCGTGGCGCGGATCGCCGCGCCAATACAGGAATGCCGGCGTCGCGGCGCTGGCGACCAGCGCCGCGAGCGAGGAGTAGCGGGTTAAGGCCGCGATCAGGAGCCAGACCGCGCAAAAGAACACGGCCGCCGGCCAGGCAAGTCCGAGCAGAAGCCCGATATAGGTCGCCACGCCCTTGCCGCCGCCGAAGTTGAGCCAGACGGGAAACAAATGGCCGATAAAGGCGCCGATCGCGGCTGCAACCGCAAAATTTGGACCGAGCACAGAGCTGGTAATGAGCACGGCGGCGGTGCCCTTGAGCATGTCCCCAAGAAGCGTTGCTGCGGCCAATCCCTTGCGGCCGGTGCGCAGAACGTTGGTGGCGCCAATATTGCCCGAGCCGACGGCGCGCAAATCCGGCCCTCCAGCGAGCCGCGTCAGCAAAATGCCGAACGGAATCGAGCCGCAGAGATAGCCGAAGGCAAAGGAAGCGACGAATGCGAGCGCCGGCATGGCCGAAGTTTACCCGTCATTGCGAGCGAAGCGAAGCAATCCAGCCTTGTCTTCGGTCTGGATTGCTTCGTCGCTCTCGCTCCTCGCAATGACGAAGCTACCCGGCGTGGGCTTTCTTCCCACCGACGCGCGGCGCAAATCCCGCCGCTTCGGCGTCGGCCTCGCTGTTGTGAATGACGAGGTGCCTGAGTTTGTCGGCCGGCGTGTGCTTGAGCGCGGCCAATCCGGGTGAATAGGTTTTGCGCGTGGAGTCGCTGACGACAAAATGCGCCGATGCTTCTGCCTCGATATCGGTCTCGCAATAGAGGCAACGCAAAGTGCAGCGCTGCGGCGAATGATCCTCCATGATGTAGAACTTGTTGGCGGCGTATTGGCGCTCGGCGGGATCGTTGGTGATGCAGTTCGGGTTGGCGCATTGGATGCCGGTCCCGATCCGCTGCACATAGAGCGGGTGCTCCGCCTTGGCGAAGCCTCCGGGGAATTTGTGGAGGGATTTGCTGCGATGCAGGTGCAGCAGGAGCGAGATCAGCGCCATGCGCACGGGAACGCCGTAGGCGGCCTGGCGGAAATAGATGGCGCGGCGGTCGCTGTCGAGGGCGGCGTCGAGTTCGTTCACCCGCGGGAGCGGATGCATGACGCTCGCGTGCGAATATTTTCCTTCGCCCAGGAACTTGGCGTCGATCTTCGGGTAGGGCCGCTCTTTTTCGGTCCAGCGCTCCTTCTGGAAGCGGGTGACATACACGGCGTCGATCTTCTTTTGCAGCACCAAGCCGTAATCGATTTCCGGCTCGGCGTAGAGCGAAAGCTGATGCGGCTGGTCGGCGGTGACGTAGAGCGCGTCGATCGAGCCGTCGGCTTCGTTCGGAGACTTGGAAACCATGCGGCAGTGAAATTCCTCGCGCAGGCGCCGAGCGACATGGGGCGGCAGCTCCATGCCCGGCGCGGGCAGGGGATCGATGGTGGCGCCGAAGCGGGCCAGCGCGTAGACGAAGGAATGAATGGTGCGGCTGCCTTTGAGGTCGCCCGAGATCGCGACCTTCATGTTCCTGAGGCCCCTGTTCTTGGAGCGCAGCGTGAACAGGTCGCACAAAGTCTGCGTCGGGTGCTCGTGGCTGCCGTCGCCGCCGTTGATCACCGGGATTTGCGAATACTCGGCGGCGAGGCGCGCGGCGCCGTCGCGCGGGTGGCGGATGACGATGATGTCGGCGTAATTGCTGGTGACGCGGATGGTATCGGCCAGGCTTTCGCCCTTGGCCGCCGAGCTCACCGCTGGATCGGCGCTGGTAATATTGGCGCCGCCGAGGCGGAGCATGGCGCTTTCGAACGACAGCCGCGTGCGGGTGGAGGGCTCGTAGAACAGGCTTGCCAGGATGAATTTAGAGGCGACGCTGGTGCCGCGCCCGATCCGGTAGGGGATGTTGTGGTCGGCGAGTTCCTTCAAAAACCCGTAGGCGACCTGGAAAACGGTCTCGATCTCTCTATTGCTGAGATCGTTGATGGAAACGATGTGGCGCGTGAGCGGCTGAGGTTTCGTCATCAAAGCGGTGCTATAGGCCTAATCGAAGCACCCCGGCAAGCCCGCTGCGGGTCGCGTTGGCCGGCATGCACCGAAAACGTGCTAATATGACGCTCCCCCGGAGAGGGCGCACAGCCATGACCACCGTCCCGCGGTTCGATACTGGCGAGGTTTTCAACCAGTCACCGCCTTACGAAAACATCGATTTGTTTTCGAGCGATGCGCCGCTTGTGGAAGCGGTCAAAGCCAACGGCGACGGCAGCGATCTCACTGCGCTCGCCGCCTTCGGGCGGCAATGGGGAACGGCCGAGATGTTCACGCTGGCGCGCCGCGCCAACGAGAACCCGCCGAAGCTTTACACCTTCGATCCCAAGGGCTTTCGCCGCGACGTCGTCGAATTTCACCCGGCCTATCACGATTTGATGCGCTTGAGCGTCGCCGCCGGCCTGCATGCCTCGACCTGGACGCCGGCCGGGCAGCGGGCGCCGCCGCCGGCGGAAGTGGCGCGCGCGGCGCGCTATTACATGGTGGCGCAAATCGAGAGCGGGCATTTGTGCCCGATTACCATGACGCGAGCGGCTTTGGCGCCGCTTGCGGCGGCGCCGTCGTTGCTCGCCCAAGTGGCGCCGAAAGTGGTCACGAGAAGCTACGACCCAGTGTTCCGCCCGTGGTGGGAAAAGCCGGGGATCACGCTCGGCATGGGCATGACGGAAAAGCAGGGCGGCACCGACGTGCGCGCCAATTCGACGACCGCCACGCCGACCGGGGATTGGTATTCCATCACCGGGCACAAATGGTTTCTCTCCGCGCCGATGTGCGATGCTTTCCTGGTGCTGGCGCAGGCGCCGGGCGGGCTCACCTGCTTTTTCGTGCCGCGCTTTCGCCCCGACGGTTCGGTCAATGCGCTGCGCTTGCAGCGGCTCAAGGACAAGCTCGGCAACCGCTCCAATGCGTCGAGCGAGGTCGAGTTTGCCGACGCGTTCTCGTTGCGCGTCGGCGACGAGGGCGACGGCATCCGAACCATCATCCAGATGGTGCAGCTGACGCGGCTCGATTGCGGTCTTGCCTCGGCCGGCTTCATGCGCATGGCGCTGGCGCAGGCGGTACAGCATTGCCGCTATCGCTCGGTGTTCCAGAAGCATCTCTACGACCAGCCGATGATGCGTGCGGTGCTGGCCGATCTGGCGCTGGAGGTGGAAGGAGCAGTCGCTCTGATCATGCGGCTCGCCCGCGCCTATGATCGCGCCGCCACCGACCCGTGTGAAGCCGCTTATGCGCGGCTCCTCACACCCGCGGCGAAATACTGGATCTGTAAAACCACGCCGAGCTTCATCTACGAAGCCATGGAATGCCTCGGCGGCAACGGATACGTCGAGGAAAGCGTGCTGCCGCGGCTCTATCGCGAAGCTCCGCTCAATGCGATCTGGGAAGGCTCCGGCAATGTCATGTGCCTCGACGTCTTACGCGCGCTCAAGCGCGATGAGGAAGCCGGCGAACTCATTGCCGATTTGGTGAGCGAGGCTTCGCCTTTGATCGGCGAGAAGGCAACCATCGTCGAGATGACGGATGAATTCACCAGTGAAGGCGCGGCCCGGACCATGGTCGGCAGGCTCGCAACCTTGGCCGCCACCGCCGCACTCGCCAAAACGGCGCCGCCCGACGTGGCCGACGCCTTCGCGCAGACACGTTTCTTCCGCTCGCATGCGGCGCTCTACGGCGCTGACGGCATCGAGCCGAAGACGGCGGATATGCTCTTGCAGCGGGCGTTGCCGGAGCAGTGATCGTCCTAATTCCGCGCCAGCCGGTCAAGCGCGCCTTGCAGAATATAAGCCGCGGCGTGCTGGTCGATCACGGCTTTGCGTTTGGCGCGGCTTGCATCGGCGGCGATCAATGCGCGCTCGACAGCGGCCGTCGACAGCCGCTCGTCCCACAGCGCGATTGGCAATGCGGTGAGCTTGCTGAGATTGTGCGCAAAGGCGCGGGTGGCTTGCGCGCGCGGACCTTCGCTGCCGTCCATGTTGATCGGCAGCCCAAGCACGAAGCCGACCGCGCGCCGCTCGCCGGCCAGCGCCAAGAGCCGCTCGGCATCGAGGGAAAAGCGCCTGCGGGAAACGGTCTCGACTGGTGCGGCAAGGCGGCGGTCCGGATCGCTGGCGGCGACGCCGATGGTTTTGCTGCCGAGATCGAGTCCGATCAGCGCGCCGCGCGGCGGCAGAAGCGCTGCGGCCTCGGTGAGAGCAAGAACGGGCATGCGGTCCCGTTAGCACGCAGAATGCTTTGCGGCTACGCCGTCTTTCCCGTATGGCCGCGTCTGACTAATCTTGCCGGTATCAAATCAGTGAGGGGAGGCAGCCGATGCCATTCACGGTCGTCAGCAAGAGTTTCAAGGACGGCGATTATCTGCCCAACGACTTCATCCTGTCCGCGGATTTCGGCTTCGGCTGTGCCGGCGGCAACACCTCGCCGCACCTCCAGTGGTCGGGCGCGCCGGCGGGAACGAAGAGCTTTGCCGTCACCTGTTACGACCCCGACGCGCCGACCGGCTCGGGCTTCTGGCATTGGGTGGTGGTGAACATCCCGGCAAACGCCAGCGAACTCGCCGCTGGGGCGGGCAGTGCCGGGGGTAAGTTGCCCGCGGGGGCGTTGCAGACGCGTACCGATTTCGGCGCGGCGGGCTACGGCGGCCCATGTCCGCCCGCGGGCGACCATCCGCACCGCTATCTGTTCACGGTGTTTGCCGTGGGAGCCGACAAGCTCAATGTGACGGCCGACACATCGGCGGCGGTCGTCGGCTTCAATCTGCACTTCAATACGCTGGCCAAGGCGCAGATCATGGGGTTGTTCAAAAGGTAGGGCGCCGCCGGCGGAGCACAAAAACCAACGCCCGCGTAAAAGCGCGGGCGTTGGTTGCGCGTGGAAGGAAGGAGCCTACGCCTTAGCCATGCGCCTGGTCGGAGGCGATCCGGTCGATGTCCGAACGAGTGATGCCGATGTCGGCCAACTCACGATCGCTCAGATGCGACAGCTCCCGCCGAATAGTGTCGTAGCGCTTCCAGGCGTTGAGCAGGCGGGTAATCGAATTCAACATGTATATTCCTTTCCCCGGCAGGGGCGCCGGCCTGAGCCGGAAGCATTGGTTAGAATATAGGCGCGTTTTGTGCGCCGCAGCATAAACTTTGTTGCAGCGCAGCTAAGAGCGAGGCGCATGCCTAGCGCCTTGAACGTAAAGGGATTCTTAAGGCGACGCGATCGGGAGAATGGAACATCCGCGTCGTTATTGTCGCTCAGCATGCCGTGTTCGGCCGCGCTGAGGCGGTCGCCGTTGCCGCGCCGAAATAGACCGGGAAAACTTTGGCATTCGGGCCGCCCGCCGCCCGCCCCAAGGCGCGGCGTGCCTTGCTTACTGTCCGTGGCCGGCGAGCACTTCCTGGCAAGGGAAGCTGATTCTGGTCCGGTTGGTTTGCAGGCAACTCAGGATCGCGAATACGTCGGATTGGTCGTTATCCCGCACGAACTCCCTGCAATATTTCATCACGTCCGGATGGCATGCGGCACGCTCCTGTTCGCTGCCTTGCCCGATCAGGGGATTGGCGACCGGCGGCGGCTGCGGCGGCACCTGGGCAAGCGCGATCGTTCCCGCCGTCAACAAAGCGGCGATCGTGAACAAGACTGTGCGAACCATGATTGTTCCTTTGCCGGCGGCCAGACCCGCCGCTGCGATTATCGCACAAATAGTGCGGCAGGTAACTTCGCCAGTAAATCCGACAGTCACTTCAGTGGCGATGGCGTGCGCGGGACGCCCTTGCGCGCGGCGGTCCCGCAGAGATACATCATCGCCGCAGGGCGGTTAGCTCAGCTGGTAGAGCGTCTGCTTTACACGCAGGATGTCGGCGGTTCGAGTCCGTCACCGCCCACCA
>JARLIY010000160.1 GCA_031291475.1 Xanthobacteraceae bacterium
AATAAGGCAACTGGCAATTTCAGGCGTCTCCATGCCGTCGCCACTGTGCGGCGGTCGCATTCGCCGCCCGCACCGATCGGCTTTGCAGCTATTGCTTAATTAGAATATGCTAATATATAAACCATGAACCGCGAAAGGCTAAGTAAGCAGGAGAGACCGCCATGCGCCGTCAACCGATCATTCGCGCGTTCTTTGACGAACCGACCAACACCGTGAGCTATATCGTCGCCGACCCCGCCAGCAGACAGGCGGCGGTGATCGATCCGGTGCTCGACTATGACCGCAACTCCGGTCAGGTCGACACCCGCTCAGTGGATGCGATATTGCACGTCCCCCAAGAGCAGGGCTATACGGTCGTATGGACGCTGGAAACGCATGCCCATGCCGACCAACTGTCCGGCTCGCCTTACATCAAGGCCAAGACCGGGGCGAAAATCGGCATCGGCGAACACATCAAGGACGTGCAACGCATCTTCCGGCCGGTCTTTGACGCCATCGATCTGAAGACCGACGGCAGCGACTTTGATCATCTGTTCACGGACGGCGAGCGCTTCAACATCGGCGAACTCGACGCCGAGGTCATCTACACGCCCGGTCACACGCCGGCGGACATCACTTATAAGATCGAGGACGCGGCCTTCGTGGGCGACACCTTGTTCATGCCCGACTACGGTACGGCTCGCGCCGATTTTCCCGGCGGCGACGCCCACCGGCTCTATCGTTCGATCAGGAAATTGATGGAGCTGCCGCCCGAGACCCGACTGTTCATGTGCCACGACTACAAGGCGCCCGGCCGCGATACCTACGCTTGGGAGACCACGGTACGCCAAGAACGCGAGCGCAACGTGCAGATCAAGGAGGGCGTGAGCGAAGACGCGTTCGTCGCTATGCGCAATGCACGCGATGCCACACTCTCCGCCCCGCGGCTCCTGCTGCCGTCAATCCAAGTTAATATCCGCGCCGGGAAATTCCCGCCGGCTCACGCCAACGGCGTGCGCTAATCTCACCATCCCGGTAAAGTTCAAGAACGCGGAAGCGGTGCATTGAGATAGTCGCGGTTGCCCAAACTTACGGAGGCGCATTTGTCTTTGCAGCTAAACGACGCCAGGAAGCTGGAGGCGAAGGCCCATGAGGCGGCCACGCTGCTTACTGCGCTCGCCAATGAGCGCCGGCTGGCGATCTTATGCGTGCTGGTCGGGGGCGAGCGGTCGGTCGGCGAACTGGTCAAAGCCAAAGCCGTCGGTCTGACCCAGTCCGCTCTTTCTCAGCATCTCGCCAAGCTGCGCGCCGCCGGCATCGTCGCCACGCGGCGCGACGCGCAGACGATCTATTACCGGCTCGCGAGCGCGGCGGCCGGCAGCGTTATGACAACGCTGGCCGAGATTTATTGCCGGCGTCAGCCGCGCAAATCCCCGCACTAAATCTGGAGAAGACCAATGCAGATCAAATCAATCGACGCCCTGTCGTTGAAGAAGCGCCTCGACAAGGGCGATGCCGTGCTCATCGATGTTCGCGAAGCGCATGAACATGCGCGCGAGCACATTGAGGGCGCGCGGCTCGCATCATTGTCGCGATTCCAAACCGAGGATTTCAGCGAACACCGTGAAAAGACGGCTGTGTTCTATTGCCACAGCGGCGGGCGGACTGGCTCGAACGCTCGGCTGCTGGCATCCAAGGGCTTCCGCGACGCCTATCACCTGAATGGTGGCATCATGGCTTGGAAAGCGGCCGGCTTGCCGACCCACTCCAAGCGAGACGCGTCGAGCGAGGGCGGACGCAAGCGCTTCGGCTGGCTGTTCTAACCGCGCGCCGAGACGCGGAAGCGCCGCCATGGTTCTTTCCTGGACACAGGATGCGCTGGCGGTGCTCAGCGGCGGCGCGGTAGGATTCTCGCTCGGTCTGATCGGCGGCGGCGGATCGATTCTCGCCGTGCCGCTCCTGCTCTACGTCGTTGGCGTGGGCGATGTACACGTCGCCATCGGCACCAGCGCGCTCGCCGTCGCTGCAAATGCTTTCGCCAATCTGCATGGCCACTGGCGCGCCGGCAATGTTAAATGGTCCTGCGCCGCGACCTTTGCGGTTGCCGGCATTATCGGCGCCGCGATCGGTTCCTCGGCCGGAAAGGTGGTCGACGGCCAAAAGCTCTTGTTCCTGTTCGCGCTCGCCATGATCGTTGTCGGTGCGGCGATGCTGCGGCCCCGTGCCGGCGCCGGTAATCCAGACGTTCGCATGACGCCCATGATTGCCGCGCGCCTCGCCGCGATCGGAGTCTTGGTCGGCGCGGTCTCGGGCTTTTTCGGCATCGGCGGCGGCTTTTTGATCGTACCCGGCCTCATGCTCGGCAGCGGCATGCCGATCCTGAACGCAATAGGCTCGTCGCTGTTTTCGGTCGGCAGCTTTGGCCTGACCACCGCCATAAACTATGCGCTTTCGGGCTTGATCGAGTGGACGATCGCGCTTTTGTTCATCCTCGGAGGATTGGCCGGCGGCTTCCTCGGTATGCGGTTAGCAATTCGCTTGGCCGCCGAACGGCGTATGCTGACCTTTGTCTTTGTGGGAATTATCTTTGCCGTCGCCATCTACATGTTGGCGCGCACCGGTCTTCCTCCTTGGCTGTCCATTCACTGAGAAAACCATGGCTTCGTTCGTCACCATTCCCTGTCCGCATTGTCACACGCTGAACCGGGTCCCTGCGGAAAAACGCGGCGAAGGCGGCAGATGCGGCCATTGTCACAAGCCGCTTTTCCCCGGACATCCGATCAATCTCGATGCCGCGCATTTCAATCGCCATGCGGACGCAGCCGATCTGCCAATTCTGGTCGATTTCTGGGCCAAGTGGTGCGGACCTTGCCGCGCCATGGCGCCTATTTTCGAAAACGCAGCGCGGGAGTTCGAACCGCGTCTGCGTTTTATTAAGGTCGACACTGATGCTGAACCGGACCTAGCCTCGCGCTACCACATTCAGGCAATCCCGACGATGATCCTCGTCCACGCCGGGCGGGAACTGGCGCGCCACAGCGGCGTCATGCCGGCGGGCGCGCTGCGCGCCTGGATCGAACAGCATCTCCAAACCTAACGACGATGGGCTTGGCCACGACCGCTCCGGATTAGGCCAGCCAACGTGTCTAAACCGTTCCCTGCCGGGGTCACCCGTGCGGAAGACCATGCGGCGTAGTCGGGGCCTTGTCCAAATCGCCGCCGGCGAGCACGGCATCTTGGCTGAAGACTTCGGGCGGCAGGTCGAGCGCGACCTCGCGACCGTCGCGTCTTGGCGCGATGACCGGATGCGCTATAAAATATTCTTCCAAAGCTTCATGTATAGACATTGGGAGAACCTGCGTGTCATGCGTGCCCCGATGTCGACAGATCACATCCAGGGGCTCACCCTCGCGTTCGCACCCTGCAATGGTATAGCGTCCCTCATCTTCGGCCTCGCGGCCGTTGATTTTTATCGACACGATCCTTTGTCCGAATCCAGCCAGCGCATCGAAGACGATCGTCATTCCGGAAGCGCGTGGGCCCCATCCGCCATTAAGCTTCAGTGGGCTTTTCGAGTACACCATCTCCAGTTCACGTTCCAAATAGCCTCTGAGTTCCTTGCCGGTTATCCAGCCGCGCTTCATGCGCGCATCCATCGGCAGCAGGTTCCACAGGTCGGCTTCGGTGATCACTTTAGGCGGAACCGGCACCCCGAAGCGAAAGCCGTTGGTGAAGCCGATGTCGGCTTTCGCGGTTTCGCGTACCGCGTCGGCGATGAAATCATCAGCCGTGGTTTCTAATAGGTCATAGCGCATCAAGACAGTTTCGGTTCTTCCTGCTTGCTTGGTCATGCGAGCCCGATACTCCGCCAATGACTTGTCGACCAGCGCTTTAACGTGCGCGTTTTCGTCATAGCGGCTCGCCAAGATCGGAATGAGCCGGAAGTCATGGCTCGCGACACCGCCGCCCGGTTTGATGACAAGATCAAGGCGGCCCAAAAACGAACCGAAGCAGCCCGGCTCGACGACAATGACATTGCCTTCAAGGATCGGCCAGGCTGTCCGCTCATGGGTGTGGCCGGAGAGAACCACGTCGAATTCCGGCGTCTCGCGGGCGATTTCGCGGGCAATCGATAGGCCGGTGTGGGTCAGAGCCACCACGAGATCAGGCCGCTCGCCAACGCGTAACTCTTTGACGAAATCGCGCAAACCCTCGATGCGCGTTGTATCCATCCCTCTGAATTCCGCAGGTGGCTGACGTCCGCTCGCGCCGATGTCGGTCATGCCCACGACTGCTATCTTCACGCCTTGCCGCTCAAGGATGATCGAAGCGGGGAATAATCGGTTGCCGCTCGCCGTGTCGTGGAAATTGTAGCAAACGACTGGGCAGCCGAGCTGCGCCATGGTGCGCTTGAACCGCTCGGGGCCATAGGCGGGCTCCCAATTGCCGGGGGTGAAGACATCGATGCCGAGCGCCTTGAGCGGCTCGAGGATCACTTCTCCCTCGGACCAAGCGGCAGGACCCGACCCCTGGAACTCGTCACCGCCGTCAAGCAAAAAGCAAGGTCCATCACAATGCGCTCGTTCGTGTTCGATCGCGGTCTTGAGGCGTGCATAACCGCCCATCATCTGGATTTCCGGCGTCGCCCCTGGCAGATATTCAGGATGGGTTTCGAGTTGTGCATGCGTGTCGGTGAAGTGCAAAAGCGTCAGCCGTTTGCCTTCTCTTATTCGATCGTTTGGCGCGGGTGCCGCAGCCAGATTGGGAGTTGAGACCGCTCCACCGATCGCCGATAGAGCGGTGGATGCGATGACCTCTCTGCGCGTCCAAAATTTCATCAATATCGCGCATCCTTAGGTTTGCCGCCGTTGGGCCAGTCTTTGACCTTCGGCATAAAATCGGGACGCGGTTGATGGGTGAAGTATTCCGCCACGTCCACCGCATCCTGATCCGATAGGGCGCCGCCCTGGCCTAGCGGCGTGTTCAGCCCGTAAGCAATCGGCATATTGTTCTTGATGAAGGCGGCGGCGGTGTAGGTTCTCGCCATGCCGGCGCCGATATTGAACGACTGATCACCCCAGAGCGGTGGAAAGACGAAGTCGGCGCCGCGCGCATCTTTCAAGCCCTCGCCGTCCTTTCCGTGGCATTCAGAGCACTTCGATTCATAAATTTCCCTACCGCGAACCGGATCGGGCACGAGATTTGTGTCGACTTTTCCGATGCCAGCCCCCTCGACTTTGGCGTTTCGCGGCAGCCCGGCGGACAGCCAGTTGAAGTACGCGATCATGGCTTTCATTTCGGGAGAGTCGATAGACAGTGCCTTGCCATTCATTGACCGCAGCAAGCATCCGTTGACGCGTTCCTCTAATGTCACCCGGCGTCCGGCGCGTGGATTATCTCGCGGGTAATTGACCGACATGCCGAGGTAAGGCGAGGCAAGAGCCACGTTTCCGCCGTTTAAATGGCAACTGTCGCAGTTCAGCGCAGCACCGACATTGTCCGGTAGTGATTTCTTGGTATCGACCAACAGACGTCTACCCAGCAAGATTTGTTTGCCGTTGTCGTTATCTGGAATGTCGGCCATGTGCGGCGGGGCCAATTTGATCGCGTCCGGTTGCGCGCCCGATGGCGGCTTTGCTTGGGTCGTTGTTTCCGCCGGAGCGGGCGAGAGTTCTGCTTCGCTAACGATTGCTCGGAGCTTGGCAACCTGTTCAGTAGTAATGGCGCTGGCGGTATTGCCCCAGGCAGTTCGAATATAAGTGACGATCTCAGCTATCTTACGGTCGTCCAGCTTCGTGAAAGCGGGCATGGCGAATGCGTTGGGGCGCGTCGTCGTCCGCGGCCTTCTCCCGCCGCTCAAAATGATGTGAACAAGCGAGGTCGCGTTGGCCGTTTCAACCACGTCATTACCCGCTAATGCTGGGAAGATCCCCGCGACGCCTTGGCCATCCGCGCGGTGACAAGCTAGACAAAGTTCTCCGTACTCGGCCTTCGCGAGACTTGCGCGCCCGCCGTCCGCGGACGTCACCGCCGGGCGCCCTGTAGCAACAGACGGTTCGGCTTTGCCCGCCGGAAGCGATTTCAGATAATGGGCAATGGCCGTGAGGTCATCAGCGGTAAGATACTGGGTGCTGTGCTGTACCACCTCGGCCATGTCACCGAATGCAGCAGTGTGGTCAGTGCTGCCGCTCATGAGAAAGGTGACGATGTCGGCTTCGCTCCACTTACCGAGCCCGTCCGTCTCGCCGCGCAGAGTCTTGGCGTACCAGCCGTTTACAACTGCTCCCGCCAAAAAGTCTGGGCCATCGCGTTCGGTCAGAGCCTTTTCGTGAAGAGTGAAAGTGCGCGGCGAGTGGCAGGTTCCACAATGCCCAAGACCTTGCACCAGATAGGCGCCCCGATTCCATTGTGCGTCCCGGGTGGGATCGGACCGAAACGGTCCGCGGCGAAGCAACGCGTCCCAAAAGAACAACGGAAAGCGGAAGTTCAGCAGAAATGGAATGTCACTCGGTCGATTGGCCTGTTTGACGGGCGCGACGCCACGCTGGAAATAAGCGTAGAGAGTCTGCATGTCGGCGTCAGTGACCTTGGCGTAGGATGGGAAGGGCATGGCCGGATAGAGATAACGGCCGCCCTTACCCACACCCTCACGCACCGCGCGGGAAAAGTCGTCGAGGCTATAAGAACCAATCCCGGTTTCCCGGTCTGGCGTAATGTTGGTCGTGTAAATCCGTCCGAGCGGCGTCGGCAAGGCAAGCCCCCCGGCGAATTCCGCGCCGCCGGGAGCCGTATGGCATGCGACACAGTCCGCAGCCCGCGCCAAATACTGGCCGCGTTCCACAACCGAATCGGTCGAGCCTGGCTCGGCCTGCGCAGCCGTCGCTACAAATACGATAGAAACGCACAGCCACAGCAGGTTGCCCATCAGCGATTTCGCCTTCGTATCAAACTTCGGTCGGCGCGGATCATGGGTTGTAAGGTTTGAATCCGTAGCGCTCGAATATTTTCAGCGCTTCAGGCGAGTGAATGAATTCAAGCCATTCCTTTGCTGCCTGCGGATGCGGCGCGCCTTTCACCTCAGCGCCCGCATAGATTGCCGTGACGTTGACATTGTCGGGGATGGTGACGTGCTCGATCGGATTGCCTACCTGTTCCTGGAAGCTCGCCTCGGATTGCCAGGTCACACCCGCATCGGCGCAGCCCTGCATGATCGACAACGGCGTCTGCCGGTGATGGATCATGGTCAGGTAGGTGCTGCCGTCCTTGACTTTGGTCTCGTAAACCATCGTCGCCAAGGTCTCGCCGCCGGCATTGACCAGCGCAGCCTTGATCTGACGGCCAATTCCTTCGTAGGCTGGATTAGGCATCGCTAACCGGATGTCCGGTCTGCCCAGATCGGCCAAACCGGTGACGTGAGACGGGTTGCCCTTGGCTACCATGATGGCGAGATTGTTCGTGACGTAGGGCACCACGGGTCCGGTCAGAATGCCCTTGTCGATGCTTTCCTTCACCTTTCTTAAGCCGCCAAAATAAACGTCGGCCTTCGCCGTCCACGTCATGTTGCCGACGGTGATACGACCGCCCTTTTCGATCTGTTCGATCAATCGTCCCGGAGGGATCGTCTCCCAGAAAATCCGGCCTTTAAACTCCGGATGGGCGGCCTCGAATGCCAGCACCAGGTCCTTCGTCGCAAAGTAGTAATTGCCGCCGAAGAACAGAACCAGCTTGGGATCGGTCAAATCACCATGGAAATCAGCGAGCACGTCGATTTCCGGAACCGTGAACAGCAGGCCCCTGTCGGTAACGTCGTTGTTAGTTCCGCCTTGCCATGGCGGCAATGTGTGTTCGTCAAAGCGCGGCGGTTGTTTGCACAATGACGCCACCTTGCCCGCCGGTTCTTCGGCCGAAGCGGATCCGGCCAATAGGATGCCGGCGATACAGCCGAACATGAATCGCCGCGTCATGGCGCGCATCAATCTCTCCCTCTTGAACGTCACGACTGGACGATCAGCGGGCGTAATGGAAGCCCGCCTGCTGCATCACCGGCAGCGTCGCAACCACCCCGGGGGTCAGCACGACGTCCGAGATCAAATGATTGGTCAATTCGGCGGTCAGCTGTTCGAACGACAGATGGTCGGGATTGGCATTCTTCTTGATCAGCTTGTCGGCCAGTTCCGCGATCGCGTTATGGCAGGCGAGAAACACCACGCCGCGCCGCATCAACGTCGGGATCGCGTTGTCTGCCGATGAAAACACGCCTTCCGGATCCTCGAAGTTCGCCGGATCGTTCGAAGCAAGCTTTGGCTCTTCGATCAGCGTGTTAGTCTTGAACTTATCGCCGGCAAAGCTTGTTAGCTGATATTTGTCCCACATGGCCTGATCGTAGAGCGCCAAGTGGGCTGTACCGTGCGTACCCGAGACGCAGAGAAAGTCCTGGTTCCTGTATGACCAGATTTGCGTATTCAGCGAGTTGCGCATGAGATTGAGCCAAAGACCGCCGATCTCAGTATGATCCCACAGTTGCTTTGGGCCGGCGGTGTAGCCGACGACCTGCGATAGCGCCTCATGGTCCCATTGGTCGGGGTTGGTCAGGATCATCGGAACGGACTTGAAGTCTCTTCGCCGCGGAGTTTTGCGCAAACCCTCAGCCAGAGCTTTTAGAGCTCCGGCCCCTGCGGGAGCAAGGTCCGTCGTCACGGCCGCCTGTGCCGTTCCAGACTGAGTGGCTGCGACCACGAGCGCGCCGCCCGCGACCATCACGCGACGACTGATCATCGTTTTCCTCCTGTTATGAGTTTATATGCAAAAGCTAGAATATGATGTTCAAGTCCGCAAGCGCCAAGCTCGCTCCACGCTTTCTCAGCTTGCGGCCGCAGTTATGCCACGCTGGCGAAGTGCCATCTCAATGACCTGACGAAAATCACCGGCGCTCAAGCTGAGAAAATCAGCCGAACTGCGAGCGAAGAAATTTTCGATCGTCCGGCCGGCGTCGGCGACATTTACGCCGCGTAGCGATGCTTCGAGATCGAATACGAGGCGCGGCGGCGTGACGAAGAAGTCGCCGGTGATCAACGCTTCGCGAATGAGCTCGCGGTGCGGTCCTTCCAGGCGGATATCGGCGCGTACGGTGCCGCCGCGGCCGGTCAACGATGCGCTGACCAGACCATCGCTGACCGGCGGCGCGTCTAGCATGGTCACATATTCATCCGTGCCGATCTCCTCGCGAAACGCGCGTTCGGTCAGTTCTTCCTCATAAGGCGTGATCGCTCCCCATTGCGGTGCGATGCCGAGACCCTCGGCAAAGCCCGCGACCAGGCCATCATAAATGTCTTCGAGATCGGGTAGAGCATCGCCCATAATTTCACGCATCGTCACCACGCGCTGCGCCGCCGAATCGATTCCGCGTTTGGCAAGCTTCTCCGCCGGCACGTTGAGGCATGCCAGCATCTTGGCCGGATCGAAATCGATCAACAAAGTGCCCTGATAGAAAATGAGATTGCCGTCGAAAAAACCGCCGGTGCCGCTGATCTTGCGGCCGTCCACCTCGATATCGTTGCGCGGCCGGTATCGTGCCGGCAGGCCCAATTTTTGCAGACCAAGCGCGGCGGCCTCGCAAATGCGCCGGGTCACTTCCGCAAGGTCAGTCAATCCCAAAGTGGCGCGATCGAAGACGAGCTCCCAGCCGATCTGACCCTCGTCGAAATAGAGGCCGCCGCCGCCAGTGATCCGCCGTACCGTCTCGATGCCGTGCGTGCTGCAATAGTCGACCTTGATCTCATGGCTGAGGAACTGATGGATGCCGATCAGCGCGGAGGGGCGAAAGCGGAGGAAGCGGATGGTGTCGGGAATTTTACCTTCCCGGCGCGCTTCGATGAGTGCTTGATCGAAGGCGATGTTGGCGCGTCCGCCGCGCAATCCGGTCTCAATCACGCGGAACGGCTTGGCTGGCGACGGGGTCATATTCGTGTCCTTACTTGCTCCTGCTAACAGTCGCTGCGGCGGCGGAAGTACTGCTCATGCCGGCATCGATCTGACGGCGGGCCTTGCGAATATCATTGCGGTTCAGCCTGAACGGATAGGAAGCGATGTCGCGCGGCGGAGAATCGCCGTACGGCCGATCGCAAGCCGAAATGTCGTCGGCCTCCTTGCCCGGACAGCCCGAGGTGCGGAAGGCTGTACCGGCATCGATCACGGCGTCGATCTCGTCCTGCGGCAGGCCAAAATCGATCAACGTGCCATTCGCGTCGAAGCGCATCTGTTCGAGGCGATGGCTGCGATAATCGATGAGGTAGCGCGCGAGCTGAATGCGCCGCCATTGCGGCCGCGGCACCGGCGGCAGATGATCCATGAGCGAGCCGCGTTCGGGGAAGAACGCGAACATGTGGCTATGGCCGCCAAGGTCGCGAACCGTTTGCACCTGAGTGAGCACATCACGATCGCTTTCGCCCATGCCAACGATTAGATGCGCGCCAAACCGCTCCGGTCCGAAGATTTCGGCGGCGGCGTGGAGAATTTCCCAATATTTGTCCCAACTGTGCGGCGACTGCACGCCGGAGCCACGCGTGCGGTCAAACACGTCGCGATTACACGCGTCGAGGGCGACCGTGAAGATATCGGCACCGATGTTTTTCAGCTCCTGCACGTCCAGCCGGGTCATGGTCGTTGGATTGGACAGGATGGACACCGGCACGTGCCGGACGCGCTCGACCCATTTCCTCAGCACGATCCTGGTGTCGTCGTCGGAGCGAGGATGGGTAATCATGCTGATGCACATGCGGTGGAACCGGCCGCGATCGCCACCCGCGGCGACGATGTCGATCACCTGGTCGTAGGGGACCGCCGGCCAATCAACGCGGATGAAGTTGCGGTCGGCGTAGTTGCGCTCCGCTTCGCGATGCCGCGCTAGTCCACAATAAGCACAATTGGCACGACAGCCTTCCGGATAGGTGAGCAGCAGATTCAAGCAACGCGTGCAGCTGGTACGATGCATATATCCGCCCATGAGGCCGAGCGTGATTGCCGCTGCCGTCGACATTTGCACGTATTCGGGCGAACGCATGTTGGGCGTTAGGAAATTGAAATTCGGCCGGTAAACGCCTTCGGGCTGCACGTCCTGGGTTTTCACCCGGGCACCGTTGCGCGCGTCGGCTGGCACCACCGCCGGTGCGCGGGGTTGCATCGCTGTGGCATCATTGAACGCACGCTCTGACGCGCCGAGGAAATCGGGAACCGGACTTCGGGGCATTTCGAGACAGCTCATCACACCTCCTTCAAGTGCCTGACGTTCACGCCGCCCAATAGTGCGGCGAGGCGATCCAGCCGTCCATCAACGCCTGGGGATTGGGGTGACCGCCGTTCGCGTAGCATGCAAGTACGTCCTGCCGGCGCCGCGCTGCGCGGTTGAGCGCCGCGTCGAAAATGTCGCCGAGCTCCTCCTCGTAATCTTCGATTGCGCGGGAGCAATCGCCAAGAAAATCTGCGGCTGCACGGCCGGCGAGCGCGCCAGATTGCACGGCCGAGGCGATGCCGGCTCCGGTTACCGGATTGGTCAGGCCTGCGGCATCGCCTGCTAGCAGCACGGCGGTGCGTCCGAGGCGCGCGATCGATTGCAAACGCCCGCCGACCGGTATGGAGCCGCCTGTGAGAGCAAACGCCCTGGTGCCAATGCGACGTTCGTCCGCAAGCTTCTCGCAAAGAGCGGCGAGCATCGGCTTGAGCGATCTTCGGGCCTCGACGGCGACGCCGAGACCAATATTGGCGACGGCGCCCTTGGGGAACAGCCAACCGTAGCCGCCATAGTAATCGGGGCTCAGGAAAATGTCGGTGGCGTCGTGCGGTAGGACCAGCGGTACCGTGACCTGCCGCGTATCGACCAGGTCGCGGTTGATCTGTCCGATCGCCATACCGACGCGCGAGTGTGGGCCGTCGGCGCCAATCAGTATCTGTGGCCGCAGCCGGGCGCCGGACGAGGTTGTTACTGTGCCGTCGACGCCGATGGACATGACGGTCTCGCCGTATCGGCACTCGGCTCCGTTCCATGCCGCTTCGTGCGCCAGCATGCGGTCAAAAGCGCCGCGATCGATCATGAGGCCGTGAAAATGGTCAGTCACCTCCGGCTGCCGGGACCCGACGAAGGTCAACATGCGGGTCACTTTCTGCTCGGTCACTGTGGGTACGCGGGGAACGTCGTGCTCGATCACGCTCGGCACGAATTCCGCGCATTGCACCGCCACGCCGGCGGTCTTCCGCCGTTCCAGCGCGACGACGCTGAGCCCCGCGGCTGCTGCCGTGGCAGCGGCGCGGCTTCCTGCTGGGCCGAGTCCCACCACAAGAACGTCCGGAGTTTCGATCAGCATCGTGCTCCTCATGCGGCGCAGGCGCGCCGTCCGGCGAGGCCGTCGAGAGAAATCGAGCAGCAGGCGTGGTTTTGCTCGATCGGGCGGCCGATGGCGCGAGCGAGCGTGACGATTCCCTCGGCCGGATAGGCGATACCGTCGAATCCGGCCATGACGGCATAAGCGTCAGTCACCATCTTGTGACGTCCCGGCGGGCGAATGCAGCCGAGCTGCACGGGCGCATGGCGGATGCGGTTGCGCGCGGCAACGAAGACCTTGGCCACGTCGTCGGTCGAGACGGTCGCGAACGGCTTTTCTGCCGGCGCGTAGATCGGCGTAACCACGACCAGCACCAGCGCGGCGACCGGATAACGCGCGACGATGTCGAGCGCGGCTTCCTCGCCCAATAGACGCCCGTAATGGAGCCCGATCACGATATGCGGCACGACCTCCATCGACGTTGCAGTCAGCGCGGCAAGCGTCGCCTCGAAGTCGACGACCGGGCGGTCGAGATGATAAACGTCGCGAATCGTCTGCTGCGCCCCGATCACATCGGTCATGGCGACATCGATGCCCGCCGCCTCCATCTGTTTGGCCCGACGTTGATCAAGCAATGCCGAGTGTGCGGCAATACGTAGGTGAGGAAAATCGCGCTTGAGCTTCTCGATCGTCGGATAATAGCGCTCGTAGGGTACCTCGTTACGGCGATTGGAACCGCCTGAAAGGAGGAAGCCGCGCAGATCCTTGAGCAGGACCAAATCCCGCACCTTGCGTTCGAGCTCCGCCGGGCTCGTTGCCGCGATCATCGGCTCGAGAATTTTCGCCTGGCAATGGTCGCAATTGAGCGCACAGGCCCCGCCGGTAATTGAGAAGGCTGGAAAACTCGCCTTGCCGCAGCCTTTCAACTCGTCGCTGGCATAGGAACGGAATGTGGGGGTGAAAAACCGTAGCACGCCAAGCGGTTGCTCGCGCGCCGCGACCTCCAACGATTCGACAAGCGTCCGGTCGAAAGGCAGTTCGTCGAACGGTTCGATCTCGCGCAATACGTCGAACCAGGTCATCGTCTCCCCATTTAATTTTCTTCGCCAGATTATCACATTCAGAAACTTCTATATGTTTTCGGCAAGCGGCGCTAGTGTCTTGCCGCCGCCGGTTCAACGGATCGATGTCCGAGAATGAAGACGCTGTGCGTCCTCCAGCACGTCGAAGCGGAATATCTCGGGTTGCTGGAGGACCATTTCGAGGCCCGCAATATCCGCTTCCGCTATTGCCGGCCGTTTACGCCGGGCGCCTCGATTCCGACGAGCGCCGAGGAATATGACGGTCTCATTCTTCTCGGCGCCGGCCCGAAGGGCATCGTCAGCGGCGATTTAATTCCGAGCCTCGGCGCGGAATTGCGCCTGACCCGAGATTTTCTCGATCGCGGATTGCCGGTTATCGGCATCGGTATCGGGGCCTGTATCCTCACTACCGCGGCTGGCGGTGGAGCCGAGGAGGCGCCGATGCGCTTCACACTCGATTACGCCCGCCGCGTCGTCCCCGACGCCCTCAACGGTCATTTGCCGCAGACGTTTCCGGTCGCGGTCTATATGCGCGACCGTCCGGTGTTGCCCGGAACCGCCAGGGCGCTGGCGGTCAACCAGCACGACGAACCGGTGGTTTTTCAATTGCGGAACAATTGCTTCGGCTTTGTCGGCCATCCGGGAATCAAGTCGGCCCTGATCGAGGACTTGATCATGGAGTTCGAGGAAGCGCCTGACGGAACGGCGGAAACACTCGCCGACCTGCGCGCTGTGCAAGGTGAAATCGCGGCCAATTTGGGCCCGATCATGGTCGGACTGATCCAGGTAACCGATTTGATGGAGCAGAGCGCCTGACGCCTACCGCGCGCTCGCGCAAACATTCGATTTTTTCTAATTGACCCTATGGCATTCATTCACGTTTTGGAATATGTGGTTGCTAACTGGCCACATTGACCGAGATCAATGGGCGCGGTCGCGCAAGGCGTATGGTTTGTGGGAAGGACGCCCGGAAATGGCGAAAAAGCTGATCATCATCATGGTCAACACCGACCCGCGCAACGGCGAGGAACTCGGCGCGCCGTTCTTTCAGGCGACGGTCGCCGCGGCGATGGACTACGAGGTAGAGGTGGTTTGCACCGCGACGGCCGGACAGCTCATGAAGAAGGGTGTCGCCGAAAAGCTGGTCGTCAAGCCCGGCTCGCCAAAGACCGTGTACGACTTCATCAAAGATGCGCACGGTGCTGGCGTGAAATTCTATTGCTGTTCGCCGAACCTTGACCTCTTCGACATGACTGAAGCGGACCTTATTCCCGAATGTGAAGGTATCGTGGGCGGCGCCAAGGTCATCGAGGAGGTCATGGAAGACGATGATGCCAGGGTGCTGACCTACTGATGAGCGCGAACATAGTCCACACTGCCGAACACAGCGACCTGATCGGCGATCCGGTGTCGTCGACCCCTGTCGTTCCTTACGAAAAGCTCGAGGAAGTCTTCGACGATATCCGCTCGCACGTTCTGTACGACCATGAACTGCACGGCTGCCTCAACTGCGGCATCTGCACCGCGACCTGCCCGTCGGCGCACTATTACGATTACTCGCCGCGCGAGATCGTTCAGCTCCTTTGGACGGAGAATCTCGAAGGCATCTACGACGCGATGCAGGAAAAAATCTGGTCCTGCGCCCAGTGCTACACCTGCGCCGCCCGCTGCCCGTTTCAGAATTCCCCCGGCGGCCTCGTCATGATCATGCGCGAGGTTGCAATCAAGCACGGCATGCAGTCCGCAAAGGATGTGCTGCGACCGTTCTCGCGCGTGCTGCTCAAGGTGATCTCAACCGGCAATCAGCTCGCGCCCAATATGATCACGCGGGACGCGTTCCCGGATTGGGGCCCGAATGTCACCAAGGTCGACGCCCCGCTCAACATCCTGCGCAAAGCCATCCCGGTGCCGACCATGCACACTATGGACACGGCTTGGGAGGTGAACCTGAAAACCTCGGTCGAGCTTTACACGATCTGGGAGGCAACCGGCGTGCTCGATCAGTTGGAGATGGTCGACGAGAACCTGTTCGACGTCGTCAATGACGTAATGGACGAGAAGCGCGACGAGTACAACGAGTGGCTGGAGGAGCAGAAAAAAGAAGAAGAGGACGCGGATGAGTGAGATGAGACGGACTCATTCGCCGACCAACGGAGGATGCCATGGATGACAAGCATAACGACGGCTCGCCGGCCTTCACCGGCTTTGGCGCCGAATGGCGCCCGTCCAACCTGACCCCAACCGAGGCCAAGGCGGCCACCTCCTGGGTGGAGGCAAAAATCGACCGCCGTTCCATGCTGACCAACAAGGGCCGCGTCGCCGACATCCGCGACGCCATGTGGCAGCTCGAGAAAGACGGCGAGATCCTCGTCCATCGGCTCGACGAGCGGCACGAGCCAGTGGTAGCGCGGACCCTCTACGGCTGGGAGAAGCGCATCCCGACCACTAATCTTTGGCACCACAAGTCTTGCGGCCAGTGCGGCAACATCCCCGGCTATCCGTCGAGCGTGATGTGGCTGATGAACAAGCTCGGCACGCGCTATATCGACGAAACTGACCAGACCTCATGCACGGCCTGGAACTACCATGGCTCCGGCATCGGCAACGTCGTCAGCCTCGCTGCCGTGTTCCTGCGTAACTTCCACCAAGCCTACGTTTCGGCGAAGGCGCATGGCCTGCCGATCGGCACCTATTATCCGCTCGTGCATTGCGGCACCTCCTTCGGCAATTACAAGGAAATGCGCATCTTCCTCATGCACTCCGCCGAGCTGCGCGAGCAGGTGAAGAAGATCCTCGGTAAGCTCGGCCGTCTGGTTGATGGCAAGCTGCTGATCCCTGAAGAGGTGGTGCACTATTCGGAATGGCTGCACATTATGCGCGATCGCATCAAACAGCATCAGGTGATCGACGTCAGCAATATCCGCGCCACCATCCATCCGGCGTGCCACGTCTACAAGATGGTGCCCGAGGACGTGATTTACGACGACACGGTGATGGACGGCAACCGCGTCGCCGTGTCCACCGGCCTGATGCAGACGCTCGGCGCCCAGGTGATCGACTATTCCACCTGGTACGATTGCTGCGGCTTCGGCTTCCGCCACATCATCGGCGAGCGCGAGTTCACCCGCTCATTCGCCATCGATCGCAAGATCAAAGTGGCGGTGGACGAAGCGAGAGCCGACGTGATGGTCGGTCACGACACCGGCTGCATCACCACGCTCGACAAGAACCAGTGGATCGGCAAGGCGGTGGACAAGGTCTATGCGCTACCGATCCTGGCCGACTGCCAATTCGCCGCGCTCGCCCTCGGCGCGCATCCCTACAAGCTGGCACAACTGCACTGGCACGCCTCGCCGTTCGAGGGGTTGCTGGAGAAGCTCGGCATCGACTGGCAGAAGGCCAAGATCGAGTTCGAGCAGTACCTCGATGAGGTCAAGGCCGGCCGCATCGAGACCCTCTATGACCCTAAACGGGCGATCACCTCGGGTCCGGGCTACATCAAGCCCAAGGCTGTCGCCGCACTTCCGGGAGCCGCGGAATGAATCGTCCGGTTCTCATCGTCGGTGGCGGTCCGTCCGGGTTGTCGGCCGCCCATGCGCTGGCCACGGCCGGGCAACGCGTCGTTCTCGTCGATAAGGCCGACCAACTCGGCGGTGCGCCGATCCTGTCGGGCTACGCCAAGTTGGTGCCGAGCGGCGACTGGGCGAAAGACGCGATCGGCGGCATGGTAAGGCGCGTCGAGGACAATAAGCTGGTCGATGTCAGGAAGAATGCGAGCGTCAAGACCTTCGCCGGCGGCCCCGGCGATTTCCACGCAACGCTATCCGACGGGACACACGTGGACGCGAGTGCCACCATCCTGTGCACCGGCTTCACCCATTTCGACTCGATCAACAAACCGGAATGGGGCTTCGGTACCTATCCCGACGTGGTCACCACGACCCAGGTCGAGCAGATGTTCTCTTCGGGTAAAGGCGTGCGTTGCCCCTCCGACGGCCGCGAACCCGACCGCGTCGCCATTCTCCTTTGCGTCGGCTCGCGCGACCGCCAGATCGGCCGCGAATGGTGTTCGAAAATCTGCTGCACGGTGTCATCCAACCTGGCGATGGAAATCCGCGAGGCGCTGCCTAAATGCAGCGTCTATATCTACTACATGGATATCCGCACCTTCGGCCTGTACGAAGGCCAGTACTATTGGGAAAGCCAGGAGAAGTACAAGGTCAAGTACATCAAGGCGCGCATCGCCGAAGTGACATCGGACGGTAAGCGGCTGATCGTGAAGGGTGAAGACACGCTGGTGAAGCGGCCGATTACGATCCCCTTCGACATGGTGGTGCACGCGATCGGCATGGACCCCAATGTCGACAACATGACCTTGTCCGCGGTGTTTGACGTCAAGCTGGAGAAGTACGGCCATATCCAGAAGGCGTCGACCTATTCCAACATGTCGGCGACCTCGCGGCCCGGCGTGTTCGTGGCCGGCGCGGCGACGGGACCTGAGACCATCGACGACTCCATCGCGCAAGGCCAATCCGCTGCCATGGCGGCACTGCCTCTGGTCCGCGGAGCTTTACTAGTGGCGGCCGAGTGATGTGGGCGATCGGCAGCCATAAAGCCAAACGGGCGCCCGTATCGGCGCGGCCGGTGCTAGATCTGTCCGGTCCGAAGCTGCGGCGAGCGTTCGAGAACCTGGTGGAGTCCGCCGATGACACTGGCGGCGTCGAGCGTTATGTCGGTGCGCTGGCACTCAAGGCCTCCCTGTTCGAGGAAGTGCTCGGCAAGGGTCAGGTCGGCGAGTTGACCGAGCCCGAGTTCTACGATCTCGCGGCCTTCACCACGCCGGTGCGCCGGCGGATCGGTGCCTGGCTTGGCCGCAACGGTTTCCCCGCGATGCGCTCCCGGCTTGTCGCGCTGCTGGACGGCTGGTCCGATGTCGGTACTGCGGATCAACGTATCGGCACATTCGTGGCCAGCTTTCCCGCCGACCGAGAGCACCGTTGGTCGCGCGATCTCGCCGCCGAGGTCTTGCACTTTACCGCTCTCGACCGCTATCCGCTCATGACGCGCTGGATGTGGGACGCCAAGGTCAATACCGGCGTACTGCGCGAAATCTGGTACAGCGAAAATAACGTCGAACCCGGCACCATCCCAGTCGGCGACGGTTTTGCCACCTTCGCGATATTACGCGAGGAATTGGAAGGCTTCCTACAGGCAAACGGCGTATTCCGCGACCTGGCGCTCTACGCGGATATACTCTGCGCTCACATTTATGCCGCCTACATCAATGACCGGGGCGGCCAATATCTGCACGCGGATTTCTGCGGCGGTGCGAAGGCCGACTCGATGGCACATACGCGCCGTTTGCTGGGACTTGACGCGGTCGATACCGAATCCGGCCGTACCCGCCTCAAGCTGATCGACGGCGAAGCCTATGTGCTCGGCGAACCCCGTCAGCTGAGCTCGTGAAGGAGCGCCTATGCCGATTCACGAAAAATCGCTGATCCGGCCCGAGAACCTCGTCACGCACGAGCATTTGGAGATCGAAGGCGTCGACGTCTCCGGGCATTGGAGCACGTTCATCACCTCGCGCGCCTTGACCGACTACAACGAACAGATGGAAGAAGAGATTGGCGCGCTGCCGGGCGGCGAGTTCATTCACCGTTGCTGGCAATGCGGCTCGTGCACCAACTCCTGCACGGTGAATGCCTTAAACCAGGACTTCAACCCGCGCTATTGGATTTACCTGATCCGCCTGGGGTTCGAAGATGAGTTGCTGCGCGACAAGGACATTATCTGGCAATGCGTCTCGTGCAACAAATGCACGTACGCCTGTCCGCGCGACGTCAATCCGGAAGGCGTTATGAAGGCGACCGCTCATTGGCTCGAGCTCAAGGGCCACACCGAGAGGAAGCCGTCGATGACGTTCGATGAAATCTTCGCAGACCAGGTCTTTGCCACCGGCAAGATCGAGGACGGCCTCGTGCTGCGCCAGTTTTTCAAGCACACCAAACAGTCGCTGTTCCAGGACTGGCTGATCGCCCTGGTGCGCGGCTTGGCCATGCGGTTGCCGATCGGACTGCTGATGAAGTTCGGCCTTGCCACGTTGTTTCAGCCGCGCACGCGCGGCTGGAGAAGGGCGAGCGCGGCGATTGCGGAGTACGTTGACGAACGCAAGGCGGCCGATCGCCGCGCGCTGCGTCTTGATGCGCAAGGAGCGGAATGATGAGCGGCAAGTACAAAAATGTCGCCTACTATCCGGGCTGCGCGCTGGAAGGGACCGGCCACGCTTACAACCGGTCCACCAAGGAACTCAGCAAGGCGCTTGGTCTTGAGATTACTGAGCTTGAGAACTGGAATTGTTGCGGCGCGATGGAGGTCAAGAACGTCGATCCCAAGCTGCAGACCTATCTCTCAGCCCGCAATCTTTCGATCGCGGAAAAGATGGGCTTCGACACTGTCATGGCGCCGTGCAACGGCTGTTATCACAATCTGAAAAAGGCGGAATACGACCTCGCCAACGATGCAAGCTCACGCGAAGTGACCGATCGTCTGTCACGCAAGGCCGGGCACAAGACCTATGAGAGCGGCAAGGTCGAGACCATCCACGCGCTCGATTGGATCAAGCAGGCGATCGGCGAGGAGGGCCTGAAAGCGCGCGTGAAGAACTCGCTCAAGGGCCTCAAGGTGGCCAATTATTACGGCTGTATGTATACGCGCCCGCGCCACATATTTCCGGAGAAGGACCGCGGGCTGGGTTCGGAGTCTACTGCAAAACCGCACTTCATGGATGATCTCCTCGCGGCTGCCGGTGCCGAGAATGTTGAATATCCGCTCAAGACCGCGTGCTGCGGCGGCGCCCACACCCTCTCGGATAGCGACACCTCAACCAAGCTGGTGCTGAATCTTTTGACGACGGCGGAGGCTTGCGGGGCTGACGTTATCGCCACCGAATGTCCGACCTGTCACACCGGACTGGAGATGCACCAGGTTCGCGCCGAAAAAGTGCTCGGCCGCAAGACCTCGATAAAGATCCTATACTTCACTCAGCTTCTCGGCATGGCGCTCGGCCTGTCGGCGCGCAAGGTCGGCGTGCACGAGAACCTTTCGGAATCGTCGGCTTTCCTGCGGGCACGAGGGCTCGGCTGATGACCGGGATGTGCAGCCAACGCATCCACGATATTACGGCGCGCCTCGAGGCAATCGTTGCGTCCACGGACGCCGTGCTTGTCGCGGCCGCGCCCGAGCTGGCCGATGAATTGTTGGCGCTGGGCGACACGATCCTTGAGACTTGGTTGACCGCACATAATGCAACGTCGACTACCAGTTCGGTGGAGGGCTTTCGCCTGCTCGCTTTGCAGCGCCAGGGCGCGCGCGGCGATCCTAGCTTCAACGCCTGCCGCGAGACCTGTCGCGAACTCGTCTACCACCGCAATCTCGTCCGCCTCGAGCCTGCGCATCCAGACACTGCACGCCGGCTTCGCCTTGGCGCCATGGTGGCAAGACATTTGGCGCTCTTTATCGGTGGCAAGCTTGAAGTGGCGGGCCTCGGCGAATTCTGCTGCGCATCGCGGCCGCTTCGTTCGCAGGAAGCAAATTCGCAGGCCGCCGAAATTGTGTGACATTTAAGGAGAGCTAGATGCCGACCGTCCGTGGCTGCCAACTTCCCGACGAACTCCTCTACGATGTCGAGAACAACATTTGGTACCGGGAGAACGCCGACGGCACCGTAACGCTCGGGATGACCGCGGTGGCCGCGGCTATGGCCGGTCAACTCGTGGCCTTCACTGCGAAAAAAGTGGGTCGCGCGGTCCAGGCCGGAAAATCGTGCGCTACTGTCGAGTCCGGCAAATGGGTCGGGCCGGCGAAAATCGCCTTCGACGCCGAAGTGGTGGAAGTCAACGACGCTCTGACCGGAACGCCAAAAGTCGCCAACGCCGACCCCTACGGTCAGGGCTGGATGGTCAAAGTGCGGCCAACCGATTGGGCCGCCGCCAAAGCGGGTCTCGTTCCCGGAACGGCAGTTGCGGCACCCTACGATGCAAAAATGACCGCGGACAATTTTGTCGGATGCGCGTGAGCAGCAGGACAAATCTGCAGTGAGCCAGATCGTAGAAACCAAGCCGACATTGGTGAGCCGCGGCCTCGGAGCGGTCGCCGCCGTGCAGGCCTATTTCCCGGGTATGCTGGTGAGCCTAATCATCGCCGTTGCCGCCACCTTCCTCTCCGAGCATTACGGCGGGCCAGTGATGCTGTTCGCGCTCCTGCTCGGCATGGCCTTCTATTTTCTCTCGCAGGAAGGGCCCTGCGTCGCCGGCATCGAGTTCACCTCCAAGAGCATTTTGCGTGTCGCGGTGGGTCTCCTCGGCGCGCAGATCACGATTTCCGAGATCATGAAACTCGGCGCGATGCCGGTCGTCATGGTGGTCGGCGCGGTTACTCTCACCCTCCTGTTCGGTATACTAACGGCGCGTGTCGCGGGCTTAAGCCGGCAGTTCGGAATTTTGACCTCGGGGGCAGTAGCGATCTGCGGCGCTTCCGCGGCACTCGCCATTTCGTCGGTGCTTCCGAAAGGTGAGAAGCACGAGCGTGACACCGTTTTTACCGTAATCGGCGTCACCGCCCTGAGCACGATTGCGATGATCGTCTATCCGGTGATCATCGCCTTCTTCCACCTCGATCACGCGGCGATTGGCATATTCCTCGGCGGCACGATCCACGACGTTGCACAAGTCGTCGGCGCCGGCTTCAGCGTGTCCGAGGAGACTGGCAATGTCGCCACCTTCACCAAACTGCTGCGCGTGGCGATGCTGCTGCCCGTGGTGGTGGCTCTGTCGTTTGTCTTCCATGCCCACAACACGAGCAAGGCCGGCCGGCAATTGCCAGGCTTCCTCGTCGTCTTCGCCCTGCTCGTGGTGATCAACAGCTTGGGAATCATTCCGGCACCGGCACTCGCGGCGCTCAAGAGTATCTCGCGCTGGTGCCTGGTGACGGCCATCGCCGCACTAGGGATGAAAACGTCGCTCAAGGCGATGGCGGAAGTCGGTGGACGCGCGATTGCGCTGATGGTCGCCGAGACGGTGTTTCTTGCGATCCTTGTTCTGGTGATCGTGGTGTGGAGATTTTGAGTGGAAAGGCGCGGCTACGGCCGCGAAACGAGAGAGAGATAGTCCAATGAACAATGACAGCAATAGCAAGCGCATGTCGATGATTGTCACCAAAGGCACCCTGGACTGGGCTTATCCGCCCTTCATCTTGGCTACTACAGCCGCCGCAATGGGTCTCGACGTGACGATGTTTTTCACTTTTTACGGACTGACTCTTCTTAAAAAGAAGCTCAACCTGAAAGTCTCGCCGCTGGGAAACGCGGCAATGGAGATGCCGATGTTCGGGATGCACTTCGGCATGCCCAATCTTATGTCCGCCATTCCCGGGGTCGATGCCGCAGCGACGGCGATGATGAAAAATCTGATCAAGAAAAAGGGCGTCGCTTCGATTGAAGAACTGCGCAGCATGGCGCTAGAGTCCGATGTCAAGATGATCGCCTGCCAGATGACCATGGATTTGTTTGAATACAAGCTCGAAGACATGATCGAGGGGCCGGTCCTCGGCGGTGCGGCCACCTATATCGAGAACGCGACAAAGTGCGACGTCAATCTGTTCATCTAAGGCACGAGCAAACACATGGCCGACCAGCTTCTGGACGCAAAGGGACTGAACTGTCCACTGCCGATACTGCGCGCCAAGAAGGCGCTTAGAGATGTGGCGATGGGAGGCACTCTCGAGGTGCTCGCGACCGATCCCGGCGCGGTGAAAGACTTCGAAGCTTTCTGTCGAGCGACCGGCAACGAGCTGCTCGCCTCAAAAGTGGATGGCAAGATCTTTAGTTTCGTCATCAAGCGCATGTCGTAGGGCGACCGCGCGCGGAGGCTTTGATGGCATCGAAACCCTTGTACATCGTGCTCTGTTCAGGAGAACACGAGAAGGTGCAGATGGCGGCAATGATGGCCTCGGTCGGCGCCGTCTCCGAACGCGCGGTCGAAGTGTTCGTCAGCATGAATGCGATCTTCGCATTCGTCAGGGACGCGACACCGGATCGGCGCTATCGCGGCGGTGCGTTTTCGCAGTTCATGAAGGAAAAGCACGCCCCCGACGCCCTGGTGTTGCTGCGTCAGGGCAAGGAGTTTGGCGATCTGAAGATTTGGGCCTGCTCGATGGCTCTCGACGTAGCAGGCTTGGAAATGGATCACCTCGTTGAGGAACTGTTCGACGGGCCCCTCGGGATGACGAAATTTCTGTCCGACGCCGAAGCCGGCCAGCTGGTTACTTTATAAGGCGGAACGACGATGTCTGAAAGACAAGTGATCGATGCGCGTGGCGCCTTTTGCCCGGGGCCGTTGATGGAATTGATCGCCGCGCTCCGGCATTCGGCGATCGGCGACGAAGTCGAGGTCTGGTCGACCGACAAGGGCTCAGCCGCGGACATTCCCGCATGGATCAAAAAAGTCCATCACGAACTCGTATCGATCAACGAAGCCGATGGCCACTGGAGCATTGTGATCCGAAAAGCGAAATGACGCCAACCAACGGCTAAGGACGTCCGAAGAAGACCGCCGTAAAGCACACCTTACAAGGATGGAGGAACGACAATGGCGAAGAAGATTCTGATTGTTGGCGGTGGTCTTGCCGGAACAATCGTCGCGAATGGCTTATGCCGTCAGCTCAAGGACGAACTGGCTTCCGGCGGAACCACAATCACCATGCTAGGCGCATCGCCGAAGCACATGTATCAGCCCGGACTGCTTTACGTGCCGTTTGGTCGCATGCGCGAATCGGAGCTATTCCGCGATCAACGCAAAGTGCTGGACCGCCGTGTGCCGTATTTCGTCGATCCGGCCAAACGCATCGACATCGACAAGAAAACGGTCTTGACCGAGTCCGGTAAGAGCCATGCATATGATTTTCTTGTAATTGCGACCGGCTCGCGAATTCGCCCGGACACCATACCCGGCATGGCCGAGGGCGCGCATTGGTTCTATGATCTCGACGGTGCTCGGAAGATGCGTGACGCGTTGCGCGATTTCCAAGGCGGCAAGATCGTCGTCAATGTCAACGCGCCGCACAAGTGCCCCGTGGCGCCGCTGGAAATCACGTTCATGCTGCGCGATTTTCTCGCTGCGAAGGACGTGCTGAATAAGAGCGAGATCACTTATACTTATCCGGTCGGGCGGCTGCACGGTCTTGAGCCGGTGGCACAATGGGCGGTGCCCGAGTTCGAGCGCTGCGGCATCAAGTCGGAGATTTTCTTCAACACCAAATCGATCGATCCCAAGGGAAAAACCATCACCTCCGAAGAGGGGGTGACGCTGAGCTATGATCTACTTGTTACGATTCCACCGCATACCGGCCAGCAAGTCATCACCGATTCGGACCTCGGTAAAGGCGGCTGGGTCCCAACCCAACGCAACACGCTGCTGCGCGAGGGATCGAGCGACGTATTCATCGTCGGCGACACCACCAATATACCAATCTCGAAAGCCGGCTCAACCGCGCACTTCGAGGCCGACACGATAGTCGACAATCTGTCGTCGCTGATCAAGGAGGACCGGTGGGCGCGAAACTACGACGGCAAGGTCTTTTGCTTCATGGAGACCGGCCTCCACACCGGCACCTATGTCTGGTTCAACTATACGACGCCGCCGAATCCCGGCCCGCCCTCGCAGATGATTCATTGGTTCAAGCTGGCCTATAACCGCATGTATTGGTTATCCGCCAGCGGCCTGCTGTAAAGGAGGCGATCATGAACAATGTTTCTCTTTCCAACGAGCCGATCGACGAGCTCGGCCAGTTGCAGAAGGCAGCGCGCGAAGCCCTGACCGATTCGATGGTTGAGCGTCTCGCCATCACCGGCGCCAACGCTCTCGAACTGCTTGACCGGCTCAACGACGAGCGTACCAGCGATGCGATCAACGTCCTGATCGATCGGGTGACCGAACTTCACAAGGTCGGCGCGCTCAACACGCTGTTCGACATGGTTCTGCTGTTGCATGCTGCGCGCGACGCATCGACCGACAATATCATCGAGCGTCTGTTCGGCTTCGTCGAACAGATAATCAATACGGTCGGCAATGAAGCGATGGCAACACTGGCGGGCAATGCCAGGCAGGCGCTGGACGAGGCCGCCGCGGAAGCAGCGCAAACGACGCCGCGTGGCGGTTTGTTCGCCATGCTGGCGATGTTGTCGAAGCCAGAGGCCCAGCGCAGCTTGGCCTTCTTGCTAGCCTTCGGCGAGAAATTACAGCGAGGCGTGACGGGTGCTTGAGTCTTATCCGCGCACGAAGGCCGGCACAGCTATGTTTAGGCGTGCCGACCGGTTGCATTTCTTCCTGCCGGATGGTTTATGCAGCCAACGATGCGAATCCCCAGAGTAAAATTATGAAGCCGCAACACTTGGTCAACCCGGACGGACATTACCTTGATATCGACGCACTGATTGCCAGCGCTCAGGAGGCGAGTGGATTCCTCAAGGCCTTGTCGCATGAGGCGCGGCTCTTGATCCTTTGCCTGCTGATCGAAGAGGAAAAGTCGGTAACGGAGATCGAAGGGATACTCAGTCTGCGCCAACCGGCGATTTCGCAGCAACTCGCACGACTGCGCGCCGACGGCTTGGTTGAGACGCGGCGCGAGGGCAAGAACATTTTCTATTCGCTGGCGCGGCCCGAGGTTCGCGCGGTTATTGGTGTGCTCCACCAGGCTTTTTGCCAACAACCCCAAGTGCGCTCGCGGGCTGTAAGCAGGCGTCCAGTCACTCGCGCCACGGCGCGCGCGAAAGAAGCTGGTCGCCGCGTCCATTCCCAGGTGAAACGCTCCTCGCGAAGGCCTGGATAGCCGCGGGGAGGAACGCATGCCGTTCGGTAGGCAACTTAAAACATGCGAGGGCTTGAGGGCGATGTTGCGTCGGCGAGCGTCGGTAATGCATGATCGTCGGTCGTTTGTTGATCGCGTTTGCTAAGCCGCTCTATGGTCTGTCCGGGATTTCAAGCTTTTCGGCTAAATCTGTGCACCGCACTACGGTTGATTTGTCGCGTACCGATTGGCCCACGGCCGCAAGTTCAATCACCACTGCAAGCGCAAGTGCTGCGGTGGTAATGACAGCGGTCATAATATTTTGGCACGCCGAACCTTACCCTTATGCGTGCCGAAAGCTCATCGAATAAATTTGGATGCACGTATGCGAACTGCATCAACATGGCTGGCTGTTTTCTGTATGGGTGTTTGCTCAGCCTGGAGCGAGGAGGGCAATTCGGTAGATGATGTACGAAAAGGCCACCATTTGGCGACCATGTTATGTACAGCTTGTCATATCGCGGCGTCCGACCAGAGTTACGCGCCGACTTTGAGCCCACCGGCGCCGTCCTTTGAATCAATAGCGCAGCGCAGGGAAATAAGCGCCGATTCACTACAAAAGTTTCTGACCACGACGCATCAGGGCTTAGACAATCCAAAAGGCATGCCGAATCCTAACTTGGCTGATTTTCAAATAAAGGAAATAGTTGCTTATCTGCTGAGCTTGCGTAATTAGCAGGGAACGGAACGCCAAGGGCGCTACGACACGTGTTCTCCAGTCGACCCAGAAAGCGTTGTCCGCGAGCGCAACGACGCTCAGCACGTCACCGCAATGAGCGTCGTTATCATGGCATCCTTCCTGCCACCGAGATGGGAAAAGTCGCTTTCGTCTCTTGTATGTACCGAAAATCGGATTCGGCAATATTGGTGGTGAAGTCCACCGAGAACCGGCCGTGAGATGAACCCGAGCAAACGCTCGGAGTTCTCGGCACGCACAGGGAGCGAGCTAGTTCTGGTATTTTGTACCGGTGCCAAATTCTCTGCGTTCCTCACGCCACTGCCGGCGACGATACTAGAATACCCGGCCCTATCATCTCAGGCTGCCTCACGAGGACCATCCAAGTGTCAGATTGCGTCCACTTGCTTGTTCTCGTTACGCCGCCGCGAGTGCCTGGTCGAGGTCAGCGAAGATGTCGTCGATATGTTCGATACCAACAGAAAGCCGAACATAGCCGGCGGACACGCCGGTCTTCAACTGCTCCTCCGGGGTCAGTTGTGAGTGCGTGGTCGATGCCGGGTGAGTCCGGGTGTCCAGGCAACGAAGTCGGGGCAGTGCTTCAGTTTGAAAATTCAGCGTGCCTGACTGGTCAATTTTATACAGACTGCCCTTCATTGCCAGACACACAAGTCGCTATGCATGGAGGCTATAATGTCGATCCTGAACGAACATCAAGGTGCCAAAGTCGATACCGATAGGCCAGCAGCGGACTCACGGACTGCAAAAAAGTGTGGCGGCACCCTTCGCCTTTCAGCAGAAGCAGACTCGGCATTCCCGGCTCCGGAGCCGCTACGCACTCACGCGCCAGGCGTGATCGGCTTCTCGACTGAACCGCCGCTCTCGGCCCAGTCCTTAAAGTCGCCGAGGTTATAAAACCCGGTCATAGCCCAGGTCTTTGAGCACCTTGCCACCCAGCGCCGCGCGCCCGCCAGAGGCACAGTAGAGGATCACTGTTTTGCTTCTCCTTAATTGCGTGACTTCCGACCACACTACCCTGTGGTGCTGCGGTTTCGGATCGGCTTTCCACCATCGTTCTTATCCCTAGGTCAAATTGACTTGAATCAACACAGAGGCGCGGCAAGCGTGGCTTGTTGATTGCATAATCGGGAGGAATTTATGGCCCACATTGTCGTGCTTGGTGGTGGCATTGGCGGCGTTTCCTGCGTCTACGAGTTGAAAAATTCGGTGCGTAGGGAAGACCGTGTCACCCTCGTGTCCAACAAGCCGTTCTTCCAATTCACACCATCGAACCCCTGGGTGGCGGTGAAATGGCGGTCGAAGGACGACATCACCATCGCCCTTGCAGCGGTGCTCGCGAAGCACGGCGTCGAATTTAGCGCCGCTGGCGCCAAGCGCGTTCATGCGGACGAGAACCGCGTCGAGCTCGGCGACGGCTCATCCTTGGCTTACGACTATCTGGTCGTAGCGACCGGTCCAGAACTCGCCTTCGATGAGATCGAAGGCCTCGGCCCCGAGTGTAACACAAGCTCGATCTGCGATGTCGACCATGCAACGGCGGCCAACAAACGCTGGGAGGAATTCTGCAAGAATCCCGGTCCTATCGTTGTCGGCGGCGTCCAGGGCGCGTCTTGCTTCGGTCCGGCCTACGAATTCGCCATGATCATGGATGCGGACCTGTGTCGCCGGCGCATCCGTGACAAAGTGCCAATGACCTTCGTTACCGCCGAACCTTATATCGGTCATCTCGGCGTCGGCGGAGTCGGCGATACCAAAGGCATGCTCGAATCCGAGATGCGGCAGCGCCACATCAGATGGATCGTCAACGCTAAGGTTGATAAGGTCAATCCTGACAAAATGCAGGTGAGCGAAGTCGACGAGGACGGCAAGCATAAAAAGACGCACGAGTTAGCGTTCAAATTCGCGATGATGATCCCGGCATTCCGCGGCATCGCGGCGCTGCGCGGGATCGAAGGCCTGACGAATCCGCGCGGCTTTATCGTCGTCGATAAGCATCAGCGCAATCCCAAATTCCGCAACGTGTTTGGAGTCGGCGTCTGCATCGCCATCGCGCCACTTGAGCAGACCGCTGTCCCCGTCGGCGTACCCAAGACCGGCTACATGATCGAGTCTATGGTGACGGCAACGGCGCTCAATATCGGTCAGCTCGTTCGCGGTCAGGAGGCGACACACGAAGCAACATGGAATGCGATCTGTCTCGCGGATTTCGGCGATTCCGGCGTAGCGTTCGTTGCCATGCCGCAAAATCCGCCGCGCAACGTCAATTGGGCCTCGAGCGGACGTTGGGTGCACGTCGCCAAGGTGGCATTCGAAAAGTACTTCCTGCACAAGATCCGCACCGGTACGACGGAGCCGTATTACGAGAAGGTCGTTATGAAACTTCTCGACATCGGCAAGATCAAACGGCCAGCCGCTTAGCAAAAGGACCGTCAACGAAATGGCGTTGCGTCGAGCGCCAGTTCGGGGAATGCGGGATGAGCGTTGTTGAAGTTACCTATTTTTCGGATCTCCTTTGCGTGTGGGCATATGTATCACAAGCGCGCATCGATGCAGTCAAAGAAAAGTTCGGCGATTCCGTGCGAATAAAGCACCGATTCTGCTCCGTCTTCGGTGACACAGTCGGACAAATCAATTCAACCTGGAAGGATAAGGGTGGATACGAAGGGTTCAACTTGCATTTGCGACATGTGGCAGAGAGGTTTCCGCATATCGAGGTTCACCCTGAGATTTGGTTGAAGACGCGCCCGCTGACTTCGGCTAGCCCCCATCTGTTTATGAAAGCAGTCCAGGTATGGGACCATGAATCCGGAGCGATCGGAAACAAATCTGAACCGAGCATTTTTGATCAAGTAACCTGGGCATTGCGTTGCGCGTTCTTTCGAGACTGCCGTGACATTTCTCACTGGGAGATCCAATGTCAGATAGCCGAGGGCCTCGGCGCCGACATCGGCGCTATTGAGAAACTCATTCACAGCGGTGCCGCATTCGCCCGCTTGGCTGCGGATTATCAAGATGCTGACAAGATGCGGATCGAAGGCAGTCCGAGTTTGGTGCTAAACGAGGGGCGTCAGAAGCTTTATGGAAATGTCGGCTTCCGCTTGATGGATGCGAACATTCAAGAGCTTTTCCGCGCACCTCGTGCGGACGAAGCTAGTTGGTGTTGATACCCGCGCCGTTCACATCGAGCCAACGATAATTCGGAGTTATGTGCCGTTTCACCGTCGGACGTATCACATAATTCGCGGACCGTTTGTCAACGACCGTTTCGCTTTCAAAATGCTGTTCCTACTCCGGCGCCGTCGCCACGTTCTCGTTGCCGGCCTGCCCGACATTGCCGCCCGACTGCTGACCGGCAATGCGTACCGTGTCGCCGTCGGCGAGCGAGTCCGGCGGACTGTTCACCACCCGATCGGACAGCGTCAGTCCTGAGAGAATTTCCACTTCTGTTCCGAGGTTACGCCCGATCGTGACCGGCTTGAGCTCGATCTTGTCGCCGGCGCCGATAGTGGCGACCTCCATGCCGTGTTCCCGGAAAATGAGCGCGCTGGTCGGCACGCGCACGACGTCGGCATTGGTCGGCAGCTCGAAATCGACCTGGGCGTAGGCGCCCGGTTGCAGCAGGCCGTCCGGATTGTCGGCATGCAGTTCCACCAGCAAGGTGCGCGCGCTGGTGTTAATCGCGCTCGACGTGGTGGCGACGGCGGCCTTGAAAGTTTTCTCCGGATATTGCGGCAGATGCAGCTCCGCCGTCAGGTCGGCTTGAATTCCGGCCGATAATTGCTGCGGCACCTGCACGTAGACGCGCATCTTGTGAATGTCGGCGACGCGGAACAATTCCGGTCCGTTGCCGCCGCTGCCGGCATTGATAAGCGCTCCGATATCGGTCTCGCGCGCGGTGACCACGCCGTCGAAGGGCGCGGTGATGTTTTTGAAGCTTTCCAGCGCTTGCAGGCGATCGACTTCGCCCTGGTCGGCGGCGACCTCTGCGGTCGCCGCGTTCAGGCGGGCTAGCGCGCTGTTGTAATCGGCTTCCTTGCTCTCCTGCTCCTGCTCGGAGACGACGCCCTTGGGCGAGTCGCGCCAGCGCTGATAGGTCGTCTCGGCGAACTGCTTTTCGGCTTCCCTGACTTTGACCAGGGCGCGCGCCGAATTGAGCTTGCCTTGCGCCGCGGCCAGTTGCGCATCGAGGTCCGGGGTCTCGATCTCAGCGAGGATGGCACCCTTTTTCACGTGGGCGCCGTAATCGAAGTACCAATCCTTCAAATAACCGGGCACGCGGGCGTAAATAGACGCCTCGTACCAGGCCTGCACGGTACCCGGCAGCGTCAGGCGTTGCACAGCGGCGCCGGCGTGCGGACTGATCACGGCGACGGTCGGGATCGCCTGCTCCTTCGTCCACTGCGTGACCTCCGCCTCGTGGCTGCGCCGTTGCAGGATGCCGAACAGGGCAATGACGACCGCAATGGCCGCGGCAATGAGTGCGATCCGGCGCAGATTGCGCGGCGGCGCCGATGTGGGCGTTTCATGCGGGGACCTGTGATCTTCCGAGACCATGGATTATTCCGGTTAGGCGGTCGGTTCGGGTTGCGGCCCATTGGTTTCGGCATCCAACCGGCGGCGCCCGGCATGTAACACGCTGAAAACGGTCGGAACGAAGAATAAAGTCGCCACCGTCGCCACCAATAGACCGCCGATCACGGCGCGGCCGAGCGGCGCATTCTGCTCGCCGCCCTCGCCGAGCGCGAACGCCATCGGCAGCATGCCGATGATCATCGCCAGCGCCGTCATCAGCACCGGGCGAAAGCGCGTGAACCCGGCCTCGAGTGCGGCGGCCGCCGAATCCAAGCCCTGCGCCAAACCCTCGCGCGCGAAACTCACCAGCAGAATCGAATTTGCCGTCGCGATGCCCATGCACATGATAGCACCGGTCAGCGCCGGGACCGACAGCGTGGTTCCGGTCATGAACAGAATCCAGACAATGCCGGCGAGTGCGCCGGGCAACGCGGTGATGATGATGAAGGGGTCAAGCCACGACTGGAAGTTGACCACGATCACCAGATAGATAAGCACGATGGCGCCGGCGAGCCCGAAATAAAGCTCGCTGTAGGCGCCGGTCATGGTGTGAACCTGCCCGCGCAACACAACGTACGACCCGCGCGGCAGGTCTTTGCGGGTCTCGTCGAGAATACGATTGACGTCGCCTGCGACGGCGCCGAGGTCCCGGCCCTGGACGGCGCCGTACAGATCGATAACCGGCTGCACGTTGTAATGCGACACGATGCCGGGGCTCGGTCCCGTCGTGATCCGGGCAAGGCCGCCGAGAGATTGCGGCTCCTTGGAATCCGCCGAGGTGACCGGCACGTTGACGAGGTCCGACATCGTGTCGATCCGGTATTGCGGCATCTGGACGACGATCGGGTAGGACACGCCGTTCTCGGTGTTCAGCCAGAAATTCGGATGCACCTGCTGGCTGCCCGACAGCGTGACCAGCAAGCTGTTGGCGACGTCGCGTTGCGTCAGGCCGACTTCGCCGGCGAGCGTGCGGTCGACATCGACATTGATCTGCGGGTAGTTGAAGACTTGCTGGATGCGCAGGTCGGCGATGCCGGAGACGGTGCGCATGCGCTTGAGCAGATCGGCGGCGTAGGCGTAGTTGGCCTTCTGGTTGTTGCCGATGATTTGCACGTCGATCGGCGCCGGCAGGCCGAAATTGAGAATCTGCGACACGATGTCGGCCGGCAGGAACGAGAACGTCGTGCCGGGGAATTGCTGCGGCAATTTGGTGCGCAGCTCCTTGATGAAGCCCTCGGTCGGCGCGTGATCCTCCTTGAGGCTGATCAGCGCGTCGCCGTCCTCGGGGCCGATGGTGCCGGTGTTCTGGTAAGCCATGTTGATGCCGGAAAACGGCAGCCCAATATTGTCGACGATGGCGTCAAGTTGCGCGGGCGGGATCGTCTGGCGGACGGTTTGTTCGACGAGATCGAACAGGCGCGCGGTTTCCTCGATGCGCGTACCGGGCTGGGCGCGAACGTGCATCAGGATTTGCCCGGAATCGACCGCTGGAAAGAAGTTCTGTCCGAGGAACGGCCAGAGCGCGAAAGACACGACGACGCAGGCCAGGAATCCGGCGATAAAAGCCTTCGGGCGGCCGAGCGCCAGCAACAACAGCGACCGGTACCCGGCGCGCACGCGCGCGAAGCGATCGTCGAACGCCTGTTGCAGCCGCCGCAGCGGATTGCGCGATTGCCGGGACGCCGTCGCCGCGTCGCTGTGCGCGTGCCCATGTCCGCCGTGATGACCGCGCATGAGATAATTGGCCATGGTCGGAACGAGCGTGCGCGATAAGAGGAACGAGCCGATCAGCGCGAATACCACCGCCTCGGCCAGCGGCCGGAACAGGTAGCCGGCAACGCCGCCAAGCTGGAACATCGGCACGAATACAATGCATAAGCATAATAGCGTGACAAACGCCGGGATGACGATCTGTTGCGCGCCGTCCATGATTGCCGGCCCGATCGGTTTGCCTTGTTCGAGATGGTAGTTGATGTTCTCGATGGTGACGGTTCCGTCATCGACGAGAATGCCGACGGCGAGCGCAAGCCCGCCGAGGGTCATGACGTTGACGGTCTCGCCCAGCCACGAAAGCGCGGTCAATGAGAACAATATGGCAAGCGGAATCTCGACAAGGATGATCACCGTTGAGCGCCAGCTGTCGAGGAAGACGAGGATCATCACGCCGACCAGCAAGGCGGCGAGCGCGGCCTCGCGGACGACACCAAACACGGCGGCCTTGACGAAGATCGATTGATCGCCAACGGCGCGGAGGTCGAGGCTCGACGGCAGGCTCTCCTCGACCCGCGGCAACAGCGATTTAATCCCCTCGATGACGCTGAGCGTCGAAGCGGAGCCGGCCTTGAGGATGGTCATCAGCACCGCGCGCGAGCCGTCGACGCGAACGAGGTTGGTCTGCGGCGGCGAGCCGGCATGCACGTAGGAAACGTCACGCACATAGATGATAGTGCCGTTGACCTTCTTGATCGGCAGGTTGTTGATGTCTTCCAATAGTGTGGGGCTGGCGTTGAGCGCCACGTTCCAGTCGAATTTTCCGAGCTTCTGGTCGCCGGCCGGCAGGATGAGATTTTGCAATGTGATGGTGTTGACGAGGTCGTCGGCAGATACTTTGTGGGCCTGCATGGCCTCCTGGTCGAGATCGATCTGGACTTGCAGGATCTTGCCGCCGTAGGGCGAGGGCACCGCCGCGCCGGCGATGGTGGCGAGCTGCGGCCGGATGAAATTCTGCCCGAAATCGAACAGCTGCATCTGCGGCAGCTTTTTGCTCGACAAAGCCAGCTGCAAAATCGGCACACTCGAGGCGTTATAGCTGAGCACGTAGGGTGGCGTGATGCCGGGCGGCAAGAGCTTCAGCACGGTTTGCGAAGCCGCCGTCACCTGCGCCAGGGCCGCGGCGATATTGACGTTTCTCTGAAAGAAGATCTTGACCACCCCGTAGCCGTTGAGCGACTGCGATTCCAGGTGCTCGATGTCGCCGACCTGCGCGGTCAAATAGCGCTCGTAGAAATAGATGATGCGGCTGGACATGTCGTTGGGCAAGAGCCCGTTGTAGGTCCAGACCACGCTGACGACCGGAATGTTGATGTTGGGAAAAATGTCGATCGGGGTGCGCAGTCCCGCGAGCGAGCCGAAGATCGCGATGAGGAAGGCGAAAACCACAAAAGTGTAGGGCCGCCTCAGGGCGACTTGAACGATCCACACGTCGCTTAGTCTCCGGCCGAAAACGGCAAGGCCGCCGGGGGAATCGGATCGATCCGAGCCGTTGGCCTCAATCTATACGAACCGGGAAGTTGTGTAACCGGCGCCGCTGACGGAGCCTGCGGTGTGTTTACGCTCGGCGGATCGAACCGGGCCGCCCGGTGAGACGTTATGCCGGCATGCCGCTTGGCGACTCTTTGTCGCCTTTAAAGGCTTGGCGCTTTGAAGCAATCATAGGCGCAACATGGGCCCTCTGTGCAGCCTGCCGCTGATGACCGTCCTGGCGCTGCTGCTCGCCGGATCGATAGTCGAGGCCGCAGGGCCGCAGCTACTTCCCACGCGCGACGTGGACATCACCTATGACGTCACCCGGCCGCAGCAGCCGAAAATCCGCGAGCGCGTGCGCTGGCTCGCCGGCGAGCATCTGGAGCGGGTCGACGGGCCTGACAAATCGGCCACAATTATCGACCGCAATGCGCACGAGATCACGCTGCTGACGCCGAAAAGCCGTTCCTATCGCAAGCTCGACGGCGCGGCGCGCCGGCCGCTGGAGCCGGAGCCCGAGGCCTCGCTCACGCGCGGCGGCGAAGCGGTGGTGGCTGGATTGCACTGCACGGACTGGTCATGGACCGAGGACGTGGAGACGCACACCGTATGCGCCACGCCGGACGGCGTGCTGCTGCGCCTGGTCGTCGACGGCCACACCGTGATCGAGGCGCGTTCGGTGAGCTACGGCCGGCAAGGGGCCGACCTCTTCCAGGTGCCGCCGGACTATGCGCCGGCGCTGGCGCCTGAAGGTGGTCCGGCCGACTGAAAGGTGTGGTTTAATTGACTGATGGGTCTGCCTTTTCCTCCATAGTTGCCAAGAAGTCGCAGTGTCGCGATTGTTGCACCCCCGTCTCGCCTTCGCTTGTCATGATTAGTGTACGAAGCCATAATTTTGCCTTGCCCCGCAGGCGTGCGGGCGAACACCAATCATTTGTCGACAGGGCGCTGTCGACCGGTGATCGCTCAATCGGTTTGCTTCGGGGGCTTTTCAATGAAAATGCTTGGTTTGTCCGCGGCCATCGCCGCGGCGTTTGCACTTACGCCTGCTTGCGCGCACGCCCAAGATGCCTTCTCTGTCCCGGTTAAGGCTCCTTCGCCGTCGCCGTACCCCGGATATGACCCGATCAACCCTTATGTATCCTGGCAATCGTATCAATCCTTTCAATCATGGCTCACCATGGTGTCGGCGACCCAGCACGCGCAGCCGTCCTGGATGACGCCGCTGGTGACCGTGACGCCGCGCCTCGAGCAAGAGTACCGGTCCGACTTCTACAGTCAGAAAAACGGGACTGGCAGCCAAGGAAATGGCCAACAGCTCGAAAATTTCGGTGGGCCCGGCGGAAACCGTCTGGAGATCATCCCCGCCTACAACCTTGAAGCCATTGTGGCGCTTCCGTCCTATGTAAGCGCCAATGGCCCCAAAGGTGATGCGAGAGGATGGGGCGATTACCCGATGTTCCTTTTCAAATACCGCTTTATGTCCGCGAACGAGCAGAGCGGCAATTATATCGTGACGGCTTTCTTTCAGATGTCGGACCCGCTCGGCACGCCTGCGAAAATCTCAAACAATATTCTAACCGCCCAACCGACCCTCGCGTTCGGCAAGGGCTGGGGCGATTTCGATATTCAGATGACGGTCAGCACGCAAATTCCGGTTAGCGCGCTAGCTTCGCCCGGCAACACGCCCAGCATGAATATGGCGAACTTCGGCGATCCGATTCTGTGGAATACCACCTTCCAGTATCATTTCTTCGAGTATCTCTGGCCGGAATTCGAGGTCAACTACACATACTACCCGAACGGAGAGCATTCCGGTCTCAGCCAAGTCTTGCTCACGCCGGGCATCATATTCGGTCGCTTCAAGATCGGCATGGATAGCCCGACCCGGCCGATAAACCTGATCGTCGGCGCCGGCTATCAGTTCGCGGTGACGCCTAATCCTGTTATCCAAAACAATTTCGTTGGCACCGTTCGCGTGACATTCTAAAAGCGGCATTCGCCTAGTCGCGCGGTTAAGCAAAATCGCGGCGAGGTTCCGGCGTTGCCGTGAAGCCGCCCTTCCCTTTTTCAGGGGAAGGGCGGCTAACGGTCGCTTGCACGCCTATACAAAACCGCTCATTCTCGATCGCGGGGGAACACCATCCGCAGGCGCGTTCATGCGTGCCGCGTCGGCGCCGCTGATGGCCTAGAGATCATCCTACAGCCGTCGTCGCTTCGTGAGTGGAGTGCACCCGTCCGTGCCGGCGCCAGCCAAGCTTCCGCGTGAACGTCGCGGCCGCCAGGGCGGCGGGGCGCGGCTCCGTTTCGCTATCCTCGGCTTCACCTTCGCCGCCTTGGCCTTTCTCGGTTTGGCATCCTGTGCCGTCGGTCCCAATTATCAGCCGCCGGAGCCGCCGATGCCGCAGAGCTTCATTGCCGCGTCGTCGTCGAAAGTGGCCGCCAACCGCACTGCCGCCAGCACGCAGTGGTGGCGCACCCTGCACGATCGCGAACTCGATTTGTTGATCGATCGCGCCATTGCGGCGAGCCCGACGCTGGAAATCGCACTCAATCGCCTGCAGCAGGCGCGCGCGCAGGAAGCCGTGGTGATTGGCGCCGCTTTGCCGGCAGTGGGGGGCAGCGAAGGCGGAGCATGGGGCACCGGCTCCGATCTGGCTCGCGGCCGCGCCTCGCAAACTCTCGTCTCCGGCGAAAACAGTGCCGGCATCTCGCACATCAACAATATCGCCGGCTTCGACGCGGCCTGGGAGATCGACGTTTTCGGCAAATTCCGCCGCGCCATCGAGGCCGCCCAATACGACGTCGATGCCGCCATCGCCGCCCGCAATATGGTGCTGATCTCGCTCGTTGCCGATGTGACCCGCGCCTATCTCGATTTGCGCGCGCTGCAAATGCAGCTGGCGGTCCTGCGCAAAAATATCGGGGTGGCCCAGAAATACGTCGACTTCGTCCAGGAGCGGTTCAATCGCGGCATTACCAACGAACTCGATGTGACGTTGGCGCAGCGCGAACTGGCTCAGTTACAGGCGCAGGTCGCGCCGCTCTCCGCCCGGATCGACGCGGCACGCTATGCCATCGCGGTTCTGCTCGGAGAATTTCCCGAGAACCTGGGCAGGGAGCTCGCCAGGCCTAGACTCCTTCCGGTGCTGCCGGCGCGCATCCGCTCAGGGCTGCCGATCGACCTCTTGCGGCGCCGTCCCGATATCGTCGAAGCCGAACGCCGCTTGGCCAGCGCCACGGCCCTGATCGGCGTCGCCACCGCGGACTTATTTCCTCAGGTCGCGCTCACCGCCGGTTTCGGGCAACAGACGCAAGGACTCACCCCCACGCCGCTGACCATCAATCCGATATGGTCGGTCGGTCCGGCGGCCGCCGTGCCGATCTTGGATTTCGGCCGGCTGGATGCGGTGGTTGAAAAGGCGGATTTTCGCAGCCGCGAGCTTTTGTTCAACTACAAGCAAACGGTGCTCAATGCGGTCAGCGAAGTGGATACCGCGATCGATGCTTATGCGGCCCAGCAGAATCGCTTGCGGCACCTCGGCGACGCTTTGACGGCGGCGCGGCGCGCGGTGACTTTGGCCACCGAGCGCTTCGATCGCGGGCTGACGGATTCGCTCTACGTCATCGATGCGCAACGGCAGGAATACGAGATCGAAGAACAATATGTTCTCGCGCAAGAAAACGCAGCGGCCCAGCTCGTGACGCTCTACAAATCGCTCGGCAGCGGCTGGGAGGATTACCAGGCGATCCCGCCGATTCCGCCGCCGCTACCCGCCGTGGCGGCCGCTTTCAAGAGCCTGTTCGCGCCGAACTCGGCGCCTTAGCGCGGAATCCGCTCGAATGGCGGCTTAGTCGGGGCCCTAGTCGCGGCAGGTTGGCCTCTAAATGCCTCGGCAAATTGGCGAATTGAAACTCGTGGCAATTATATCACGGGGATAACTAATCGCGGTGAATCTGCGCCCAAAACAAGGGGAAATGGAACAAATGTCATGGACCTGTCATGCGCCGACGGTTAATTTCGCGTGAATTCTTCGAGGTAATTGGACACATCGGAGGGGCTTTATGTTCATCGGGGGAACGAAGGCAAAAAGCAGCGGTTTGTTGGCCGCGTTTGCCGCGGCGGTGGTGATTGGGTGCGGCAGCGCCGCGAGCGCGGCCGATATGCCGATTCCGGCCAAGGCGGAGCCGATGTACTATGCGCCGCCCGCCGCGTGCGGTAGCGTTTACGACTTCTTTTTTACCAAGTGCCCGCTGACTTGGTACGGGGTCACCTTTTACGGCACGGTCGATATGGGCGTCACGTACCAGACCCATGGCACGCCGTTCGACCGGAACTTCCCGACCGGCGCCTCCTATTTGCTTGGTGGTGGTGGGGGGAATGCGACAAACCGGACACCGGGATTTGGCCTCGGTCCCAACGGCCTGAGTCAGTCGAACTTCGGCTTTAAGGTGCTAGAGCCTCTCGGGGGCGGCTGGTCGTTCGTTTCCCAAGCCGGGGTTGCTTTCGATCCCTATTCGCTGTTGTTGTCCAACGCGCCGCAATCTTTGCAGAACGGCATCGGCGTGCCGGAGAATCAGCAACAGCTACCGATCGACTCGAGCCGCTGGGGCTGGCTCGCGGACCAGATCTATGCTGGCGTCAACTCGGCGACCTTCGGCACGCTGACGTTCGGCCGGCAAAACACGCTGGATAACGACGCCATCGTTGCCTACGATCCAATGGGCGCCTCGTACGCCTTCTCGGTGATCGGCTTTTCCGGTAAGACCGCTGGCGCCGGTGACACCGAGGACGCCCGCTGGACCACGGCGATCAAGTATCGCGTCAATATCGGCGACTTCCGGCTGTCAGCGATGGGGCAACCGGGCTTTGGCTATGGGGCATATAACCCCAACCAAGGCGCGGTCGCAGGTGGCATCGGCGGGGACATCAGGCATTTGGGTCCCGGCACCCTCTCGTTGGATGTCATCGGCACTTGGGAGAAAGACGCGGTTAATATTGGGACAACGTTCCCTGGCCAAGCCACTGCCGGTGGCTGGCCGACTACGTTCCCCGGTGGCGTAGCCGCAGCGCTGGGTAGCGGTCTCAAGGCGACGATCTCCAACCAGACGTCCGTCATGGCGCTCGCGAAATATAGCTTCGGTGGATGGACGAACCCGGCGCCGGTCGTGGGTAAAGAACCTCCTGCGCCATCCGGGCCCTCCGGTATCCCGCTCACGCTGTACGCCGGCTACGAATGGATCCAGTTCGTCAACCCGAGCGATCCTCAGAGGGCCTTCCGGGATGACGGCTTCTTGTTCAATTTCGTTAACGCGGCCGGCTCTCACCTTTCGGCTAATGGCACGACGATCGCCAACAACGCGTTCAACGCCGCGTGCGGATCGGGTACCGGCTGCAGCAACGAAGCTTTTCAGGTCATGTGGACGGGTGCCAAATACGGCATCACTAAAGATCTGGATATCATCGGTGCCTACTATCACTACATCCAGAGCACGTTCGTTAACGGGGTTAATTGCAGTGCCTCGGCGGCGGCCGGCAACTCGCGGTGCCAAGGCTGGTTTGACGCGTACTCACTGGTTCTCGACTGGCGGTTCTTGCCTAAGTGGGATGCCTACATCGGCACCATGTACTCGGCTGCGTTTGGCGGCCTCGCCAACGGCGATATTGCCCGCAACAACCTTGCGACAACGGCCGGCGTTCGCTTCCGGTTCTAAAAATCCGCAAGCTTGAACTTTGCGAAGCGCCGCCGGCCGGACCGGCGGCGCTTTCGTTTATGCGCGATGCCACGTCGTGCGACCGACCGACTGAGCCATATTTGCAACACCGGCGGGAAAAACCCGGGAAGGCGAAAAAACTTAACAGAAATAATGGCTTGTGCCTGGCGCTTCAATCAGATCCGGAATCGACCGGAAGCCGCCGCCGGTATATCATCTAGTGGGCGAGGTGCGCCGAATCGGAAAGCGCGCGTGTTTGCGCTTGAGCCCGCGTAACGTGTGTTTGGACGTGCGTCGGGCTCTTACGTCTCGTCGTAACCGAACGGCCGCGAACGAGGTGATGCTGGTGCTGGTCAAGAGGGCTTGCACATTTTTGGTCGTTGCCGGCGTAGCGACTTGCCTGGCGCAAGTTGCGACCGCGCTCGATTTGAATTCTGTTACGCTCGCACCCGCCGCGCCGCAAAAACCTGATTGGGCCGGCTTCTACCTCAAATCTAATCCGGGCAGCGGCTCCGACGCCATTCCGTGGACGGCGGTGGGGCCTTCGAACGGTTTTTCGCCGACCGGCGCGGGCCGCCCGGTCAACGACAATTTCGGCTACAATTTTCAGTCGGGAAATTTCGTGTTCGGCCTCGAAGGCTCCTTGGCCGCGGCGAATTTCGATGGTCGCTTCACCGCGCCGTTTTCGCCGGCGATGACATCGGCTGCGTGGTCGCCCAACATGAACTGGCTCGGCACCGTGACCGGCCGGGTCGGGTATTCATTCGGGCAGTGGCTTCCCTACGTGAAAGGCGGCTTCGCCACCGCCGAAGTCGGTTCGCCGCTGCAAGGCGCCGGCCCGATGCTCGGAGCATTCTCGCAGGGTTCGCAGGTCAACGGCTGGACCGCAGGCCTCGGCCTCGAATATCAGATCACGTCCAAACTGTCGTTGGGGGTCGAATATCTCTACACCGATTTCGGCAATAACCCGGGCGGCGCCCCAAGTGGCGCCCCGCCGATCTCCGGCTCGCCGGAGGTGTATTCGACCGCGCTGAAGAGCCAGAGCCTGCTCGGCCGGCTCAACTATAAAGCGGGCTGGTAAGCCCAACCGCGAAACTACGCCGCGGGGTTTGGGGTCGCTGACGCGTCTTGGCGCGCGTTTTCGCAATCACTCACGAAGCGGACGATCCGGCGCACCAGCTCGCCCTCGAGCAGCGGGGCGTGTCCCTGGTCGGGAATTTCGATCAGTTCCATCGAAGCGCGCCGCGCGCGCATGGCGGCCACGGTGGCGACCGTCAAGATGTCGGAATTGGCGCCGCGGATGACCAGCATCGGCACGCCGGCAAGGGCGTCGAATTCGTTCCACATCGCCGGCATGGGCAACTCGATGTCGATGCCGGCGAGCGCGTTGGCGATGCCGACATCGTAGGCTGGCTTGAACGCGCCATGCTTGAAATGCCAAGTTCGCCGCGCGGCGCCGAGCCATTGCTCCGTGGTCAGCTTGGGAAATTGCGCGCTCATCAGGCGGCGAAGCACGTCGGCGCCTTCTTCATAGCTGCGCGGGTGCGGAAGTTTGCCGACATAGCCTTTGAGCCGCGCGACGCCCTTGGCTTCCATGACCGGGCCGACATCGTGCAGCACGACGCCGGCGATTGCGGTCGGATGCATCGCGCCGAGCAGCATGGTGAGAATGCCGCCGCGCGAGCTTCCCACGATGATCGCCGGGCCGACGCCGAGCGCGAACAAAACGCTGATGATGTCGCCGAGCTCCACCGTGCAGTTGTAGTTGGCATGATCGGCGTCGTGGTCGGAATGGCCGCGCCCGCGGGAATCGATGGCGATGACGTGGCGCTGCGGCGGACCATTGGCCAACGCCGGCGCCAGCTCGTCGAAATCGGCGGCGGTGCGCGCCAGTCCCGGCAGGCAGACTACCGGAAGGCCGGGCGCGGAGGCTGTGCCGTATTCGCGAACGTGGAGCCGTAGCCCGTCCTGCGCGGCGACGAACAGGCTCTTGCCCGGATCGGCCACGCCGCCGTGCGTGTCTGGCACCAGATAAGGGGATGGCTTGTTCATGCCGGTCCCTGCCGCCCACCGTCGCCGTTCCTATACGGCGAGGTCACAAAAGCGACATTAGCTGCGAGCCGGGCCGGAGTGCAACGAGGAAATGATCCCCGAACGGCCCCATCAGCCGCCACGGTGCAAATCGGCTTCGATCAGAAGCCGCGGATCGTTGCCGAAGCGGGCGCGATATATCTGCATGTTCTCGATCACGCGCTGGACGTAATTGCGCGTTTCCGAGATCGGTATGCGCTCGATCCAGTCGATCGGGTCGACCTTGGGATCGCGCGGGTCGCCGTATTGCTCGATCCATTCCCGCGCCCGCCGCGGGCCGGCATTGTAGGCGACGAACGCCAGGATATAGGAGCCGCGCCAGCTGGCGATGTCGTTGCCGAGCTCGGCGGTACCAAGCTGCGCATTGTAGGCGACGTCGGCCATCAGCCGCTGCCGGTCGAACGAGACATTGAAGCGCTTGGCGGTGTCGCGGCCGGCGGCCGGCGTGACCTGCATCAGCCCTATGGCGTTGGCGCTTGAAATCACCCGTGGATTGAACGCGCTTTCCTGGCGCACGATGGAATAGACGACGCAGCGTTCGACCTCGGGTCCGATCTGCTGATAATTCGGCACGCCAAAGTCCGGAAACGCGTAGCGTTCGAGCGGCAGGCCATGCCCGAGCGCAGCCTTGCCGATGAGCAAAGTCGCCCGCGCGTCGTTATGCTGCGCGGCGATCTCGGCGGCGGTGGTGAGCGCGACGACGTCGGTCGCCTTGTCGCCGAGCTCGGCGGCCAGCACCGCGGCGAGGTCGCGCTCGTCGACGGCGTAGAGAATTTCGAGAGCGCGCACCACCTCCAGACGCCGGTGTTCGGGGGTCGGCTCCGGCAGCGTGCGCAAGGTGACCGCTTCGATGCCGAGCCGCGCGCGCGCCAGTTGGCCGTAATAGGCGGTCGGATAGCGCGCCGCCGTTTCGTAAAATGCGCGCGCCTCGGCGCTGCGGCCGAGCACCTCGGCGGCGCGGCCCTGCCAGTAATAGGCGCGCGCCAGCGTGATCGGATTGGTCATGCCCTCGGCGATGCGGGCGAAATGCGCCAGCGCGGCCGCCGGTTCGTGCAGGAAGCGCAGCGCGATCCAGCCGGCGGTGAAATGCTGCTCGGCGCGATAATTGTCGTTGACCGGCGGCGCAGCGCCGCTGGCGACCTCGTAGGCTTTTTTCACTTCGCCGAGGTCGAGGAGCTTGCGGGCGATGAGCCGGCGCTCCACCCACCATTGATCGAGATCGCCGAGCCGTTCCGGCTCGCGCGGCGCCGCCACCATCCATTGCGCCGCTTCGACGATCTTGTCGGCGCGGCGCAGCCACTGAATGTGACTGAACATATAGCCGGCATCGCGCCGGGCCGCGGCCGGGACCGCCTCGAGCAACGCCTTAGCCTTGGACGACTTGTTGATGACCGCCGCGCGCGCTTTGGCGATGGCGGTTTCGATCCCGCCGAGCTGCCTCGCCGCGCGCAATCCGGCATCGTCGTCCTCGACGTCGAACCGTGCGTCCATGCGCGCCTTGTCGTCGGCGGCGCCGATCAGGCCGGCGAATGCGGCGCGCGCCTGCGCTTCGACATCCGCGGAAAAACTGTCTTTGCGCCAGGCCTCGCGCACCGCCGCCTGCGCCCCGTCGCGATCGCCCTCGGCGAGCAGGGCGCGCGCCAGCGCAAACCGTCCCTTGGCGGTTGTGGGCCGCTCGTTCCTGAAAAATTCGATGACCGCGCGCGGCGCGGCTTGCTGTTGCCACAGCGCCGCTTCGGCGCGTCGGCGCAGGAAAACAATGCCGGGCCAACCCGGATTCGCTGCGATGAAGGCCGCGTAGCGCGGGAAGTCGAGATTGGCCTCGTCGCTGCGCAGGATCACCCATTCGACGAGCTTGCGCGCCGTCGGATCGGCAATCGAGCCTTCGGCGGAGGTCGCGTCGTCCGGCCGGCCGTGGTGCGTCAGCTCGATGGCCTGCTTGACCGCGGCGAGATCGAGCGGTGAGGTCGCCGAGGTTGCGGCCATGGCGAGCTGCGGCGCGGATCGCGCCGGCGCGGCTGCGGCCGGAACGTGCATCGGCGGGGGTCCGCCCGAACTTCGCGGTTGATCATAGGCGGCGAGCCCGGGAGGCCGGATCGAGGAGGTGGCGAAAACATCGGCGGATGACGGAGCGAGCGACAGTGGCGCGGGCGCGGTTGCCCCGTGCGCGGGGACCTGTGCCGCCAGCTTTGCCGCTCCGTCGGATTTAAGCGCCGGCCTTGGCCGCGGCAGTGGGATCGCCTCGGTCGGCGACGCCGCGCGGGCTTGCCCAGCGAACAGGCCGCCGAGAGCGAGGAGAAGTATGAGCCGAGTGGCCGTCACCGGCACGGACCTTTCTGCCCCAGCGTCCCCGTCCCAAGCGCCGCGGCGCCGCTCTCCGGCGATCCCGGAAACCCCTCATCGGCTGCCAAGATTGAGGAAGTACTAATGTCCGCGCCTCGGAACGGCAATCGGCGAATTTCGCGGCAAAAGCGGGGCATTGCGGGGTTCTGTACTCGTCCGTCTGTTGGATTCGCGGATTATAAGTCTAGCGCCGGCGGCGCGTGCTTCCTATCGTGAAGGGGCTTTCAAGCCGGTTCACGACCCGATATTTATCCTGCCGGCAAAAGCCGCGCCCCGACTCAACCCCCGGCGGGCGCGCCGCCGGAGCCGCGCACAGGATCGTGTCATGACCGCCAAGACGAGCTTTCGAGGCTCATTCACCGCGCTCGTCACGCCGTTCAAGAACGGTTTCGTGGACGAGAAGGCCTTCCGCGGTCTGGTCGACTGGCAGATCGCCGAGGGCACCAGCGGGCTGGTTCCGGTCGGCACCACCGGCGAAAGTCCGACATTATCCCATGACGAGCACCGCCAGGTGGTCGAATGGTGCGTCGAGCAGGCCCGCGGCCGGGTTCCGGTTGTCGCCGGCGCCGGCTCGAACTCGACCAAGGAGGCGATCGATCTCGCCCGCGAGGCGGAGAAGTCAGGCGCCGACGCTGTCCTTGTCGTCACCCCATACTACAATAAGCCGACCCAGGAAGGGCTCTATCAGCACTACAAGGCAATCAACGACGCGATCGGCATTCCGATCATCATCTACAATATTCCGCCGCGGTCGGTGATCGACATGTCGGTCGACACCATGAAGCGGCTGTTCGAGCTTAAGAACATCGCCGGCGTCAAGGACGCCACCGCGAACATGACGCGCGTCACGCAACAGCGCGCAGTGATGGGCGAAGATTTCAATCAAATGTCCGGCGAGGACATCACCGCGCTTGGTTTCATGGCGCATGGCGGCCACGGTTGCATCTCGGTGACTTCGAACGTGGCTCCGCGCCTGTGCGCCGAATTCCAGGCGGCGTGCCGCAAGGGCGACTATTCCGCGGCGCTGAAGATTCAGGACAAGCTTGCGCCTCTGCACATAAATCTCTTCCTCGAAACAAGTCCGGCGCCGGTCAAGTATGCGCTCTCGCTCATCGGCAAATGCGCGGAGACCGTGCGGCTTCCCATGGTCCCGATTTCCGACAAGACCCGCGCCGCTGTGCGTGATGCCATGGTGCATGCGGGTCTGATCAACTAAGACGGTTCATCCCGGCGCGGCTGGGGAGGGCAGGCATGTCCCCCCTCTCCCGTCGCACGGGGGTAGAATAGGGGGTGATCAGATGTCGATGCTCGATGATTTCAAGAAGTTCGCATTGCGTGGCAATGTCGTGGATCTCGCCGTTGGCGTGATCATCGGCGTGGCCTTCAACAATATCGTGCAATCCCTGGTCGGCGATCTCATCATGCCGGTCATCGGCGCGCTCACCGGCGGGCTCGATTTCTCCAATCACTTCCTGCCGCTGTCGGCCAAGGTGACGGCGACCAGCCTCGCCGACGCCAAGAAGGAAGGTGCCGTGCTCGCCTGGGGCAATTTTCTCACGGTCACGCTGAATTTTCTCATCGTCGCCTGGGTGTTGTTCTGGGTGATGCGTCTGGTCAGCCGGCTCATGCGTGACGAACCGCCCAAGGCGCCGCCGGTGACCAAGCAGGAGCAACTTCTCACCGAGATCCGCGATCTTTTGAAGAGCCGCTCCTAAGGCCATGGCGAAGGCCGAAAGGAAATTGCGGGTCGTTGCCGACAACCGCAAGGCCCGCTTCAACTACTTTATCGACGAGACCATGGAGGCCGGCATTGCGCTCACTGGCACGGAAGTTAAATCGCTGCGCGCAGGCAAAGCCACGATCGCGGAATCCTACGCCGACGCCCGCGACAACGAGATCTGGCTCATCAATTCCAACATTCCCGAATACCAGCAGGCGAACCGCTTCAACCACGCGCCGAAACGGCCGCGCAAGCTCCTGCTGCACCGCCGGCAGATCAACAAGCTGATCGGCGCGGTCGAGCGCGAAGGGATGACGCTGGTGCCGCTCAAGCTCTATTTTAACGAGAAAGGCCGTGCCAAGATCGAGATCGCTCTGGCGCGCGGCAAGAAGCTTTACGACAAGCGCGAGACCGAGAAGAAGCGCTCGTGGCAGCGCGAGCGCGGCCGGCTGTTGCGGCAGAAGGGCTAAGGCGATGCTTCCGGTGACGCTCGATCATTGCGTCATTCACGTGACCGACTGGGAACGCTCCAATGCATTCTACACGGCGGTGCTCGGCGCCGAGCTGGTGGCGCGGCCGGCCGGCTACGCCTACCGTTTCGGCGACCGTCAGCTCAACGTCCACGGCCCGGGGGTAACGCCCGCCGAAGTGGCGCGCCTTCCGGTCGCCCCCGGCAACAGCGATCTTTGCTTCGAATGGAGCGGCCCGATCGCCGACGCGATAAGCCATCTGCAACGTTGCGGCGTCGCCGTCGAGCGGGGCCCGCTGCAGCGGTTCGGCGCCAAGGGGGCGGGTACCAGCGTCTATTTTCGCGATCCCGACGGCTCGCTGATGGAGTTTATTTCCTATGCGCGAGGTCCGGAAAAAGAGCTACAGGATTTAGCGCAACATCAAACGCAAGCGATATCCGGAGCACATGGAATGAGCGCGGCACGAGAAGCACCCGGCAAGCACGATCCGACGCACCTGCCGCCGGGCATCCCGGTCCCGCAGGACGACGGCGCCGCGCGGCACCTTCCCGGCATGCAGTTACCCGATCTGGCGCTTCCGGCGACCCGCCGCGGCGCCTTCAATCTGGCGCACGTGCCGGGCCGCACCGTGCTTTACATCTATCCGCGCACCGGCGTGCCGGGAGTCGATCTGCCGCCGGGCTGGGACGACATTCCCGGCGCGCGCGGCTGCACGCCGCAATCGTGCGGCTTCCGCGATCATTTCGCCGCGCTCAAGGATTTGGGCGTGAACCATGTTTTCGGCCTGTCGACCCAGGATACCGATTATCAGCGCGAGGCTGCCGAGCGCCTGCATTTGCCGTTCCCGATCCTGTCCGATGCCGAGCTCAAATTCGCACGCGCGCTGAAGCTGCCCACCTTCTCGGTCGCCGGGATGACGCTGCTCAAGCGCATGGTGCTGGTGATCGATGACGGCACAATCGCCAAGGTCTTTTATCCGGTGTTCCCGCCAGACCGCAGTGCCGCCGAGGTCGTTGCCTGGCTGCGCAGCCACGGTTAGCTTTAAGCGCAAACGGGAAAGGATCCTTTGATGTCGAAATTCATCGTTGCTCCGCATTTCCGGCTCCAGGAATGGGTCGCCGAGGAGAAGGGTTATTTCGCTGCCGAGGCACTCGACTACGAATTTCGCGAGGCCATCGTTTCGAGTACCGGCAGCGGCCACCAGCTCGGCGACAAGGTCGGCGCCTATCAGACCTTCGAAGCCGGCCGCACCTGCAACGTCAGCGGCGCCTGCCATTGGACGGTGAACGTGGCGGCCTCCAACGGCCACGGCAAGCTTTACGCCGATTGTTATTCGGTATCGCCCTGCGGCGTGTTCGTGCCGCCGGATTCGCCGGTGAAGGCCCCGACCGACCTTGCCGGCGTGCCGATTTCCGTCGGCTTCCAGTCAGGGAGCCACTACGCGACGATCCAGGGGCTCGAACAATATCTCGCGCCAGACGAGATCAAGCTGTCGTTCGCCGACGGACTGTTGTTCAGCCGCATGGAAATGCTGATCGACCGCAAGGTGCCGGCGGCTTCCCTGTTTAGCGGGCCATATTATTTTGCCGAGCAGCTCGGCTTCCGCAAGATCATCGACACCACCTTCATGATCGCATCGATGGTCACCGGCACGCCGGACCCGGAGGATGTGCGCAAATATTTCCGGGCGCTGCGCCGCGCCCAGCGCGACATCGATTTGCGGCCGGAGCTCTATACGCATTACTACCGGCGCGAATTCCCGGTGCGTTTTCACGGTCAGATGGACACGCGGCGCTGGGGGCCGGGCGAGCGTCTGGTGTTCGAGCCGTATTCGAAAGAGACGTTCGATGAATCGTTTGCCTGGATCGAGCGGCACGACATCTTCCCGCCGGGCGAAATGGGCAGCGGCAAATACGAGAGCGCGATTTTCAGCCAGGCGGCCGGGTAGGCGTTTCCGCGTCCAGGTGCTTGCGCACTTGCGCGAACACGTCGCGGAACATTTGCGGCGTCAACACGCCGGTATTCGTGTTGTAGCGCGAGCAGTGATAGCTATCGAACAACATGGCCGCGCCCATTGGCTGCGCGCCGCCGTGGGCGAACGGATAGTCGCGCCGCCGCGCGGATTGCGCTGCGACCAGCGTTTCGTGGGCAATGCGCCCGAGCGCGACGATCGCCCGGAGCTTGGTCATTTCCGCAATCGTCGCGGTGAGGAAGCTCCGGCAGGTGGCGATCTCCTGCGGCGTCGGTTTGTTCTCCGGCGGCACGCAGCGCACCGCATTGGTGATGCGGCAATCGATCAATGTCAGCCCGTCGTCGGGGCGCGCGGCATAGTTTCCTTGCGCGAAGCCGAATTCCTTGAGCGTCGTGTAAAGAAGATCGCCGGCATAGTCGCCGGTGAATGGCCGGCCGGTGCGATTGGCGCCGCGCAGCCCGGGCGCGAGCCCGACGATCAGGAGCCGCGCGTCGATCGGTCCGAAGGACGGGACCGGCGCGTTGAACCACTCGGGCTCGGCGTTGCGCCAGTTTTCCCGAAAGGCGACCAGACGCGGACAGCGCGGGCAGTCGCGGCCGGGCTTGCCGCTTGCGGGCGCCATGGCGGTCACGGCGCGCAGCTAGTCTTCGTCGAACTCGTCTTCGACTTCGACCTCGACGCGCTGAGCGGTGCTGCCGGTGCTGCGCTGGAGGAATTGCGGCGTGTGCCGCGGCTCGCGTGCCTCGCGCGGTTCCCGTGGCTCGCGTATCGGGCGTTCGGCCGGATCTCGGCCGATCTTGTTCTGCAGTGAGATGATGTCGATGAATTCGTCGGCCTGACGGCGCAATTCGTCGGCTACCATCGGCGGCTGCGTGGAAATGGTGGATACGACGATGACGCGGACGCCGCGCCTTTGCACCGCCTCGACCAGCGAGCGGAAGTCGCCGTCGCCGGAGAACAGCACGATCTGGTCGACGTGCGGGGCGATCTCCATGGCATCGACCGCCAGCTCGATGTCCATGTTGCCCTTGACCTTGCGCCGCCCGGTCTGATCGACGAACTCCTTGGTCGCCTTGGTCACCACGGTGTAGCCGTTATAGTCGAGCCAATCGATCAGCGGACGGATCGACGAATATTCCTGATCCTCGATCACGGCGGTGTAGTAGAACGCCCGCACTAGATAACCGCGCGACTGGAATTCGCGCAGCAGGCGTTTGTAGTCGATATCGAAGCCGAGCGATTTCGCCGTGGCGTAGAGGTTCGCGCCGTCAATGAATAATGCAATCTTCTCGATCTGTGCCGACATGATGTCTCTCGATGTGTTTTCTGGTTATGAAACCGGATCAGCCGCAATAGACCCGACGTTTCCGGTATTCTTCAAAAACTGGTTTGTCGCCACCAGTGACAAAATAAGCAGCCACGATGGCAAAAACACGGTAGCCCAGCTTGCGACTGACGCGGTCGCACGGCAAGCACCGCGCGTGCCATATGGCGCGGCCGCCCTCACTGTGGCACGCCATCGCGGTAAATCGCAAATAGGGGATTGGTCCTGCCGCCGGCGAGTTCCCGCGATCTGCGGTAAAGCGGTCTTGGCAAAGCGGTTTTGCCGTAAGGCAAGATCGGTGATTTCACAGAACAATCCTGGAAAACGCCCTTGCACTTGCCCGCACGTGACGATAGGTAACGCCCGGCTGGAGCGAAATCCGCCGCCGCACCCCGCCGGACCCGCGCAGGAGCACCGACTATGGCCCGTGTTACCGTGGAAGATTGCATCGACAAGGTCGAAAACCGCTTCGATCTCGTTTTGCTGGCAAGTCACCGCGCCCGCATGATCTCCTCCGGCGGCCAGATCACGGTCGAGCGCGACAACGACAAGAACCCGGTGGTGGCGTTGCGCGAGATCGCCGAGCAGGGGGTGTCTCCCGAGGACCTCAAAGAGGAACTCGTTCATTCCCTGCAGAAATATGTCGAGGTCGACGAACCGGAAGCCGAAGGGGTGCCGCTGATCGGAGCGCCCGGCACCGGCGCCGATGTCGACGACACCGAGGTGACCACCGACCGCATGAGCGAGGAAGAGCTGCTCAAGGGCCTCGAGGGTCTTACCCCGCCGGAGAGCCAGCCCGAGCCCGACACTGACGCCGGCGACGAAGAGGAATAGGGCTTTCTTCGTTCGCGGTTGCGGCCGCCGAGCCCGCGCCTGTTAACGATAAGTTTGCGAACCGCCGCGACTTTAGTCGCCACGGCGGCCGCCCGTCGGTCGCCTTGTGGCGCCGGGCCCACGCCATGATATCCTTGTCATGAGCTTGCGCCGGTTGTCCGGCGAAGCCGAGGTCTTTCATGGCGCGCTCGCCGATCGATCTGCCGCGGATGCAGAACCAGCCCCGGTCGCGGGTCGCGGTCGCGCGTGGCCCCAACCTCGTCCCGCAGGACGACGAGGGGCTGACCACAAAGCCGCGCAAGCCTCGATTGCTGCGGCAATTCGAGCTCATCGACCGCGTCAGGCAATATAACCCGGCGACCAACGAAGACCTGCTCAACCGCGCCTACGTCTATGCCATGCGGGCGCATGGCGAGCAGAAGCGGGCCTCCGGCGATCCCTATTTCTCCCACCCGTTGCAGGTCGCCGCGATCCTCACCGATCTCAAGCTCGACGACGCCACCATTGCCGCCGCGCTCCTGCACGACACCATCGAGGATACGGACGCCACTCGCGCCGAGATCGACCGGCTGTTCGGCCGCGACATCGGCACTTTGGTCGAGGGCCTGACCAAGCTGAAAAAGCTCGATCTCGTCTCCAAGGAGGCCAAGCAAGCGGAAAACCTGCGCAAGCTTCTGCTCGCCATCGCCGCCGATGTGCGCGTCCTCCTGATCAAGCTCGCCGACCGGCTGCACAATATGCGAACGCTGGAGCATCGGCCGCCGGAAGCGCGCCGGGTGACGGCGGAGGAGACGCTCGACATCTACGCTCCGCTTGCCGGCCGCATGGGCATGCAGGAGATGCGCGACGAGCTCGAGGACCTGTCCTTCCGCGAGCTTAATCCCGACGCTTACAAGGTCATCACCGAGCGGCTCGAGGCACTGGCTGCGCGCAGCAAAGGCTGGATCACCGAGATCGAGCAGCAACTCGCCCGCAAGCTTGCCGACAGCGGCATCGCCGCCGAGGTCTCCGGCCGCCGCAAGCGCGCCTATTCCATCTGGCGCAAGATGGAAAGGAAGGCGGTCGGCTTCGAGCAGCTTTCGGACATCTTTGGCTTCCGTGTCGTGGTCGGCAGCGTGGCCGAGTGCTACCGTGCGCTTGGCATCGTCCACACCAGCTGGCCGGTCGTGCCCGGACGCTTCAAGGACTATATCTCCACGCCGAAGCAGAACGATTACCGCTCGATCCATTCCACCGTGATCGGGCCGGGCAAGCAGCGCGTCGAGCTGCAAATCCGCACGCGCGAGATGCAGCAGATCGCCGAATACGGCATCGCTGCGCATGCGCTCTACAAGGACGGCGTCGGCTCGCCGACGGAGATGCTCTCGCGCGAGTCGAACGCCTATGCATGGCTGCGCCGTACCATCGAGCTTCTGGCCGAAGGCTCCAACCCGGAAGAGTTCCTGGAGCACACCAAGCTCGAACTGTTCCACGACCAGGTGTTTTGCTTTACGCCGAAGGGCAAGCTCATCGCGTTGCCGCGCGGCGCCACGCCGATCGATTTTGCTTATGCCGTACACACCGACGTCGGCAATATGGCGGTCGGCGCGAAAATCAACGGCAAGATCGGCCCGTTGAGCGCGCCGCTGCAAAACGGCGACGAGGTGCAGATTCTGACTTCGAAGGCGCAGACCGCTCCGCCCGCGGCTTGGGAATCTATCGTCGTGACCGGCAAGGCGCGCGCTTCGATCCGCCGCGCCACCCGCGCCGCCGTTCGCAACCAATATTCTGGTCTTGGCCGGCGCATCGTCGAGCGGCTGTGCCAGCGCGCCAAATTCGCCTATTCGGACGACCAGCTTGAAGGCGCATTGCCGCGGCTTGCCCGCGTCTCGATCGAGGACGTGATGTCGGCCGTCGGGCGCGGCGAAATGAAAGCCGCCGACGTGGTGCGTGCCATGTATCCCGATTACAAGGACGAGCGCGTCACCGCCCTCGCGCCCAAGGCGGAGAGCGGCTGGTTCGGGCTCAAGCGCGCCAAGGCGGTGAAGTTCAAGCTGCCGGAAAAATCCGAGAATGGCGCCGCGATCCCGATCCGCGGCATCAACACCGATTTGCCGGTGCGTTTTGCGCCCAATGGCGGCGCGGTGCCGGGCGACCGCATCGTCGGCATCATGACGCCGGGCGAGGGCATCACGATCTATCCGATCCATTCACCGGCGCTGAAGGAATTCGAGGACGAGCCGGAGCGCTGGCTCGACGTGCGCTGGGACGTGGACGAGAAGACGCCGCAGCGGTTTCCCGCGCAGCTTGCCGTGCAGTCCGTGAACGAGCCGGGCTCGCTCGCCCAGATCGCGCAAGTAATCGCCGAGCATGACGGCAACATCGACAATATTCGCATGTCGCGGCAGTCGCCGGATTTCACCGAGCTGACCATCGATCTCGAAGTCTACAATCTCAAGCATCTGACTTCGATCATCTCGCAATTGCGCGCGAAGAAGGTGATCGCCAACGCCGAGCGGGTTAACGGGTAGAAACCAGCGGTGCTTGATCTTGACGATGACTTTCTTCCATCACCCTGAGCTGCGAGCAAAGCGAGCCTCGAAGGGCGGCGGCCGGGCACCTCGGCCGATTCATCCTTCGAGGGCCGCTTTGCGGCCACGTCAGGATGACGGCTATATTGAGTGCACAGGGGGAATTGCATGACGACTGCGCGGATATTCACGGTACGAAACAGCCAAGCGGTCCGGTTGCCGGTTCGATTCCGTTTTCGCAGCCAAGACGTGGAAATTTTCCGGAACGGCGACGAGGTGATATTGCGCGAGAAACTTAACGGGGGAAGGCGATCGCGGCAGGGGCCGCAAAGGTGGCGCCCAAGTCGCACAAATTCCGGGCCGGCCTGATTGTCTGATATGCCTGCCCCTCCCATCCGCCTTGGCGTCAACATCGATCACGTCGCCACCTTGCGTAACGCCCGCGGCGGCCGGCATCCCGATCCGGTCAAGGCCGCGGCGGTCGCCATCGCCGCCGGCGCCGACGGCATCACCGCGCATCTGCGCGAGGATCGCCGCCACATCCGCGACGACGACATCGCCCGGCTCAAGGCGAGCATCGAGAAACCGCTCAATCTGGAAATGGCGGCGACGCGGGAGATGGTGGAGATCGCCCGCAAGACGCGCCCGCACGCCGCCTGCCTCGTGCCGGAGCGGCGGGCCGAGCGCACCACCGAAGGCGGGCTGGATGCCGCGGGCGGCGGCGAGCCCCTGCGCGCGGCGGTCGCACAACTTGCCGAGGTCGGCATTCGCGTGTCGCTCTTCATTGCCGCCGAGCCGGTGCAAATCGAGGCTGCGGTCGCGATCGGCGCGCCGGTCATCGAGATTCATACCGGGGCCTGGTGCGAGGCGCTTGCTGCGGCCAACGCATCCGCCGCCGCGACCGAGTTCGCGCACATCACCCGCGGCGCAGCGCTGGCGGCGGGCGTCGGCCTCGAAGTCCATGCCGGGCACGGTCTCGATTTTGCCAGCGCTGAAAAAATCGCAACGCTATCCGAGGTCATCGAGCTTAATATCGGGCATTTCCTGGTCGGCGAGGCGATGTTTGAGGGGCTTGCCGGCGCGGTGCGCAAGATGCGCGCCGCCATGGATCGCGGCCGGGCGAAAATCGGCAGCGGTGCGCGATGATTCTCGGCATCGGCTCCGACATCTGCGACGCCCGCCGCATCGCCAAAGTGATCGAACGCCATGGCGATCGCTTCATCGACCGCATCTTCACGCCGACGGAGCAGGCCAAGGCCGACAAACGCCGAAACCGGGCCGAGACCTACGCCAAGCGCTTTGCCGCCAAGGAAGCCTGCGCCAAGGCACTGGGCACGGGGCTGCGCGCCGGGGTGTGGTGGCGCGATATTGGCGTCGTCAATCTGCCGGGTGGGCGGCCGACTTTGGCGCTGACCGGCGGCGCCAAACGCCGCCTCGATGCCATCACACCCGCCGGCTACCAGGCCCGGATCGACCTCACCATGACCGACGAGGGGCCGATGGCGCAGGCTTTCGTCGTCATCTCGGCGACCGCGATCCCCGGCCATTGATCCGGCGCGGCTGACCCATGGAAGTCGGGGATGCCGGGGTGACAAATTTGTCATCTGCGCGCCGCCCTTACGGTAAGCCTATGGCGCGCCTAGCGAATGCCGGTCGGGCGGGGTCCGCGGCGAAATCCCGCGTGTAATTGCGTGGGCTTGCCTCAGGGGCTACAAGGTCGCGGGGCGCGCGGGAACAGGATAACGGAAACCATAGGCCGATGAGCGTGCAGACCGGAACCAAACGGAAAGAGGGCGGATTCGCTGAAACCATTCGCGTGATCTTCCACGCCCTCGTCATCGCGCTGGTCATCCGCACTTTCCTGTTTCAGCCGTTCAATATCCCTTCCGGCTCGATGATCCCGACGCTGCTCGTCGGCGATTATCTGTTCGTGTCCAAATATTCCTACGGCTACACCCATTACTCGCTGCCATTTTCGCCGCCGGTTTTCTCCGGCCGCATTATCGGCCGGCCGGTCGATCGCGGCGACGTGGTGGTGTTCCGCCTGCCCAAGGACGACTCCACCGACTACATCAAACGCGTCATCGGATTGCCGGGCGACCGCATTCAGATGATCGACGGCGTGCTCAACATCAACGGGGAGCCGGTCAAGCGCGAGCGCATGGAGGATTTTGTCACCGACGAAGATGGTGTCGTCCAGCGCGTCAAACGCTATCGCGAGACGCTGCCAAACGGCGTGATCTACACGACGCTCGATCTCACCGACAACGGCTTCTACGACAATACCCAGGTCTATGTCGTGCCGCCCGGCCATTATTTCATGATGGGCGACAACCGCGACAATTCGACCGACAGCCGGGTGCTCAGCGCGGTCGGCTACGTGCCCTATGAGAACATCATCGGCAGGGCACAGATCATTTTCTTCTCGATCAGGGACGGCGCGCACGCCTGGGAGGTGTGGCGCTGGCCGTGGACCGTGCGCTGGACGAGGTTGTTCACGCTGGTCAGATGAGCGGCAGGGGCAAAAGCAAGTCAGTTCCCGCTCTACAAGAGCCGTATGTCGTTGAGGTCGCCCGCGCGCCGTCCGCGCCGGGCGCTGCCAGCGAGGGGCAGAAGGATCCTCGCCGCCGCCGTCGCCGCGGCGATGGCTCGCTCGAAGAACGCATCGGCTATCGCTTCACCGATCTAGCGTTGCTCGACAGCGCGCTGTCGCATATTTCCGCGCTCAAGGGTTCGCGCAATCGCGCCGGCAGCTATCAGCGGCTCGAATTCCTCGGCGACCATGTGCTCGGGCTGGTGATTTCCGACATGCTGTTCCGCGCCTTCCCCAAGGCCGATGAGGGCGAGCTTTCGCGCCGGCTCGCCGATCTGGTGCGCAAGGAAACCTGCGCCGAGATCGCGCGCACCATCGATCTTGGCGCCGCGATCCGGCTTGGCGCTTCGGAAGCCAATGCCGGCGGCCGCAAGCGTCCGGCGATCCTCGCGGACGTGTGCGAGGCGCTGATCGGGGCGGTTTATCTCGACGGCGGCTATGCCGCGGCCGAGGCGATGGTCGGCCTGCTGTGGGAGGCGCGCATGCGGACGACGGCGCAGCCTTTGCGCGATCCGAAGACCGTTTTGCAGGAATGGGCGCAGGCGCGCGGCCTGCCGACGCCGGCCTATCGCGAAGTGGCCCGCTCCGGTCCAGACCACGACCCGGAGTTTCGCGTCGCCGTGCAGTTGCCGCAGCTGGCTCCCGCCGAAGGCACCGGCCGCTCCAAGCGCACCGCCGAGCAGGCCGCCGCCGCAGCCATGATGGCCCGCGAAGGCGTCAAGCCCAACCGCCGCAATGGCTGAGCCGGCCGAGCAAGCCGCCGGCCTTGCCGCGGTCGCCGCCGCCACGCGCTGCGGCTTCGTGGCGTTGATCGGGGCGCCGAATGTCGGCAAATCGACTTTGCTCAACGCGCTGGTCGGCGCAAAAATTTCGATCGTCACGCCCAAGGTGCAGACCACGCGCGCGCTCATCCGCGGCATCGCTATCGAAGGACCCGCGCAGCTCATCTTCGTCGATACGCCCGGGATTTTCGTGCCGCGCCGGCGGCTCGACCGCGCCATGGTGGGAACCGCCTGGGGCAGCACGCAGGACGCCGACGTGGTCGCCGTGCTGATCGATACGCACAAGGGCGTGAAGGACGACGAGGACGCGATCTTGCGCAAGCTTGCCGATATCCGCGCGCCCAAAGTTCTGGTGCTCAACAAGGTTGATCTCGTGGAGAAACCGACGCTGCTCGCATTGGCGCAAGCGCTCAACGAGCGCGCGTCATTCGCCGCGACATTCATGATTTCGGCGCGCTCCGGCGACGGTGTCGGTGCGCTCAAGAGCTTTTTCGCCGCGAGTGTTCCGGAGGGTCCCTGGCTGTACCCGGAGGATCAGATTTCGGATGCGCCGCTCCGGTCGCTCGCCGCCGAGATCACCCGCGAGAAGCTTTATCTGCGGCTGCACCAGGAATTGCCCTACCAGTCGACGGTCGAGACCGAAGTGTGGAAAGAGCTCAAGGACGGAGCGGTGCGTATCGAGCAGACGATCTATGTGGAGCGCGAAAGCCAGCGCAAGATCGTGCTCGGCAAGGGCGGGGCGACCATCAAGGCGATCGGCTCTGCGGCGCGCGCCGACATTGCCGCCGCCATCGAACGTCCCGTCCACCTCTTCTTGTTCGTCAAGGTCCGCGAAGGCTGGGGGGACGACCCGGAGCGCTATCGGGAGATGGGGCTGGAATTTCCCAAAGAGTAGCCCTGCGAATCCCCGCGAAGCGCGCTACATACATCCCATGCAATGGACCGATGAAGGCATCGTGCTGGGCGTGCGCCGCCACGGCGAGACCAGCGTCATCCTCGAATTGATGACGCTCGAGCGCGGCCGCCATCTCGGCCTCGTTCGCGGTGGCGCCGGCACGCGGCTGCGGGGCGTGCTCCAGCCGGGGAATTCGCTGCGCGCCACCTGGCGGGCGCGGCTTGACGATCATCTGGGCAATTACGCGGTCGAGGGCATCAATTTGCGCGCCGCCGGATTTCTCAGCGCCGCCCACGCCGTGCACGGCGTCACCCATCTCGCGGCCTTGTGCCGGCTGCTTGCCGAACGCGAGCCGCATGCGGGCATCCACGGTGCACTCGAAGCGATCCTCGATGCGCTCGACGACCCGACCGCGGTCGCGCCCATGATCGCCCGCTTCGAGCTTGCGTTCCTCGCTGAACTCGGTTTCGGCCTCGACCTTTCATCTTGCGCCGCGACCGGCGCCAAGGACGATCTGATCTACGTGTCGCCGCGTTCGGGCCGGGCGGTTTCGCGCGCGGGCGGCGAAGCGTACAAGGAAAAGCTCATGCGGTTGCCGGATTTCCTGCGCGCCGAAACCGGGCCTTTCTCGCCCGCCGATCTTGCCGATGCGTTCGCGCTGACCGGCTTCTTTCTTGAGCGTTACGCTTTCGCCCCGCGCGGTCTGGCCATGCCCGATGCGCGCGGGCGTTTCGTCGCCGCCGTTCTTGTCCGCAACGGCCAAGCGCGCTACCCCTCTTCGCCATGAATAAGAAGGTGATTCCCCCGGGTTTAGGCGATGTTCAGGAGATCGCGCTGCGCGAGGCGCTCGAAGAGCGCTATCTCGCTTATGCACTCTCGACCATCATGCATCGCGCCTTGCCGGACGCGCGCGATGGGCTCAAGCCAGTGCATCGGCGCATCCTCTACGGCATGCGGCTCTTGCGCCTCGATCCGGGTGCGGCGCTGAAGAAATCGGCAAAAATCGTCGGCGACGTGATGGGCAATTTCCATCCCCACGGCGATCAGGCGATCTACGACGCGCTGGTGCGGCTCGCCCAGGATTTCGCCTCGCGCTATCCGCTGGTCGACGGGCAAGGCAATTTCGGCAACATCGACGGCGATAATCCCGCCGCCATGCGTTACACCGAAGCGCGGTTGACCGATGCCGCGCGGCTCCTGCTCGACGGCATCGACGAAGATGCCGTGGACTTCCGCCCGAGCTACGACGGCGTATCGCAGGAGCCGGTGGTGCTGCCGGCAGCCATCCCCAATCTTCTCGCCAACGGCTCGCAAGGCATCGCGGTCGGCATGGCGACCGCGATCCCGCCGCACAATATCGCCGAGCTCTGCGACGCGGCGTTGCATCTCATCGATCAGCCCAAGGCGCGCACCCGCACATTGCTTAAATTCGTGCCCGGACCGGATTTCCCGACCGGCGGAGTCGTCGTCGATCCGCCGGACACGATCGCCGAAGCTTACGCCACCGGCCGCGGCTCGTTCCGGCTCCGCGCGCGCTGGAAGGTCGAAGATACCGGGCGCGGCACCTATCTGGTGGTGGTCACCGAAATTCCCTGGCAGGTGCAGAAGATGCGGCTCGTCGAGCGCATCGCCGAACTGATGAACGAGAAGAAGCTGCCGCTACTCGCGGACATGCGCGACGAATCCGCCGAAGACGTGCGGCTCGTCTTCGAGCCGCGCTCGCGCAGCGTCGATCCGGCGTTGCTGATGGAAAGCCTGTTCAAGCTCACCGAGCTGGAAAGCCGCGTGGCGCTGAACATGAACGTGCTGGTGCGCGGCCGCATTCCAACCGTCATCGGCCTTGCCGAAGCCTTGAACGAATGGCTCACGCACCGGCGCGACGTTCTGCTTCGCCGCTCGCGCTTTCGGCTCAGTCAGATCGAGCATCGCCTCGAAGTCCTGGGGGGCTATCTCGTCGCCTATCTGAACATCGACAAAGTCATCAAGATCATTCGCAAGGAGGACGAGCCGAAGCCGGTGCTGATGAAGACGTTCAAGCTTTCGGACGTCCAGGCCGACGCCATCCTCAACATGCGGCTGCGCAATCTGCGTCGGCTGGAAGAGATCGAAATCCGCACCGAGGACAAAGAGCTGCGTGCGGAAAAGAAGTCGATCGAGGAGCTGCTGCGCTCGGAGAAGGCGCAGTGGAAGACCATTGCCGGCCAGATTCGCGACGTGCGCGACCGGTTCGGCACCAAGACGCCGCTCGGCAAACGCCGTACCGGCTTCGCCGAGGCGCCGGCGCATGACGAAGCCGCGATTGAGCAAGCTCTGGTCGAACGCGAGCCGATCACCGTCGTCGTTTCCGAGAAGGGCTGGATTCGCGCGTTGCGTGGGCAGGTCGCCGATCTGTCCGGCCTAGTGTTCAAGGCCGACGATGCGCTCAAGCTCGCTTTCTTCGCCGAGACGACGTCGAAGCTTCTCGTCTTCGCCACCAACGGGCGCTGCTATACCATCGAGGCTGCGAAATTGCCGGGCGGCCGCGGCCACGGCGAACCCGTGCGTTTGTTCATCGAGCTGGAGCAGGAGGCTGATGTTATTTCGGTGTTCCGCCACGAAGGCGGGCGCAAGCTGATCGTGGCGAGCCACGAAGGCAGGGGATTTATCGTCCCCGAAGACGAATGCCTCGCCAATACCCGCAAAGGCAAGCAGGTGCTCAACGTGTCGGCGCCCGACAAGGCCTGTGCTATCGCCCCGGCCGAGGGCGAACTGGTGGCGGCGATCGGCGAGAACCGCAAGATGTTGGTGTTCCCGATCGATCAGGTGCCGGAGATGTCGCGCGGCCGCGGCGTGCGGCTGCAGCGTCACAAGGACGGCGGGCTTTCCGATATCAAGGTGTTCGAGGCGGAGAAGGGTCTGAGCTGGACCGATTCCGCCGAACGCGTCTTCACGCTGTCATTGAAAGAGCTTGCCGACTGGCGCGGCAACCGCGCCGACGCCGGGCGTCTCGCGCCCAAGGGCTTTCCCAAAACCAACAAGTTCGACAGCGAAAGCAATGAGCGAATGGCGAGCAGCGAGTAATTCTATTCGCTGCTCGTATGCTCCTCCACCCTTGCCCAGCCGTCTGGCGTGAGCCGCTCCTGCGGCAGGAAGCGGCTCTTGTAATCCATTTTGCGCGAACCGCTCACCCAATAGCCGAGATAGACGTAAGCGAGCCCCATGCGCTGCGCGCGGGCGATGTGGTCGAGCACCATGAAGGTGCCGAGCGAGCGGTCGGCTTCGTCCGGTTCGAAGAACGAATAGACCATGGACAATCCGTCGGCGAGCACGTCGGTCAGCGCCACGGCGATGAGGTCGCCGGCGTGGCGGCCGGGCATCGACGATCCGGGTTCGCGCCGCCGATACTCGATGATGCGCGTCTCGATGTGGCTGTCCTCGACCATCATGGCGTAATCGAGCACGGTCATGTCGGCCATGCCGCCGTCGCGGTGGCGCGAATCGAGATAGCCGCGGAAAATCGCGTATTGCTCCGAGGTCGGCACGGCGATCCGCATCTCGCCGACGATATCGGCGTTGCGGCTGACGATGCGCCGCATGCTGCGCGTCGGACGAAATTCCTTGCTAACCACGCGCACCGAGACGCAACAGCGGCAACCCTCGCAAGCCGGGCGGTAGGCGATCGACTGGCTGCGGCGAAATCCGCCCTGGGTGAGGATATTGTTGAGCTCAGGAGCGCGCTCACCGACCAGGTGGGTAAAGACCTTCCGCTCCTCCTTGCCCGCGAGATAAGGGCAGGGCGACGGAGCGGTCAGGTAGAATTGCGGGGTATCGCGCGAATGCTGGGTCACGGGACGTATCGGGCCGTTGCCGGCCCTTGAGCCTCCTGTCGCCGAGACTGACCCGGCTGCTGCCTAGATTGCCCGAGAATACCGGCGCGTTAAAGGCCGAATCCGCTATATCCCGGCGTACGCGTTCGCAGCATGGCAGCCCGCGCCGCGCTGTTGATGACGATGGCGCCGACCACCATGTCGTGCAGCAGCCGCCGGCGCGGGCTGAAGAAGCCGACCACGAGGATGAGCGGCGAAAGCACGCTGACGCTGACCCAGTAAACGATCGCATGCACCGCGCCGAGCACGAAATAAGCGGGCGCGCCGTACCAGGTGCGCATTTCGAGTTCCATGGCGCGCATGCCGAGCGTGGCCGAAGCCGGGCTGCCGAGCGTGATTCCATAGTAGAACAGCGCCCAGATCACCGAAGCCGGCGATAACAGCCAGAACAAGGCCCAGCCCAGCCCGAAGGTGATCAGCCCGAAAACGAAGATGAACATCGCCGCTGCGACCAGCGGCAGCGTAATGATGATGAGGTCGATGACAAAGGCGACGACGCGCCGCGCCAAGACGCCTTCGAACAGCTCGGGATTGGCGGCCGGATCGTAGGCATGCGGCCGCAAATCGGCCGAGAAGCCCGGTCGCGGATCTGGCCCGGAATAGCTCATGACGGCCTCGCTTGCGACTCTGACATTGTAACGCCGGCGGAAATGAGGAAAAAGGCCGACATGGTGACGCTAGCCGATATCGAAGCCGCCCGCCGCATCCTTGCCGGCCAGGTGTTGCGCACGCCGCTGCTCGCGGCGCCGCCGCTCTCGACGCTGACCGGCGCCGAGGTATTCGTGAAGTACGAGAATTTGCAGGTCACCAATTCGTTCAAGGAGCGCGGCGCCTATGTGAAGCTTGCGGCGCTGTCAGCCGACGAGCGCCGCCGCGGCGTTATCGCCATGTCGGCCGGCAACCATGCGCAAGCCGTAGCCTATCATGCCCGCCGCCTCGCCATCCCGGCGACCATCGTCATGCCGGTGACCACGCCGTTCGTCAAGATCAAGGCGACCGAGGCATCCGGCGCCACCGTCGTCCTTGACGGCGAGACGATCAGCGAGGCGCAGGCGCGCGCCGAGGCGATCGCGGCCGAGCGCAATCTCGTTTGGGTCCACCCCTACGACGATCCGCGCATCATCGCCGGTCAGGGAACCATCGCGCTCGAAATGCTGGAAGAGGCGCCCGATCTCGACACGCTGGTGGTCCCGATCGGCGGCGGCGGACTGATCGCCGGCTGCGCCATCGCCGCGCGGGCGAAAAAGCCTTCGATCGAAATCGTCGGCGTTGAAGCTGCACTCTACCCGTCGATGTGGAACGCCGTGCACAAGGGCAACCGTCCGTGCGGCGGCGCCACGTTGGCGGAAGGCATCGCGGTGAAGAATGTCGGCAAACTGACGCTGCCGGTGGTGCGCGAATTCGTCCGCGACATCATCCTCGTCGACGAGCCGCAGATCGAGCGCGCGGTCAACGCCTTCCTCACGTTACAGAAGACCATGGCGGAAGGAGCGGGCGCCGCCGGGCTTGCCGCCATGCTGGCTTCGCCCGCGCGCTTCCGCGGCCGCAGGGTCGGGCTGATCCTTTGCGGCGGCAATATCGATCCGCGCATTCTCGCTTCCATCATGGTGCGCGAATTGGAGCGCGCCGACCGCATCGTGTCGTTTCGCCTGACCATTCCCGATCGGCCCGGAATCCTCGGCCAGATCGCCACGCGGCTGGGCGAGTTCGGCGCCAACATATTAAGCGTCGATCATCACCGGCTGTTCCTCGACGTTCCCGCCAAGGGCGCCAAGCTCGACGTGACCATGGAGACGCGCGACGCGGCGCATGCCGAGGAAATTTTCAGCGCGCTCGCCGCCGACGGCTATCGGCCGGTGCGCATGCCGAGCGGTACGGCGCTGGAGTGAGGACCCGGCTACAGTCGTTATTTTCCGCCGAAGAGATTTTGCAGAAAATCGAGCGGTCCGCTGCTTGCGGGTTCCGCGGGCGCGCCGGGGCCGGCGGCGTCCGGCCGCGGCCGCGGCCGCGGCATCGGCACGCCGCTCGAACTTGCTGAAGCCATCTGCGTCATCGGTGCCGTCGGCGCCGTCTGTGCGTCGACGGCGACGTGCGGCCGGCGCCGCGGCAGCGGAATCGGGTCGGACAGCGGCGCGGCGGCCATGGCGTCGGGCTGCGGATCGCTCGCGGGCATTTGTCCGGCAAGAGTGACGTTTGATGTCGTTGTGTCGGGCGTCGCGGCGGCGACCGGCGCCGGCATATCGGCGGGCTTAGGCTGCATCGGGACCGTGGGTGACATATCGGTCAACTTTGGCGCGCTCGGCGGCGGTGGGATCGAGGACGCTGTGCCCGCCGGCATGGTGGCGGCATTCTCCGGCGTGCGGTCGCCGAGGAACGGCCCCTTGGGCGTCGTGGCTTTCGCTTCGACCGTCGAGGACGACGGATCGGCGAGCTTGGCCTGCTTGGCCGCGTCGGCCATCATCCGGTCGGTTGCATCTTGACTGTTAGTTTGGCCGGCATTCTGGCCGGGATTGTCGCTTGCGGGGGTGTTGATCGAAGCCGTCGACGCGAGCTGATGGAAGGTCGGGATTTTGGGCGCCCCGACATAAGAGCGCACGAATGCGGTAATCGTCCACAACACCACCGGGATGGCGATGATCACCGCCACCAGGATGATGATCCGGCGCAACAAGGGCACGTAATGCCCGATCTCGTCGTCTTCACGCATGGCACCCGCCTTCGTCGTGTTATCCCGGCGTGGACGGTTAGCGTCCGTCCTTGTTGAGTTTCTCGGCAACTCTCGCGGCGAAATACGTCAGCACGCCGTCGGCGCCGGCGCGTTTAAATGCGATCAGGCTCTCGGTCATCGCCTTTTCCTCGTCGAGCCAGCCGTTCCCCGCGGCGGCCATGATCATCGCATACTCGCCCGATACTTGGTAGGCAAAGGTGGGCATGCCGAAGGCCTCTTTCACCCGATGCAGCACGTCGAGATAGGGCAGGCCGGGCTTGACCATCACCATGTCGGCGCCTTCGGCGATGTCGAGCTCCACTTCGCGCAAAGCCTCGTCGGTGTTCGCCGGGTCCATCTGATAGGTGCGCTTGTCGCCGATCAATGTCGCGCTCGAGCCGACCGCGTCGCGGAACGGGCCGTAAAACGCCGAGGCGTATTTGGCGGCATAGGCCATGATCTGCACATCGCCGAAGCCCGCTTTGTCGAGGCCGGCGCGGATCGCGCCGACGCGCCCGTCCATCATGTCGGACGGAGCGATGATGTCGCAGCCGGCCTCGGCCTGGATCAGCGCCTGGCGCACCAAGATCGCCACGGTCTCGTCGTTGAGGATGACGCGGTCGCGCAGTAGCCCGTCATGGCCGTGGCTGGTATAGGGATCGAGCGCCACGTCGCACAGCACGCCGATCTCCGGCACCTCTTTCTTGATGGCGCGGATCGCCTGGCAGACGAGGTTCTCCGCATTGAGCGCTTCCGATCCCTCGTCATCGCGTTTGTCCGGCTCGGTGTAGGGAAACAGCGCCAGGCAGGGGATGGTGAGCTTGGCCGCGCGTTCGGCGGCGCGCACCGCCTCATCGACCGAAAGACGCTCGACACCGGGCATCGAAGCGACAGGCGCGCGCACCTTCGTGCCGTCGACCAGGAACAGCGGCCAGATCAGATCGTCGGTGGTGAGTACATGCTCGCGCACCATGCGCCGCGACCACTCGGCGCGGCGGTTGCGGCGCGGCCGGATGGCGAGATCGAGACGCTCGGCCGGCGGGTCCGTCTCGGCCGGTGCGGGCCGGATACGTTCGAGCGGGCGGCCGAATTTGATCGCCATGACTGCACTCTCCATAATCGCGGCTTCTTTTACCCCTTCCGGCCCGGAGCCGCCACTGGTCGCGGCAAGCATGGTTGACTTCCGCCTGCCGTGGGTGCCAAAGCCCGCCTGCCATGAGTGATCAATCGCAGAGGCGACCGACGCGGCCGAGCGAAATGCTCGAACCCGTGCATGCCGGCAAAGCCGCGGGCGCCGCCGGCAGTACAGGCTCTTGGGCCGAATATCTGATTTTGTTTCTGCGCATCATGGCAGCGGCCTCGCTGGTCAAGGGGCTCTATCACTGGGCGGCGGTGTGCGGCATCGGCGCCGGCGCCGCCGGCGGTTTCGAGGCGCATACGGTCGCCTGGCAAACGGCAACGGTGTTTTTCGCCGTGATCGACCTGGTGGCCGCGGTCGGGCTGTGGCTCGCCGCCGCCTGGGGCGCGGTGGTGTGGCTGACCGCGGTCGTATCCATGGCGGTCGTGGAAGTATTCTTCCCGCAGATCTATGGCGGCAGCCTGTTCGTCGTGCTCGTCGAAACGACTTTGCTGTGCGTGTATCTGTGGCTTGCGATCTTCGCCGCGCGCGAGAAGCCGGCTTGAGTGAAGCAAAAACTTGAAGCAAGGATTTGCCGTCTGAACGCGCAGAGTTGACGAACAAGCTGATCAAAAGTGAGGTCCACCGTTGGACGCAAATCTCATATTTGATATCGGCGCCCACCGCGGTGAAGACACTGAATTCTATCTGAGGAAGGGATTCCGAGTCATCGGCGTGGAAGCCAACCCCGCGCTGTACGAAGGGCTGCGTCAAAAATTCAAGACGTTTATCGCGGACGGCCGCCTCAAAGTGGTGAACAAGGCAATCTCTTGGGCCGCCGGAATAGTGAAATTTTACGTCAATAAAGACGTTACGGAGTGGGGCACGTTTGATCCGGAGTGGTGGAACGGAATTGACGAAAGGGCACCGAAAGTAGGGAGATTGAAGTCGAGGCCGTCACCACCGCCGATCTATTCCGTGAATTCGGCGTGCCGTAATTACGTAAAAATCGACATTGAGGGGTACGATACGATCGTTCTCGAGAGTTTCGCCGAAATCAGCGAGCGGCCAGAATACGTTTCGATCGAATCCGACAAAGGTTTCGTTCCGGGGAATTCGACGAGAGATAGCGTTGCTGACGTCCCTCGGATTTAATCAATTCAACATTGTGAGTCAGCGGTCGGTACTTCGGCAACGATTGCCCCAGCCGCCCAAAGAAGGAATTTATGTAGAGCATCAGTTTGAAAAAGGCTCGAGCGGTCTGTTCGGAGCGGAACTTCCCGGACCGTGGTTGAGCGCACAAGAAGCCATCGAAGCGTACCGGCCGATCTTCCTTCGCTACGCGCTGACTGGCGACGATCCATTTGTCACGCAGCGCTGGCTTCGCGAGATTTTCCGCAGCCTGGGCTTTCGGGCGAATTACTACGACACTCATGCGCGAAGATCTGGCTGAAGCGGCCGCACAAGGCCGCTAAGCTCGGCTCGCCTGCGCTTTGACGCGGCCGGCGCCAGCGGCCTGGTCGCGCAGCACGCTTTCAACCCGCTCGATCACCGCCGCGGCGGATACGTTGTGCATGCAGGCGTGGTCGTAGCGGCAGCGGCTGAGCTGGCGCAGGAAGCAGGGCGAGCAGGGCTCGCCCGACCGCAGCACCGCGTCGCCGCGGCCATAGGGGCCGATCCAGACCGGATCGGTCGGCCCGAAAACGCTGACCACAGGACGATCGAGCGCCACCGCAAGATGCATCGGACCGGAATCGTTGGTCACGCTGATGAGCGAGCGGCGGATCAATGCCGCAAGCTCGGTGAGCGTCGTCTCGCCGGCAATGTTGACCGCTCCGGGCGCGAGCCGGGCCACCTCTTCGCAGACGTCGCGCTCGCGTTGCGTTCCGATCAGCGCCACGGCAGAGCCTTGGCGCAGGAGATGCCGCGCCACCTCGGCGAACTTGGCGCTACCCCAGTGCTTCGTTTCCCAAATCGTGCCCGGCGCCATGGTGATGAGGCCGCCGTCGCCGACGCCGTGGTGCCGCAGCAGCGCGTCGATCTGGGCGTTCGCCGCCGGCGGAATGGGAAAGGAGAAATCGGGAGGCCCCTCCGCAAGTCCCAGAAGCGGCCCGACATTGAGATAACGGTCGACCGCATGCACGTCGAGGCTCGGCACCTGGATGTGGTGGGTGTAGGCGATCCAGCTGCCCTCGCGGGCGCCCTGCCAGGCATGCTTGCGTGCTTCGCGGGAGAATTTTCGCGGCGAAGCGTCCCAGACGCGCGCGCGCGGCCGGTCGAACCCGATGCGCACCGGCGCGCCGGTCACCAGCGTGAAGATCGCCGTGCGCAGCTGGCCGTGCATGTCGACCACGAGGTCGTAGCCGGTCTGGCGCAGCTCCAGCGCCAGACGGCCGTAGCTGATGAACGGCGTCAGCCGCCAGGGAGCCGACCAGTCCTCACGCTCGAATTCGACGACGTTGCTGATGGCCGGATTGTGCCGAAGGAATTCGGCGATCGCCGGCGTCACCAGCCAGTCCAGTTGCGCCGCCGGATAGCGGTGGCGCAATTTATTCAACACCGGGATGGTGTGCACGACGTCGCCGACAGCCGACAATTTGATCAGCAGGATTTTGCGGAAGTTGCGGTCGCGCAGATCGGTGCCGTCGGGCATTGGCGAACTTCGCTGTCGGGACAATGTGCGCGCCTCTACCGGGCCTATGCGCGGTTCGGCAAGATCATTTGCAGCACGCGCTTGAACGATGCGGAGGTATGGTGGCGCAGCATCGCGATCTGCCGATTGCCCTCCGACGTGAGCCAGTTGAACTGGATGACGCGGCGCTCGCCGGCGAACGGCTCATGCCCGTGCCAGGAATTGTCGCTGCGCTTGAACGCGAGCAAAGTGCCCGCGACCGGCGGCACCTCGGCGATGATGTCGTTGAGGTTGTCGGCGGAGCGAAGGAGCCGCAGCCGGCCGCCGGCGTCCCGCCACGACTCGTTCATGTAGATGAGCACGGTGATGATCTTGCTGGTCGAATCGGTGTGGATCTTGCCGTCGCGGGCGTCGCAGCGGCCCCGCACCGTGGTCACGGTCGGCCGACCCGACAAATCGAGGCCGAATTTTTCCTCGAACGCCTCGCGGAACGCGTCGCTTTCCAGTTCGTCGAGCAAAATCTGGAAGGCCGGACCGAATTCGACCTGATCGACGGGAAAGCTCCCCGAGGTGGAGATTTTCGGATAGTCGGCGTTGACCGCCGCCAGCGCAGCGGGGCCGATGAAGCCGGAAACGATCAGATGCGGAAACGGCTCGCGCACCAAAGGCGTCGCCCGGAACGCCTCAAGTCTTAGATAATCCGGCATTTTTCGCTCTATTTTCGTTGGCTGCCGGCAAACTAGCACCCCGACGCGGCGGGGTAAATCAATGCGCGTGATCCGGAAAAGTGGAAACCGGTTTTCCGATAAGATCATGCGCCAGCATTATTGCGCTTGCGGGCGCAAGATCGCCCAGCCGACACGGACCGACCCGCCACCGCGGTCCCACGGCAGATCGAATGGCGCACCGACAATGGCGCCGGGCGCGATCGCGGCAAGGTTCGCAGGCATCACTTTCGGATCGCTTTCGGTCCACACCAAAACGCTGCCGCGGGCGCGCAGATCGGCCATGTCGATCCACGGCGCGCGGCGCGGCAGGCCATCAATCAGCACGCGCGGCTGCGGGCGCTGTTTCGAATAATGCGAAACATTGCCGCCGTCCCACATCGAGCCGATGACGTAAGCGGGGTTTTTGCCGGTGGCGGCCGCGAAGCGTTGCGCGATCGCGGCGGAAAGCTGATCGCCGGGAAAAAACGCAGCGCGATAACGGTGATCGAAATCCGGCAGCACGACGTAATCGGCGAAGAACGCGGCGACGGAGATGATGAACACCGCCGCCCAGTGGGTGCCGAGATGCGTAAGCCGCGCGCGCTCGATCGCCGCCGGGGCGGCCATGACGAGCCAAAGGCCGAGGAACAGCCAGAGCGGATAGCCCCAGGTCGGCTGGGTGCCGCGGCCGCTGAGCAGGGACGCGACGAACAAGGTGGTGGCCGGCCCGAATGCCAATAGCGTGACGATGCGGCGATCGAAGGCATCGGGCTTCCGCGGCGGCGCCGGCAGTTTTGGCCGCGGCCAGAAGAGGGGCGCGGCGATAAACAGCGCCGGAAGGAGAAAGACGATCTGGCTGCCCAGATATTCGGCTAGATAGACGAGATGATCGAGCGCGCCATTCGGCGGCGCGGAGCGCGACTCGACATAGCGAAGCGGCAGGAAATCGTTCTGCACCAGCCAGACGAGATGCGGCGCCATGACCGCGAGCGCAACGACGGCAGCGACCCACGGCCCCGGCGTCGCCAGGCTGCGGCGCGCCGCCGGATCGATCACCATGAACAGCGCCATCGGCGCGATCAGCACCGCGACGAAATATTTCGCCCAGAAGGATAGCCCGAGCGCCACGCCGAGCAGGATCCAGTAGCCAAGCTTTCCCCGCCGCAGCGCGGCGTAGAAGGCGAAACCGGCGAGCGCCCAGAACGGCAGTTCGACGACGTTATGGTTGAATTTGACCGAGCTGAAATTGAGATAATGCAGGCCGTCGACGATCAGGACGGCGGCCAGCGCGCCGAGCGTGCCGACCAGCGGCCGCGCCGTCATCCATACCGCGACAAAGGCGGCGATCACCGCGACCTGGCAGAGCGCGTAGAGCGAGGCGTCGGTGCCGAATACGCGGTAGGTCAATTCCGCCAGCCACCACGGCAGCGGCGGCAGCTTGTCGTAGCCGAGCTGCCATTCGCGGCCGTAGGTCAAGGCCTCGATCACGTCGAGCGGCAGGTTGCGGTAGAACAGCGCCGGCAGCGCCGTCCAGACCAGCCCATGGACGGCGAGAAAGGCCACAAACGCGGTTTGCGGGCGGCGTTCCACCGCGTCGATCCATCGTGCCATCTTTACATTCATCGGTCCGCCGCGGTCCGCCGTTTCAGCGCGTCGCCTTAGCATGCACGGGAAATCCTCGCGAGAACCATGGTGAAAATGGGCGCAAGCCTTGCTATTGAGGCTTTCTATTGAGACCCTGCGAAGGCAATCCGGCGGGCGGCTGAAACGGGGCAAACGGCGGGGCACGACATGAAGGACATCGTCGACAAGCTCGAAGAGCTGCGCGCCAACGCGCGCGCCGGCGGCGGCCAAAGACGCGTCGACGCGCAACACAAGCGCGGCAAATTAACCGCGCGCGAGCGCATCGAGCTTTTGATGGACAAGAACTCCTTCGAGGAGTTCGACATGTTCGTCGAGCATCGCTCCAACGAATTCGGCATGGAAAAGACCAAAATCGCCGGCGACGGCGTGGTCACCGGCTGGGGCACGGTGAACGGCCGCAGCATCTTCGTCTTTGCTAAGGACTTCACCGTGTTCGGCGGCGCGCTGTCGGAGACGCACGCGCAGAAGATCATGAAAATCCAGGACATGGCGATGCGGGCCCGCGCCCCGATCGTCGGCCTGTTCGACGCCGGCGGCGCCCGCATCCAGGAGGGCGTGGCGGCGCTCGGCGGCTACGGCGAGGTGTTCAAAAGGAACGTCATCGCCTCGGGCGTCATTCCGCAGATTTCCGTGATCATGGGACCGTGCGCCGGCGGCGACGTCTATTCGCCGGCGATGACCGATTTCATCTTCATGGTGCGCGACACGAGCTACATGTTCGTCACCGGCCCGGACGTGGTGAAGACGGTGACCAACGAGATCGTCACCGCTGAGGAACTGGGCGGCGCTTCCGTGCACGCCACCAGATCCTCGATCGCCGACGGCGCCTATGACAACGACGTGGAATGTCTGTTGCAGATGCGCCGCCTGCTCGATTTCCTGCCGCCGAATTTTTCCGCCGGCGCGCCGGAATGGCCGTCATTCGACGACATTGACCGCATCGAGCCGTCGCTCGACACGCTCGTTCCCGACAATCCGAACAAGCCCTACGACATCAAGGAGCTGATCCTCAAAACCGTGGATGAGGGTGACTTCTTCGAACTGTCGGAGACCTTCGCCCGCAACGTCGTCATCGGCTTCGGCAGGATCGCGGGCCGCACCATCGGCGTTGTCGCCAACCAGCCGATGGTGCTCGCGGGCGTGCTTGACTCAGACGCGAGCCGCAAGGCGGCGCGCTTCGTGCGCTTCTGCGACGCCTTCAACATCCCGATCGTGACTTTTGTCGACGTGCCTGGCTTCCTGCCCGGCACCGCGCAGGAATATGGCGGCCTGATCAAACACGGCGCCAAGCTGTTGTTCGCCTATTCGCAGGCGACCGTGCCGCTCGTCACCGTGATCACGCGCAAGGCCTTCGGCGGCGCTTATGACGTGATGGCGAGCAAGCACATCGGCGGCGACGTCAATTACGCCTGGCCGACGGCGCAGATCGCGGTGATGGGCGCCAAGGGCGCGGTCGAGATCATCTTCCGCGCCGACATCGGCGACCCGGAGAAGATTGCCGCGCGCACCCGCGAATACGAGGAGCGGTTTCTCTCGCCCTTCATCGCCGCCGAACGCGGCTATATCGACGACGTGATCATGCCGTCGACGACGCGCCCGCGCATCGCGCGCGCTCTCGCCATGCTGCGCGGCAAGACGGTGGAGATGCCCGGGCGAAAGCACGACAACTTGCCGGTGTAGCGACTTCGGTGGAAAGGTGAGCGGCCATGAGTACGGAAGCGAACCTGCAAACCGTGCGCAACTATTTCGCCGCGTGCAACACCGGCGATCTTGATGCGCTCAAGAGCACGCTTGATGCCGACGTCGCGCACTACTTCCTGCCGGAGATCAACAAACCGGTCAGGGGCAGCGAGCAGCTCGCGCGCTATTGGCGCGCGTTTCACATCGTCTACAAACCGGTCTGGCGCATCGACCATGCGCTGGCCAACGGCGACGAGGTCGTGGTCGAATGGAGTTGCGCTTATCTGCCGAAAGGCAAACCCGATCGCATGATGTTTCGCGGCATTGATTGGAACCTGCTCAAGGCGGCCCGCATCGTGGAGATTCGCGCTTATTACCAGCACGAGGAAAGCCGCGATTGCGAGTTGACGGGGTTTCCCTACAAACAGCGCGGCTATCTGTCGAAGGATGCCCAATAGGCCGCCGCCAACGCCACCCTCTCCCATAGGGGCAGAGGGAACGATAGGATGCGCACACGGGACACAAACAAAAGGGGAGGCAGCGTCATGCTCAAAGCATCCGTCATTCTCGCCGCCGCGCTCTCCGTCGGCGGCGCCGCGCTGGCGCAGAGCCCGCCGCAAAATCCGCCGCTCACCCCGTCGCCGGTCAAGCGCAATATCATCAGCAAGACCGAGCTGCCCAATTCGAACTACGAGGTCACGACCGCCGTGGTGGAGGTCGCGCCCGGCTTCAAGGCGCCGCGCCATATCCATCCCGGCACCGTTACCGCCTACGTGATCGAGGGCGCGTGCTGGTTCGCGCCCGACGGCCAACCGGAGACGACCTATACGGCGGGAGAGGCTTTTATGCTGCCCGACCACGCCATCCACGCCGAGGGCGCGGCGACGGCCGACAAGCCCTGCAAGATGTACGTCGGCTATGTGCTGGAGAAGGGCCAGCCGCTGGCAATCCCGGTGAAATAGCGGCGCCGCAACACGTTAAATCAATAAGGAACACAGCTATGACCCCGCGCGGACCAATCAATTACGGCAACGCGTCGCCCGCAGTGCGCGCGGTGTTCGACGATATCAAGCGCACGCGGCAAATCGACGACGTGAACAATTTCTGGAAATATCTGGCGCACGATCCGCCGACGCTTAAGCGCACCTGGGAGAGCATCAAGGAGGTCATGGCGCCAGGCGCGCTCGACGCGGTGACCAAGGAAATGATCTATCTGGCGGTGAGCGTCACCAACGGCTGCAGCTATTGCATCGCCAGCCATGGCGCGGCAGCCCGCAAGGCCGGCATGAGCGAAGCAATGTTCGGCGAGCTGATGGCGGTAGTCGGCATGGCCAACGAAACCAACCGGCTCGCCAACGGCTATCGCGTGCCGATCGATCCGGCATTCGAAAAATAACCCGCAAACGCGAAACGGCCCGGCGTGAACCGGGCCGCTTGCTGACTTAAATCCTAAAGGCCGCGGGTTACTGGGCCGGTGTTGCAGGCGCGGGCGCCGGAGCCGGCGTAACAGGCGCGGGCTGCGGAGCCAGACCCGGGGTCATCGGCCGGGCCGGGGTCGTCGTGGCCGCGGGCGGTGCCAACGGTGACGGATGGGTGAGCGGCGGTGTAACCGGCTCATTGGAAGCAAACCGGTTCGGCTCGTGGCCGACACCGACGGCGATGGCCAGCACGACCACCAGGAACACGGCGGCAGCGATCCAGTCCCAAGCGGTGCCGGTGCGGCCAGCGGCCGGCTCGTAGCCGGTTGCGCATCAGCGGATCGTCGGGATTGCGATAGTCACTCATCATCTCCTCCTTGCGCAGTTGCTCGCATCACAACTTGCCGCGGCCACGCAGGTTCCCGGCCGCCCCTGCGCAAACGAATAGCCGCCTTGCCGGTTGGGCATGACGACGAAGCTTCACAATCGGTGAAACTCGGAATCGGGGGTACGCGGCCGCGCCGTGTTGAACGCTGCGGCCAAGCGGCTATTGTGCGCCGGCCGCCTTAGCGTGCGCTCGTAGCTCAGCTGGATAGAGCATCAGACTTCGAATCTGAGGGTCGGGGGTTCGAATCCCTCCGAGCGCGCCAAAAATTCTTCTTGCGATGCGGCACGCCGCAATATTTTGCGTGTTTTTCTAATCAGCCGATGGAAAAAGCCGGCGGCGGCCGCCAATCGTAGATCCAGTCGTAGTGATGCAAGAGGTGCTTGCCGCCCATGATCCGCATGGCCGCGTCGCGCACCTCGCCGCCGACGCCGCCGAGGTGATAGCGCGCGCCGGTGCGCGCGGCCAAACGTTGTACGTCGCGCGCGCGCGGGCCGCGCGTGGCGCTGTAGGTTTGAAGCGCGGCCGCCGCATCGTCGGGATTTTGTGCGAGGCATTGCGCCGCAACGGCGGCGTCCTCGATCGCCATGGCCGCGCCCTGGGCCAAAAACGGCAGCATCGGGTGCGCGGCGTCGCCAAGAAGCGCCACCGGTCCCTTCGACCAGCGCGTCAGCGGCCGGCGGTCGTACAGCGCCCATTTCAGCCACGCCTCGGGCAAGCCGACGAGCGCCCGCGCCGGCGGCGCCCAGGCCTCGGCGGCAAGGCGCGGAACGAGATCGGCGCGGCTTGCCGGCTCGCTCCAGCCGGGCGTGTTCCAGCTGTCCGCGGTAATCACCACGACGTTGATGGCGCGGCCGGCCTTCACCGGATAGTGCACGAGATGGGCGTCGCGCCCGAGCCACAGATGAATGAGCGGCTCGCGAAATTCCGGGAAAACCTCCCGCGCGGGAACGAGACTGCGCCAGGCGGTGCGCCCGGCAAAGCGCGGCGGTTCGTTGCCGGCGATGCGGTTGCGCGCCGTGGACCACAAGCCGTCGGCGGCAAGAAAAGCGACGCCGCGCTCTTCCGTCGTGCCGGCTTTACCGCGCGCCGAGACGGTGATGCCTTTGGGATAGGCGACGAAATCTTCCACACGCATGCCGAGCTTGAGCGTGATGTCGAGCTGCCGCGTTACGGCAGCGGCGAGGGCGGCTTGTAAATCGCCGCGATGGATCACCCAATAAGGTGCGCCGTAGCGCGCCGCGGCGGCTTCGCCAAGCGGCATGCGCACGATTTCGCGGCCGCTCGCGGCATTAAGCACGCGCAACGCCGCCGGCGCGGTGGCGAGCGGGCGCAGCCTGTCTTCGAGGCCGAGCTCGATCAGCGTGCGCGCGGCGTTGGGCGAGAGCTGGATGCCGGCGCCGGTTTCCTCGAGGCGCTCGGCCTGTTCCAGCACCACGGCGCGGAAGCCGTTGCGGGCGAGCGCCAGCGCTGCGGTCAAGCCGCCGATACCGGCTCCGGCAACGATGACGACACGCGTGGACGTCAGGACACGCGCTCCGCGAAACCGCTCAGGCGCCGGCCTCGTGCAAGGTACATTCCGCCGGCCGCGCGGCGTTCGCTTTCAGGGTCGGGTCGTAACGGTAGAGCGTCGAGCAATAGGGACAGACGTATTCGCTGTCGTCGCCCATGTCGCAATAGACGTGCGGATGATCGAACGGCGGCTCGGCGCCGACGCACATGAATTCCTTGGCACCGATCTCGATCACGGCAACGCCGAGATCGTTATGGAAATGAGGAACGATCGTGTCCGCCATGCTTTTTGGTCCGCCTTGCCCGCGGTCACCATAGCGGCCCGCAGGCTCGATTTCCACCGTTCCGCTTCAGGCTATCGCCGTCAGCCTTTGACCAGCGGGCAGGCCGGATTGGGCGGCCCGAAGGCCTGCTCGCCCGGAATATGCGTGAGCATCTTATAATAGTCCCACGGATATTTCGATTCTTCCGGCGTCTTCACCTGCACCAGGATGAGGTCGTGCACCATCAGATTATCTTCGCGCAGATGCCCGTTGCGGGCGAAAAAGTCCTGGATCGGCGTTTCGCGCATCTTGGCCGCGACTTTGAGCGGATCGTCGGTGCCGCTCGCCTTGATCGCATTGAGATAATTCATGACCGACGAATAGACGCCGGCCTGCCACATCGTCGGCATGCGGTTGATCTTGGCAAAGTAGCGATTCGACCATTCGCGCGTCTGCTCGTCCATGTCCCAGTAGAACGACGTGGTCAGCAACAATCCCTGCGCCGCTTTCAGTCCGAGCGCGTTGACGTCGGTGATCAGCACCAGGAGGCCGGCCATCTGCTGGCCGCCCTGGAAGATGCCGAACTCGCCGCCGAGCTTGATGGCATTGACGTTGTCGGGCGGGCCGCTGGCGATGCCGATGATTTTCGCCTTGGAGGCCTGCGCTTGGAGAATGAACGACGACAGGTCCGGCGTCGCGAAGGGATGGGAGACCGAGCCCAAAACCTTGCCGCCGTTTTGCACGATCACCTGCGAGGCGTCGCGCTCGAGCGCATGCCCGAAGGCGTAATCGGCGGTGAGGAAGAACCAGGTGTCGCCGCCACGCTTGGTGACTTCCTGCGCGGTGCCGACGGCAAGCGCGCGGGTGTCGAACACCCATTGAATGGCGTAAGGCGAACAGAACTTGCCGTGGAAGTCGGCCGTACCGGTCGAATGGGTGATGAACAGCTTCTTGCGGTCGTTGGCGACATTCTGCACCGCAAGCCCGACGGCGGAAACCGGCACGTCGACGATCAGGTCGACCTGGTCGCGGTCGTACCACTGCCGCGCGATGCCGGCGGCGATGTCGGGCTTGATCTGATGGTCGGCGGAGATCACTTGGATCGGCTTGCCCAAAACCTTGCCGCCGAAATCGTCGACCGCCATCTGAGCGGCCGCAACCGAGCCTGGGCCGGTCGCCGTCGCCGCCGGGCCGGAGAGGTCGGTGAGCACGCCGATCTTCACTACGTCGTCGGAAACCTGCGCGCTGGCGAAGCCGCCCGGACATGCCAACAGCGCAGTGAGTAAAACGAGCCGCAAGGGTTGCATCACGATCCTCCCGCCATTTTCGACGTTTCGCCGCTCTCCGCAGCATGAAAGCTGCCGGCCGAATTGGGCGGGGACGTTTCGGGCCTCGCCGCCGACAAACCTAACGTTATCCGCCGCCCGCATCACCATCTTTGTGCACGATCGGCCGGATCGATTATGGTCACCGCATGCCGCATTTCACCCATGACGACGTGGAGATTGCCTTTCTCGACGAGGGGGAGGGCGAGCCGATCGTGCTGGTGCACGGCTTTGCCTCCAACAAGGAGGTGAACTGGGTCTATCCGGGCTGGGTGACGACGCTGACCCGGACCGGCCGTCGCGTCATCGCGCTCGACAATCGCGGCCACGGCAAATCGACCAAGCTCTACGACCCGGCCGCCTATCGCAGCAGCATCATGGCCGAGGACCTGCGCGCGCTGATCGATCACCTGGGCATCCCGCGCGCCGACGTCATGGGCTATTCGCTGGGGGCGCGCATCGCGGCTTTCCTGGCCCTGGCGCATCCGCAGCGCGTGCGCTCGGCCGTGTTCGGCGGGCTGGGCATTCATCTGGTCGAGGGCACCGGGCCACCGGAAACGATCGCGCGGGCGTTGGAGGCGCCGGGGCGGGACGACGTCTCCGACCCGACCGGTCACACCTATCGCGTCTTTGCCGAAAAGACCCATTCCGATTTGCGGGCGCTCGCCGCATGCATCAAGGGCGCGCACCAGACGTTGAGTCGGGAGGAGGCGGGCCGGATCGCGGTGCCGGTTCTGGTGGCCGTCGGCGGCAACGATGCGGTGGCCGGCTCTGCCGAGGCACTCGCCGCCCTCATCCCCGGCGCGCAGGCGCTCGATATTCCCGGCCGCGATCACATGCTCGCCGTTGGGGACCGGGCGTTCAAAGCGGGTGTGGTCGAATTCCTGGCCCGGCGGCCCTGATCGCTGGGCAGCTCGGCCATTGGCCTCGTTAGCCTCGGCCAAAGGCCCTGTCGGCCGGCCATTGGCGGCTGGCTGCCGACCCCCTGGAATCTGCCCCACGCCGTCCCAATTATGCTAGAAGCGCGTCCTCCGGGAGACAGGCCCATGGCGCAATCGCAGGCAAAACCGGCACTCGATAAGGTCGATCCAGTGTGGGTGCGCATCCGCCGCGAAGCGGAGGAGGTGGCGCGGCGTGAGCCGGAATTCGCCACCTTCATCTATTCGACCATCCTGCACCACGACACGGTCGAGGCGGCCATCATCTACCGGCTGGCGGAGCGGCTCGACCATCCGGCGCTGTCCGGCGGGTTGATCCGGCAGGCCTATGCGGACGCGCTTCGCGACACACCCGCGATCGGGGAAGCCTTCCGCGCCGATCTGATGGCGACCGTCGATCGCGATCCAGCGACGCACCGCCTGATCGAGCCGGTGCTTTATTACAAGGGCTTCCACGCCATCCAGACGCACCGTTTGATGCATTGGCTTTGGGGCAAGGGACGAAGCGATTTCGCGCTTTATTTGCAGAGCCGCGCCTCGGCGGTGTTTCAATGCGACATCCACCCGGCCGCGCGCATCGGGCGCGGCATCTTCCTCGATCACGCCACCGGACTCGTGGTCGGCGAGACCGCCGTCATTGAGGACGACGTCTCGATGCTGCACGGCGTAACGCTCGGCGGCACCGGCAAGGAGCACGAAGATCGTCATCCCAAGATCCGCTACGGTGTGATGATCGGCGCCGGCGCCAAGGTTTTGGGCAACATCGAGGTTGGGCATTGCGCGCGCATCGCAGCCGGTTCCGTGGTGATCAAGCCGGTGCCGAACAACGTCACCGTCGCCGGCGTGCCGGCGCGGGTCGTGGGCGCCGCCGGCTGCCCCGATCCGGCGCGGACCATGGATCAGATGTTTCCCGACGAGATTTGATCGCAGTCGTCGCCGCGTGCTATGCGGCTTGGCGCGTCGGGACGCCAGCAGATCGTTTCGGGATCATGTTTTAGGAGACACGCGGTGGATTTGCAGGAAGTAAAAAAGCTCGACGCTTACCTCAAGAAGCTGTTCGGCAATCCGCGCATGCGCGTCGTGCCGCGGCCGAAAAAAGACGATTCGGCCGAGGTCTATGTCGGCGATGAGTTTATCGGCGTGCTGTTTGTCGACGACGAGGACGACGAGCGTTCCTACAATTTCCAGATGGCCATCCTGGGCACCGATCTGGAGTAGCGGACGACGGCGGACAGACGGCGGCGGACGGAAAGAAGACAAGCGTACCAGCTTTCATCTGTCGTCCGTTCTCCGTCGTCCGTATTCCGCCCGCGGATGAAGCTGAGACATCAGCCGGTCGAAATCGGCGGCGACATTGCGCCAATCCTTGAGCCATTCGCGCGGAAAGCGCAAAGTGATCTCGGCGGCATCCAGCGAGCGCTCCTGGATGCAGGTGCCGGGCACGGTGCGCACGGGCCGTGAGCAGCGGGCAAAGAACCGCTCGGGTTTTTCCGCGAAGTAGACGAGGTCTTCCCCCTCATAGGGCGTGCCGGCGCGGAACGGCAGGATGGCGAGCCCGTCCGGGCCTGCGCTCGCCTGCGCTTCGATGTAGCGCGGATAGATCGTGCGTAGCCGCTCGGCCGGCGCCAAGACCGTGCCCAGCCCGGCGATGGTGACGAACAGCCGGTCGTCGGCAACGGCGGGGGGCAGCGCGCCGTCGCCACCCAGTGCAGCGGGTTTGCCGGCTTCGGCGTCCGCCTCCGGCGGAAGGAGCGAGGGCCATAGAAAGACGAGGTCGAGCCGCTCGTGTGCGCCGGGATGGCGCTGCACCGGCGCGCGGATCGCTGCCGGCGGCACGTTGAACAATACGCCCACGACCGTGACCGGAATCGCCGGCGCGTCGAGCCTGACCGGGGCTTTCGGCCAGGTCGGCCACAGCTCGTAGGATACGAAGATTCCGGCGGCGGCGATCAGCACGACGAGGAGGGCAAGCGGCAGCAACAGGCCGCGGGACCTGCGATGGAATCGGTAGCGTTGAACCGTGTGCGCCGTCATCGGTTGCGTGGCCGCCTTTCGCGAATCAACGGTGAGTATCGCACGGGTGCCGGCAGCGCCGGCGTTAACCCTTCCTTAATCAAACAATGGCGGCCGGGCGCTGGCTGCGGCAAGGCTTCCCGCACGTCGCGAAGACAATCGGGGGCGTTGTTATGGTCGAAGCCTTGCAGCCGGCGATTTCGTCCGAAATCGTCGGGTTCCCTTTCGCCATTGCCTTCGGCTTTGCCGTCGCCGGCTTGTTCGCGTCCGGTTATCGTCTGTACGGCGAACACTTCCCAAGCTTTCGCCTGCTCGAAGTCGGGCCGATGGCGGCGCGCTTCGCCGCGGTTCCGCTGCTCATTCTTTGCGCGCCGTTCCTGATCATGCGCAACACATTGCGCGCGCGCCGCATCGAGCAGCGCCGCGCCCAAGTCGTCATGGTGGCGGCCGTGATCGCCGGGCTGTGGAGCCTGATGTCGGGAACGGTGGTGGTGATGGCGCTTCAAGCGCTGCTCAACGTCTGATAGTCATTGCCGGGCGCGGGCTTAAGCTCGCGGGTCGGAATCCTTCACATGATCTACGAACTCGACGGGCAGAAGCCGGACTTGCCGGACGAGGGCCGCTTTTGGGTCGCGCCGAGCGCCTCGGTGATCGGCAAGGTGCGGCTCAAAGCCGATTGCAGCGTCTGGTTCGGCGCGGTGTTGCGCGGCGACAACGAATGGATCGATCTCGGCGAGCGCTCGCAGATTCAGGACAACTCCACCCTGCACACCGATCCCGGTTTTCCGATCAATATCGGGGCGGATTGCGTGATCGGGCATAACGTCATTCTGCACGGCTGCACGATCGGCGCGCATGCGCTGATCGGCATGGGCGCGATCGTGCTTAATGGTGCGCGCATCGGCGCGCACAGCCTGGTCGGCGCCGGTGCGCTCGTCACCGAAGGCAAATCGTTTCCGGAAAAGTCGCTAATCGTCGGGTCGCCGGCGCGCGTCATCCGCACGCTCGACGAAACCGCCCCCATCGGCATCGCCGCCGGCGCCCAATTCTATGTCCGCAACTATAAGCGTTACGCCAAAGGCTTGAAGGAAATCGGCTGATCTACTTCGCCTCGGCGGTCTCCGGTTCGCCGGGCAAGCCCGGCGCGCCGGCGACGCGGACCTTGTCGCCATCGGCAATTCCGTCCGGCGGATTGACCACCACCCGGTCGTCCGCGACGATGCCGGAGCCGATTTCGACCTCGTTGCCAAGATCGCGGGAAATCGTGACCGGTTTGAGACTGATGCGACCGTCACGGCCGACGATGGCGACGTGCAGCCCGCTCTGATTGAAGATCAGCGCGCTTGCCGGGACGTTGATCGCGATCTCGGGGTGAGCGAGATCGAAGGTCACGGTGGTGAAGTCGCCGGTCATCAGCGCGTTGCGGGTATTATCGACGACGAGCTGCATCCGGGTCGTGCCCGAGGCGATGTCGACGGCCTGGGCCGAGGCCTCGACCGCCGCCGGGAAAGTCCTTCCCGGATATTCCGGCACAGCAATCTGTGCCTTGGTCCCGACCGGGATGCTGGGCACGTAGCTTTGCGGAACATTGACGTAGACGCGCAATTTGCTGGTCTCCGAAACGACGAAGAGCGGCGGTCCGCCGCCGGCCCCGGCATTGATCAACGCACCGATATCGGTGGTACGCGCGGTGACTAGGCCGTCAAACGGCGCAACGATGCGCTTGTATTGTTCGAGCACGCGCAACCGGTCGAGATTGGCCTGCGCCGCATCGACCAGCCCCTTTTTGTTGGAGGCATCGGCCGCCCGCTGATCGAGGTCCTGCTGCGATATGGCGTAGGTCTTGATGAGCGACTGGCCGCGGGTCAGCGTCATGTCCGACAGCACGGAATTGGCCTGCGCGCTCGCCAGATTGGCCTTCGCCTGCATGATTTGCTGATCGAGGTCCGGCGCGTCGATTTCGGCAAGCAGGTCGCCGGCTTTGACCGGCGTGCCGATATCGGCCTTCCATTCCTTCACATAGCCGGTCACGCGCGCATACATCTGCGCCTGCGTATAGGCTTCCAATCGCCCGGGCAGCGAGAAGGTCGTGGTTTTGCCGCGCATATCCGGTGCGCCGACGGCAACCACCGGCACCGCCTGGTTCTCGGTCCATTCCTGCAGTTTGGCGTCGGCGATCTTGCGCGTGGTGACGCCCGCCACGACGATGACGACGGCGATGATGGCCGCGGTGCCGCCGGCGATATAAAGCCCGCGGCGCGACACCACGGGCGGCGCGGTTTCATCAGGCGGCATGCGGTTCTCCGAGCGCCCGGACGCCCACCGAGCCGCGGTGTTGGTGGATGATGCTGAACACGACCGGCACGAATATCAGAGTTGCGACCGTAGCGAAACAAAGACCGCCGACTACCGCCCGGCCGAGCGGCGCATTCTGTTCGCCGCCTTCGCCCAATCCGAGCGCCATCGGCAACATGCCGATGATCATGGCGAGCGCCGTCATCAGCACCGGGCGCAAGCGGACAAATCCCGCTTCGATCGCGGCGGCGAAGGCGTCGCCGTGCTCTTCAAGCCGTTCCTTGGCGAAGCTGATGACCAGAACGCTGTTGGCGGTCGCCACCCCCATGCACATGATGGCGCCGGTCAGCGCCGGCACCGACAAAGTCGTATGGGTGGCGAACAGCATCCAGACGATGCCGGCGAGCGCCGCCGGCAACGCCGTGATGATCACGAACGGGTCGGCCCAGGATTGGAAGTTGACCACGATCAGCAGGTAGATGAGGACGATAGCGGCGGCGAGGCCGAAGATGAGCCCCGAGAACGAGTTGTTCATCGTCTGCACTTGCCCGAGCATCGCCACCTGCGCGGTCTTCGGTGCGTCCTTGGCGGTTTCGTTCAGGATCTTCTGCACGTCGGCTGCTACGGCGCCGAGATCGCGGCCCTGGGTGGTGCCGTAAATCTGAATCATGGGCTGGACGTTGTACTGGGTATAGACCGCGGGCACCGCCGTGCGCTTGAAGTCGGCGATGGCGCCGAGGGTTTGCACGGGCGCGCCGGGCGCGGTGATCGGCAGATTGCTCAGCGCGTTGAGCGAATCCACCTGGTATTGCGGCGTCTGCATCACGATCGAATAGTTCACGCCGTTCTCGGGATTGAGCCAGTATGTCGGCTGCACCTGGCTCGAGCCGGCCAGATTGACCACCATGCTGTTGGTCACGTCGCGTTCGGTAATACCGACATACTGCGCCCGCGTGCGGTCGACGTTGACGTTGAAGCTGGGCTCGCTGAGCGATTGCTGAATGCGCGCATCGACCAAACCGGGGACATGGCGCAGCCGCCGCAGCAGGGATTCCGCATAGGCGAAATTCTCGTCGAGATTTGGTCCGCGGATCTGCACGTCCATGGGCGCCGGAGCGCCAAAATTGAGAATCTGGCTGATGATGTCGGCCGGCAGGAACGAGAATGTGGCGCCCGGGAAGCGCGCCGGCAGCTCTTCGCGCAGCCGGTGCACGTAGTCCGCCGTCGGCCGGTGATTTTCGCTCAATCCGATCTGGATTTCACCGTCCTGCGAACCGATGGTGCCGGTGTTGTTGTAGGTCATATTGATGCCGCTCACCGGAAAGCCGATGTTGTCGACCAGCGTGTCGAGTTCGCGCGGCGGAATGACCTGACGAACCACCTTCTCGATTTCCGCGAATTGGTGCGCGCTTTCCTCGACGCGCGTGCCGACGCTGAGCCGCACATGCATCAAGATCCGCCCGCCGTCGACCGCGGGAAAGAAATCGCGGCCGAGAAAGGGCGCCAGCGCGAACGTGCCGACGATGAAAGCGAGGAAGCAGGTCACGAACACCGCGCGGTGATGGAGCGCCATGGTCAGCAATTCGCGATAGGCGAGGCGGGCGCGCTCGAAACGCGCTTCGAAGCCGCGTTGCAGGCGCACAAACGGATTGCGCGATGGCGGCAGCGCGCCGTCGATACCGTGCATATCGGTGTGCGGGGCGTGCTTGCGCAGCATGTATTTGGCCATCGTCGGCACCAGGGTGCGCGACAGTATGAAGGACCAGACCATCGCCGACATCACCGCTTCGGCCAACGGCACGAAAAGAAACCGCGGCACGCCGGTGAGGAAGAACATCGGCACGAACACGATGCAGATGCACAACAGCGAGACGAAGGCCGGCGTCACGATCTGCTCGGCGCCGTCGAGGATGGCTTGCTCGACCTCTTTGCCCTGTTCGAGATGCCAATTGATGTTCTCGATGGTGACGGTGGCTTCGTCGACGAGGATGCCGACGGCGAGCGCCAGCCCGCCGAGCGTCATGATGTTGAGGGTTTCGCCCAACGCCCACAAGGTCGCGATCGAGCCCAGCACCGACAGCGGAATGGATGTCGCGATGATCAGTGTCGAGCGGAAGCTGCCGAGGAACAGCAAAATCATTAGACTGGTCAGCGCGGCGGCAATGACGCCTTCGCGGACCACGCCGCCGATCGCGGCATTGATGAATATCGATTGATCCCCGATCGGCGTGAGCGCGAGATTGCTCGGCAGGGTTTTTTTCATCTCCTGCACTTTTTTCTTCACGCCATCGATGATGGAAAGCGTCGATACCGCCCCGTTCTTGAGCACGAACATCAGCACCGAACGATTGCCGTCGACGTGGACGATGTTGGTCTGCGGCGGGTTGCCGTCGCGGACCTGCGCCACGTCATGGATGTAGACCATGGCGCCGTTGACGGTTTTGATCGGCAGATCGCCGAGCTCCTTGATCACCGAGGGGGCGTTATTGAGATTGATCGGGTATTCGAAGGTCCCGATTTTCTCGGTGCCGACCGGGATGATCAGGTTCTGCGCGGCCAGCGCATTGGCGACGTCCTGCCCGGAGAGGCCCTTCGCGCGCATCGCTTCGGCGTCGACATCGATCTGCACCTCGCGAAACTTGCCGCCGAACGGATAAGGCATCGCCGCGCCCGGCACGGTGACGATCGGCACGCGCACGAAGTTGAGCCCGAGGTCGAACAGCGTTTGCTCGGGCAGCCCTTTGCCGGACAAAGCGAGCTGGATGATCGGGACGGTCGAAGCATTGTAGTTGAGAATGAGCGGCGGCAGCGTGCCCGGTGGCATCTGCCTCAGCAATGTCTGCGAGATCGCGGTGACCTGGGCGTTGGCAGTGCGGATGTCGGCGCCTTGCTGGAAGAACACCTTGACGATGCCGAGACCGGTGTAGGAATTCGCCTCGATGTGCTCGATGTCGTTGACGGTCGTGGTCAGCGCGCGCTGGAACTGCGACACCATCCGCCCGGCCATCTCTTGCGGCGGCAATCCAGTAAAGCTCCAGATCGCCGCTATCACCGGAATGCGGATCTCGGGGAAAATATCGACCGGCGTGCGCCAGGCGGCGAGCGGCCCGATAATGAGAAGGAGCAATGCGAGGACGACGAAGGTGTAGGGGCGCCGCAACGCGATGCGGACAATGGCAGTCATTCGGCGCAGGCTCCCCAGTTCGCAACCATGGCCGCCGCCATGGATGCCATGGACGTCACCCAGGCGAGACAATCCCACTGTGCGCTGCAACATAGCCGTCCGGGCGCAGCAGACAACTCACAAAAGCGTTTGAATTCCGGCAGGTTGGATCGTTCTGCGCAGGCGAGCCATGCGCGGCATAGCAAACAACTATGCGAAAGCACAATAGCCCGACGCTGGGCGCGGATTCGGCGCTGCGACGCGGCCGCCGCCTAAAAAAGTGCGGCCGGCTCCTGGGGAAGAGTTCGTCGCACCGAAACAAATCAATGGCTTGGGCTGCCGACTAGGTCCGTTCCACGGATTTTCCACTGATCAGGGCAGGGGAGATTAAGAGCCGCTCCATGAGTCGGTTTTGCCCTCAAGAGCAGACTCTGCGCCAGGGTTGCGAAAGGTCCGTTTAGGGCCATGTGTGGACGGCTCCGAGTTGGCAAGGGTTTTCTTCACGAATGCAGCATTGGTCGGTGCAGCCATGTGTTCGGCCTTTGCGTGCGGTTCACATGACCGCTGGCCATAATGCCCTCCGCGGATCAGGTCCCGGTC
>JARLIY010000161.1 GCA_031291475.1 Xanthobacteraceae bacterium
CCTGATTCTCGCCGCGCAATATGAAAGCTGGACCATGCCGTTCATCGTGCTGATGGCGGTGCCGCTGGCGCTGCTCGGCGCGGTGCTGGCGATCTGGACGCGGCAGTTGCAGATCGACGTCTATTCGCAGATCGGCTTTGTGATGCAGATCGGCCTCGCCGCGAAAAACGCCATCCTGATCGTCGAATTCGCGCGCCGCCGCCGCGAGGAAGGGCTCGAGATCATCGACGCGGCGATGGAGGCGGGGCGGCTTCGCCTGCGTCCCATCCTGATGACCGCCTTCGCCTTCATCCTCGGCGTCACGCCGCTGATGGTCGCGACCGGCGCCGGCGCGGCGAGTCGGCAGTCGATCGGCACGACAGTGTTTGGCGGCATGCTCGCGGCGACGATCCTGACGCTGCTCTTCGTGCCCGTCTTCTACTACATGATCGAACGCTTGCGCGAGCGCGGCCAGAATCGCGTCTTGGAAAACGCCGCAATTGCCGGCGAACATCATCCCCGGCCCAGCGCAGCCGAATAATCTGGAGGTCAGACGTGAAGGCTCAAAAGCTCATTCCGGGCGCATTGGCGCTCATCGCGGCCGGCGCCAGCCTGTCGTTCCTGGCCCATGAATTCGGGCCGAAATGGGGCGAGGGCGAAGCCCATGCGGCGGCGCCCATGCCGGCCATGCCGGTCCCGGTTTCGGCGGTCGTGAAAAAGACGATTCCGGTGACGCTCGATTATTCGGCGCGCACGGAATCCCTGCAAAACGTCACCTTGCAGAGCAAAATCTCCGGCTATCTGATGCAGCAGGTCGCCGCCGACGGCGCCGACGTCAAGGCCGGGGACCTGCTCTACAAGATCGACCCGCGCGATTTTCAGGCGGCGCTCGATCAGGCGCAGGCGCAGGCCCAGCGCGAGAGCGCGGCGCTCGATTACGCGCGCGCCAATCTCGACCGTGGCGGCAAGCTGGCGCTGACCGGCTTCCTGGCCAAGGATTCGCTCGATCTGCGCCAGAGCACGCTTGAACAGGCGACCGCCGCGCTGGCCGCCGACAAGGCCGCCGTCCGGGCCGCCCAGCTCAATCTGGACTATACCGAGATCCGCGCGCCCTTTTCCGGCCGCATCGGCCGCAACCAGGCCGCGATCGGCACGATGGTGGCGGCCGGCGGCACGGTGCTCAATACGCTCGTTCAGCTCGATCCCATTTATGTGACCTTCAACCCGAGCGAGACCGACCTCGTCGCCATCGACGAGGCCCGCAAGGCCGGACCGGTCAAGGCCGAGATCTTTGTCGGCGGCCAGCCGCAATCCGGGCATCCGGGCAAGCTGAGCTTCCTGAACAATATCGTCGATCAGTCGACCGGCACGATCAC
>JARLIY010000162.1 GCA_031291475.1 Xanthobacteraceae bacterium
GACTCGCCGGCCGAGGCCAAGGCGCTGGTGCGGCTGCTCGCCGGCCTGCCGGCCAAGATCAACCTCATTCCCTTCAACCCCTGGCCCGGCAGCCCCTACGAATGTTCGGACTGGGAGGCGATCGAGCGCTTTTCCGACATCGTCTTCAACGCCGGTTACGCCAGCCCGGTGCGCACGCCGCGCGGCCGCGACATCCTCGCCGCCTGCGGCCAGCTCAAGAGCGAGACGGAAAAGCTGCGCGCGCGGGCGCGGCTGGCGGCGGAACCGGACTGACGCCAAAAAACCGTCCAATAATATCCAAAAGCCGCCCCCAAAAGCCGTCATTGCGAGCGGAGCGAAGCAATGACGGTCGGGCCTCACGCCCCTTCGATCTCCAGATGAAACGCGATATTGCCTCGCGTCGCATGGCTGTAGGGGCAGACGCGCTCGTGGGCCTCCTCGACGATCTTGCGCAATTCGGCCGTCGGCAGGCTCTTCGACGTCACCTTCATTTCCGTCGCGATGCCGAAGCCGCCGCCCTCGCGCGGGCCGACCGAGACCGTGCAGGTCACGCGCGCGTCCGGGATCTTCACCTTGTGCTGCGAAGCGACGAAGTCCACCGCGCCGCCGAAACAGGCGGCATAGCCTGCTGCGAACAGATGTTCCGGGGTCGTCGTGCCGGGCAGGCCCGGCCCGCCCATGCCTTTGCGCACCGAGAGATCGACGCTGACCGAGCCGTCTTCGGTCTCGGAATGGCCATTGCGCCCGCCGGTCGAATGGGCGACCGCGGTTTCGAGCGGCTTGATCGTGTAAGCGGCCATGATTCTCTCCTGTGGAAGCGCCTGTGGTGCTTCAACCCCGCAAGCGGGGTTCGGTTGCGCGCGTTGGCGATTTTCCGGCGACGCTCTCGCCTTTCCGGCAAATGTTCTATAAAAGTTCTCATCATGCAACGAATTTGGAATTAGGCATGGATTGGTCCGCGCAGCAGGAAAAGGCGCTTGCCGCCGTCGCCGACTGGATCGCCGATTCCGGCGGCCCGCAGCTGTTCCGGCTGTTCGGCTACGCCGGCACGGGCAAGACGACGCTGGCGCGC
>JARLIY010000163.1 GCA_031291475.1 Xanthobacteraceae bacterium
CTCCGGCCGCCGCCGACGCCGCCGCTCCGGCGGCGTCGCAGAATGGGCGTACGGCATTCCCCTCGGCGGGCCTCGGCGCACCGATCCTCGGCGCGCCGCCGGCGAACCGGAACGCCGCCGGGGCGAGTCCGTCGCTGCAAATCCCCACCGCGGTCGATACCCGGCGCTCGGAATCCTACTACGAGACCAAGGGCACGATTTTCGGCGCTCTGATCGAGGCGATCGACCTCGGTCAGCTCGCCAAGCTCGACGTCGATTCGGCCCGCGAAGAAATCCGCGACATCGTCAACGAGATCATCGCCATCAAGAACGTCGTGATGTCGATCGCCGAGCAGGAGGACCTGCTCGACGACATCTGCAACGATGTGCTCGGTTACGGGCCGCTCGAACCGCTCCTGGCGCGCGACGAGATCTCCGACATCATGGTGAACGGCTCGGGCACGGTCTACATCGAAGTCGGCGGCAAGATCCAGAAGACCGGCATCCGCTTCCGCGACAATCAGCAGCTGCTCAATATCTGTCAGCGCATCGTCAGCCAGGTCGGCCGCCGGGTCGACGAATCGTCGCCGATCTGCGATGCGCGCCTGCCGGACGGCTCGCGCGTCAACGCCATCGTGCCGCCGCTGGCGATCGACGGACCGGCGCTCACCATCCGCAAATTCAAAAAGGACAAGCTGACGCTCGAGCAGCTGATCAGGTTAGGGTCGATTTCGCCGGAAGGCGCCGAAATTCTCAAGGTGATCGGCCGCTGCCGCGTCAACGTGCTGATCTCCGGCGGCACCGGCTCGGGCAAGACCACGCTGCTGAATTGCCTGACGCGCTATATCGACAACGACGAGCGCATCGTCACCTGCGAAGACGCCGCCGAACTGCAGCTGCAACAGCCGCACGTCGTGCGGCTGGAGACGCGGCCGCCGAACCTGGAAGGCGAAGGCCAGGTCACGATGCGCGATCTGGTGCGCAACTGTCTGCGCATGCGTCCGGAGCGGATCATCGTCGGCGAAGTGCGCGGCCCGGAAGCATTCGATTTGTTGCAGGCCATGAACACGGGCCACGACGGCTCGATGGGCACGCTGCACGCCAACATGCCGCGCGACGCGCTCTCGCGGCTGGAATCGATGATCACCATGGGCGGTTACGCCCTGCCTTCGCGCACCATCCGCGAAATGATCTGCGGCTCCATCGACGTGATCGTGCAGGCCGCGCGCCTGCGCGACGGCTCGCGCCGCATCACCCACATCACCGAGGTCGTGGGAATGGAAGGCGACGTCATCATCACCCAGGATTTGTTCCTGTACGACATCGTCGGCGAGGACGCCAACGGCAATCTCATCGGCCAGCACCGATCGACCGGCATCGGCCGGCCGAAATTCTGGGAACGCGCGCGCTATTACGGTGAGCAAGTCCGGCTCGCGGCCGCGCTCGACGCCGCGCAAGCCCCCGAACCGGTCCGAGGCTGAGACGGGTATCGGTATGCAAACATACGGCATCTTCATCATGGTTGTGCTCGCCATGGGCGGCGTGGGATGGGTGTTCGTTTACCCGTTGCTCTCCGGCGAGCGAAACGCGGAGCGGCGCAAGGCCAGCGTTGCCGGCTCGGCTCCGATGGCGCCGCGTCAGACCCGCGCCGCTCAGCGGTCGCGGCGCGAGCAGGTCGAGGGAACGCTCAAGCAGATCGAAGCGCGAAAAAGGCCGTCGAAGCGTGCGCCGCTCTCGGTGCGCATTGCCCAGGCCGGGCTCACCTGGTCGACCCGCCGCTTTTACATAACCGCCGGCGCGTTGGGCGTCGTCGTCTTCGCCGTCACGGAGGTCGCCGGGCTGGGCTTGCTTCCGGCGCTTGGTCTGGCGTTCGCGGCCGGGGGCGGACTTCCCTTTTGGATCCTGGCCTTGTTGAAGAAGCGCCGGGAAAGCCGCTTCCTCCAGGGGTTTCCGGACGCCGTCGACGTGATCGTTCGCGGCATCAAAGCCGGCCTGCCGCTGCTCGACAGCCTCAAGCTGATCGCCAACGAGGCTGAAGAGCCGGTTCGCGGCGAATTCCGCGCCATTATCGAGACGCAGACGATCGGCATACCGATCGGCGATGCCTGTCTCAAACTCTACGAGCGCATGCCGGTTCCCGAGGCGAACTTTTTCGGCATCGTCGTTTTCATCCAGCAGCGCGCCGGCGGCAATCTCTCCGAAGCGTTGGGCAACCTGTCCCGCGTACTGCGCGACCGCAAAAAAATGAAGGCCAAGATCCAGGCGATGTCGATGGAAGCAAAGGCTTCGGCTTCGATCATCGGCGCGCTGCCGATCGCGGTGATGACGCTCGTCTGGATCACAAGCCCGCAATATATTTCTCTTTTGTGGACGGAGCCGCTCGGACGCATGATGCTTGCCAGCTGTGTCGTCTGGATGTCCATTGGGATCTTCGTGATGCGCAAAATGATCAACTTCGATTTCTGAGCCGCGCGATGTTCCAGTTACTTCAGCAATTGATCGATCCGCATGTTCTCGCCATGCTGTTTGCCGCGATAGCGGCGGGGGCGACGGTGCTGACGCTGGCGATGCCATTGTTGGCGAGGGACACGCTGACCACGCGCATGAGGGCTGTGGCCTTCGAACGCGAAAAGATACGGCAGCGTGAGCGCGAGCGCCTGGCGGCGGCGGCGAATAAGGTCGCGCTACGGCAGTCGCCGCGCGCCTACATGAAGGCCATCGTTGAGAACTTCAATCTCAGCAAATGGGTCGGTCAGGAAGAAGCGCGCGAGATGCTCGTCAAGGCGGGTTATCGCGGGCAGGCGCCTTACGTAACCTACCTGTTCTTTCGGCTGGTCATGCCGATCGCCATGCTGCTGTCGTCGTTGTTTTATGTCTTCGTCGTCCTGAAGCTCGATCAGCCGCCTTTGATCAAAATCGGAATCTCGATCGGCGCCGCCTACTTCGGAATGTTGAGTCCGAATCTGTTCCTCAAGAACCGGATTCAGCGGCGCCAGACCTCGATCAAGCGCGCCTTTCCGGATGCGCTCGATTTGCTGCTGATCTGCGTCGAGTCTGGCATGTCGGCGGAAGCGTCGTTCCAGAAGGTCAGCGAAGAGGTCGGCGCGCAATCGGTCGAGCTGGCCGAGGAGTTCACGCTGACGACGGCCGAATTGTCTTATCTGCCGGATCGCCGCCAGGCCTACGAGAACCTGGCACGGCGCGTCGGTCTGGAAGGCGTCAAGGCGGTGTGCCTGGCCTTGCAGCAATCGGAGCGCTACGGCACCCCGCTCGGCACCACCATGCGGGTGCTGGCGCAGGAGAACCGCGACATGCGCATGTCGGAAGCCGAGAAGAAGGCCGCCAGCCTGCCGCCGAAGCTCACGGTGCCGATGATCCTGTTCTTCCTGCCGGTGCTGTTCATCGTGATTCTCGGCCCGGCCGCGATCAAGGTGATGGCGATCCAATAGCGCCTGATCCGGAAAGCGCCAATCGATTCGATCTGAAGCGATTGCGGTCCGGCGCTTCGCTTCGCGTTAACTCGCCCCGTCCGTCGCGCGGGCGTCGCGGTGCTCGCGCACGTCTTTGCGGTGCGCCAGCATCTGCTGCAAATAGGCGACGTTCGCCGTAGCCTGATCCGGCGGCAAATCGGCGCGCGCGATACTCTCCGCCTCGGCGAAGCGGCCTTGCAGGCCGACGACGAGAGCCAGGTTTTGCCGTACGCGCGGATCGACCGGGCGGTGTGCCGCGGCTTGGCGTAACGTCGTCTCGGCGTTGCGCAGGTTCTTCGACAGCGCATAGGAGAGGCCGAGATTGGACAAGATCGACGGTTCGTCGGGCGCGATCTTCAGCGCGGTGAGGTAATGCCCCTGCGCCTCGGCGTGCCGGCCCATCTGATCGAGCACGGCGCCTTGCGCGGAGAGGATGCGCCAGTCGGGCTGATCCGGCGTATGGGCGCGGTCGAGCACGGCCAGCGCTTGTTCATAATTCCCGGCCTCGGCCAGCGCGCGGCCGTAGGCGCCGAGCACCGATTTATCGCGCGGTTGTTCGATCGAAGCCCTTTCCAGGACGGCGACGGCCTGGGCGCGCTGTCCGGCCGCGCGCAGCGCCTGCGCGTAGCGCAGCGCCACCTGGATATTCGACGGATCGGCGCGATATTGCTGACCCAGGACTTCGACGGTATGCCGTCCGTCGGGATCGGGCGGGTCGGCCGCCGCAATCGGCAGCGCGCCGGTCGCTTCGGTTTGCGTGGTCTGGCAACCCGCGGCAGCCGCCGCAACGATGGCGAGCAGGACTGCCGAAGCCAGGAAGCGTGCAGGGCGGGTACTGATCGGACGGGTCCAACGCATCGATCGCTGCCAAAGGAGGCACCTTGGCGCCGGGGCGCGCCGTCGCCGCTTGGCCAGCAATAGAACGTTAACCCTAACGAGGCGTTAACGGCCGGGAACCGGCCTGTTTTGCCGGAAAATCAAGGGGAATTAGGCCGGCACCTTGCTAACGATCGACGGCGTCTCGTTGACGTAGCTCGACGTATCGCCCTTCGGCCGCTCGCCGGCGATGGCATGGCCTTCGACCATGTAATGGACCGCCTCGGCGATGTTGGTGGCGTGGTCGCCGATCCGCTCGATGTTCTTGGCGCAGAACAGGTGGTGAATGCACATGGAGATGGTCCCCGGGTCCTCCATCGAGTAGGTGAGCAACTCGCGGAACAGTGAGACATAGAGGGCGTCGACTTCCTTGTCCGCCTTCCAGACTTGCAGCGCCTTGCCCGGGTTGCGATCGACGAAGCTGTCGAGGACCCCCGCCAGTTGCGAGACGACGAGAGCCGCCATGTGCTTGAGCCCGCGGATCAGCGTGCGCTGCGAGTCGTCGCCGTTCACGGCGATGACGCGCTTGCCGATATTCTTGGCCAGATCGCCGACCCGCTCGAGATCGTTGGCGATGCGCATCATCGCCACCAGCGCGCGCAGATCGAACGCCATCGGCTGGCGCAATGCGATGGTGGCGATGGCTTTTTCCTCTATCTGCCGCTGCAGCGCATCGACGGAGGCGTCAGCCGCGATGACGTGACGCGCGAGCGCGACGTCGCGGTGGGTCAATGCGTCGATCGCGTCGGTAATCTGCTTCTGGGCGAAGCCGCCCATCTGCGCGACCAATTGGGTGAGCTTGATCAGGTCGGAATCGAAGACTCTGGCGGTGTGCTCGGAGACGTTCATGTCAGTTCCGCTGGCGCTGGAGACTCTATCGGGGTGCGCGCACCGCTGCTACGCCACAAGCCCGGACAATACTAACCCAACGCCTTGATGATTCTACGATTCATGCGTGACGTTCCGATGACATTTTGCACCCGCCGGCATCGAGCAAAAGCGTGCGATGTGGAAGGCGAACGGCAGCAGATGTCATCGTTCGCACATCGGAGCGACTCTAAAATGCAAATGATTCGATCAACGCAAGCGGGTCGAGACGGGTAGGAATAATGATGACGCGAACGCTCGTCGATGCGATCGGAGCGACCGGAGCCGTCCTGACGACGTTATGCTGGGTGCCGCAGGCGCTGAAAATCATTCGCGAACGTGAGACGCGCGCCATCTCGCTGCCGGGCACGATGTTGTGCGTGCTCGGCGTGCTGCTTTGGCTGGTCTATGGCTTGGCGATCGTCGACGGGCCGTTGATCGGCTCCAGCATCGTCACCTTCGCGATGACGGCGACCATCCTGGTGCTCAAAATCCGCCACGGCTGAGCGCGCGGCGTTTCTTTCAGGTCCCGCCCGCGCGTTCGAGCAGCGCCAGCAATCCTTGCAGCAATTGCCGCGGGTTCGGCGGACAGCCACCGATGTGCAGATCGACGGGAACGACGGCGTGGACGCCGCCGACGACGCCGTAGCTGCCGGCGAAAATGCCGCCATCCGCCGCGCAGGCGCCCACGGCGACGACCCATTTCGGGTCGGGCGTCGCGTTGTAGGTGCGCTCGAGCGCCTCGCGCATGTTGCGCGTGACCGGTCCGGTCACCAGCAGCACGTCGGCGTGCCGCGGCGAGGCGACGAAGCGCAGGCCGAACCGCTCAAGGTCGTAGAAGGCGTTGTTGAGCGCGTGAATTTCAAGCTCGCAGCCGTTGCAGGAGCCGGCGTCGACCTGGCGGATCGCGAGGCTGCGCCCGAGCCGGCGGCGGGCGGCGCGGTTGACGCTCGCTGCGAGTTCCGCAAGCGCTGAGTCATCGGCCTTCGGCGGCGCTTCGGTCAGCGGCCGGTGCGTGAGGCTCTCGAATAAAGTTCTGCGCATTACAGATCGTGTCCTGAATACGAGCAGTTGAACGATTTGTTGCAGAGCGGGAAATCGGCGACGATGTTGCCTTCGATCGCGGCTTCCAAGAGGGGCCACTGAAACCACGACGGATCGCGCAGGTGGCAGCGCGCGACGCGCAAGCCGTCGAGCTTGACCCAAACCAGCACGTCGCCGCGGAAGCCTTCGGCGAGCCCCAATCCTTCGCCGGCCGCGGCGGCGTTATCGAGCGAATTGGCGATAGGCCCGTCCGGCAGCCGGACGAGGATTTGCTCGATCAAATTCAGGCTCTGCTCGACTTCGCGGATGCGGATCCAGACCCGCGCATTCACGTCGCCCGCCGTCAGTACCGGGATCGCGAAGTCGAGTTGATCGTAGGGCGGATAGCCGGGCATTTTCCGCGCATCGAAACCGCGCCCACTGGCGCGGCCGATGGGGCCGGCCGCTCCGAATTGCCGGGCGAATTCGGCGCTAACGATTCCGGTCCCCGCAGTTCGGTCCTGCAACGAGGCGGTGTTGTCGTAGAGCTCGACCAATGGCGGAAAGCGCAACCGGATTTGCTGCACCAGGCTGCGGATCAAATCCGGGCCTTGGGGGGGAAGATCGCCGGCGACACCGCCCGGCACGACCCGGTCCATCATCAGCCGATGGCCGAAGCAGGCTTCGGCGGCGCGCAACACCTCTTCGCGCAGGATGCCGCAATGGGCATGCATCAGCGAGAACGACGCGTCGTTGCAGATGGCGCCGATATCGCCGAGATTGTTGGCCAGCCGTTCGAGCTCGGCCATCAGCGCGCGCAGATAGCGGGCCCGCGGCGGCGCCTCGATGCAGAGCGCCGTCTCGACCGCATGCGCAAATGCGATCCCATAGGCGACGGTGCTGTCGCCGGAGGTGCGCGCCGCAAGGCGCGCCGCTTTCTCGATGGTGGCGCCGGTCATCAGCGACTCGATGCCCTTGTGCACATAACCGAGCCGCTCTTCGAGCCGCGCGATGGTTTCGCCGTTGGCAGTGAAACGAAAGTGCCCCGGTTCGATGATCCCGGCATGCACCGGGCCTACGGGAATCTGATGCAGGCCCTCGCCTTCCACCGGCAAGAATGCGTACGGAGCTTGATCGGTTCGCGTTGCGGTATTGGCGCCGAGCGGAAAGCGCACGTCCCAAAACCCGAGATCGAGCCATGGCCGCGGGTCAGGCGCGCCGGCCGGCTCGAATCCGTAGAGGCTATGAATGGCGCGCTCGAGCCGGATGGCGGGCGGATGCAGCGCGCCGACCGAGGGAAATCTCCCGGCCGGGCAGGGAAGGCTGATGACCGCGATCTCGCCGGTCGTGTCGTCGAGCATCGCCATGTGCACCATGGGCCCGCCGCTGTTATCGCCCCACAAGCCCGAAAGCGTCGCGCGTCCGCGGGCGATCTCGGCAGCCGCGTAGCACCAGCCTTCCACCGTCACTAGGAAGCGCGGCCACGGCCGGTGGTGCGCGAAGCGTTCGCCCTGGGGGATGATGTCGAGGAGGGAAGCCATGGCACCTATCCGAGCAATCCGGCGACGTTCTGGAACCAGGCGACCAAAGCCGCCGGCATGTAAATTCCGGCGGCGAGCACCAGCGAAAGATGGGCGAACATCGGCACGTAAGAGGCTTGCGCCTTGGCGCTCGGGCCGCGCGGCTCGCCGAAGGCGATGCCGTTGACCCGCAAGAACATGCCGGCGAGGCCGACGAGAAGCCCGAAGACGAGAATGATCGCCAACAGCGGCGCACGCGCGAAAGTCGAGCTCACCAGCAAAAATTCACTCATGAAGATACCAAGCGGCGGCAGCCCGGCGATCGCGACAACGCCGAGCAACAGTCCCCAGCCGAGCACGGGGTGAGTCTCGGTCAGGCCGCCCATGTCGGCGATGCGTTGCGTGCCCTTGACCTGCGCGATATGGCCGACGGCGAAAAAGATCGCCGATTTGGTGAGCGAGTGCATGGTCATATGCAGGAGGCCGGCGAAATTGGCGAGCGGGCCGCCCACGCCGAAGGCAAAGGTGATGATCCCCATATGCTCGATCGACGAGTAGGCGAACATGCGCTTGATGTCGCGCCGGCGGTACAGCATGAACGCGGCGAATACGAGCGAGATCAATCCCAGCGTCACCATCAGCGGTCCGGGCGCCAGCGCGCCCGGGTTCACCGCCAGCAGCATCTTGAAGCGCAACAGCGCGTAGAGCGCGACGTTGAGCAGGAGGCCGGACAGCACCGCCGAAATCGGCGTCGGGCCTTCGGCATGCGCGTCGGGAAGCCAGGCGTGCAGCGGCACGAGCCCGACCTTGGTGCCGTAGCCAAGCAGCAGAAAAACGAAAGCGAGATTGAGCAGCGCCGGATCGAACGCGCCGGCGCGGGTGACGAGCACGGTCCAGACCATGGCGTCGAGGCCTTCGCCGACGACGGGTCGCGCCGCCATGTAGACGAGAATGGTGCCGAACAAAGCGAGCGCGATACCGACGCTGCCGAGAATAAAGTATTTCCACGCCGCTTCCAGCGCCTCGTGGGTGCGGTAGATGCCGACCATCAGCACCGTGGTCAGCGTCGCCAGCTCGATCGCTACCCACATCAGGCCGATGTTGTTGGCGATGAGCGCAAGGTTCATCGCAAACATCAGCACCTGATACATGGCGTGATAGAAGCGCACGAATGGCGGCGTCAACCGTCCGGTTTCCAGCTCATGGCCGATATAGCTCGAACTGAACACGCTGGTGGTGAAGCCGACGAAGGTGGTGAGCACGATGAACGTGCTGTTGAGATCGTCGGCCAGGAGGTACGAGCCCGGCGGCGGCCGCTTAAAAAACAACGACAGCGCGCAAAGTAGCGTGAGTGTCGTCGCCGCGACGTTGAGCCGCGCCGACACCCGGTAGTAGTTGGGCAGGGCCGCCAGCAGCGCGGCGGCCACCGCGGGGATCAGCAGCACGCCGGTCAGGGCATCGAAGCTCATCGGCGTTCTCCGCGAAAGCGGTCGAGCGCGCCAACGTCGACCGTGTCGAAGCGCTCGCGGATGCGAAACAGGAAGATTCCGATCACGATGAAGGCGATCAGGATCGAGAAGGCGACGCTGATCTCGACGACCAGCGGCATGCCCTTGGCCCCGGTCGCCGCCAGCACCAGCCCATTCTCGAGCGACATGAAGCCGACCACCTGGCCGACCGCGTTGCGGCGCGTCACCATCATCAACAGCCCGAGCAGGACCACCGAGAGCGCGAAGGCGAGGTCCTCACGCGCCAGCGGATCGGCGCCGTGCGTCACCCGCAGCATGACCACCATGGCGAGCGCCACAAGGCCGATGCCGGCGAGCATCGCCGGACCGACGCCGACCACTTTCTCGATCTCGCGGTGGATACCGAGCCGCACGATGATCCGATGCAGCGCCACCGGAATGACGATCGCCTTGAAGATGAGCGCGATCGCGGCGGTGACGTAGAGGTGCGGCGCATCCTGGACGAAGGCCTGCCAGGCGACCGAGGCCGCCAACGTCAGCGCATGCATCGCATAGACGTTGAGCAGGGAGTAAAGTCGGTCCTGATAGAGTTCGAGGAAGCTGATCAGCACCAGGAGGCCGGCCAGCAGATGGGCGATGTCGAAATCGATCCGACTCATCAGAAGCTCCCCGACACGAAGCGCAGCAAAGTTGCCAACAGGCCGAGCATCAGCGCGACGCCGAGAAATTCCGGCACGCGGAACACCCGCATCTTGGCGATCGAGGTCTCGAACAGCCCGAGCAGAAGACCGCCGACGGCGAGCTTGCCGACATAGGCGGCGATGCCGAGCGCAAGCGTCGGCACCGCGGCGCCGGCCGCCTCGATCCCCCAGGGGGCGAACAGGCACGCGAGCAGCGAGACGTAGAGAATAAGCTTGAGCGACGAGGCGAGTTCTATTAGCGCCAGATGCCGGCCCGAATATTCCAGCACCATCGCCTCGTGCACCATGGTCAATTCCAGATGCGTCGCCGGATTGTCGACCGGAATGCGGCCGTTCTCGGCGATGGCCACCATGACCAGGCCGACGACGCCAAGGCCGAGCGAGACGCGCAAGCCCACTTGCGGCGAGGCCATGAACTCGGTCATCGTCGAAAGCTGCGTCGAACCGGCGATCAGCGCCAGCGTGAAAACGATCATGATCATCGCCGGCTCGGCAAGCGAGGCGATCATCACCTCGCGGCTCGAGCCGATGCCGCCGAAACTCGTGCCGACATCGAGGCCGGCAAGCGCCAGGAAAAAGCGGCTGCTGCCAAGGAGGGCGATGATGGCGATGAGGTCGGCCGACCAGGAAAACAAGAGCCCGGTGCGGAAGGTCGGCACCAGTGAAGCCGCTACCCAGGTGGCGGCGAAGACAAGATAAGGGATGACGCGGAACAGCCACGAAGCCGATTGCGCCAGCACCACCTCCTTACGCGTGAGACGGAACAGATCGAGGTACGGCTGAATGAGCCGCGGTCCCTGCCGCCGCAACAAATGCGCCTTCACCTTGCGCACGAAACCGGTCAACAGCGGCGCCAGCGCCAGCACTAGCAGCATCTGCGCACCTTGAATCGCGAAGTCGCGGATCAGGACCATACGGCTAGCACCAGCAGTAAGATGACCAGCGCGCCAAACACCAGGCTCAGAAACTGCCGGATGGTGAGGAACTGAAGATGATTGAGGCGATCGGCGGCGAACAAAACGCCGGCGACAACGGGCGCGTAGAGCCAGTCCCAGATTGGATCGGAAAGTTCCACGTCGAGCCGGGCCGGACGGGTGTCGCCGGGCGGCGGCATGAAGCTCCGCTCGCGGGCGTGAAACACCAGGGTGCCGAACACGCGCCGGATCGGCTGCGCAAAGCTCATGGCCGTGTATTGCGTCGCCGGGCTTGCGTCCGGATAGCCGCAATCCCAGGCCGGCGCGCGGCGCAAGCGGTTCGATGCGAAGCGATGGATGGCGGCGGCGGCAAGCGTGCCGGATATGGCGATGAAGGCGAAGACCAAAAGGCCGTCATAGGAGCTGCGGCTCGCGGCGATCGGCACGATCGAAAGCCATTGCCCGCCGATCTGCACCGGCATGTGCTCGCCGATCAGCGCGGTCGAGACCGGCGCCAATGCGTCGATGAACAGGCCGGGTAGAATGCCGGCCAGCAAGCACAGCGCCGCCAGCAGCATCATCGCGGCGAGCGAAAAGCGGTCGGTTTCGCTTGCAGTCTCGGCGGCGCGCGAACGCGGCCGTCCAAGAAACGTCACGCCATAGGCCTTGACGAAGCAGGCGGCGGCAAGCGCGGCCGAGAGCGCAAGCAAGGCGCCGACCGCCGGCACCAGCAGCTTCAGCCCCCACGATGGCAATTGCGGACTGAGCAGGATGGCCTGGAATGTCAGCCATTCGGACACGAAACCGTTGAGCGGCGGCAGCGCCGAGATCGCCGCGCATCCGACCAGGAACACGAAGGCGGTTTGCGGCATGCGGTGGATCAGGCCGCCGAGGCGTTCCATATCGCGTTGACCGGTCGCGGTCAGCACGGCGCCGGCGCCGAAGAACAACAGGCTCTTGAACAGCGAATGGTTGAACACGTGCAAGAGCGCGGCGGTGAGCGCCAGCGCCGCCGCGAACAACATGCCATAGGCCTTGAAGGCGAGCGCGAGCCCGAGCCCGATAAAGATGATCCCGATATTCTCCACAGTGTGATAGGCGAGCAGCCGCTTGAGATCGTGCTGCATGAGCGCATAGAGGACGCCCATGACCGCGGTGGTGCCGCCGATGGCGAGTACCACGATGCTCCACCACCAGACGGGAGCGCCGGCGAGATCGAAAGCGATGCGGACGAAGCCGTAGACCGCGACCTTGGTCATGACCCCGCTCATCAGCGCCGAGACGTGGCTCGGCGCGGCCGGATGCGCGAGCGGCAGCCATACGTGCAACGGCACGATCCCGGCTTTCGATCCGGCGCCGATCAGCGCGAGGACAAGCGCCAGCACTCCCACCAGCGCGGAGGGATGCGCCGCGCGCATCTGCGCGAATGTATAAAGGCCGTCCGGCCCGGCCAGCAGGCCGAAGCCGAGCAGCAACGCGAGCGTGCCGAAGCTCGCCATAACCAGGTAGACGTAGCCGGCGCGCACATTGTCGGGCACGCGATGGTGCGACATCACCAGCGCCCACGAGGTGAGCGACATGAATTCCCAGGAGACGAGGAAGGTGAAGGCGTCGTCGGCGAGCACCACGAGCGTCATGCCGGCGAGGAAGGCGGGATAGAACGGCAGCACGCGCTGCGGCTCGTCTTCGTGCTCGCCATAACCCAGCGCGAACAGGCTGGCGGTCGCAGCGCCGAGATCGACCACGACGAGGAAAAAGGCCGACAGCGCATCGAGACGGAAATGCGCCCCGAGCCACGGCACGCCGAGCGGCAGCGCCAGCCGCCAAGGTTGCTCCAGGCCGAGAAGCTGCACCGAAGCGGCGATGAGGGAAATCGCCGTAACGATCATGCTCGCGCCATAGACGAGGCGCGTCGCTGCGGGCGAGCGGCCGATCACGACGGCGAACACGCCGAGCGCGAGGAGAACCGCAGCGCAGGCGAGCGCGACCGTCAGCGTCACGCGGTCCCCCTCTTGAGCCGCACGCCCCGGCCGCCGGTTTCGCTGGCGGTATTGTCGGAAATGAGCGCGATACCGAGCGCATCGAGCGCGGCGACAAGTTTCATCAGCGAATCGACATTGCCGCGGATGACGCTGTCGCTCGCTTCCATGCGCTGGATGGTCGGCAGCGACAGTCCTGCCGCTTCGGCGAGCGTGCGTTGGTCGATGCCGAGAAGCGCGCGCGAAGCCCTAAGCTGGCCGGATGTGATCATAGAGGCGAAGAAATGATGCATTAAACATGCTTTGTCATGTTTAATGATTCGAGGCGGCTCGGGCAATCATTATTTCTGCGGGGGCGAGCCCGTCAGAAAGGCGAAAGCCGAAAGGAACTCTAAGTCAGCACGCGCACCGGCTTTCCGTCGAGGAAGGCGCGGACGTCGTCCACCATGCCGGTAAAGAATGCCCGATAGTTCTGCTCGGCGACGTAGCCGAGATGCGGCGTGAGCACGACGTTGTCAAGCTTGCGGAAGGGATGTGCCACCGGCAGCGGTTCGATGTCGAACACGTCGAGGCCGGCGCCAGCGATCCGCTTGTCGCGCAAGGCCGCAAGCAGCGCCGCTTCATCGACGATCGGGCCGCGCGAAGTATTGATGAGGTTAGCGCTCTTCTTCATCAGGCCGAGCTCGCGCGCGCCGACGAGGCCGCGCGTGCGCTCCGACAGTTGCAGGTGGACGGAAAGAAAATCGGCCTGGCGGAATAGGTCGTCGCGGCTCACATATTGGGCGCCGGCCTCCCGGCAATTTTCCGCCGTCAGGTTCTGGCTCCAGGCGATGACGTTCATCTTGAAAGCATGGCCGATCTCGGCCATGCGCGTGCCGAGCTTGCCGAGGCCGAGGACGGCGAGCGTCAGGCCTTCGAGATCGAGCCCAATCGTGGTCTGCCAGAGCGCGCCGGACTTGAGCCGCGCATTCTCGTAACCGATGTGGCGGGCGAGTTCGAGCATCAACCCGGTGGCGATGGCGGCGGTCGCATTGCCGACGGCGGGCGTGCCGCAAACGACGACGCCGCGCGCCTTGGCGGCTTCAAGATCGATCGAGGCGTTGCGCATTCCCGTGGTGATCAGGAGCTTCAGTTTCGGCAACTTTTCGATCACCGTGCGCGGGAAGGCCGTGCGCTCGCGCATGGCGCAGACGATGGCAAAGTCTTTGAGCGCCGCAACGACATTGTCGGCGCCGCCGAGATGGGCGTTGAACATCTCGATTTCGATATCGCGTTTGACCTTCGACCAGTCGGCGAAAGTAAGCGCGACGTTCTGGTAATCATCGAGAATGGCGCAGCGAAGCGGCATGTTTCCCTCACCGTCATTCCAGGGCGCCGCCAAAAGCGGCGAACCCGGTCTATAACCCCTGTCGGTTACTGTCCTGCACCGACTGTGGCTATGGATTCCGGGCTCGCGCGGAGCGCGCCCCGGAATGACGGATGAGTTGCTAGGCGTGCGCCTTGGCGATCTCGCGGAGCGCCGGGGCCTGCCCGGCGCCGGCCGGCGCGGCGGAAGCGACGCCCGCGCGTTTGGCATGACACTTCGGGCCGGGTCCACGCATGTAGTGCAGCTCCGGCCGGTAGGAATCGAACGCATGGGTAAAAGTCCGCAGCAGCTCACGAACGGTTTTGGTCAGGTTATGGCGCATGATGCGCTCCGGGGCCGGTCTGCCGGGCCGCATCCCTTGAGCCGGCGTGATCACACGCCGGAGCGAAACAGCGCGGCTTTGCTGCTAAGTTTCAGCGAAAAATCATTAAAAATTGGTGCGAAATTGCCGCGCAAGCGACTTTGTCGCGCCGCCCGGATGGCCGGAATGCGATCAGACTTTATGAAGCCTTACGGGTTTCGCGAAAAGTCGCGATATTCGCCGCGGCTCCTTTACGCGCCGTGACCAGCAGCGGCATGCCGCCAGCGGGACGCAACGTCACGCGCGCCACCGGCCGCGGCTTGTGGCCGGCGAGCGCCCGAAAATGGAAGGCGCGAACCATGGTCGCCAGGATCACCGCCGTCTCGGTGGTGGCAAAACTCGCCCCGATGCAAATGCGCGGGCCGCCGCCGAACGGCAGATACGCATAGCGCGAGCGTTTCTTGACCTGCTCGGCGGTGAAGCGATCGGGATCGAAAGCGGTCGGATTCTCCCACAGGCGTACGTTCCGGTGCAACGCGAACACCGGAATATGGATACGGGTGCGGGTGCCGAGGCGTTCGCCGCCCAGCGTCATCGGCGCGCTCGGCAGGCGTCCGATGCCCGGCGCCGGTGGGAAGAGCCGCATCGCTTCGTTGATGACCTGGCGGCAATAGGTCAGTCCGTCGACATGCGCGGCGGCAATCGGCGCATCGCCGGCGAGCGCCGTGACTTCGTCATAGACGCGCTGCTGCGCGGACTGGTCTTTCGCCAAGAGCCAGAGCGTCCAGGTCAGCGCGACGGCCGTGGTCTCGTGGCCGGCCGTGATGAGGGTCAGGAGGTTATTCACCACCTCCGCGTCGCTCATGCTGCGTTCGGTTTCGGCATCGCGCGCGCCGAGCAGCAAGTCGAGGAGGTCGGGCTCGGCCGACGGCTTGGCGCGCCGCGATCAGGCGGCGCATGTCGCGATGCAGGAAATCGCGTTCGGCCATGGCGCGCTTGCGGCTCGGAAAGGGCATCCATTCGGGAATGGCAAACATGGTGTAGATGAGGTGCCAGGGAATGGTTTCGAAACTGACGGTGAAGGCATCGCTGTAGCGCTCTGCGTCGAGGCTCGCCGAGCCGCCGAGCATGGCTTCAACGATGATGTCGAACGTGGTGCGCGTCATCGCCGCCGCAGCGTCGACCGGCGCGCCTTCGGCGGCGGAACGCCAGCGTTGCACCTGGCGTTGCGCCATCGCCGCGAAGACTGGCACGAAGGAGAGAATGGTCTCGTGCCGGAAGATCGGCGCCACGGCGCGGCGCTGCCAGCGCCACTCGGCGCCTTCGGCGACGAAGATGGAATTGTCGCCGACGGTGGGCCTGAACGGCCGCCGCGTCGCCGGATCGCGCAGGAAGGCGTCAGCTTTCTCGACCAGGATTTCCCCGATGACGTCGGGGTCGCAGACCACCAGTACATCGGAATAGCTGGTGCGAATGCGGGTGATGCCCTGCTCGTAAGCGGAGCGTGGGATCGTCTCGATGTAGTTGCGCCAGAGCGCCGGTAATCCGCGCAGACCGAGTGGCTTTGGCGGCGGCTCGAAGGGTACGAAATCCGGGTCCGCGAGCATCGGATTGACCTGTTGGCGCGCTTGCCCTTTACCTACCCGATCGTTACATCACCGGCAAATTCCCGACATCGGCGCAGCGCGCCCAACCGGCGAAGGCAGGGCGTTTAGCCCGCAGCAAAAATGGCCCGTCAATTCATCTATCACATGCAGGGCCTCTCCAAGGTCTATCCCGGCAACCGGAAAGTCCTGGAGAACGTCAACCTGTCATTCTACCCCGATGCCAAGATCGGCGTGCTCGGAGTCAACGGCTCCGGCAAGTCGACGCTGCTGCGCATCATGGCCGGCCTCGACAGGGAATTTAACGGCGAGGCCTGGGCCGCCGAGGGCGCCCGCGTCGGCTATCTGCCGCAGGAACCGCAGCTCGATCCGTCGAAGTCGGTGCGCGACAACGTCATGGAGGGCGTCGCGCCGCAGAAGGCGATCGTCGATCGCTACAACGAGCTTGCCGCCAACTATTCCGACGACACCGTCGACGAGATGACCAAGCTCCAGGACAAGATCGAGGCTGACGGATTGTGGGACCTCGACTCCAAGGTCGATCTGGCGATGGACGCGCTGCGCTGCCCGGCCGATCAGGCGGATGTGAAGCAATTGTCGGGCGGCGAGAAAAGGCGCGTCGCGCTGTGCCGGCTTCTGCTGGAGCAGCCGGACCTCTTGCTGCTCGACGAGCCGACCAATCACCTCGACGCCGAATCGGTGATGTGGCTCGAAGGTCATTTGCGCAATTATCCCGGCGCCATTCTCATCGTCACGCACGACCGCTACTTCCTCGACAACGTCACCGGCTGGATCCTCGAACTCGATCGCGGCCGCGGCATTCCCTATGAGGGCAATTACTCGGCGTGGCTGGCGCAGAAACAGAAGCGGCTCGAGCAGGAAGGCCGCGAGGAGGAGGCGCACCGGCGTACGCTCGCCCGCGAGCAGGAATGGATCGCCGCTTCGCCGCGCGCGCGACAGGCCAAGTCCAAGGCGCGTTACGAGCGCTACGAGGAATTGCTGAAGAAAGCCGGCGAGAAGCAGACGCAAACCGCCCAGATCGTCATCCCGGTCGCCGAGCGGCTCGGACAGAACGTGATCGACTTCGAACATCTGCGCAAAGGCTTCGGCAATAACCTATTGATCGACGATCTGACCTTCAAATTGCCGCCCGGCGGCATCGTCGGCATCATCGGGCCGAACGGCGCGGGAAAGACCACGTTGTTCCGCATGATCACCGGACAGGAAAAGCCCGACGGCGGCACGATCAAGGTCGGCGAGTCGGTGCATCTCGGCTATGTCGATCAGTCGCGCGACACGCTCGACGGCAAGAAATCGGTGTGGGAAGAGATTTCCGGCAGTCTCGATCAGCTGCAGCTCGGCAAGCGCGAGGTCAATTCGCGCGCCTATTGTTCGGCGTTCAATTTCAAGGGTGCCGACCAGCAGAAGAAGGTCGGCCAGCTTTCCGGCGGCGAACGCAATCGCGTGCATCTCGCCAAGATGCTGAAGTCGGGCGCCAACGTGCTGTTGCTCGACGAGCCGACCAACGATCTCGACGTCGATACTTTGCGCGCGCTCGAAGAGGCGCTGGAAGATTTCGCCGGCTGCGCGGTGATCATCAGCCATGACCGCTGGTTCCTCGACCGCATCGCCACCCACATCCTCGCCTTCGAAGGCGACAGCCACGTCGAATGGTTCGAGGGTAATTTCCAGGATTATGAGCAGGACAAGATGCGGCGGCTGGGCACCGACGCGGTCGTCCCGCAGCGGATCAAGTACAAGAAGTTTTCGCGGTAACGGTGCGAGCGCGCGGCGACGAAGCGGCACCCTTTCGTAACTTTCCGACCCGGATTTCGTTGCACGTCGCCGCCGCGTCGCTATGATCGCAGCCAGTCGATATGATTCGCGCGGCTTACATTTCCTGCGATCCATCCATATATAAGGAGCGCTAGCTTCACGGATTGAGTGAATATCCGTTTTAAGCAAAGACCAGCGTGACCGCGCCAGCCGCGCCGTCACACCGAAAAAGGAGACCAAAGTTGCCGACTAAATCCAGCGAGGCCCGCTCGAGCGATGTGCGGGCGCGGGCTGAGGCGAGTTTCAGGAAGGAAGAGCGTGCCAAGGACGGCGCCAAGGCGATGATGGAGTATCAAGCCAACGGCAAGGCTCTGCGCGAAAAAACCGAGCGATTGAAGGCGCTCCGTTTGGCGAAAGAGGCCGCCGACAAGGCGGCAAAACCCGCCGGCAAAGCCGCGCCGGCCAAATAAAAGGCCTTGAAACGACCACATCTGTGGCCCATATTAATATCGAAGCCTGATTTGGCTTGCAGCGAGCCGCGTGTACGGACACCGGCATAACGGCTTCCGGCTCGCATTTCCCTTTCCATCGACAGCCCAGATCGCGCGGGGTGTCACCCTTACCCGCAACGCAGGCTCGGCGCTTTCGCGCCCGGCGCCGCAAAAGCGCACCTGCCGATGCGATACAGAAAGCTCTCTGATTGACCTATTTTCACGACTTCAGACTTAACGACGCAATCACGCGTTCTCTTACCGAAGAAAAATACCTCACTCCTACCCCCATCCAGGCGCAGACAATTCCGATCGTCATGTCGGGCCGCGACGTGATCGGGATCGCGCAAACCGGTACCGGCAAGACCGCAGCCTTCGCGCTACCCATCCTGCATTATCTCGCCGCCAACCCGCGTCCGCCGGTGCGCAAGAGTTGCCGCGTCCTGGTGCTCAGTCCGACGCGCGAATTGTCCGGCCAAATCCTCGACAGTTTCCGCACTTACGGTCGTCACCTGCACATCAGGGCCGCGCTGACGATCGGCGGCGTGCCGATGGGCGCCCAGGTGCGTGCGCTCCTTAACGGCCTCGATGTCCTCGTCGCCACGCCGGGCCGGCTCATCGATCTCGTGCAGAGCAATGCGCTGCGTTTGGGCGATGTCGAATGCCTCGTTCTCGACGAAGCCGACCGGATGCTAGACATGGGCTTCATTCACGACATCCGCAAAATCGTCGCCAAACTTCCGGCCAAGCGCCAGACTTTGATGTTTTCGGCGACCATGCCGCGGGCTATCGCCGAGCTCGCCGCGCAGATGCTGCGCGATCCGGTGAAGGTGGCGGTGACGCCGGAAGCCGCGACGGTCGATCGAGTCGAGCAGCGCATGATCCGTGTCGATCGCGGCGCAAAGCCGTCGGTATTGATCGACGTGCTGCAAAGCGAGACGGTCGATCGCGCCTTGATCTTCACGCGCACCAAGCATGGCGCAGACAAAGTGGCCCGCAACCTCGCGCGCGCCGGCATCGCCGCCGAGGCGATCCACGGCAACAAATCGCAAAATCAGCGGGAACGCGTGCTCGCCGCTTTCCGCAAAGGCGAAGTGCGGACGCTCGTCGCCACCGATATCGCGGCGCGCGGGATCGACGTCGACGGCATCAGCCATGTGGTGAATTTCGACGTGCCCAACGTGCCGGAAACCTACGTGCATCGCATCGGCCGCACGGCGCGGGCAGGCGCCGAAGGCGTCGCGATCTCGCTGTGCGATGGCGAGGAAATGCCGTTCGTGCGCGATATCGAGAAACTCATCCGCATGTCCATCCCGGTCAGCGACCGCCGTTCGCATCCTTCGCGCTCCGAGCCGCCTGCAGCGAATGGTGCAGCCACCCGTTCCGCAAACGCCAACCCGCACAAGCGCGGCAAACCGCGTCGGGGCGACCAGTCTCGTCGCGATCGGCATCACGAGCAGGCGGTGCGGCATCACGAGCCGGCGGTGCGGCATCGCGAGCAGCCGGTTCGGCAGCACGAGCAGGCGGCGGAAACCGGCGGCGCAATCGCTTCGGTCGCTTTCCTGCAGCGGCCTTCGCCGTCTAGGCTCAAGGCCGACCAGCGCGGGCCGCGCTGGACAAGTCATTCAAAGAGGTCATGACGTTGACAAAGGAAGAACTCCTGGAATTCGAGGGCCTCGTCCTGGAGATATTGCCGGACGCCCGCTACCGCATTCAGCTCGATAACGGTCATATCCTCGTCGCCTACACCGCCGGCAAAATGAAAAAGAACCGGATCAAAACCCTGGCCGGCGATCGGGTGACGGTCGAGGTATCGCCGTACGACCTGGAAAAAGGCCGGCTCATCTTCCGCCACAAGGACGAAAGAGCCGCATCCGTCAGCCGCCCGCCGCAACGCAATCAATTCCGGCGGCGGTGAATTGCGATGCGCAGGCATGACTTCGACTTCGATGGCGATGGCGCCGTCGCGACAACTGGAGCGGTCTGATGCGGTTTTTCATCTTCAAGTCCGAGGCAAATCCCGAACTGCGGGCATTTTGCGCTGATCTCGCAGGCGCCGGGCTGCCGAGTAAGTTTCGCCCCTGGCACGCGGTCGGCGCGGTCGGGCCGGACCATGATCCGCCCCACAAGCTGTCCCGCGCCGTCATCGAAACAGCGATCAACGATCGCGGCTATCAGCTTTGGCGCCTGAACAAAAAAACCACCAAATGAAGCCGCAACGCGACGACGGCCGAACGAACATCCTGGCGCGGGAGCAGCGATGACAGATTTCACTCACAAATTCAGGGTCGGACAAAGTGTCGATCTGATACCGTCCACCTTCAGGTCGGCGGCGAAGGGGAATTACGAAATCGTCAGCCTGCGACCGGCCGAGGGCGGAAGTCCGCAATATCGGATCAAGAGCAAAAGCGAGTCCCACGAGCGTATTGTTGCAGAAAACGATCTTATCCTGTCGGCGCATCTGAAATTCGACTAAGGTTGAGGAAAGCGACAATGTTCAAGATTCTCGAGCTGAAAAGCGCAGACTCAACCGCCGCGGCGGAAGTCGGAGTCAGATACTCCACGCGCGAACTGGCGCTTGCCGCGGTCAAGAAGCATCTGCGGACGTTCCATGTGTCCGGGCATAATCCCGAGGGAAATTATTGGTGGGCGCGGGATGCCGCGGGCCTGCGGAAATGCTGGATTTCCACCGCCGACTAAAAACGCGATGAGCGGGCGATGCTGAATTTTCCGAACCAAAGCCGAGTGTTCGATCCGACGCGACGTGCGGTGCGGTTCTGGGGATACGAACGGGCCATGGAGTGGTCGTTCTTCGTCAGCGAAGACGCGCTCAAGCACATGCAGCCGGATATGCGGCGCGACGAAGCCGGCTTGCTCAATGCCTTCGATTGCAATCGGCCGTTGATCTACGCGGCAGCAAGCAGAGCATTCACGCGGACCCGCAAAGGGTCTTACGAGCTCGCGGTGGCTGATTTCTGAGACACCGGCGCAAACGGGGAGCGGGCGGTCAGGAAAACTTCTTGCCGCCGCCTTGGACCGTATTTCCGCCGAACCGCGACGCGTAAGGCGAAGGGGGCGGAGCTTCCTTCTTCTTGTTCTTGTCGGCTTTCGGCTTTTTCTTCTCGCGGTTGCTTCGCAACTGACCTTTTGCCACGGTGTCCTCGCTCTCGTTGTGGGTGAACAGGCTCTATTGGAACAAACTTCAGCTTTCACCTGAAAGCCGCTTGAAGTCGGCGATAACGGCGGCGATCAGCCGCTGCTTCCGCGGATCCTGGGAGACCAATGTTGCGGCAAAGAGATTGAGCAGGTAACGCGCTTTCTCGGCGGCCTCTTGCCAGCTCGCCGCCGGCGCCGCCATCAGATGCGCTTCCAATTCGTCCTGTCGAAGCCGTAACTGCTTTTCGTTGGCTTCCACGTCGGCCAGAAGTCGCCGCAGGCCGGTGGCCTTCTGGGCGGCCATCCCGCGATGCTGATCGAGCTCGACGGTCTTCTCGGTCATTTCCTGGTCATCGCCCGCTGGCGCGACGGGCTAGGGGATAGTTGCTGCTCTCGTACAATCGACGGATGTCGTCGCTGCCGTATCTTCGCTCGTCCACTTCAAGACAGGCGCCGACAAGAAGTTCGGGCGCGACCTCTTCTACGGCAAAACGAATGGCCTGGGCCGCCTGCGCAAAGCGCCGATAGCCGATCGGCTGCCGCTTAGGCACCCGCCGGCGGGCGGGGAACAACTCGGCTGCGGCATTATAGTCAAATTCGCTCATTGTACGGCCCTCTTGACCGGCGCGCGGCGTCGCCGACTAAGACCACAAATATAAGTCCGAAATGGAACAATACTAGGTCGGAATCCGATCAGATTTCGTGTCATTGCGAGCCAACGGGGTCTGGCCCGAAGTGGCCGGCCCGATGACAAGCTCCGCGAAACAATCCAGGGAGGCGCCGAGGCGCTGGATTGTTTCGTCGCTCCGCTCCTCGCAATGACGGGGGCCAATCAGGATTTTGCCAGCAAGCCTTTGAGCACCAGATCGAGGTGGGCGTCGAAATAGGTCTTCAAGTCGAGCGGATGGCGGTCGTCGAACATCATCATCCACACGTCGACAAGCGCGATCGGCGCGATGATGACCAGCGGGCATTCGGTCACGGCCGAGCGCCGGATTTCGCCGCGATCCATGCCGCGCTCGATCGCCTGCTTGAGCAGTTCCATGCACGGGCGATGGATCTCCTCGTGATAGCGGTCGGCTAGCGCCGGGAAACGCGGCGCTTCAGCGATCAGCATGCGCACTACCTCGCGCCGACGCCGATCTTCGACGACGTTGCGGTAGATGAAACTGAACTGTTCGCGCAGCAGATCGGCGCTCGAGCCCTCGTGGCGTTCGAACATGTCCTGGACGGCGTCGAGCGTCACTTTCATCAGCTCGCGCACCATCGAAATGAACAGGTGCTCCTTGTTGTCGAAATAGACGTAGATCGTGCCCTTGGTCACGCCGGCGCGCTCGGCGATCTGATCGAGCGTGGTCGTCGCGTAGCCATTGCGCGAGAATTCGGCGAATGCGGCTTCGAGGATTTCCTGCGGACGCTCGGCCTTGCGGCGGCGCCGGGTTTCCGTGTGGCCACCCATCACGTCGGTCATGTGCGACCTCGAATTCCCTCAGAGAGAAGAAGTCCCATTATTGACTAACCGGATAGTAAATAACTAGTCTGCCTTTGTTAAGGGTGGACAAGTTGGTGATCTGGGTGGGGCAGTTGCGGTTGCGCCATGGCCGGCAGGCCGGCGCGCGTTGGGCCAAATATTTGGCTCGATTCGGCGTTTTCGGGCCGCAGGTCGCCGGGCTTGCGTCGTCGCTGTCATTATTAACGGCGTGCGCCGTGGGTCCGGACTTTGCCCCGCCGCCGGCGCCTCCGGTCGCCGGCTACACTCCCGAGACGCCTCCCGCGACTACCGCCGCGGCCGATGTGCGAGGCGGCGCGGCGCAAAAGTTCGTCGTTGGCCGTGATATTCCCGGCGAGTGGTGGAAGGTTTTCCATTCCAAGGAGATCGATGCGTTGATTGCCGAAGCGCTCCGGGCCAATCCGAACCTGCAGGCCGCGCAGGCGGCGCTCTGGCAAGCTAAGGAGAATCTGTACGCGTCGGGCGGCAAGCTGTTGCCGAGCGTGGACGCCGCCGCCTCCGCCACGCGCCAGGCGTTTTCGCCGGCGGAGTTCGGCCTGACCGGTCCCTCGCAGATCTTCAATCTCTATCAGGCCAGCGTCACCGTTTCCTACACGCCCGATGTGTTCGGCGGCCAGCGGCGGCTGATCGAGGCGAATGCGGCGCTTGCCGAAAATCAGCACTTCGCGCTCGAAGCGACCTATCTGACGCTGACCGCCAATGTGGTGACGGCGGCGGTTCAGGAAGCTTCCCTGCGCGGCCAGATCGAGGCGACCGAGGAAATCATCAAGGCGGAGAGCGACCAGCTCGAGGTCGTGCGCCATCAATTCGAAGCCGGCGCCGCCACCCGCGCCGACGTGCTGACGCAGGATTCGGAAGTGGCGACGACGCAAGCCACTTTGCCGACCTTGAAAAAGCAGCTGGAGCAGCAGCACCACGTGCTGCTGGCGTTGATCGGCCACTTCCCGAACGAAAAGCGCCGCGACCATCTGACGCTGGCGTCGTTTCATCTTCCCACCGCTCTGCCGGTGAGCCTGCCGACGCAACTCGTCGAACAGCGGCCCGACGTTCGCGCCGCGCAGTCGCAACTGCATCAGGCCAGCGCCCAGATCGGCGTCGCCGTAGCCAACAGGTTGCCGCAATTCAGTCTCACTGCGTCCTATGGCAGCGCCGCGTTGACGCCGGAGACGTTGTTCACGCCGGCGACTGCGATCTGGAGCGTTGCCGGCGGCGTCACCCAGCCGATCTTTCACGGATTTGCGCTGATGCATCAGGAGCGCGCGGCGAGAGCCGCCTATGAGCAGGCCGACGCGCAATATCACAACGCCGTGCTTACCGCCTTTCAGAACGTCGCCGATGCGCTCCGCGCCCTGCAATTCGACGCCGCGACGCTGAAAGCGCAGCAGCGCGCCGTGCGCGCGGCATCCGAGACGTTCGATCTGACGCGCGGCCAATACCGCCTCGGCGCCATCACCTACATCATTCTGCTCAATGCCGAACGCAGCTATCAGCAGGCGCTGCTGGCGCTGGTGCAGGCACAGGCCGCGCGCTATGCGGACACCGCCGCATTGTTCGCGGCGTTGGGCGGCGGCTGGTGGAACCGGTCCGACGTGCTGCCCGATCCCTACAGTCCCGAGCCGCAAATCGTCCAGGCCGCGAGCGACATGCCGCTGCCCACCAGGCCGGAATCCAGTCAATGACCAAACGTATGGTGATCATGCTCGCCGCGGTCGCCGTCGTGTTCGGCCTGATCTTCGGATTCCAGGTCTTCAAAGGGATCATGATCAAGAAATTCATTACCGCGGCGAGCAATCCACCGCAGACCATCTCGGCCGCCAAGGCGGGCTACAGCGAATGGCAGCCGTGGATCGAGGCGGTCGGCGCGTTGCGCGCGGTCAAGGGCGCCGATCTGTCGCTGGAGGTCTCCGGCGTCGTCGAGTCGATCTCGTTCAATTCCGGTGACGACGTCGAGGAAGGCGCGGCGCTGTTGAAGCTTCGCACCGCCGACGACGTCGCCAGACTTCATTCGCTCGAGGCGATGGCGGAGCTGAGCGACCTGACTTACGACCGCGACCAGAAGCAATTCAAGATGCAGGCGGTCAGCCAGGCGACGCTGGATACGGACGCGGCCAACCTGAAGAATGCCCAGGCGCAAGTAGCGCAGCAGCAAGCCATCATCGACAAGAAATTGCTGCGCGCGCCGTTTGCCGGCCATCTGGGCATCCGCGCCGTCGATCTCGGCCAATATCTCGGCCCGGGGACGGTCATCGTAACTCTCCAGGCGCTCGATCCGATTTTCGCCGATTTCTTCGTGCCGCAGCAATCGGTTAGCCAGGTTCGCCTCGGCCAGCCGGTCACCGTGAAGATCGACGCCTTCAAGGACCAGACCTTCAGCGGCGAGATTTCGGCGATCAATCCCAAGGTCGACACCGGCAGCCGCAACGTGCAGGTCCGCGCGACGCTGAAAAATCCCGACCACAAGCTGCTGCCGGGAATGTACGCGACCATCGACATCGCCACCGGCGCGCCGCACAATTACATCACGCTGCCGCAGACGGCGATCACCTATAATCCGTACGGCGACACGGTCTATGTGATCGTCGACGGCAAGGGCAACGATGCCGACGGCAAGCGGCAACTGATTGCGCGGCAGACCTTCGTCACCGTCGGCCCGACCCGCGGCGATCAGGTCGCCGTGCTCAAGGGCGTGGACGAGGGCGACATGGTCGTCACCGCCGGCCAGATCAAGCTGCACAATGGCTCGGTCGTGTTGATCGACAACTCGGTGACGCCGACGGCCGATGCGGCGCCGGTTCCGATCGACCGGTAGGGCGGCGCTACCATGAAATTCACCGATATCTTCATTCGCCGGCCGGTGCTCGCTTCGGTCATCAGCCTGTTGATCCTGGTGCTCGGCGTGCGCGCCTATTACGCGCTGCCGGTGCTGCAATATCCGCGCACCGAGAATGCGGTGGTGACCGTCACCACGACCTATTACGGCGCCGATCCGGACGTGGTCGCCGGCTTCATCACCACGCCGCTCGAAATCGCCACCGCCCAGGCCTACGGCATCGACTACATGACGTCGACCAGCCAGAGCAGCACCTCGACGATCACGATCTATTTGCGGCTCAACTACGACGCCGACAAAGCGCTGACCGAGATCAACACCAAGATCAATTCGGTGCTCAACCAGCTGCCGACCGGCACGCAGCAGCCGGTGCTCACAGTCAAGATCGGGCAAACCATCGACGCGATGTATCTCGGCTTCAACAGCGACACGCTGGCGCCGAACCAGATCACCGACTACCTCACGCGCGTCGTGCAGCCGAAGCTGCAGACCGTGCCCGGCGTGCAGACCGCGGAGCTGCTCGGGCAAAAGGTGTTCGCGCTGCGCGCCTGGCTCGATCCGCAAAAGCTCGCGGCCTATGGGCTGACGGCGACCGACGTCAGCCAGGCGCTCACCGCCAACGATTACATTTCCGGCATCGGTAACACCAAAGGCCAGATGGTGCAGGTCAATCTCACCGCCTCGACCGGCCTGCATACCGCCAACGAATTCCGCAACTTGGTCATCAAGCAGAGCAACGGTGCAGTGGTGCGTCTCCAGGATGTCGCCAACGTTACGCTCGGCGCTGAAGACTATGAATCCGAAGTCGGTTTTGACGGCAAGCAGGCGGTGTATATCGGCGTGCAGGTTGCGCCCGCCGCCAATCTTCTCGAGGTGGTGCGCGGCGTCCATCGGGTCTGGCCGGACATCCAGGCGCAACTGCCACGCGGGCTCAACGGCGAGATCGTGTACGACTCCACCGAATTCGTGAATGCCGCGATCTACGAGGTCGTGCTCAGTCTCGTCGAGGCGCTGGTCATCGTCACGCTCGTGGTATTTTTGTTTCTCGGCTCGGTGCGCTCGTCGCTCATTCCGACCGTCGCCATCCCGCTGTCGCTCGTCGGCACGCTGGTTATTCTTTTGGCGCTGGGCTACTCCATCAACCTGCTCACGCTCCTGGCGCTCGTTCTCGCCATCGGCCTGGTCGTCGACGACGCCATCATCGTGGTGGAAAACGTCAGCCGCCACCTCGAAGAGGGCGTGGCGCCCATTGCAGCCGCGGTCGCCGCCGCGCGCGAGCTCGGCGGCCCGATCATCGCCATGACCGTGGTGCTCGGCGCGGTTTACGTGCCGATCGGCTTCCAAAGCGGCCTGACCGGCGCGCTGTTCGCGGAATTCGCCTTCGCGCTGGTCGGCGCCGTGACGGTATCGGGCGTGGTTGCGCTGACGCTGTCGCCGATGTTGTGCTCGCGGCTGTTGAAGGCTCCCGATCCTGACCATCGCGGCTGGGAGGAAAAGTTCACCTATTACATCGACCGCGGCTTCGTGCGGCTGCGCGCGGCCTACGAGCGGCGGCTGCATCGCAGCCTGAACTATCTGCCGGTCACCGTCGTCTTCGCGCTTGTCGTGCTGAGCAGCATCTATTTCCTGTTCATCACCGCCCACACCGAGCTGGCGCCGCAGGAGGATCAGGGCGTCATCATCACCCAGTCCATCGCCGCGCCCAATGCCACACTCAAGCAGCGGCAGCTCTATTCGCATGAGGTCTATAAGATATTCCTGCAGTATCCGGAAACCGAGCACGTCTTCCAGATCGACGTGCCCGGCCAGTCGATCTCCGGCATGGTGATGAAGCCGTGGGACAAGCGCAAAAGGACCACCAATAATCTTCAGCCGGTGGTGCAGCAGGAGCTGAGCAAGATTCCGGGCGTGCGCGTGGTTGCCTTCCAGCCGCCGCCGCTGCCGGGAAGCATTGGACTGCCCGTTCAGTTCGTGATCGGCACGACCGAATCCTTCGAGCGCCTGTACGACATCGCGCAAAAATTCCTGCAGCAAGCGCAGCAAAGCGGAAATTTCATCTTTCTCGATTGCGACCTCAAGATCGACAATCCGCAGTCCAATGTGATCATCGACCGCGACAAGACCGCGCAGCTCGGGCTGAAGATGAGCGACGTCGGCGGCGCGCTCGCATCGATGCTCGGCGGCGGCTACGTCAACTACTTCAGCATGAGCGGGCGCTCATACAAGGTGATCCCACAGGTGCAGCAGCGCTTCCGCCTCAATGCGCGGCAATTGCTCGATTACCACATTCGCACCGCCGACGGCACGCTCGTTCCCTTGTCCACCATCGCCACCGTCGATACCAAGACCGTTCCGGAATCGCTCAACCACTTTCAGCAGCTCAACAGCGCCACCATCCAGGGCGTCGCCATGCCGGGCGTGTCGCAAGGCGACGCGCTCGCCTATTTGCAGAATTTGGCGGCGCAGAGCCTGCCGCGCGACTATTCGATCGATTACGGCGGCTTGAGCCGGCAATACGTCCAGGAGACGAGCGGCTTCGTCACCACCTTCGGCTTCGCGCTGATCATCATTTTCCTGGCGCTGGCCGCCCTGTTCGAAAGCTTCCGCGACCCGGTTATCATCCTCGTGTCGGTGCCGATGTCGATTGCCGGCGCGCTGATCTTCGTCAGCATCGGCATCGCCGGCGCATCGCTGAACATCTATACCGAGGTGGGATTGGTGACGCTGATGGGCCTGATCAGCAAGCATGGCATCCTCATCGTGCAGTTCGCCAACGATCTGCAGGCCGAGGGCAAGTCGAAGCGCGAGGCGATTGAGCTCGCCGCCGGAATAAGGTTGCGCCCGATTCTGATGACCACGGCGGCCATGGTGCTCGGCGTGGCGCCGCTGATCACCGCCGCCGGCGCCGGCGCCGTGTCGCGCTTTCAGATGGGTCTCGTGATCGCCTCGGGTCTCTCCATCGGCACGCTGTTCCCGCTGTTCGTGGTGCCGGCGGTCTATATGCTGCTCGCGGTCGATCGCTCGAAAAGGGCGGCCGCCTCTTCAGCCGCGGGCGTTTCGCCTTCCCCCGCGGAGTGAGTTGTCGAACGCTCGGAAGCGGAACGCCCGCGATGGAAGACTGGAGCGCCCGGCAATATCTGAAGTTCGAGGATGAGCGCACCCGGCCGCCGCGCGATCTTCTGGCGCAGGTGCCGTTGCAGCGGCCGCGGCTCGTCGTCGATCTCGGCTGCGGGCCGGGCAACTCGACCGAGCTTCTGATCGAGCGTTTTCCGCAAGCCGAGATCGTCGGGCTCGATTCCTCGCCCGACATGCTGCGCAAGGCGCGCGAGCGGCTGCCGAAATGCAGGTTCGCCGAAGCCGATATCGCCGCCTGGACGCCGGAAGCCCGTACCGATCTCCTGTTCGCCAATGCCGCCTTTCAATGGGTGCCCGATCATCCGCGCGTGCTGCGCCGGCTACTGGAAGCGCTGCCTTCGGGCGGCGTGCTGGCGGTGCAGATGCCCGACAACACGAGCGAGCCGGCCAATGCGCTTCAGCGCGAGGTGGCCGCGAGCGGGCCGTGGGCGAAGGCCTTGCAGCCGGCCGTTCCCCGCGCCGATTTGCTGTCGCCGGATGCGTATTACGACCTGCTTAAGCCCGCTTGCGCGCAGATCGACATCTGGCACAGCGTCTATAATCACGTCATGGCGACGCCGCAGGCCATCGTCGAATGGTTCAAGGGCTCCTCGCTGCAACCCTATCTGTCGCTGCTCGACGCCGCCGCGCGCGAGCGATTTCTCGCCGCTTATGCGGAAAAAATCGCCGCCGCCTACAAGCCGCGCGCCGACGGCAAGGTGCTGCTGAAATTCCCTCGCCTGTTCATCGTGGCGGTGCGCTAGATCCCGCCCGGCGGTCGCTTGACAGGCTTGGCCAACCCAATACACTTAACCTTTCGGTAAACTAATATCGGCCACGATGCACTTTGCGCGCAAGTCGGCGCCGGCGGTCGACAAAAGGGGGAATTGCGAACATGGCAAGCGTTGAAATCATCGGTCCGGCGCCGTCGACTTATACGCGGGTCGCCCGCATGGTCTGCGAGGAAAAGGCGATCCCCTACGCGCTCAAGCAGTCGCCGCCGCATTCGCCGGATGTCAGCGCAATTCATCCCTTCGGCAAGGTTCCGGTGATGCGCCACGGCGATTTCGAATTGTGCGAGTCCAAGGCCATCGCGACCTATCTCGATCTCAGCTTCCCCGGTCCGAAATTGATACCGACCGACCCGCGTCACGCCGCGCTCACCGAGCAATGGGTTTCGCTGGTCAATACCAAAATCGACGGGACCCTGGTCCGCACCTACCTGCTCAACTACATCTTCCCGAAAACCAGCGACGGTTCGCCCGATCGCAAGGTGATCGATGCGGTGGTGCCCGCCGTCAGGCAGGAGATCGAGCTTCTCGATCGCGCCGTCGCCAAGGGCGGCTTCCTCGCCGGCGACAGCTTTACATTTGCCGACATCAATGTGATGCCGATCCTGGCCTATCTGAAGAATTTTCCTGAGTCCGGCAGCGCGATCGCAGCGGCGAAGTCGCTTTCCGCCTATTTCGATCGCCTGGCCGCGCGGCCGAGCTTTCAGAAAACGGCGCCGCCGCCGCGGCCGCAGGCCAAAGCGTCGTAGTGGATTGCATTCCCGTCTCCACGCTGACATTACGGGGCGATGAAATTCGCCCCGTACTTTTTTTGCGGCGCCTTGCTGGTCGCACTCGCCGGCGCGCAAAGCGCTCACACCGCCGACGCAGCCTTCCAGGCCTGGCTGCAATCCTTGTGGCCGCAGGCGCATGAACTCGGCGTGTCGCGCGCCACATTCGACGCCGCGACCCGCGGGCTTGAGCCCGATCTGTCGTTGCCCGAGCTTGTTATTCCCGGCCGGCCGGAACAGGCCGCGCCGGGTCAGCCGGAATTCGTGCAGACGCCGGCGGAGTATCTGAAAGAAACGACGATCGAGGTCCTGGCGGCGCAAGGCCGCAAGCTCCTGAATCAGTATCAGCCCCAGCTTGCGGCGATCGAGCGCCAATTCGGCGTTCCGCCGCCTCTGCTGCTCGCGATTTTCGGCCGCGAGACCGATTACGGCCGCGCGCGCGACACCCACAACGCCATTCGCGTTTTGGCGACGCAGGCCTATCTCGGCAAGCGCAAGGAGAAATTTCGCGAGGAGCTGCTGCTGGCGCTGAAAATGCTGGAAGAGGGCTATGTCAAACTCGCCGACATGAAAAGCTCCTGGGCCGGCGCCATGGGACTGACCCAGTTCCTGCCCTCGGACTTCTACAAATACGCCGTCGATTTCGACGGCGACGGCCGCCGCGATATCTGGAACTCGGTGCCGAATGCCCTCGCCTCGACGGCCAAGCAGCTCCTCGACAAGGGCTGGCAACGCGATCTGCGCTGGGCCTATGAGGTGCACCCGCCGGGCAACGTCGACTGCACGATCGGCATACCCGAAAACACCCGCCCAATCGGCGAATGGCTCAAGGAGGGCTTTGCGCCGGCCTATGGCCGCGCCTTCTCGCCCGCCGCGCGCGCCGTACCGGCCTCTTTATTGCAACCCGCCGGGCTCTACGGACCGTCGTTTCTCGCAACCAGGAACTATTTCGCCATCAAGGAATACAATTTTTCCGACCTCTACGTGCTCTTTGTCGGGCATTTGAGCGACCGCATCGCCGATCCACAGCCGTTCGAGACGCCTTGGGGCAAGGTTGCGCAGCTTCCCAGCCGCGATCTCGATCGCATGCAGGAGATTCTCACGGCGCGCGGCTATTACCACGACAGGATCGACGGCAAGGCCGGAATGAAGACGCGCGCCGCGCTCGGCGATTACCAGAAGCGCAACGGGCTCAAAGTCGATTGCTGGCCGACCGCGGCGCTGCTGGCGCACATGCAGACCAGGCAGAACTGACGCGCCGGCGCGCATTGACAGCTTCGTTCGGGAAACGGAAAATCGGCAGAAGAAAAACGGAGGAGACGACATGGAAACGCTGCCGAAATTCGGCATTTCGCGCGCCGATATGCTCAAACGCGTCGCGCGCTTCAAGGATCTCAAAGGCTCCGACGGCGGGCTTCCCGACAGCAAATCCCCGCATTGCGAACGCACGCTTTACAACGTCATCGGCTTTCAGCCGCCGCACGACGAAGGCGGCGCGGTCACCTCGCCGGTCGGCGACGACGCCTCGCGGCTCGCGGCCATTCCGATCTCCGAAGGCTTCAACCTCGGTTATTGCCGCGCCAAGCCGGGCAAAGGCCCGATGATGCACAATCACGACACCAACGAGACCTTCATTCCCATGACCGGCGTCTGGCGCTGCTCGTGGGAGAACGAAAAGGGCCAGGTCGAATCCGTCGATCTCAATCCGCTCGACGTCATCTCCTTTCCGCCGGGCGCCATCCGCCGTTTCGAGAACGTCAAGGCGGCCGCCAATGGTGAGGACGCGATCCTCATGTTCGTCATCGGCGGCGACGGCCCGAAGGCCGAGTTCACCGACAAGGCGATGAAGGAACTCGAGGACATCGGCGTCTGGCCGCGGAAGTAACGCCCTCGTGTCATTCCGGGGCCGAGCGAAGCGAGGAGCCCGGAATCCATAACCGCGATCCGTGAATATGGATTCCGGACTTGTCGCCTTGCGGCAATCCGGAATGACGGCTTTGATCAATCCTCGCCCGGCACCGCGAGCGGCAGACTGTCGTCGTCTTCGCCGGAATAGCTGAGCGCGCCCCGCTCCGGTTTTGATTTGCCGATCGAGCCGGTGGTGGCGGGCTCGCCGTTATGCTGGGCGGCGTAACGCCCGCGCGCACGCTCGGCCACGACTTCTCCGGGGATCGCCGCCGGCTGGCAGATACGGCGGCCGCTCGCGCGCCGCATCAGATCGACGTGGATGTGATTGTAGTGATAGACGTTGGCGCCGGGCGCGAGCACCGTAGTGAATTCCTCGCAAGCCGCCAGCTGCACGTCATGCAGGAAACCCTGCTCCTCCGGCGAGCCGCGCCAGCCGTATTGCACGCTGATCCTGTGGCCGTCGGCGAGCGTGAATTCGGCGATGTCGAGCGCGTTGCCGAACGCATGCTCGGAAATATGCGCGCTCGAATCGCCGTTCATGCCTCGGCAGGAATAGGCGGAGATTTGTTTGATCTCGACGACCGGCTGGCGGAACCAGCGCAGCGCCGCCGGCTGCACCGAAGCGGCGATCCATTGGTCGAGCGCCGAGACGATGGGGCAGGCGAGCGTCGCCGCCGGTTTCATCTCGACCGGACCGGCGGCGGTCACCGCCGGCGTGCGCGGCCAGCCGAGCGGGACGTGCGCTTCACCGCTGGGCGGCGGCGCCGCGCGCGGCGTATAGGTCTGCGGATAATCCGGCGGCGGGTATTGCGGCGGCGGCAGCGCGCTTCCCGGCGCGCCGGGCTTGCCGTCGTAAGGCCGCGGCGGTTCGGGCTGAAAAGCCGCGTCGTCTTCTGCGGGATCGGGAATGCCGGGCGCGTAGAGCGACATCGGCGCACCCGGCGTCGCGTAGGATGGACGAGCCTGAATTGTTGTGGTCGGCGGCGCGGCGGATCGCGCCGTGCCGTAGGGCGGCGGGTTAAAGGGCGGCGGGTTTGATTGCGGTGCTGCGGGCGGCGGCGGCACTGCGTTCGACTGGATCGGCCAATGCTGCGGCAACGCGCCGTCCGGGATGGCGCCCGGCGGACGCAACGCCTCGTCGTCGTAGCCGAGCGGTCCGCTCGCGCCGATGGTCGACACCCGGATGGGAAAATCCATGCCGCAAATACCGGGACCGCTGATGGCGGAGATGCGCACGCGCTCCGAACTGTCCTTTACGGCCCCGGCATTGAGGCAGGATACCTCGGCATCGTGCCGCCAAGCCTCGCGCTCGCCGACGTTGAAATAATGGCTGCAGCCGGCGAGCGCGATCAACGCGGCAACGACGACGGTACCGAGAAGCGACCACTGAACGCCACGCGACATGCGCGGAGAATGCGAGGATTTCCGTTAAGGACTGCTCAAAGATGTGGCGTTTTCGCCGGTGAAGGCGCGTGTTAACCATGACGCGAGCGCGCGGGGCCTTAATCCGGCGCCGCTATTCCGGCGACATCGCCGAACGAAGGGGAGAAGCAAGCATGGAAGGTAAGGCGCGGATCGTTTTTCCCATTGTCGCTACCGCGCTCGTCGTCTTTGTCGTCAGCGCGGTCGTGACATTCGTCAATATCGGCTTCCGCGCCGACTTTGCGCGCCGCTGGCTCACGGCCTTCATCATCGGCTGGCCGATCGCTTCGCTCACCGGCTATATCGCGTTTCCATTCGTGCGCCGCGTAACCGTGCGCATTCTCAATTTCCTCGAGGGCGAGAGCGTGTGATCTTTTCGCGCGCGATTTTTTAAACTTCTTGTCGCAAATGCGGCGGCGAGTTCTGCGGAACCTGTGCATAAATTTTATTCGTCGCGGATGTAACTATTGATTCGTGCCGAATTGCTTTCGAATTTCATGACGTTGCGCGCAAATACCATCTGAAAGTGTTGCGCACAAATTGCTGCGGCGCTGCAGCAAGTGATTTGCTTTTATCTGTCACATCGCTCTGCTAGCCTTGAGGCTAGCACAATAGTGATGGAGGTGCGACGCGTGGACCTCACCGTGAAGCTCAATGTTCTGGCGGCGTGCGCCGTGTTTGTATTCGTCGGCGCGATCCTGCTGGGGGCGTTCTGAGTTTCGCGAGCATGATCCGGAAAAGTGTGAAGCGGTGTTCCGAAAAGATCATGCTCCAACGCTAGAGTCTAAAGTCCAAACGCCAGAGAACCATCAAGGGCCGCCCGGGTCCAACCGGCGGCCGGAAATAGAAAACACCGGAGCGGTTTCGCTCCGGTGTTTGTTTTTTTGCGCCGGCGTCCCTACTCCGCGGCGCTGGGTGCCAGCGCCTGCGGATCGTAATTGAGGATCGGCGCCAGCCATTTCTCCGCTTGCGCGAGCGTCCAGTTCTTGCGCCGGGCGTAATCCTCGACCTGGTCGCGCTCGATCTTGCCGACGCCGAAATAGTAGCTCTCGGGATGGCCGAAATAGAGCCCGCACACGGAAGCGCCCGGCCACATGGCGAAGCTTTCGGTCAGCCGCACGCCGATCTGCCGCTCGCCGTCGAGCAGCGCGAACAGGGTGGCTTTCTCGCTGTGGTCGGGCTGCGCCGGGTAACCCGGCGCCGGACGGATGCTGCGATATTTTTCGGCGATCAATTCGGCTCCGGTGAGCGTCTCGTCGGGCGCGTAAGCCCAGAATTCCCGGCGCAGCCGTTGGTGCAGACGTTCGGCAAGCGCTTCCGCCAGCCGGTCGGCGAGCGCTTTCGCCATGATCGCGGAGTAATCGTCGTTGGCGCACTGGAAGCGCTCGACGACGGCCTCTTCGCCGCCGCCCGCGGTCACCGCGAAGGCGCCGATATAGTCGGCAAGCCCACTGGCACGCGGCGCGATAAAGTCGGCGAGCGCGACATTGGCGCGTCCCTCCCGGCGCAGCAATTGTTGACGCAGCGTATGCAGCGTGGCGATCGGCGCGCGGCGCGCCTCGTCGGCAAAGACGAGGATATCGTCCCCTTCGCTGTTCGCCGGCCACAATCCGACGACCGCGCTCGCCCGGAACCAGTGCTCGGTGGCGATGCGCCGCAACATCTCCTGCGCGTCGGCGAACAGGCTTCGCGCCGCTTCGCCTACTTTCGCGTCGGCGAAGATGGCCGGGTATTTGCCGTTGAGTTCCCAGGTTGCAAAGAACGGCGTCCAATCGATCAGGTCGATCAGCTCGGCGATCGGAATATCGTCGAGACGGCGGATGCCGAGGCTTGGCGGCACCGGCGGCAGGTAATTTCCCGACCAGTTCAGCTTGAGCGCGTTGGCGCGCGCGTCGGCGAGCGACAGCCGATGCTTACCTTCCTCGCCGCGCGCATGCGCCGCGGCGATGCGGGCATATTCGGCGCACACTTCGTTAACGGTGTGCGCGCGCGTGTCTTTCGACAACAGCGACGACACGACGCCGACAGCGCGGCTTGCGTCGTTGACATAGACCGTCTGCCCGCGCCGGTAGTTCGGATGGATCTTGACCGCCGTATGCACCCGGCTCGTGGTCGCCCCGCCGATCAACAGCGGCACCTCGAAGCCCTGCCGCTCCATCTCGGCCGCGACATGGCACATCTCGTCGAGCGAGGGCGTGATCAAGCCGGACAGCCCGACGATATCCGCTTGCTCGGCGATCGCGGCTTGCAGGATTTTCTCCGCCGGTACCATTACGCCGAGATCGACGACGTCGTAATTGTTGCAGGCGAGCACGACGCCGACGATGTTCTTGCCGATGTCGTGCACGTCGCCCTTGACGGTGGCGAGCACGATCTTGCCGGCCGACGACGCATGCTGGCGGCCGTCTTTCTCCGGCTCCATGTAGGGGAGCAGATGCGCTACGGCCTGCTTCATCACCCGCGCCGATTTGACCACCTGCGGCAGGAACATCCGCCCCGAGCCGAACAGGTCGCCGACCACATTCATGCCGTCCATCAGCGGGCCTTCGATTACGGCCAGCGGGCGCGGAGCCTTGAGTCGGGCCTCCTCGACGTCCGCGGCGATGAAATCGGTGATGCCGTGAACCAGCGCGTGCGACAGGCGCTTTTCCACCGGCTCTTGGCGCCAGGACAGGTCGGCCTCTTTCCTTTCCTTGCCGTGGCCGCGATGGCGTTCGGCGAGCGCCAGCAGCCGTTCGGCGGCGTCGGCGCGCCGGTTGAGCACGACGTCCTCGCAAGCGTCGCGCAACTCCGCATTGACGTTGTCGTAAACGGCGATCTGGCCGGCATTGACGATGCCCATATCCATGCCGGCTGAGATGGCATGAAAGAGAAACACCGCGTGCATCGCTTCGCGCACGACTGCGTTGCCGCGGAAGGCGAAGGAAAAATTTGACACCCCACCGGATACATGTGCATGCGGCAGGTTCCGCCTGATCCATCGCGCCGCTTCGATGAAGGCGACTCCGTAGCCGTTATGCTCCTCGATGCCCGTCGCCACGGCGAAGATATTGGGATCGAAGATGATGTCCTGCGGCGGAAAGCCGACCCGATTGACCAGAATGTCGTAGGCGCGCGCGGCGATCGCGGTCTTGCGCTCGTAGCTGTCGGCCTGGCCCCGCTCGTCGAACGCCATGACGACGACAGCGGCGCCGTAGCGGCGCACCAGCTTTGCGTGGCGGATGAAGGCGTCTTCGCCCTCCTTGAGCGAGAGCGAATTCACCACCGCCTTGCCCTGCACGCATTTCAGTCCGGCCTCGATCACCGAGAATTTGGAGGAATCGATCATCAGCGGCACGCGGGCGATATCGGGTTCGGCGGCGATGAGATTGAGGAAGGTCGTCATCGCCTTCTCGGAATCGAGCAGGCCCTCGTCCACATTGACGTCGAGGATTTGCGCGCCGTTCTCGACCTGGTCGCGCGCGACCGCGAGCGCAGCCGCGTAATCGCCGGCGATGATGAGCTTGCGGAAGCGCGCCGAGCCGGTGACGTTGGTGCGCTCGCCGACGTTGACGAACGGAATGGTGGGAGTGAGCGTGAACGGCTCGAGCCCCGACAGCCGCAGGAGCGGCGCGACGTGGGGGATTTGGCGCGGCGTCTTGCCGGCGACGGCGGCGGCGATGGCGCGGATATGATCCGGCGTGGTGCCGCAACAGCCGCCGACGATATTGACGAGGCCCGCGGCGGCGAATTCGCCGAGTGCGGTGCCCATCGCCTCGGGGCCCTCGTCGTAGCGACCGAATTCGTTGGGCAGGCCGGCATTGGGATAGACGCAAATCAGCGTATCGGCGACGCGCGCCAGTTCGGCGACATGGGCGCGCATTTGCCGCGCGCCGAGCGCGCAGTTCAATCCCACCGACAACGGCGCGGCATGAGCGACGGAATTCCAGAAGGCCTCCGGCGTCTGCCCGGACAAGAGCCGGCCGGAGCGGTCGGTGACCGTGCCGGACAGCATCACCGGCACGCGCATGCCACGCGCTTCCATCGCTTCGGCGCAGGCGAAGATCGCCGCCTTGGCGTTGAGCGTGTCGAAAATGGTCTCGATCAGCAGCATGTCGGCGCCGCCGTCGATCAGTCCGCCGGCCTGTTCGGCGTAAGCTTTGCGCAGGTCGTCGAAGGTGACGGAGCGAAAGCTCGGATTGAGCACGTCGGGCGAGATCGAGGCTGTGCGGTTGGTCGGGCCGATGGCGCCGGCGACGAAGCGCGGGCGGCCGTCCTCGTCCTGCGCGATTTGTGCCGCCTCGCGAGCGAGCCGCGCGCCTTCGCGGTTCAGCTCGTAGGCGATATCGCCCATGCCATAGTCGGCCTGCGCGATGCGGGTGGAGGAGAATGTGTTGGTGGAGACGATGTCGGCGCCGGCGCGAAAATAGGCGAGATGGATGGCGCGCACCGCGTCCGGCCGGCTGAGATTGAGCAGATCGTTGTTGCCGCGCACCTCGCGATTCCAGGCGTCGAAGCGGGCACCGCGGTAGCCCTGCTCGTCGAGGCTGAGCGCCTGCATCATCGTGCCCATGGCGCCGTCGAGCACGAGGATGCGTTCGGCGGCGAGCCGGCGCAGCGCCGCTTCCTTGACCGAGGGGACCACCGGCTTGCTCATCAGGCTACGCGCTCTCGGTCTCAACGGGGGACAGCGTGCGGGCGTTGCCGGGACGCAAGCCGAGCAGGTGGCAGATCGCGTAAACGAGATCGGCGCGGTTCATGGTGTAGAAATGAAAATCGCTGACGCCCTGGTCGGCGAGGTCGAGCACCTGCTCGGCGGCAACGGCGGCGGCGATGAGCTTGCGGGTCGCCGGATCGTCATCGAGGCCGCCGAAGCGCGCGGCGAGCCAATCCGGCACCGACGCGCCGGCGCGCGCGGCGAAATTCCGCGTCTGCTTGAAATTCTGCACCGGCAGGATGCCGGGCACGATCGGGATGTCGATGCCCGCGGCCCGGACGCGGTCGAGATAGCGGAAATAAAGATCGTTGCCGAAGAAGAACTGGGTGATGGCGCGGCTCGCGCCGGCGTCGACCTTGGCCTTGAGCATGTCGAGGTCGGCCGCCATGTCGGCGCTGTCCGGGTGCTTTTCCGGATAGGCGGAGACCGATACTTCCAGGTCGGCGATGCGTTTGATGCCGGCGACGAGGTCGGCGGCGTTTCGGTAGCCGCCGGGATGCGGCACGTATCGTTCGCCGATGCCGCCGGGCGGATCGCCGCGCAGCGCCACGATGTGGCGCACGCCGGCCTCGGCATAGGCTTCGATCACCGCATCGACTTGCGCGCGCGTGGCGGCGACGCAGGTCAAATGCGCCGCTGGCGTGAGCATGGTTTCGGCGAGAATGCGCTTGACGGTCGCATGCGTGCGCTCGCGGGTCGAGCCGCCGGCGCCGTAGGTGACGGAGACGAAATTCGGCTGCAAGGGCGCAAGCCGCCCGATCGCCTGCCACAGCGTCGCTTCCATGTCCTCGTTACGCGGCGGAAAGAACTCGAACGAGACGCGGATACGACGCCCGACTTCGACATTACCCATCATGCCACCTCGCGCGCAGCCGGCTCGGCGAGCGCGATGCGCGGATCGCGCCCGAGCCAGAGCGAGACGGCGATCCGTCCTTCCGGGCCGGGCGGCAAAGTCTGCTGGCGGACGACGTTGAGGCCGGCGGCTTCGAGCCACTGCGTCACCGTCTCGGCGGCGAAGCCGAGCCGGCGATGGGCGTGCTCGTCGCGGAGGAATTCGAGATCGTGCGGGGCAAAATCGACCACCAGGAGGCGCCCGCCCGGCCGCAGCACGCGCGCCGCCTCGCGGATGGCGCGCGCGCTGTCATCGAGGAAGTGCAGGACTTGATGGATGATGACGACGTCGAACGAATCACGCGGCAGAGCGAGGTCGTAAATGTCGGCATGGCGGACGCTGCAATTCTTCAGTCCGGCGCGGTCGAGGCGGGCGCGGGCGAGCGCCAGCATGTCGAGGGAAAGATCGAGGCCCAGCCCGCGTTCGACGTTGCTGCCGAACAGCTCCAGCATGCGGCCGGTGCCGGTGCCGAGATCGAGCAGCGAGCGGATCGGCGCCTCGCCGAGCGCGGCGCGGATCGCCTCCTCGACCGCGGCGTCGGCCACATGCAGCTTGCGGATACGGTCCCATTCGGCGGCGTGGCGGCGGAAGTAGTTCTGCGCGGCGGCCGCGCGCGCGGCGCGCACCGCGCTGAGCCGCTCGCGGTCGCGGGCGATAACCGGATCGCCCGGGTCGAGCCGCGCGATCAAAGCGCGCGCGATGTCGGCGGCGCTGCCGCGCTCGCCCAGGCGAAAGAAGGCCCACGATCCCTCGCGGTGGCGCTCGACCAGGCTGGCCTCGGCCAACAGCCGCAAATGCCGGGACAGCCGCGGCTGCGACTGGCGCAGGATGGCGGTGAGATCGGAGACCGTAAGCTCGGCCTCGGAGATCAGCATGAGAAGCCGCAGCCGCGTGGCTTCGCCGGCCGCCTTGAGGATGGCGGTAAGCGCGGGGAAGGGCAGTTGAGCGAGGTACATCGGATCGGGGCCGAGCAAGCTGGATCGCATATAAAGATATCTTTATGCGATTAATCTCGCAAGAGGAGATGGGAAATATCCCACAAGCGGCCAAATTATCCAGGTTTTCCTGTGCAGGGAGGGTCTGGTCGGCGCCCGACCCGCGTGCCAGAACCGCAGCCATGACCAAGCCGAAAACGACTGACGGGCCGCGCAATCTGGGCGGCTTGCGCGAAGGCGAAGTCGCCGTGGCGCTGCCGGCGCGGTTCGACGCCTCGCTCTATTACATCGGCCGCATCCATACGCCGTGGAAGCGCCGGGAGGACTGCCCGAAGAATCCGCGCGAAACCCCCGCGGAATGCACCATCGTGCTCGATCCGCGTTGGGCCGGAGGCCTGCAGGGGCTCGAGACCGTCAGCCACGTCGTGGTGCTGTACTGGATGGATCGCGCGCGCCGCGATCTCGTGCTGCAAGCGCCGCATCATTATCCCGAGCGTCGCGGCACCTTCGCGCTGCGCTCGCCGGTGCGGCCCAATCCGATCGCGGTCTCGGTGGCGCAGCTGGTGCGCATCGAGGGCAATAAGCTCACCGTCGTCGGCCTCGATTGCGTGGACGGCACGCCGCTCCTCGATCTGAAGCCCTACTTCGCTTCGACCGACTCGGTGCCGGACGCCTCCGTCGGCTGGCACGCCGGGCGCAAACGGTGAGGCGACATTAGTCTCTTGGCCGCCGATGCATATCTAATATAGATGCGACAATTGGGGAATTTGAAAACATGAGCAGACTGCCCACACTGTTTATTCCGCACGGCGGGGGCCCGTGCTTCTTCATGGATTGGGACCCGCCCGACACCTGGGATCGGATGGCGGACTATTTGCGACATGTCCCGAACGAGGTGGGAAATCCGCCAAAGGCGCTGGTGGTCATTTCCGGTCATTGGGAAGAGGACGTCGTCACCATCCAAAATAATCCGGCGCCACCGCTGCTCTACGATTATTACGGCTTTCCGCCGAGCACTTATGAGATCAAATTCCCGGCCCCCGGGGCGCCGGCGGTTTCAGCGCGGGTCGCTGAGTTGCTCGGAGCGGCCGGCATTGCGTGGAAATATGACAACGTCCGCGGCTTCGATCATGGCGTGTTCATTCCGCTGAAGGTGGCTTATCCGCGCGCCGACATCCCGATCGTTCAGGTCTCGCTGTTGGCCAGCATGGACCCTGCGGAGCATATCCGGATCGGGGAGGCGCTGACGCCGCTGCGCGACGAAGGCGTGCTCATCGTCGGCACCGGCATGACCTATCACAACATGCGGACGCTGATGGCAAGCATGCGCGGCGGCGCGAACGGACGCTCCGCCGATCCCGGATCGGAGCGCTTCGACGACTGGCTGGAAGAGGTTTTGACCAAAGAAAGCCCGCAACAGCGCGTAGCCGCCCTGACGGCCTGGGAAAAAGCTCCGTCGGCGCGCGCCGCCCACCCGCGCGAGGAGCATCTGCTGCCGCTTCACGTCGTGGTCGGCGCCGCCGGCCAGGACCCGGGACGCCGGACGCTCAAGGACGTGGTCATGGGCGCCGTGGAGTCCGCATTCCAGTTCGGATGAACGGCGGCCGTCGTCGCGATCAAAACAGCGGCGGCAGCTCGCCGACCCGCAACATGCCGAGATAGATCGCGCCGTCGGAAAAGCGCAGCGGCAGCACGATCGCCGGCTGTTTGTCGATCGTCGACGGCTCGCCCATCTTTTTCAGATTTTCGACCAGGCTCGCATTCGCCGTCTGGCGGATGGCGTCGCCGAGCCCGGGGACCAGGCGGTCGAGCGCGCTCATGCCTTGCGTGGCGGAGCCTTGCGTGCCGGACAGCCGGTCGATGCCCTGCTCGATCAGGCGGTCGATGTCGAGCCGCGGGACGATCTCCTCGAGGTCCACGATGGCGACGCGCACAAACCCGTCGAGCTTCCCCTGCGCGTTGACGCTGAGCGTTCCGGCGCCGACCACGATGGCGTTGCCTTGCGTCAAGCGCAGCGCTTTGATCTCGATGGTGCCGCCCTCGGCCTGCATTTCGCGGACGTGTTCCACCCAGGGCTTCGGCGACAAATCCTTGATCCCGCGCAGCACAGCGTCAAGCTCGATGTCGAGCGGCACGGCGAGCAGCGGGTGCAATGTCGGCGCCGTTGCCGCGGAGAGCTGCACGGTCACTTCGATAACCGGCCGATTGCGCGGCGAGCCGCCGGCGACGCGGCATAGCAACTCGGCGTGCTGGGCGTTGAACAATGTCTCGCCGCCATTGCCGCCCGCGGCGATACGATCGAGATGCAGCCCGTCGAGGGTGGCGGAAATCCCTTCCGGATCGGGCGGCACGCCGCGCACGCCGATTTGCGCGCGCGTCCAGTCGGCGACGAAGACCGGCGACTGGCCCAATTCCGCGACCGTCAGCGGGCCCGAGATGTCGCCGGTCAGCCGGGTTGGACGATAGACCGCCGCCGAAAACGTCACCGATTTGGCTTTGACGGCGTAAGGCGGCACGGTGTTTTTGATCTCGGCTGCGGCGTCGGCGCAATGCACGCTCATCCCCAGCGGAAATCCGCCGATGGATTCCGCGGCACAGGAATAGATCCGGCCGGCGGCGGCCTCACGCTCGATCCAGCCGGCGAGCGTCCGATCGGTGACCGCGGCGGCGAAGTACCAGGCCCATACCCACGCGGCGGCGAGCACGACGATGATGGCCACCGGCATCCAGATCCGCCAAGGTCGGCGTCGGGCACGGCCGGAAGGGGGCGTTCGCTCCCGGCCGGGTTGCGGGCGCATCATGCTGAGGGGGGATTCGGCTGCCATTATTCTTCTTCGCCCGTCGAGTGCGGCGTTTCAAAGACGCTGCCGGAAAGACCTTACCGATTGCGCAGCCACAATGGGCCTGTTAGGCGAGCGGAAGTTCCATCGGGAGTCAACTTGGGTGAAGTCCGCAATCGATACGCATGATCGTCAAGACCTTTGGGTGTTCGGCTACGGCTCGCTGATGTGGCGGCCGGGCTTCGACTTTCTGGAGCGGGTTCCAGCGCGGCTAATCGGTTTGCACCGGGCGCTCTGCGTCTATTCCTTCGTGCATCGCGGCACTCCGGAACGGCCGGGTCTCGTGCTCGGGCTCGATCGGGGCGGCATGTGCCGCGGCATTGCCTTTCGCGTCGCCGCCGCGGCGCGGGAAAAAACGGTCGCCTATCTGCGCGCCCGCGAGCAGGTCACGACCGTCTATCTGGAAACCATGCGGCGGATCGAGCTCGAGGAGGAAGCCCGCCGCCAGGTGCGGGCGCTGTGCTTCATCGTCGACCGCAGTCACGTGCAATATGCCGGGCGGCTGACGCTCGCCGCCTGTGTGCATCATGTGCGCCAGGGCCACGGCAGTTCCGGCCCCAATCGCGACTACGTGCTGGAGACGGTGCAGGCGCTGGAAGCTTTGGGCTATCGCGAGACCGATCTGCATTTGATCGCCGCGAAGCTGAAAGGCGGACAGGAATCGGTAATCAGTAGTCGGCAATCGGAAGCAGCACGAGTAAATCTCGCTGATTACTGATTCCTGACTTCTGATTCTTCCTGAACCAGGCGTGCGGTCGCGTCCTCGAGCACGGTTTGCAGCCGGCTGAGAAAGGCGCGCCGGTCGAGGGCGGGAGGGATCGGGTCGAGCACCTCAACGAGCACGGTGCCGGGATAGCGCCGCAGCGACCGGCGCGGCCAGAACAGTCCGGAATTGAGCGCCACCGGCACGCAGGGCAGTCCGGTCTCGGCATAGAGATAGGCGACGCCGGGCAGGTAATGCGGCGCGGCGCCGGGCGGCCGTCGCGTGCCTTCCGGAAAGATCACGATCTGGCGCCCGCGCGGGATCTCCGCGCGCGCCAGCGCCGCCATGCGGCCCAGCGCGGTCGCGCGCGAGCCGCGATCGATCGGAATCATCCTTGCCTTGCGCGCAAACCAGCCGAACAGCGGGATCCACATCAATTCGCGCTTGAGCACGAAGGTCGGGTCGGGCAGCAGCGCAAATAACGCGAATGTCTCCCACGCCGATTGATGCTTGCAGGCGACGAGATACGCGCCTGCCGGCAATTTCTCGCGTCCGCGCCACGCGACGCCGGTGCCGCAGACGACCCGCAACAGCCACAGGCTGCTCGCCGCATAGCGGCGCAGGATGCCGAGCAGAAACGCATGCGGCAGCACAAGTGCCGGCAGCGCCACGATCATGCGCACGACGAGGTTGACGTAAAACAGCGTGTTGAAGAGAAGCGAACGGGCGAGAATAAAATGCCTCACTGGATCGCCGTCATCCTGAGCTGCGCGCGAACCGCCGATACTACGGCGCCCGTAGCGGAGAGGCGATGGCCGCCGGTTTCGGCTGTTACAAAGTCGAAGCGCATCCGCACCTTGGCGAACAGGAATTTGAAATATTCCGACAGCACCAGCCGCGTGGTCGAGCCGTTCGCCCACCAGGGCTCGACGCGCAGCCGGTCGGAGACGACCGGGTAAGGGATGAGTGCCACATCGGGAAGCTGGTGGGCGATTTCGGCGAGCGCGCGCGGCATGTGGTAGGCCGAGGTGACGACGATGAGCGAGCGGAAGCTGCGGTCGAGCGCCCAGTGGCGGGTTTCCAGCGCGTTGCCGAGCGTATTGATCGCCGAATAATCGAGATCGACGCAGCAGGACAGCAAGCGGCCGTAACTGGGAACCTGGCGGGCGATATCGGCGGTCGTCGTGCCGGGGTTGACCCCGGTGATGAGCAGGCGCTTGCCGCGGCCGGCGGCTAGCAATTCGAGCGCATCGGATACGCGCGAGGTGCCCCCGGTCAAGACGACAACGCCGTCGGCGTTGCCGGCAAGGGCGACTTCCTGGCTCGGCAAGAGCCAGAGGAAGGTCGCAAATCCGAGCACCAGCGCGATGCCGCCGAGCACGGCAAGTCTGACGGCAAAGAATGTGATGCGCCGCGTTCTGACCGCGGACTTAAGGCTGAGCATCGCCGCGCGGGTCCCTCGCGCCCAATCCCGTTTCGGCCCGAATCAAAGCCGCTGCCTCCCCGGCAAGTTGATCGCGTTTTAAGCTGTTAGTCGATGGCCTCGAGCGTGCGGTTGACGGTGTGCCGCGAAGCAAACGCCGTCACCAGCGCCATGAAAGCGATTTGCAGCAGGATCGCTAGATAGCCGGTGACGCCGATGGAGAGATTGCCGAACAGGGCGGCGACCTGATCGCCGCCGGGCGTGCCCGCCAGCCAGGCGTTGGCCGCTTCTGTCAGGCCGAAAAGCAGGATCGCCGCGCCGCCGCCGATCACGCCGCCCTTGAAACCGAGGATGAGAAAATGACGCTGGAACTGCGCGGCGATAAAGCCGTCGGTGGCGCCGACATAATGCAGGACTTCGACGATCGGCCGGTTGGCCGCCATGGCTCCGCGGGTGGCAAAGGTGACCGAGAGCGCGGTGACGGCCAGCACCAGGACAAACACCGCGATGCCGGCCACGATCGCCGTTCCCGCCATGGTGCGCATGCGATCGATCCAGTGCCGGTGATCGTCGAGGCTGGCGGTGGGAACCCGCGCCGCCAGCACCTGCCGCAACGAGGCAAAATCGGGCCGCGCGCCGGCGGCGAGCTTGACCACGATCAGCCGTGGAATCGGCAAGTCTTCGAGCGCAAGGCCGGCGCCGAGCCAGGGTTCGACCAGCCGTGCCGATTCCTCCCTGGTAAAGGGGTGCACGTCGGCGACGCCGGCGGCCGCGCGCGTGATGTCGACGGTGGTACGCACATCGGCGTCGACATTGCGGCCGGGTGTCGGCCGCACTTGGATGGTGACCTCGCGGCCGACTTCGGCCTGCCAGTCGCTGGCCGCGCTCACCACCATCAATGCGGCGCCGGTGGTGATCGAGGCGAGGAAGGTCATGATGGCGACGACGGCGGTGAGCGAGCGGCCGGCGATCGAGTCTCTCGGCACGATCGGCGTAGCGACGGGAAGCGTGCGCACGAGCGCCGGCGATGCGGCGAGTTCGTCCCACGGTTCCGTCATTCTTTCGAATGGCTCAGTCGTAGACATGCAGGCGCCCTTCATGCAGCACCAGCCGGCGCGCGTCATATTCGTCCATTAGCGCGATGTCGTGGGTGGCGATCACGACCGCGGTGCCGCTCTTGTTGAGCTCGACGAACAGCCGCAGCAGGCGTTGCCCGAGATTGGGGTCGACGTTGCCGGTCGGCTCGTCGGCGAGCAGGAGCTGCGGGCGCGCGATCACGGCGCGGGCGATGGCCGCGCGCTGCTTTTCGCCGCCGGAGAGCACCGCCGGCAAGGCGCCGACGCGTTCGCCGAGCCCGACCCATTGCAACAGCTCGACCACTTCGGCCCGGTAGTCCGTCTCGTCCCTGCCGAGAACGCGCAGCGGCAATGCCACATTTTCATAGGTGGTCATGTGGTCGAGAAGGCGGAAATCCTGGAACACGATGCCGATCCGCCGCCGCAGATTGGCGCGGCCGTCCTTGCTCAGGATCGCGGTGTCGCTTTCGAACATGCTGATCAGGCCGCGGGTGGGCCGAAGCGACAGCAGCATCAGGCGCAGTAGCGAGGTTTTGCCGGCGCCGGAGGGGCCGGTGAGGAACTGGAAGGAATGGCTCTCGATCCCGAAGTTGAGGTCGCGCAGCACCTCGGGGCCGGGCCCATAGCGCAAGCCGACATTCTCGAACCGGATCACGCCGTCCCTCCGCAAGCCTCCGGGATGGTAGCGCGCCGCCGCGGCTGATTCGCGGCCGTCGCACAAGTCTCATACCACGATGCCCCGCCGGCGGCGGGCGCGGCATGGTTTCCAATTCGTTAACGGATCTCGGCTAGGGTCCCCTCCAAAGGTGACGCGCCGCTGATTCGCCCATGCTGATCGCTTGCCCGTCCTGCGCTACCTCCTACGATGTGGAGATGGCAAGCCTGTGCCCGGATGGGCGCCAGGTGCGCTGCCTATGCTGCGGCCTGGTTTGGCACGCGGAATTGACTCACGCCCAAAAGCTGCTTGCCGCTGCGGTGGCGCTCGCCCCCGATCCGAAACCCGTCGTGGACGCGGCCGATACGGTCTCGTCACCAGCGGCCGCAATACCCGCTGCTGAGCCGGCCGGCGAAGCCGCCCCGTCCGATCCGTCCGTCGATCCGCCTTCTGGCGATATAGACCCGGCGGCGACGACCGACCCACCTGACCCGGCAATCGATGCAGCCGCAGCGGCGCCGGTCACCGACGCCGGTACTGCGGCGGACATCGACGCGTCGCCGATCGCTCCGGCCGACGATGCCGATGACGGCGCGCCGCCGATCGACGTCGCCACCGCCGAGGATGAGGCCGAACCCGAGCCCGAACCCGATCCCGAGCCGGCGCGGGACAGAGAGATCGTCGCCGCCTATCGGCTGCGGCGCCGCGCCGCGCCGCCCTCGATACGTTGGCCGCTGTCGCAATTGCAGTCCGCTATTCTCGTCCTTGCTTTGCTCAGCATCGCCGTCGTCGGCTGGCGGAGAGACGTGGTGCGGGTGTTGCCGCACACCGCCTCGTTCTACGCCCTGCTCGGATTGCCGGTGAATTTGCGCGGGCTCACCTTCGACGACGTCGTCACCGCCACGGAGCAGCACGACGGCGTGCCGGTCCTTGTCGTCGAAGGCAACATCTTCAACGACGCCCGCAAGACCGAGGACGTGCCGCGTCTCAAATTCATCGTGCGCAACGCCGCGCGGCAGGAAATCTATTCCTGGACGACAACGCCCTCGCGCACTGTGCTGCCGCCGGGCGAGATGGTGTCCTTCCGCACCCGGCTCGCCTCGCCGCCGCCCGACGCGCACGACCTCGTCCTTCGCTTCGTCAGTCGCCGCGAATTCATCACCGGAGCACGCTGAACAGCCATGGCGCGCGTACTCATCGCCGAAGACGAGGAAGCGTTACGCGCGTTGTGCGCGCGCGCTCTTCTGACCGACGGACACGAGGTCAAGGCCGCGAGCGACGGCGGCGAGGCGCTCGATCTCCTCGCGCGCGAGGCAGGCGGCTTCGATCTCCTACTCACCGACATCCGCATGCCGGTGATGGACGGCATCGAGCTGGCGCTCGCCGCGGGGCGCGAATATCCTGAGCTGACGATCATGTTCATGACCGGCTATGCCGATCAGCGCGAGCGCGCGCACGGCCTCGACGCCATCATTCACGACGTGATCGCCAAGCCCTTCTCGGTCGCGGCCTTGCGTGCGGCGGTCAAGGAAGCGCTGACGGTGCGGGCGCGGGGGTGAGCACGCCCGGGGCAAGTCTTCGCCTCGGTCGCAGCACTCGCTTCCTAGCCGCCATCGAGCCCGCCCTTCTGATCGGAAAAGTCCATCTGGACGGAAATACGGCCTTGGTTCAGCTGCCATTCCTCGATCGTGAAGCGACGCAGGCCGAGCTTGTGGAGGGTTTCTTCTCCGGCGATCCGGCGGGCTTCGGCAAGGTCCTTGGCGCGTATGATCATCATGGCGCGCAGGCCGACCTGGCCGGCCTCGAGGAAGGGACCGCTCGCCAGCAGCACTCCGCTCTTCTCCATCGCAACGAGGTGGCGCAGGTGATCGGGAATATGCGGCAGGATCTCATCGAGTGCCGCTACCGGTTCGCTGACGCAGACAAAAAGTGTCCGATGCAGCAGTGGCGCGGCAAGCTGGCCGATCTCTTCATGGAGGTCCATGGCCGTGCTCCTTTCCTCAGAAGAATGGCTGGTGCGAGTCGCGCGGCACGTCCAGTTCGGTACGGCCGAAATGGGCGAAGTTCTGTTCGGCGTTGAGGCTCACATGCATTGCGGCGAAATGAATGTCGCGCCAGGCGCGCTGGATTGGATGCGAGGCGGCGAAGGCGGCGGTGCCGCTCATCGCGATGAGTGCGTCGATGGCGGCGACGCACAACTCGGTCGCGCGCGCGAAGTCGCGCATCGAGCGCGCCCGTAACGCCAATGAGGGGGGTGTCGGCGCTTGCGCCGTATCGACCGCGCGGCGCAGGAGTAATTCGGCGGCGTCGAGATCGGCGGCGGCGCGGGCCAGCCGCACCTGGATGCTGGTGATCTCAGCGATGGCGATGCCGCCCGTGCCCCGCCGGGTCTTAGTCCAGTCGCGGAACAGCTCGTAGGCGCCCAGCGCCGCGCCCAGCATCGGTGTCGCAAAGGTCAGCGGCGCATAGGCGATGAACGGCGCGCGATAGATTGGATGCGCGTGCAATGTCCCGCCCGGGGCTTTGCCCTCCCGGAGAACCGACAGCCGGACGGTGTGGCTGTCGGGCACGAATACGTCCTCGCACGCTGCCGTGTTGCTGCCGGTTGCGCGCATCGCGCCGGTGAACCACACATCGACGATCTTGAAGTCCTTGCGCTCGATGAGGAAGAACGTCCATTCCGGATGTCCGCCGGCCTCGACCATGCCGCCGACCAGGAGCCATCGGCTGTGGTTGATCCCGCTGGCAAAGGGGAACTGGCCCGAGATGCGATATCCCCCTTCCGCCGGTGTGACCCGCGCTGAAGGCAGGATCGACGCCGCGATGGCGACGTCGGGGCCATCGGCCCAGACCGCCTGCTGCGCGGCCTCAGCGAACTGGCCGATGTAATGCGGGTGATGGATCATCAGGCTGGCGCACCAGGCATGCGACGCGTCAGCTCGACCGATCTCGCGCACCACTTCGAACCAGGTGTCGAGACCAAGGCCGTAGCCTCCGAAACGCGGCGGAATGAGGATGCGGGTGATGCCGGCGGCAAGCAGTGCATCGATCGTTTCCCGCGGCACCGTGCGCGCCTCTTCCGCGGCGGCGGCGCGCTCGCGGATGCCCGCGGTGAGCGAGCGCACCCGGGCGAGCAACTCTTCGCGCGACTTGACCGCGCCGGCCTTTTCTTCACCCGCCATTATGCCTCCGACGCTCCCTCGATGGATCTTGATCTCCCGCCTCAGAGTGCCGCCCCATGCCATATCGGCAAACTCACCGCCAAACAATCTCCCAGTGTTTACATACAGGAACAGGTTCTGACTGTGGAATTGAGGTAGTCTTGCTAGCTAGCCGGCAAAACTATGAAAAGAGGGACGCCATGCTCGATCGCCGCCTGCCGCCATTTCGCGCCGACCATGTCGGAAGCCTGTTGCGCCCGCCGCAAGTTAAGGAGGCGCGCGCCAAAAGCGCGAGCGGCAAAATCAGCCAGGACGAGCTCGCCCGGTGCGAAGACGAAGCCATCGAGCACGTCATCAGAAAACAGGAAGAGATCGGCCTACGGTCCGTCACCGACGGGGAGTTGCGGCGCGAAATGTGGCATTGGGACTTTCTCAGCGGTCTGGAGGGCGTTCAATTGATCGAGCTCGGTGAGGGCGTCCGCTTTGCCGGCGTCCGCACAAAATCGCGGGCCCTCGTCGTTACCGGGAAAATCGGCGTCACCAAGGCGCCGATGCTCGATCATTTCAAGTTTCTGCAACAACATACCAAGCACACGGCAAAGATGACGATTCCGTCTCCTGCCATGTTGTTCTCGGTGGCGCGCGATTGGCGGCCAAATCTCGATCGAAACGTTTACCCAAACCCGATCGCGGCCTTCGACGATCTGGCCGCCGCCTATCGATCGGTCATTCGGCAATTTTATGACGCAGGCTGCCGCTACCTTCAGCTCGACGAATGTAACTTGCCGATGCTGTGCGATCATACTTATCACGCTCAATTACGGCAGCGTGGAGACGACCCGGATCTGCTGATCAAGGAATTCAGCGGGTTGATCAACGCTGCGTTGAAGGGCCGCCCAGCCGATATGGCAATCACCATTCACACCTGCCGCGGAAACTTTCGGTCAAAGTGGATGGCGGAAGGCGGTTACGACCCCGTCGCCGAGTATCTGTTTGGTTCGTTGGACGTCGACGGCTTTTTTGCCGAATACGATACCGACCGGGCCGGCGGCTTCGAGCCGCTGCGCTTTCTGCCCAATGACAAAGTAGTGGTGCTCGGACTCGTCAGCTCGAAAGAAGGCGAGCTCGAATCGGCCGACAAAATAAAACGCAGAATTGAACAAGCCAGCCGTTATGTCGATCTTGAGCGGATGTGTTTGAGCCCCCAATGCGGGTTTTCCAGTTCGGAGGAGGGCAATGTTTTAACGGAAGATCAACAATGGCAAAAGCTGGCGTTCGTCAAACGGCTTGCCGACGAAGTGTGGCGCTAGCCGCCCGCCCGGCTCTTTATTCGCGGTCATCCAGGCCGATCAACATATCGCCGCAGTCAAGCAGCCGAAGCAGCGGTCCGTCGGTCCAAGTCACGACTCGGCCGCGAAAACCCATCTCGCGGTCGAGTTCGTCATCATCCGCTCTGGCCGCGGCCTTCTCCAACTCGGCGCAGGTCAATTTCTGGTCCACTACGAACACATCCAATATTCGTGGGCCCTCGAGCGTCCCCACGGCGTTGCGAACGTAGCCCATGACGCCGCCGTGCTGATTATAGGCGAGCCTGTGGACGTAATCCTTGAGGGTGTTTTGGTTCACGGAAAGATCTTGTTGCACCGGGCGCTACCGCTTGAGGACGGCTTGACACCCATTTTCCCGGAATTCATAAGTATGATCAAGTTCCACCTCCAGAACAAGGCTGGCTTCGGCTTCGCGCGCTAAATCCGAAGAGACATCGATGGCCTTTCGGCGGCTCTGCGACACGGCGGATTTGCTTCGGGGCGACATGCGCGAGTTTGAACTGGAGGGCCACAGCATTCTCGTCGTATGGCCCGAGCACGGGGATTTACGGGCGTTTCAGGCGCATTGTCTGCATGAAGGCCTTCCCCTGATCGATGGCAGCTTGGAGGGGAATGAACTAACTTGCGCCGCGCACAATTGGACTTTCGACGCGCAAACCGGCGAGAATACGCTGCCGGGAGAAGGCTGCCTCGCCGTATATCCGCTGCGCGTTGACGATGGCGACGTGCTGGTCGACCTCGAAGCGATGAAGCCCTGTCGAAGAGGCGAATGAGATGCTCGATATTCAAAGGCCCGCTCATCAAGACGCTGCCGACCGGCAGGTATCCGAGCAATCGCTTAAGGCGTTGGTCAAACTCGATGCCCGCGGCAGAAGTCAGGTGCACCGCAGCGTCTATACCGACCCCGCGATCTTCGAACTTGAAATGAAGTACATTTGGGAACGGGTCTGGGTCTATATCGGCCATGAAAGTCAACTGAAAAAGCCCGGTGATTACATCACCGGATCGCTCGGAAGACAGCCGATCTTTGCCATCCGCGACAAGCAGAGCAGCATCGGCGTCTTCGTCAATGCCTGCTCGCACCGCGGTGCGATGCTTTGCAGGCTTGCGCGCGGCAACGCCCGTATTCTCGCGTGCCCCTATCATGGCTGGACGTTTACGACCGATGGCAATCTCATAGCACCGAAGGAAGAATCGACCGGCGCGTATCCGGATAGCTTCGACAAGCGATCGCTGGGGCTCAAGCGGATTCCGCGCGTGGAATCTTACAAGGGGTTTATCTTTGCATCGCTCGATGCCGACATCGAACCGCTCGATAAATACCTGGGAGACGCCAAGTGCTTCATTGACATGCTGGTAGATCAGGGACCGTTGCTGGAGATTCTTAAGGGTGTTAGTTCCTACGTCTACAAGGGAAACTGGAAGCTGCAGGCCGAGAATGGCGTGGATGGATATCACCCGAGCACGGTTCACTGGAACTTCATCGCCACGCAAAAGCATCGCGCCGAGACCGACAATACCGGCGATAAAGTCAAGGCCATGAATCCGGTGATCGACGCGAACAAGGTGAAAGGCGGCTATTTTGATTTCGGTCATGGTCACACCATGATCTGGGGCGACTGGACCAACCCCGAGGATCGCTTCAATTACGCGAGGCACGGCGAGTTCGCCGAGCGCATGGGCAAGCTGCGCGCCGACTGGGTGGTCGGGCGCCTGCGCAATCTGTTGCTTTATCCAAGCGTCTTCCTGATGGATCAGCAGAGTTCTCAGATTCGGGTCATCCAGCCGGTCTCTGTGGACCGGACCAAAGTCACGGTCTATTGCGTGGCGCCGACCGGAGAGACGGCGGCCGAACGCAGACAACGCATTCGCTATTATGAAGATTTTTTCAACGCCAGCGGCATGGCGACTCCGGACGACTTGTCCGAATTCAATGCCTCGCAGATGGGATTCCAGGGACGCGCACTAGGCGAAAGCGACTTTAGTCGCGGCGCCAAGCATCAAATCAGTGGGCCCAATCAGTACGCCAAGGATCTGGGCATTGATCCGCGAAGCAGCGGGGCGTGGATCGGGGATGAAGGCATTTTCATTGGTCAGTACGAGTATTGGCTCGATTTGTTGACGCGCGGTCTGGCACGAGACGATAATGTCTGATTTCCAGTCCGAGGCGATTGCGGATTTCCTGTACGCCGAAGCCGCCGCAATCGACGAACAGCGCTGGGATGATTGGCTGGGTTTCTTCAGCCCAAATGCCGAATATTGGATTCCGGCCTGGAACGGGGAGCATGAGCTCGTCGACGATCCAAACAGTCAAATCTCATTGATCTATTACTCGTCGCGGTCGGGTCTGGAGGACCGGATTTTTCGTCTGCGTCTGAAGCAATCGTCGGCGTCTATTCCGATGCCGCGGACTTGTCACATGGTGTCGAATATTCGCACCAGCAAGGTCGATGATCGACACTGCGGCGTAGCGGCAAATTGGCAAACGCATTCCTATCGTTTCGATGAAACCACGACTTTCTTCGGCCGCTATTCCTATCTGTTGGCCCGCGAGGGTCAGAAGTTGCTCATCGAAAAGAAGAAGATTGTCGTTCTTAATGACCTTATCCCCACTGTGCTTGATATTTATAATGTTTGATCATGCTCGCTCTCAGAAAAATTGAACGCGCCGTCGACGGCCTGTCTCTCGACGAGATCGAAGCGCCCGGGCTTCCGCCGTCCGGATACGCAAAAATAAAGGTCAGCAAAGCAGGTATCTGTGGGACCGATCTGGCCATCTTCAATTGGGTGCCCTTTCTGCGGCATATGAAGGTGCCGGTGGTGCTTGGCCATGAGATTTCCGGGATCGTCGAGGCGGTCGGTGAAGGCGTCAGCCGGGTTAAGGTCGGTGATTTCGTATCGGTCGAGAGCCACATCCCGTGCGGCAAGTGCTACAATTGTTTGCGCGGGTTCACGCATGTCTGCGAGAATACCCGGTATCCTGGCGTGCACATTGATGGCGGATTCGCCGCATATACGAACTTGCCGGAGCAGATTCTTTGGGTTGTTGATCGCGACGTGGCGGCAGACATTGCCGCCATGTTCGAACCCTTCGGTATTGCCGTTCACGCGGCGATGGACGGTGTCGGCGTCTCCGGCATGAATATTGTAATTGCGGGCTGCGGACCGATCGGCCTAATGACGATCATGGCCGCGCGGGCGCTGGGAGCAAATACCATCGTCGCCACCGATCGAAATACGATGCGGCTTGGTGAGGCGGCAAAACGCGGGGCGGATTTCTGCATCAACGTCGATACGGGGGATCTAAAAACCCGGATCATTGAGGCATTGCCGAACGGGCCCGACGTATTCGTCGATTTCTCCGCGGCGGCAGAATCGATTCAGGTCGCGGGTGACGTTGTTGCCGGCGGTGGTGAGATCCGGCTCATGGCTGCGCCCGCCGGCACGATCGAGCTTAAGATCGAACGTTGGCTGCACCGGGGATTGACTATACGCGGCCTGCATGGGCGGCGCTTGTTCGCGACTTGGATCCACGCCATGCGGCTGGTGAAGGATCGGCGGGTTGATCTCAAACCGCTTATCAGTCACGTCCTGCCGCTCAATGAGGCACGTGAGGGCTTCCGCGAGGCCTTAGCCGGACGCTCCTTAAAGATTCTCATTGATCCGACCTAGTCGCATTCTCCGTGCGGCGCTCTAGGCTTTCGACTTGCCCGATCTAGGGCGGGCAGGGGCCGCACCGGCACGCCCAATCTCCGCCTCAAGGCGCGCCTTTCCCGTGCGAAGCGCGTCGATAATGATTTTTCGGTGAGCCGGTTTGTCTCGGACCGTCGGGAAGACCACGCTGAGCGAACCTTCCGGCTGATGATCGCTGTTCAGAATGGCGACGCTGATTCCGATAACTCCCTCCTCAAACTCTTCTCGCGAATACGCAATTCCTGTCTTGGCCGTCACCGCGAGTTCTTCCCTGAGCGCTGCGTGGGAGATGATCGTGTTGGCAGTCACCTTTGTGAGTCTCATGCGTGACAGGATCCTGTCGCGCTGGCTTTGCTGAAGCGAGGCTAAAATCGCCTTACCCCCGGAAGTCGCGTGCAGCGGCATCGATTCGCCCACCTGCATCCAATAACGCAACGGACGTTGAGAGTTCGCGACCGTGACCCGCTCCACTTGATCGCCGCGACGTTTGTAAAACGACGCTGTTTCACGCGTCGTCTTGGCAGTGATGTCGACCACGTTTTGCGCGACGTGGAGGAAATCCGAAGACGACTTTGAAGCTTCCGCGAGTCTGGAAACCGCTGGCCCTAATTCATAAACATTCGGCCCCGCCTGGAAACTGAGATAGCCGCGCCGCTCTAAATTGCCGAGCAGCTGAGACATGCTGCTTTTGGGTATCGAAAGCGCGGACGAAAGTTCCGTATGGGTCAGCGGATGGCTGCTAGAACACAATAATTCAAGCAGGTCGAGCACCCGGTCCGCCGACTTGACGGTCGGCTCTTTCGATGATTGCATCATTGTGCATCAGTTCCTGTATACGAACTGGAATCTAAACCGAGCACCAGCCGTTAGCCTAGCAAAATATATCCGTCGCTCGGCTCCGCCTTTTGCAGGGCAAGCCACTGGGCCGTCCCTCGTTCACGCCTCAAACACCGTTCGGGCTGTCCGAGATGCCTGAGCCGTCTGCATCTCGCTTCTGGTGTCTTGCAGGAAGGCCGAAAAGTACGAATATTCAGGCGGCGCCTACACCGCGGTTGCCAAAATTGGATAGGCGTTTCGATAATTCTGGGAGGATATCGCCATGACCCGCGTCCGCGTGTTGCTCAACCGCCGTCGCCTGCTCAGAAGCGCCGCCGCCACCGCCGTTACCCTTGCCGCGCCGGCCATCGTGCGGGCCCAGAGTGGTCCCCTGAAGGTCGGCGTTCTCTTGCCGCGCTCGGGTTTCGAGGCTAGCATCGGCCAGGATTGCCAGCGCGGTGTCGACATCGCGCCGGGGATATTCAAGTCCCTCGGCCTCCCCGATCTCGCGATCATCAACGCCGATACCGAATCGAGTGTCGATACTGCGCGCGCACGCGCGGAAAAACTGATCGGCGATGGCGCGCAGCTCCTAGTCGGCGCCTTCGATTCCGGGCAGACGACCGCCGTCGCCCAGGTTGCCGAACAGAAGGGTGTGCCGCTCGTCATTAATATCGCCGCGTCTCCCGCCATCACCGAGCAGGGCTACAAGTTCGTATTCAGGAATTTTCCCACCGCGCCGATGATTCTTAACGATGCCTTCGCCAACCAGAAGGAGATCTTCGCTATCGCCGGCGCTGCGCCAAAGACGGTCGTCTACATGCATGTGAACGACACGTTCGGCACGGCCATGTCAAAGGGCATCGGCGCGATCATGCCGAAATACGACATGCCCTACACGATCGTCGAGGAGATCACTTACGATCCAGTAGCGCGCGACCTTTCCGTCGAGGTGGCGAAGGTCAAAGCGATCAATGCCGACGCCATGCTCGTCACCAGCCGTCTCAATGACGCGATTTTGATAACGCGGGAACTGGTCAAGCAGCGTTGGACGCCGCAAGGAATTCTGAGCATGGGACCGGGCTGGTACGAGGACCAATATCTCAAGATCCTGGGCAAGCTGTCCGACGGTCCAATGGGTCTCAATCCTTGGCAGGACCCCAACAAGAGGCTGACCCCGGTGCTCGAAGCTGAATTGGCAAAGGCCTATCCGGGAGTCAATCTGAACGCCAACCATGTCTTTACATTCGAGGCGCTGTTGGTCGCCGCCGACGCATACAAGCGCGCCGGCTCGACCAATCCCAACGCGCTGGCTGACGCTATCCGCACGACAAATATTACCGACAATGTCAGCATCGGTGCCGGCATCCAGTTCAACGCGAAGGGTCAGAACGACAAAGTCAAGTGTGGTGTTACGCAGAACCGCGGCGGAAAACTCGTAACGCTGGCTCCAAAGGCTGCCGCGAACGCCAAACCGGAGTGGCCGATGACGCCGTACCTCAGTCGCGGCTGACGGCGAAAAGCTCGCTGTTTTTCTACAGTGCGAAATGACGCTCTTGGCCCATCTGTATGGACCGGCCGCGCGTTGCAAGCCGAAAGTGATGATTTGGAGAAAGTCGGTCTTGCGCTTCTGTATCCGGCCCATTGATGGAGCGTTCGAGCTCCTGGCCATCATGGATATCCGCGCGCGCTCGATC
>JARLIY010000164.1 GCA_031291475.1 Xanthobacteraceae bacterium
CGCAGCACCTGCGGGATCGGCTTCGCGGCGACGAAGCCGAATTTCTTGGTCTTGGTGACATGGGCGGCGACGACGCCCGAGAGATATTCGGCTTCGTCGATGTAGCCGAAATAGCTGTGGACGTTGTCCGGGAGACCTTCGTGCCACAGGCCGCCGCAATGGAGGAAGGTGACGTTCGGATACTTCTTCGCTTCCTTGAGGATGTGGGGATCGAAGTAGCCGAACGAGGTCGGGAAGAGCAGCGTCGCGCCGTCGAGGTTGATCATGCTCTCCATCGTCTTCTCGACGTCGATGGTCTCCGGCACCCGCTCTTCCTCGATGACCTTGACCCCCGTCGCTTTGACCGCGGCGGCGCCGGCGGCGTGCGCCTGGTTGTAGCCGTAGTCGTCCTTCGGACCGACATAGATGAAGCCGACTGTCAGCGAACCGGCCGCCCGCGCCGAGCCGAACGGAAGCGCTGAGAACACGGCGCCGGCGGACATGCCGGCGAGGACTGCGCGGCGCGAGATCCGATAATCCTGGGTCATGCTGGAGCCTTTCCTTGGCTGCGGGACGGCGATCGAACGCGCCGACCGGCGCTCGCCTCTTGCATACAAGACACAAATTGTGTGCCAGTTGCTCACACTTGGCATTTAGATATTATATAACAACTGCTTACGAATACGCATGTCGCAATCAACCCGGGACGAACGGCGATTGGCGCCTATTTCTTGTGACCAATGACGAGGCAATGCATACTTTATAATCATCAGTTTCCCGATTCGATCGGCGCGCCGGACCGTGAAAATTCGAAATGCCGAGAATTACCCTTATATTGAAGATATTAGGTTGACACAGCTTCGGTCGATGCGCATACGATCTTGCATGCACGTTGCGAAACTGCCGTTTCTCTCACGCCCCGGCGCGGAAGCGGCGAGCCCTCAGCGCCAGACGCGCGCCACCGAACTCGCCGCGGCGCTCGCCGACGAAATCCTGCGCAGCCGCCTCGCTCCTGGCCAGCGTCTCGACGAGCAGGAACTCGCCCAGCGCTTCGGCGTCTCGCGCACGCCGGTGCGCGAAGCGCTCGGCCAGCTCGCCGCGACCGGCCTCGTCGAGCACCGGCCGCGCCGCGGCGTGACCGTTGCAGTGATCTCGCCGCAACGGCTGCAGGAGATGTTCGTCGTCATGGCCGAACTCGAGGCTTCCGCCTCGCGACTCGCCGCAACAGCGATGACGCCCGAAGAGCGCCAGGATCTCGAGGCCTTCCACCGCGCGTCGCAAGCCGCGGTGCGGGACGGCCGCATCGAAGAATACGAGCGATTCAATCAGGATTTCCACTCGCGGCTCTACGCCGGTTGCCACAACGGCTATCTGCGCGAACTGCTCAACGCGACCCGCGCGCGCGTGGCGC
>JARLIY010000022.1 GCA_031291475.1 Xanthobacteraceae bacterium
CAATATCCGCATAGCTGGCGTTCGAAGAAGCCGCTGATCTTCCGCAACACGCCGCAATGGTTCATCGCGATGGACAAGCCCATCCACTTTCCCTCTCCCCGCGAGCGGGGAGAGGGTCAGGGTGAGGGGCCGGGAGATTTGCGCCCTAACGCCCTAGCCCCTCACCCCAGCCCTCTCCCCATGAATGGGGAGAGGGGGAGCAACGGCGGCCCGTCGTTGCGCGAAATCGCCCTCGACGAGATCGCCCGCACGCAATGGTTCCCGCCCCAGGGTGAGAACCGCATCACCAGCATGGTGGCCGGGCGGCCGGATTGGGTCGTCTCGCGCCAGCGCGCCTGGGGCGTGCCAATCGCGATTTTCGTCCGCAAGGGCACGAGCGACATTCTCGTCGATGCCAAGGTCAACGCGCGGATCGCCGCGGCGTTCGAGAAAGAGGGCGCCGATGCCTGGTTCGCGCCGGATGCCGCCGCGCGGTTCCTCGCGCCCGATTACAAGCCGGAGGATTTTGACAAGATCGACGACGTGCTCGACGTCTGGTTCGATTCCGGCTCGACCCATGCTTTCACGCTCGAAGATGCAAGGGAGTTTCCCGGCCTCGCGGGCATCAGGCGCACGCGCGACGGCGGCCGCGACGAGGTCATGTATCTCGAAGGCTCGGACCAGCATCGCGTCTGTTTCCAATCGTCATTGCTTGAGAGTTGCGGCACGCGCGGGCGCGCCCCCTTCGATGCGGTGCTGACGCATGGCTTCGTGCTCGACGAGAAGGGGCAAAAGATGGCCAAGTCCGTCGGCAATGTCGTTGCGCCGCAGACAGTCATCAAGGATTCGGGCGCCGATATTCTGCGCTTCTGGGTCGCGGCGTCGGATTATTCCGACGATCTGCGCATCGGCCCGGAAATTTTGAAGACCTTCGTCGAGACCTATCGCAAGCTGCGCAACACGATTCGCTGGATGCTTGGCTCGCTCGCGCATTACGAGGAATTCCCCTCTCCCCGCTTGCGGGGAGAGGGTCAGGGTGAGGGGCCGGGAGATTTGCGCCCCAATGCCCCGGTCCCTCACCCCAGCCCTCTCCCCATGAATGGGGAGAGGGAGTTTCCCGAACTCGAACGGCTGATGCTGCATCGTCTCGCCGAACTCGATGTCGATATCCGCGAGGCCTATGCGCGCTTCGATTACAAGCGCGTCGTCGCGCGCCTCACGGCCTTCCTCAACACCGATCTTTCGGCCTTCTATTTCGATATCCGCAAGGACACGCTCTATTGCGATCCGCCATCGAGCGTGAAGCGCCACGCGGCGCTCGAAACCATCGAGCAGATTTTCCGCGCCGTGACTCTCTGGCTCGCGCCGATCCTCGCCTTCACCAGCGAGGAAGCGTGGCTGTCGCGTTATCCCGGCGCGGTCTCGGTGCGTCTTGAACCGTTCCCGGAAATCCCCGCCGCTTGGCGCGACGAGGCGCTGGCTGCGAAATGGGAGAAGGTCCGCCGCGTGCGCTCCGTGGTCACCGGCGCGCTTGAGATCGAGCGCGGCCAGAAGCGCATCGGCTCCTCGCTCGAAGCCGCGCCGCTCGTCTATATCGCGGATGCGGACCTGCGCGGCGCGCTCGACGGAATCGATTTCGCCGAGGTCTGCATCACCTCCGACATTACGGTCGAAGCCGGGGAGGGGCCCGCCGACGCGTTCCGCCTGGCCGAAGTTCCGGGCGTCGCGGTCGTGCCGGCAAAAGCGCCGGGGCGCAAATGCGCGCGCTCCTGGAAAATCTCGCCGCTCGTCGGCAGCGATCCCGAGTTTCCCGATGTCACGCCGCGCGATGCGCAGGCGCTCCGCGAACTGGCGGCTCTGGGGCGTTGGCCATGAGCGCCCAGGCCGAGCGGTCCGTGCCCGTGCCCAAGGCGCAGAACTTCTCGCCGCGCGCGCGGGCGGTCGGCCTTCTCACCGCGCTCGCGACGCTCGTGCTCGACCAAGCGAACAAGCTCTGGCTGATCTTCGGCTATGGCATCGCGGCGCACCAGCCAATCCGGCTGACGCCGTTTTTCGACGTGGTCTTCCTCAAAAACACGGGGATTTCTTATTCCCTGTTCACGGCGCAGTCGGACTTCGGCCGCTGGGCGCTGCTGCTGATCGCGGCGGTGGCGACCGCTTGCCTTATGCTTTGGCTCTGGCGCACCCGCCTCATGCTGACCGGTTTTGCCCTCGGGCTCATCATCGGCGGCGCCCTCGGCAATGCCGCCGACCGGCTCGCCTATGGCTATGTCGCTGATTTTTATCACTTTCACGTTGGCGGTTTTTCCTGGTACGTCTTCAACCTCGCCGATGTCGCGATCTGCGTCGGGGTGGGGCTGCTGCTCATCGAAGGCTTGGGCGAAAAGCCCCGGCGCACAGGCGATGGGGCCGAATAAGGGCTTGCCTACAAATCGCCGCGAAATATGGCATTATAGAAGACCACCGAGAGCGCTGGGGGAGAGTTCCGTGCCCTTCACATCAAACAAATCCTGCCGCCTCGCCGCCGCGATGGGCGGTGTCGCGCTCACTGCGTTGTTGGCGGCGAGCCCCGCCCGCGCCGATGGCGATATGTGGAATTCCATGCTCGGCTGGGTTGGCCTCGGCCACAAGCAGCAGCAATCGCCCGATGACGGCACGATCGATTACACGCCGCGTCCGGCGCTTGTCGTTCCGCCGAAGATGGATTTGCCGCCGCCGCAAACGGCGCAGGGCGCGCCCGCCAATTGGCCGCACGATCCCGACGCGGCGGCACGCGCGCGGGCGGAAGCCGATTCACGCCGCCCGGCTCCCTCCAGCGATTCGAGTTCGGATCAGGGTTCGAGCGATTTCGTCGCCGATGCCGAAAAGCCTAAGCCCGCGTCCGATGAAAGCGAGGCGTGCAGCGATGCGGCCGGCAAGCCGATCTGCTTTTATGGGCCGTCCGGCTTGATCGACTTGACTAAAGGGGTTGGCGGGTGGGGCGACCTTTTCAAATCGCACGCCGAAGATACATCGAAGCTCAAAATCGGCAGCGAGCCGCCACGCAAATATCTGACTCAACCGCCGCCCGGCTATCAGATGCCGAAAGTGAAGGACGAGGATGACAGCGACGCTGACAGCGGCGATGGCGGGACGGACGTGTCAAAATATGACTCCGTGGATGTCGGCGCGCCGCGCCATCATCACCACGCGAGCACCGATTCCGACGCTTCTTCCAACTAACCTGACTTATCGCTGCGAGCAGAGGCGCGCATGAAAGCGTTGGGGCGCGGACGTGCCCGCGCTTGCGCTCAAGGCTTGTCGGATGCGCGCCCCAAGAGCTTTGCCATCTCTTCTTCGAGAGAGACCATCAGATCCTCCGCGGCCGGCTGCGTCATGGCCGGCGTTTCCGGCTCGGGCGCTGCGGGGGCCGGGCTAGGCTCGGGCGGCTTGCTCGTTATCGGACCGAATGGCGGCGGCGCGGGCGGCAGGTTCGGCTCGCTCGGCGGCCGGACGGGCTGGGTGAAGCTCGGGCCTGCCGGCCGCGGCTGCGCCGCGGGAGACTGGCCGGGGCGCCAGCGCATGAAGCCTGGCGCGGCTGGGGTGGCGGCCGGTTTTGCCGGTGCGACCTCGGCGGCGGGTGGCGGCGTGACCGGCTCCGGCGCGGCGGCCGGCGGCTCGGGCTGTTTTTCGACAGGCGGGGTCGGCGTGGCCGGTTTCGGCTCCGGTCGCGGAGGCCGGCGCGGGCTGACCGGCGGTAAGGGTGCACGCGCCGCGGGCTGGACGGCGGCGGGCGTAATGGCGGCTGCGGCCGGCGCCTGCGGAGCGATCGGCGCGGGGCGCGCCGCGGGTTGCTCGGCGGCGGGCGCCTCGGCCAGGAAGGGCGGCAGCGGCAAGTGCGGCTCGGCGCCCGGCTTCAGTGGCTGCGCGGGCGGCAATTGCACCGGCTCGGCAAAATCCTTCTCGCGGTGATCGCGGTCGCGCTCCTTCTCACGCTGACGCCCCTCACGCGCTTCGGCACGGATGATCTGCGACTCGATCAAAATGTCATTCGGGCCGCCGATCATGATGAGATGTTCGGTATTGTCGCGCCGGACGATGACGAGCTGGCGCTGGCGGTCGAGATCGAA
>JARLIY010000165.1 GCA_031291475.1 Xanthobacteraceae bacterium
CAGATCACCATGCCGTATTTGGCCGCACTCGTGCCGCCCGAGTGGACGGTGCAGCACATCGATGAGGAGGTGTCGCAGGTCGAAATAACGAGCGTCGCGGATCTCGTTGGCATCACCTTTCACACACCGAGCGCTCTCCACGCCTACGATCTTGCCGCGCAATTTCGCAATCGGGGCGTTTGCGTCGTATTGGGAGGGCCGCACGTCACTCTCATGCCGGACGAAGCTCAGGACCATGCCGACGTGATATTCGTCGGCGAAGCCGAATTGAATTGGCCGCAGTTCCTGAAGGACTTCGCCGCCGGAGGCTACGCGCGGCGCTATGACGCGAACACGCCGCCGACATTGGACGCGGCGCCGATGGCGCGCAAAGACCTCTACCACCGGCGTGACTTAACCGGGGGACGGCTCTTCGCAACGCGAGGCTGCCCGTATGATTGCGACTTTTGCTCGGTGGCGCTCATGTATCAGCGCAAGGTTCGCAAGCGGCCAATTGAGTCAGTGGTCGCGGAATTGACCTCGTTTCCCGGCAGGATGATCATCTTCTGGGATGACAATCTCGCGGCCGACCGCAAATACGCCAAGGATCTTTTCCGATCGATCGCTCCCTATCGAAAGTGGTGGGCCAGTCAGGTTAGCGTTCACGCGGCTCAGGATTTGGAGTTCTTGAAACTCGCCGCCGAGAGCGGATGCAAGCAACTGTTCATCGGGCTGGAGTCGATTTCCCAACGAAGCATGGACGGGGCTGGAAAGAGATTCAATCGCGTGGAGGAATACAGCCGGCTTATCGACCACATACACCAGCACGGCATCGCTGTTCAGGCGGGCATTGTGCTCGGTTTTGACGACGACTGCGAGTCGGTCTTCCGAGAGACTCTCGACTTCCTCGAAACGTCTGGCGTGCAGAACGCCACCTTCAACATCCTCACCCCATATCCAGGGACGCCGTTGCATCGGCGCCTAGAGGCGGAAGGGAGGATCCTGACCCGTGACTGGAGCAAGTACAACGGGCGAGAAGATGTGGTGTTTCAGCCGCGCCACATGAGCCCCGAACAATTGCTCGATGGCTTTCGCTACGCCACACGACGCTTCTATTCCGCCTCAAGCATCTGTCGGCGGCTCACGCGTTCGCCCGTTGGCCTGTGGTGGACGCTGCCGTTAAATCTGGCCTACGCGGCGGGGCACTGGTCAGCTCGTCAGAGCTGGTCTGTCGCGTCGGGCGATGCCTGATCGTTCTTGGTCCGATTCCGATGAACAATCGGCGCGATGCGTGTTGCGATCGGCCATCAATTGGCAGTCGTGATCGACTGCTTCGCGCCCATTTCGGCCGGCCCCAGCCATTGCGGTGGGTCTCGGAAGCGGACGCGGTGCGGGCGTGGCGCCTTCGTTCGACAATCCGAACCGCCAGGGTAGAGCCGGTACGCCGCCCGCACGTGACAGCTCGGATGTCAGGAAGCGAGAACCACGCCGGTCGCGGCGATGGCGGCCGCCACGCCTTTCCGCAACAAGTTGCCTTTCGAAAGATCTTCTCGCGCGATCGTCGGCGCAAGCCAGCTCAGGAGCACCCCAAACACAAACACGAATAGGGTGGTAGTCGACGAGATGGCGGACACGACCGCGACGGGCGCCAGCAGCAAAGCGAAACGAACGCCAAGACCGCCGCCGAGGTTGATCAGCTCGTTTGCTCCGTTGATCGAAAGCAGGGCTGATGTGTTTGTGCGCAGGAGCATTGCGAACTGGCGCCGATATGACGGAATGGCGAGTATGCCGGCGCCGAAAATCGCTTCGCCCACGAACGTCCAGAAGGTGGTGCTCCAGTAATCGCTGCGCACGGCGAAATATTTGAATAGGACGTTGGAAAGCGCCACCACGAACGTGGCGCACGTCATGAGCGCGACGGACCGTCTCTTGATCGACCGGCTTCGTCCGTTTGGGGTGATTGTGAGGGAGATCACGGCGCCGACGATCAAGGCCATCCCCGCGATCCGACGCCAGTTCGGAATTTCGCCAAGCAGAACGTATGCGAGAAACAGCGTGAAGATTGTGGATGTCTGGAAGAGCGGGGCGATGACTGATGCTTCCTCGGCCTGAATGGCCCGCAGATAGAACAGCATCGCGCCCATGTAGAGAATGCCGGACAGCGTCATCACGAGAATGCTCGCGGCGCCTTGCGAGAATGTCTGCGGCGCCAAGAGGGCGATGGGCGGCAGCATCACGACGCCGATCAGCGCCGTGAAGATCATCAGCACCGCGGTATCGGAATCGTGGAAGTACCGATCGACGAGAAACTTGTCGATGTGCGTGGAGGCCGCCCAGAGAACCGGCCCAGAGAAAGCGAATAGAAGCCACATGCGTTCAGCAAAGGTTCAAGATATGTGATTCTGTTCGCCACCTAACCACCAGCCGTCTCGTCGCGCCTCGATTTTCTTTGCTGCGGCTCGCCGTGCGCATCGCTCAAGTTCACGAAGACATGGTAGGAGACGGTGTCCCAGGCGTTGTGTATGCCGATGAACAGCAGCAGTAGTGTGGTCGCCGCAACCGCGAACTGAGCGACCGCTACGTGCCCCAACGCCGTCGGCGCACTGGACAAAAGCAGCGCATAGGACGCGGCCGGCAACGCAACGTGGAAGACCCAATCTTCGAAACCGGGTTGATAGGCGGTCTGCTCGCGCATCCGCCAGGCCACCACGCCCGTATACATGAGGCCGCCGACGCCCACGACGCCCCAGCTCGCTATCGGATAGACAAAGGTGGGCCACGGAACGCGCGAGAGCGCGCACAACAGCAAGGACACGCTGAAGTGTACAATGGTGGGAGTCGCGAACGCAGCGCCCGCATTGGCGGCGTCTTCCGGCGGCCTGTCCGCGATCAAGGTGATGACCACGAACTGTAAGCCGATGAGCGCGCCGGCCGCCGCCCCGACGATTACATAGAAGCTGTCCCATCCAGCCGCGAAGTCGACCATGGCTGTCCCTCTAAATGGAGGACGTCTCACGTCAGTTCGTCCCAACACAAGCGAGCCTGTCCCTCAAAAGGCCGAGGGTCCGGCTCTGGCGAAGCATTCGGGACAGGTATCTGCCCATTGGCGCCGCCATGCTGTTTCAGGCCCGCGCCGATCGGCAATCCGAGCTTCGGCCTCCCTCATTTCGGCCTGAGATCGCCGAACCAATAGGCCGACGTGACCCCGCCATCCATGAGGAAATCGCTGCCTGTGATGAAGGCGCCGTCAGGTCCCATCAGAAGCGCGGCGACAGTCCCCACCTCATCCGGCGTACCGGCCCGGCCTGCGGGAGAGACTTCGATCATGCGGCGGTACCCTGGGCCGCGCGGCCCTGTCAGTTCGTCTCTTGCGAGCGGGGTCATGACGATTCCGGGACTGATCGTGTTCAGCCGCGCGCCGCGCTTCCCCCAACGGACCGCCTCGGCCATCACCCTTAGGGAGTTGCCGCGTTTCGCAAGTTGGTAGGCGTGCAGGGAATCCTTCACTTGATCGGGCTGAAGCATCGGCAAAGCGAGCAGCTCTTCGACCGGCGTCGTGGCGAGCGCCGCGTTTTCCTCGACCGTCAGCGGCGGCAACCGATGACCAGATTGCGACGCGATCACGACGCCGGCGCCGCCTCGCGTGATCACGGCGCCGAACTCCTCAAGGAGAAGCGCGGTTCCGTACAAATCGACTTTCAGGATCGTCGCCGGCGAGGCTTGGGTCGGCGATACGCCGGCCGCATGGACGACGCCAGAGACGTCGCCGATAGCGGTAGCGGCTTCGACGAGACTGTGAACCGACGCTCTGGAGGAAACGTCTACGGTCTTGGCGCTGACATCGAAACCCGCGTCGCGAAGTGTCTTGGCCGCCACGTCCGAGGCGTCCTGGCGCAGATCAGCCAGCACAACGTGCTTGCCCGCGCTTACCCGCCGGGCAATCGCTTGCCCGATCGATCCAGCTCCAACTACGACTGTGACGTTTGTCATGGCGCGCTTCCTTTTATTGTTCGATTGATCGAACGCGTCGATTACGACCGGCTGGGCTCTTGCCAAGGCGCTCAACTTTTGGAGACCGCTTGTAGTCCGAGCCGCCGCCGAAGCGCCGGCGCGCTGGTGTTGGCGCGGAAGCCAGGCCCGCCGCGCTGAAACCTGCGCGCAGCGGCGAGATCGCCGACCACGACAGGCTCGCAGCCGGCGTCGCGGACAAGCCGCTCGGCGACGCGAAGCGCATCGTCGTCGTCGCTGGCGAGCGGAACTCCGAGCTTGACACCGCGGCCGGCGGCTGACGCTTCGACCGAAGTCGCGTCGACGGCGCTGAATGTGCGAACCAACCGCACGCCTGGCAGATATTTCGCCGTGGACACGGCGACGCCGGCCGTTTCGATCTCACGCCGAAAGGCCTCCGGATCGGGCGGATAGGGATTGCATGCATCGAGCACGATCTTGCCTTTGAGCGCAGTGCCGAGGTCGCGCCCGATCGCCTCCAATTCGCCATAAGGCGTGGCGATCAGCACGACCTCGCCGAACGCCGCGGCTTCGGCCGGCGTTCCGGCCGAGGCATGTGGACCATGCTCGCGAACCATGCCGGCGAGCTTGTCCGGATGCCGGGACGAGAACAGCACGTCGTGCCCGGCCTTCGCCCAAACGCCGCCGACCGTGCCGCCGAGCCAGCCAGCGCCAATGACTCCGATGCGCATTGAGGTTCTCCTCGTTCTCCATTGGCCGCGGCGGCCTTTCGGCCGGCCTGCTCAGGCCATCAGCGTCGCCATGTCGATGACGAAGCGGTAGCGAACATCGGAACGCTCCAACCGCTCGAAGGCTTCGTTGATCTGATCCATCCGGATCATCTCGACCTCCGGCAGAACGCCCTTCTTGGCGCAGAAGTTGAGCATCTCCTGGGTCTCAGCGATGCCGCCGATCGGCGACCCCGCGACGCGGCGACGCCCCAGGAGGAGCGGCACGGTGCTGATCTCGTTGAGCGGACCGATCTGCCCGACCAGCACCAGTGTGCCGTCGACGTCGAGCAGCGGGATGTAGGGATTGATGTCGTGCTTGACCGGAACCGTGTCGACAATCAGGTCGAAGCTCGACTCCGCCTTCGCCATCGCCTTCTCGTCGGCCGAGACGAGCAGTCGATCGGCGCCGAGCGCCAGGGCGTCGGCCTCCTTGCCGCTCGACCGACTCATGACGGTGACGTCGGCGCCCATCGCCGCGGCGAGCTTGACGGCCATATGGCCGAGACCGCCAAGCCCGACCACACCGACCCGACTGCCCGGGCCGACGTTCCAGGTGCGCAGCGGCGAGTAAGTGGTGATGCCGGCGCAGACCAGCGGCGCGGCCTTCGACAGGTCCAACCCGTCGGGGACGCGCAGCACAAACTCCTCGCGCACGACAAGGCGCTTGGAGTAGCCGCCATAGGTCGGCTCGCAGGTGATCCGATCGCGATCATTGTAGGTCTGTGTGTTGCCCTTGCGGCAGAGCTGCTCCAAGCCCTTGCGGCACTGATCGCACTGCTGGCAGGAATCGACCATGCAGCCGACCGCGACCGTATCGCCGACCTTGTAGCGGGTGACTTCGTCGCCGATCTCGGTCACGCGGCCGACGATCTCGTGGCCGGGAACCATCGGGTAGACGCTCCATCCCCAATCGTTGCGGGCCTGGTGGAGGTCGGAGTGGCAGATGCCGCAGTAGAGCACCTCCATGACGACATCGTTGGGGCGTGGGGCCCGTCGCTCAAACGTGAACGGCGCCAGAGGCGCGTCGGCGGATCGGGCTGCATAACCAAGGGTTTTCAAATTTTCGGCTCCATAATTGCGTGTTGAAGGACGTCGCTCAGCGGCCAACTCGGGCTTGCAGATGCGGCGGATAACGATCGCCTTGCACGGTGATCTTGGCGACGGCGCCTTCGATCTCGCGAAGATCGGCGGGGGTCAGCTCGACCTTCGCTGCCCGGACGTTCTCATCCAGGCGATGCAGCTTCGTGGTGCCAGGGATCGGCGCGATCCATGGCTTTTGCGCCAGCAGCCAGGCCAGCGCGATCTGCGCCGACGTCGCCTTCTTTCTGGCGGCGATTTGGCCGAGAAGCTCGACGACAGCGTGGTTTGCCTTGCGAGCCTCCGGCGTGAAGCGGGGCACGATGTTGCGAAAGTCCTTGGCGTCGAAGGTCGTCTTGTCGTCGATTGCGCCGGTGAGGAATCCCTTGCCGAGCGGGCTGAAGGGTACAAAGCCAATGCCCAGTTCTTCGAGCGTCGGCAGAATCTCCTTCTCCGGTTCGCGCCACCATAGCGAATATTCGCTCTGCAACGCTGTCACCGGCAGAACGGCATGGGCGCGGCGGATTGTCTGGACGCCGGCTTCCGACAGGCCGAAGTGCCTGACCTTGCCTTGCTTGATCAGGTCCTTCACCGCGCCGGCGACATCCTCGATCGGCACGTCGGGGTCGACGCGGTGTTGATAGAAGAGGTCGATGACGTCGGTCCTCAGCCGCTTCAACGCGGCCTCGGCGACCTCGCGGATGTGCTGCGGCCGACTATCCATGCCGCTCTGGCCGCCCGCCGGGTCGAACTTGAAACCGAACTTGGTGGCGATGACGACCTGGTTGCGTACCGGCGCGAGCGCCTCGCCGGCGACCTCCTCATTCTTATAAGGCCCATAGGCTTCAGCCGTGTCGAAGAAGGTGACGCCCCGATCGACGGCGGCGCGGATCAGCTTGATCGCCTCGCCGCGGTCGGCGGCTGGGCCGTAACCGTAGCTCAAACCCATGCAACCGAGGCCGATCGCCGAGACCTCCAGGCCGCTCTTGCCGAGTTGGCGTTTTTCCATGACCCATTCTCCAGTCTTTCGCGAAGGCCCGAATCGTCGTCGCGTTCGACGGTCAGGACCCGTATTGCTCGTCGCTGACCTTCTCCAGCCAATCGGCCGACTTGCCATCGAGTTCCTCGACGATAGCGATGTGGGTCATCGCCGTGGTCGCCGCGGCGCCGTGCCAATGCTTCTCGCCCGGCGGAAACCAGACCACGTCGCCAGGCCGAATCTCTTCCTTCGGCTCGCCCCAGCGCTGCGCCCAGCCGAGACCTGCTGTGACGATCAACGTTTGGCCAAGCGGATGGGTGTGCCACGCGGTGCGGGCGCCGGCCTCGAAGGTGACGCTGGCGCCGAAGCCGCGCGCCGGTTCGGGCGCCCGGAACAGCGGGTCGACGCGAACGGCGCCGGTGAAGTATTCGGCTGGTCCTTTTCCAGACGGTCGGGAGCCGTTTCGTTTGATTTCCATTGTGACGATCCTTTTCTCAGTGGGGTCTTTCTGCTGATCGCGCATTCATCACCCACCGCCTAGAGGCCGGTCATCTTCAACGCTGCTTCGGGCAGCCGCTCACCCTTGAGTTCGATCTTCGCCGCCGCCGTTTTGATTGCGGCGAGATCGGCGGCGGTCAGTTCGACGCCGGCCGCCGCGAGGTTCTCTTCCAAGCGATGAACCTTCGTCGTCCCCGGAATCGGAACGATCCACGGCTTCTGGGCGAGCAGCCAGGCGAGCGCGATCTGGGCGGGCGTCGCGCCCTTGCGCTTCGCGACGTCGCGCAGCAACTCGACCAGCGCCAGGTTCGCCTTCATCGCGTCGGGAGCGAAACGCGGCACGCTGGCGCGGAAGTCGGACCCCTCGAATTTCGTCGTCGCGGTCACGGCCCCGGTCAGGAAACCGGCCCCGAGCGGGCTGAACGGAACGAAGCCGATCCCGAGTTCTTCCAGCGTCGGCAGGATCTCTGCTTCCGGCCCGCGCCACCACAACGAGTATTCGCTCTGCACCGCCGCGACCGGCTGGATCGCATGGGCGCGGCGGATCGTCTGGGCGCCGGCCTCCGACAGGCCGAAATGCCTGACCTTGCCTGCTCGAATCAGATTCTTGACGGCGCCCGCGACGTCCTCGATCGGAACCGCCGGATCGACGCGGTGCTGATAGAAGAGGTCGATGACGTCAGTCTTTAGCCGCTTCAGCGACGCTTCGGCGACCGCGTTGATGTGGTCAGGGCGGCTGTTGACGCCGCCGCTGCGCGCCCCGGTTTTCAGATCGATGTCGAAGCCGAACTTGGTGGCGATCACGACCTTGTCGCGCACGGGCGCGAGCGCCTCGCCGACCAGTTCCTCGTTGGTGAACGGGCCATAGGCTTCAGCGGTGTCGAACAGGGTCACGCCACGCTCGACCGCCGCTCGGATCAGCGCAATCCCAGCCTTCTTGTCGACGGCTGGGCCGTAGGCGTGGCTCAATCCCATGCAGCCGAGGCCGATCGCCGAAACCTCCAGGCCGCTCCTTCCGAGAATGCGCATCAGCATGACTTCGTCTCCAAACTTGTCGCGACGCCTGCGACCCCCGCCTCATGGGCTCGAAGTTAGGCCGTGCCGGCGCAGGCAATAAGATGGTATGATCGGCATGCGGTTATGAATGAGATTCATGAATGCCGAAGCGCGCCTTCCACGACGTCATCGCCTTCGTCGCTGTGGCGAGGGAGCGCAACTTCACCAAGGCGGCGGCGAAGCTCGGCGTGTCGCAATCGGCGCTCAGCCACACCATTCGCGCGTTGGAGGCGCGCCTCGGCGTTCGCCTCTTGGCGCGTACGACCCGTAGCGTCGCGCCGACCGAGGCCGGCGAACGGCTGCTCGCGGTCGTTGCGCCGCGCTTCGACGAAATCGACGCCGAACTGGCGGCGCTGAGCGAACTGCGTGAAAGACCAGCCGGGACAGTCCGCATCACCGCCGGCGAGCACCCGGCAAGCGCGATCCTGTGGCCGGCGATAGCGAAGCTGCTGCCCGACTATCCCGACATCAAGGTGGAGGTCATCGTCGACCAGGGCCTGACCGACATCGTCTCCGAGCGTTATGACGCCGGCGTGCGCCTTGGCGAGCAGGTGGACAAGGACATGATCGCCGTGCGGATCGGCCCCGATATGCGCATGGCCGTCGTCGGCGCGCCCTCCTACTTCGCCCGGCGCCGCAAGCCAAAGACGCCGCACGACCTCACCGAGCACAATTGCATCAACCTGCGGCTGCCGACGTATGGCGGCATCTACGCCTGGGAATTTGAGAAAGGTGGTCACGAGCTTAGGGTGCGTGTCGACGGACAACTCGTGTTCAACACGATCGACTTGCGGCTGAAAGCGGTGCTCGCCGGCGTCGGACTCGCCTGCCTACCCGAGGAGCAGGTCAGCGGGCCGCTCACTCGCGGCGAACTTATCCGTGTTCTCGGCGATTGGTGCCCGCCCTTTTCCGGATATCACCTTTACTATCCAAGCCGCCGCCAACCGACGCCGGCTTTTGTCGTGCTGTTAGAGGCGCTGCGCTATCGCGTCTGAAGGCGAGCTGCGTGAGGTCCGCCCCAAACGGTAGATCGACCATTTCGCGTGGCGGGCTGCCACGGCACGTCGCAGCAGCGAACGTCTGCTTGGCCATTTCGATCATCCAAACCCGCCAGTCCGTTCCCGGCCAGCTCCAGGCATAGGCAGACAGCCCGCATTGCGCCCATTGCAGCTGCTCCCGACCGGTACTGCGTTTGTCAATAGCTGACGCTGGATCTGCGCGAAGTTCTGATGCCGGTCGGCGTCGCGACCTCTCAGTTGGGTTTGCCTCGGTAGGGTCAATCCTCGACGCTTGGTCGCTTCCGAGCGCCCAACGGCGTTACCGCACTGTCCATGTGATCGGTCAATTTTACGCAAACAGTTGCAATTAGCCTCCAGTTGTTTCGTGGGATTGTTCGCATGCGATCGGTGGGGGTCAAGTGACGCACCGCGACCAGATTGGGAAAGCAACCACGACGCCATGACGATCCTACCGGACGCGCTGCGCCGTCGGACCACCGACAGCGACTCCTTCGGACGATCGGACTTGCGAATTGGGCGTCGTCGCCGCCAGGCCGGGAATTTGCTGCATCGTGGGAGTGGGTGATGATTGCGCCCGCGGCCATTGGAATTGTCGCCCGGGACGAGTTCGCTGATGCGCAAGCGACGATTGGCGAATTGATGGGCTATTGCGACCACGAGGATTGGCTGCGCGCGCGCTGGGGTCTTTGCATCGGTCTGGCGATGGCGGGGATCGACGCCAGAATGGTCGTCGTCGACCTCGTCTCATTCCTGGGATGGCGCGATCGGACGGGAAAGCCCGCCGACGAACGCGCGCTCGATGCATTCGCCTCGCTCGCGGTGCGAGCGAATCCATCGTCGTGATTGCGCCCACTACGGCCGGTCCGAGCTACTGAGGCGGTCGCCGAGAGCGGACATACGGGGGTGAGGGAGCTTCGGCGAACACTGAGGAGGCGGACTTGCCGATCCGCGTCGCTACCTCCGCTGCCGCCGCGCGGTGAGCTTAGAGGTCTGGAGCTTGCCCGACCCGACAGCATGTTCGGAGCCGCCCCTTAAGGCGCTCAGCGGAATATGAGACGAAGACCGGCCAGAAGGAGAATGACGGCAAGGACGTATCGCGTAGCTCGCTCCGACATCCAGCGTATGCCGATGGCGGTCCCCAACATTGCGCCAACGAGCGCGCCAATTGCGTAGAGCGTCGTGCCGGTCGCAAGCCTTTGCCCCGCGAGAAGGACGCCGGCCAAACCGAGCGCGGAATTGCAGAGAATGAAAGGCGGCGTAAGCGTCGCCGCTCGCCTCGGCGACACCCAGCCAAGACTGATGATCATCGGCGTCAGGTACACGCCGCCGCCAACTCCAGTGAGCCCTGAGATGAAGCCGGCTCCTGTCCCGACGAGACCGGCCTGAAGAAAGTGAACCGGCCGAGCTTCAACGGTGTCAGCCGTTCGTCTGAGCAATATCACGCCGGCAGCCATCACCAGCAAGAAGCCCGTCAGCAAGAAGTACGTTCGGCCGCCGAGCACCAGCAACCCGCCTGTGAACGCCGCAACAAGTGATGGAAGCGTCACCTGCATGAAGAGCCTGCGATCGATCGCTGCTCTGTGGTGCAGGCGCCATGTGGAGTAGCTGGCGGCGACGATGTTCAGAAGAAGCGCCGTCGCTCGCATCTCGACCGCGGGAAAGGAAGCAAAGGCCATGACAGCCAGGAAAGCTGTCCCGCCGGATTGTCCGGCCGTGGCGTAGAGCAGCGAAACGCAAGCGATGACCGCCGCAATGAGGAGGGTTTGATCCACCGCTTGGCTATCCGAGTGCTCGGGCGCTCATATCCCTAGTCAATCCACCGGAATAGGCAAGATAGGCTTCAAGGGGGTGCAGACCACCGCCGTCTCTCTTGCAGGTGACTGCTCGGCCATGCCACGCCGTTGCGCAGAACCGCTGCCGGGTCATGGACCCGACCGGCACGCCCCTTAACGCGCGCGTCGCGCCCAACGGGCCGATCGTCGGAGCGCTGAACAATGGCCTGCTTGTTGCAATCGTCGATACGCGCGACGACGCCAACGGGAGGCCTTGGGCCTTCATTGTTCGCGCCAAAGACGGCCACCCGTTCGGCTGGGTGTTCAGAGAATTTATCGCCTGCTTCTGAGGGGCGGGCGCGCGCTGATCCTCGCTGGATCATAGGTTGGCCATCTCATGGTTTCCGCGCTAGCGGCGACCGCTTCGCGCCCGACGGTCTTGCATCGCGCCAATGCACAAGGAGAGCATGAGATGCATCGGTCCCAGGTCATTTTCGCCGTCGCGCTGACCTTAGGCTTGCCTGGTCTCGCCTATTCGCAAACGCCTGACACCAAGTCCTTGGTCTCGATGAAAGGCACTTGCGTCGCGCAATTTCTCGGCAAACCGCTGGCCTGCGGCCCTCAGGCTATGTACGCGGTTCGAACCAACGGGCAGGAGTTTGTCGCTTTCGCAACGGCGCAGGGCGTCATCTTCTTTTTTGGCGATCAGATCAGCCAGCCGACGCCGACTGACCACGTTATCGTCATCAACGATTCGCGCGTCGACCTGCCCGACAAGGAGCAGTTCGAAAACAGTCGCCTACGTGGGACCTGCCGCCTCACGACGAGCAACGCGGGCGGCCCGATCACGGCGATTGATTGCGACGCGACGAACCTAGACACGAAGCAGCGCGAACACTTTCAACTGAGCGCCGTCACAGTCCTGCCGACGCCAAAGTGAAAGTCGCTCGCGGGGCCCTTTTTGTAGGACCAAATCCGTCGCGCCACCCGGCAGGAGGCGCTGCGTGGATCGGCGCGCTTTGAAACGCTGCGCGAACGGGGGCGTGTCGAGGGGCGCCATGAGGCGTTGCAGGCGCGCTGCAGTCTAGCGCGTCGGTCGTGCGGCAAAACGACGCTCGCTTATATCGTCTTTCTTCTCTTGATTGAACGCCATTCGCCGCTGACCATGTCCGCCTCGTTGCGTCACCCAAGTGTTGGAGGCGAGCATGAAAGCAATCCGCATCGCATTGGCGTTGGTCGGCGGCCTTTCAGTCTTGGGCAGCCTCGCTATCGTTGCCTCTGCGCCTGCTGAGGCATGGTACTGCACGGCGCGAGGTACGACCGGCGCTTCCGGCTGGGGCACCGCCGCCTATATCGCGACCGCGAAGGGTATCGCATTGCGGGAATGCGCTGTGCGAACGCCGCGCGGCGCCGCCTGCTACATTATGTATTGCAGGTAGGCGCAGAGACGATCCGCGCCGTCGAGCCAGCCGACACGGTTAGGCCCAAGCCGGTGTAGATCACGGCGCCAATCTGCGCTGAGTTCGGTGAACTTCATCAAGATGGCGCAACCCAACTGCGGCGTACGCTCGCGCACGAACGATGCGCCAAATTGCAAAGCGCGCGAGTGCTTGCCGCCGAAGGCCACATCACGCGATCAGGCCGCGACGGGCTCCTTCGACGGCGCTGGTAGCAAGTTGGCGATGTCCATGACGCCGATTAAGCGTCCCTCCATGGCTATCACCCCGCGAATATAGCGCTTAGCCGTCTCAGCGGCGATTTCCGGCGTCGATTGGATCTGTTCCTCGTCGGCGGTGAAGATGTTGGAGACGCCGTCGACCAACAGGCCGACGACCTGATCGCCAGCTTCGACGACGATGATGGCGTGGCGCGCTGTCGGCTGGGTTGACGGAAAGCCAAGCCTAACCGCCAAATCGACGATCGGCAGGACGACGCCGCGCAGGTTGACGACGCCGAGCACAAAGTCCGGCGCATGCGGCAAGGCTGTCGTGGGCGTCCAACCCCGGATTTCGCGCACTGAGGTCGTGCTCACACAAAACTCCTGCTCGCCAATGTTGAAGGCGATCAGTTCGGTCCGCTTGCCTGGGCCGAGCTGCGCGTCGTTGATCACGGGAGCACCTCTTGCTTTCCAAGGTTCGTCCAATATTCGAAAGCGCGAGCCGAGAAACCGACGCGCCGCCTAACCCTCTCAAAACTCCTTCCAGTCCTTGGTTCCCTCGCCGCCCGAGGCCGTTCGCGCCCCCGCTGCCGCAACAGCTCTGGCTGCGGGTTGCCGCGCCGGCTCGAACTTGGCGCGAACGGTAGGACCTTCCTTCACCGCGGATCCCGGTCGCGGTCCCTCGCGGAAGACATGCGGCGCGGCCTTCCTCAACTCGCTGCGGATCGTCTCCTCGGCCGCTGGCCCGCCGACCTGGAACTGGCTGACGAAGTGAGCCATTTTCACAGCTTCGTTGGATAGCGAACGGCTGGCCGCGGTCGACTGTTCGACCATCGCCGCGTTCTGCTGTGTGAAGACGTTCATTTGATCGACCGCGATATTGATCTGCTGTAGGCCGTCAGCCTGTTCGTCTGCGCCAGCAGCGATTTCGGAAACCGCAGTATTGATTTGCGACACTTGCACGACGATGCGCTCAAGCGAACGCCCCGTCTCGCCGACCAGCTTGACGCCACTGTCGACTTGCGCCGACGATTGCGAGATCAGCCCTTTGATCTCCTTGGCGGCCCCAGCCGAGCGTTGGGCGAGTGCGCGGACTTCGGAGGCAACCACGGCGAAGCCGCGACCCGCGTCGCCGGCGCGCGCCGCCTCGACGCCGGCGTTGAGCGCCAGCAGATTGGTCTGGAAGGCGATCTCGTCGATGACGCCGATGATCTGGCCAATCTGCTGAGACGATGTGGCGATGGCGTTCATCGCGCCGACGGCTTGGCTAACGATGGCGGCGCTGTTGTCGGCGTCGGCCTTTGCGTTGCGGACGAGGTCGCGGGCGTGCCTAGCGCCTTCCGCCGCCCGCTTGACCGTTTCGGCGATCTCGGTGACGGTCGCCGCCGTCTCCTCTAGACTGGCGGCCTGCTGCTCCGTGCGCTTCGACAGGTCGTCGGAAGCATTGGAGATCTCGGTGGTCCCAGTCCTGATCGCGTCCATACCTTCGGTGACGCTGCGCATCGCCTCGTCGACCTGACCGATCGCAGAATTGAAATCGACTTGAAGCTTCCGATACGCCTCGGGGATGTCCGACGACATTCGGTAGGTGAGGTCTTTGCCCGCCAAGCTCGTCAAACCAGCGCCGATCGACTCCGCCACGACGGCGCGTTCGTGGTCAATCGCTTCCTGCTGCGCTTTGGCGTTGGCGTCGCGGGCCGACTCGGCGCTGGCGCGCAGGGATTGGGCTTCCGCATCGAGCCGTTTCCTTTCGGCTGCGCCGGCCTTGAACGCCTGCACCGCTTCGGCGAGCTCGCCGATCTCGTCGCGTCGTTTGAGCGTCGGGACCTCGGCGTCTTCGTCTCCGCGCTCCAGCTTCAGCATCGCCTGGGTGAGATGGGCGATCGGCGCGGTGACGCAGCGGTTGACCCACCAGGCCAGACGCCCGGCCGCCGCCGCGATGACGACCGCCCAGGCGAACGCCAACATCTGAAGGGTTGCGACCGCCTGCGGGTCCAATCCCTGCGAATCGATGCGCAAGACCATCGCTTCCGGAGCGGCGACGCCGAGAAGCGCGACGAAGGCGATCCCCGCCGCCGCCTTCTTGGAGATCGACGCCCGATCGAACAGCTTCCGTTTCTGCTTAGGCTTGCGGGCAAGGACATTGCGCAGATCGTCGATCGCCTCGACAGCGAACCTCGACTGCGTCCTGAACGCGCCGTTTTCAAGCGACGCTTTCGCCTTGTCGATCTGGCCGCCGTTAATGAAATCGACGACCGAGGCGGCGGTCAGGTGAAACTTTTTGTGCTGCTCGAGCAGCGCCTTGTACTCCGTGAGTTGACCGTGCTGCTTGCCCTCGCCATAGAGCCACTTGCCGAGCGGGCAGTTGCAATCGGAACGAACGACGGCAGGATCGGGCGTGCGGCGGTCCTGGATGGCGGTCATCAATCGGCTGCGCCATGCCATGTGCGCGGTGATCGCCGTGGCGAGAAAATCGGTCAACTTACCTCTCCACCTACTGACTAGCCGGATCGCAAGGAACCGCCGGTCTAAGCAATGTTCTGGGTCCTGGACCGCCTCTCGCCGCTGTGTGTGCGATGACGGGCGGATTTCGGTCATGCGGCCTGGCCTCGTCGCCAGCCCGCGTTCACAATGGGATCGGCTGACCGGACGCGGCGAAACCGCCCCGCGGCCGGGAAGCGACTTCCAGCCACATGCGTGGCGGCCTCCCTGGATGCCGATGGCGGACGTCTGAACAGGCGGAACCCACCAACGAAAGGGATGGCGTCGCGTGCGGCCGGCGACCCGGGAGTTTAAAGGCCGGACTCCTTCTTCAGGCGCTGGATGGCGACGCCGACGCCGGAGGAGGCGGTCCCGTAGGCCGAGCCAACACCGAGGGCCTTGCGCGCCTCCTCGTATTTCTGCTGATTGATCAACTGACCCACCTTGCCGGCCTCGCGATGGAACCCGGCATGCGCCTCGACGCAGACGGGATACGCCTTGAACTGCGCCAGTTTTTGCTTGGCTTCGCCATGCAGCCACATGCCGAACGCGCAGCAGTTGTCTTTCGATAGCTTTGCGACGTCGATATTCTCATGGTTGTCAATCGCCGCGCGCAGCTTGATCTTCCAGTCAGCGTGAGCGGCGAGCGCGCCGTCGAGGTCCATGATCGTCTCCTGCATGTCTCGCGCTATAGCGTCACGAGCGCGTCAAATGTAACGGTGGTGCGGCAACGCTTCGTTAATTCTGCGAGCGCGCGTAGGCGTTCGCTGGCGATCGGAGACCGCCCAACCTCGCAAACACCCACCGAGTCGCCGCAGTCTCGCGCGCATTCGCGCAACCGCGTCAACACCTTAGCGAGCCGGAGTATCCCATGATTGGTATGCGACAGACTGTCGCACGAGCGCTATTGGTGCGAGGTCGTAGCACCTGGTGGACCGTCCTCCGTTTCGGCCAAGTTCACTCTCGGTGTCGGTTGCTGTCCCACCCTCACTCGCTTCGGATCCTGCGCGCTTACGGCCGTTTGTGACACACCGAGGGGAAAACGATGTTGGAGACTCTTGTGCTCGGTTTGGGTTTGGCCGCTAGCGCGGCTACGGCGGCATCCGCCAGCATGTTGGCAGCCCCGTTAAACGGCGGCGATCAGCAAATCGTGCGCGTAGCTGAGCATTGTGGCGCCGGCTGGTACGCCTATGGCCCGGACAAGCGCTGCAATCGGTTCGATACGTCTTTCGGCACCAACCGTGGTACAGTCATCGCCTGCCCACCCGGAATGCACATCGGCCCGGAAGGCCACTATTGCTGGCCGAACTGACACCTTCGCATTCTCAAACAACACGTCGGCCGCTGGAGACTTCCGGCGGCCTCTTCCGTCCCTTGGGGACACGACCCGTCAAGGCAGTGTCAGAAGGCGTTTCGTCCGGTTCGCGCATCAGCGCGTGTAGCGCGTTCAACAGATCGAGATAGTCGCGCCGCTTGGGCGTCTGGTCGGTGATCGCCTCGAAGATCGCTTTGCCCGCGTCCTTGATCGTCGGCAGCGGGTTGGCGACGATGAAGATTCCGATCGACGCGCCGCAGATGATTAGGAACTCGAACGGCTGATCGAGCACGCCGCCGGTCGCCGCATAGCCCGCGAGCACGCTGCCGAGGGTGATGGTCAGGGCAACGACGAAGTTCAAACGCGACTCCGCGTGCCCTCAGGACCCGCTGACGTCGCGCCAGCGAAGCCATTGTGCAAATTGAAGCTTCTCCCGGCCTTGCAACGTTGCAACAACTTCCTTGCAACAAGGCACGATTGCGGGTGCGAGTCTGACCGCGTTAGCTCGGGCGTCCGCGTCGCGCAGCACGTTATCGTGCCGCTTGCCGGTCAGTTTGGCGGTTTCGGCTGTCGACGCAATGAGAGCGGCGGCGACCCCCTAACTGAGGGACGGCGCGATGAGCAACCGATTTCGCCACGTTGCCGTCACCCAGATGAAATACAAGCAAGAAAGCGGGTGATTTGCCTGAACGGCACCAACAGGGGAACCGCAGTGCTCAGCGCCGTTGAGACGAGGCGGCATGTTGAGCGCCGATTTGGCACGGAGACGGAAATGAGCGGCATTCATGAGCTTGTCCGCGAGCGGGCATATGAGCTTTGGCAGCGGGCTGGGAGCCCGGAGGGCCGAAGCGATGAGTTTTGGTTCGCTGCCGAGCACGAATTGGAAGACAGGACCGCGATAGCCGATGGGGAGGCAGATATTCTCGTTCCCTCGGTCGATGAGCCGCCAGTGGTCATTATGGATCTCCGTGCGCCTACAGGCGTGTCGGAGGAACGAGCTGCCTAGCAGCGAGTGAAGGTCTGAATCAACTCGCCGCCGCTTGGGCCTCAAGCTCAAGCCGTCGTCTCGTGATGCGATATCGAAACTCGCCCGAGTAGCCGGTGACAAGGAGAGACGCGGCCAATCAACGAAGCCATCTACGAGGTCAGAGAAGGCATCCGTTATCGGGACGCGCACGGGAAATGATCGAGCGTCAAACCGCCGGAGACCATTGCGCGCTTTGCTCCAAATAAGAGTGGCTGCGAAGCCACCCCGGCGGCCGTTTACGTTTAGCGAAGAACTGAAGCGTCTCTGGGCGCACGATTTCCTCGAGCGCGGGCGTTCGTAAGACGGTCCGCTGGGCGCTTGGTCGCAAGGGCGTTTGAGCCGACGTTTCAGCCGTCGTCCTTGAAGAGCATTTCTCGCAGGCGTTCTGGCCGATCGACGCGGATGAAGCGGCCGTGGATGGAGACAATGCCCTGCTCTTTGAAGCGCTTGAGCATCAACGTCACCCACTGCCGCGTCGAGCCGACCATGGCGGCGATCTGGTCGTGCGTAATCTTGCGGTTGATGATGACGGCGCTCCCGTCTGAGACGCCATAGAGCTCACCCAAATTGACCAGGAACTGTGCGAGGCGCTCGATCACGGATCGCGTCCCTAGCATCTGCGCCATCGCGGAATAGCATTTGCCCTTCGCCACCAATCCCTCGATCAGACACAATGCGAAGTTGGGCACTTGAGTGATCAGGGTTTGTACCTCCGCGCTCGGCAGGATGGTGACGCGGCATTCTTCTAGGGCTTCGCCGGACCACATGTGAATGCCGCCGCCGCAAATCTCCGGACCGCCGATGAAATGGCCCTTCGTCCAGTGCGCCAAGGTAATCTCGCGGCCGGATGGGGCGCTGTAGAAGACGCGCACACGCCCGCTGTCGATGAGAAAGATGCCCTCGTGCGGTGTGCCCTGCGCAAAGATTTGCTCATTTGCTTTGAAAAGTAGCTGACGCCCGGCAGAGCGCATTCGGGCAAGCTCCCCAGGCGACAATCGGCTCAGAAAATCAGCGCCCTCATAGAGGCCGTCGATCGCCTCGCTCAAGAATAGGGCGGTCGGCCCGGGCAGGGACGGGAGCGGCATCAGTTCTTCGGACTTGCGCCGCGCGGGCTGCTTGATAACTGCCACATGTTGTCGCGCGAGCATGATCTTCTCCGACGCATAGTTCTGTTCTGGATGGGCGGCCGGGGGCCCCGACTTTGTCGTCCGCCGCTAAGACGCCTGGGAAGCGCGAGGCGATCTTGTGCTTCTTCTCGCGAGGTCCGCGCTTCGCTTGCAAACTAATTGCTTCGGGTAACATCAAAAAACGACTAAAGCTATAGACAGAATGGATTTCAATGAAGCACATCTAAACCCGATGCAGACTCGCAAAACCCCAGGTGAGGCCCGTTATGCGTCTTTTCAGAATCTTAGGGGCCCTGCTGGTCTCGGGTGCGATGATCGCCGCTGCAAAAGCTGAAACGATCCGCATCGCGGTCGGTACCCAGGACACGACGATAAACTGCGCGACCGGGGGTCTAATCATCCGCGAATTGAAGCTGCTGGAAAAATTCCTCCCGCACGATGGGAAATACAAAGACGCGACTTACGACATCCAGTGGAAGAACTTCACCAGCGGCGCGCCGCTGACCAACGAAATGGTGGCCGGCAAGCTCGATTTTGGCGCCATGGCCGATTTTCCGGGCTCGCTGAACGGCGTCGCCTTCCAGAAGGCCGGACGCCGGAGCCTATTCATCAGCGTGCTCTCCGGCAGCGTCAAGGGGAGCGGCAACGGCATCGTCGTACCCCTGAACTCGCCGATTCAGTCGCTCTCAGAGCTCAAGGGCAAGACAATATCGGTACCGTTCGCCTCGACCTCACACGGCATGCTGCTGCGGGCCGTCAAGGCATTGGGCTGGGATCCGCAGACTGACGTCAATATCATCACACAGGCCCCGGAGGTGGCTGGATCGGCGCTGCAAGCCGGGAAGATCGACGCGCATGCGGACTTCGTGCCGTTCGCCGAGCTGTTTCCGTGGCGCGGCCTTGCGCGCAAGATCTATGACGGTTCGCAAGCCGACGCGCCCACCTTCCACGGGGCCCTCGTCGACGCCGCCTACGCCGAGCAGTACCCCGAAATCGTTGTCGCCTATCTTCGCGCCGCCATAGAGGCGGACCGGCTGATCTCGGCCGAGCCTGAGAAATACAGCGAACTGATCGCCAAAGTGACCGGCGTCGACGCGGAGGTCGACTATCTCTTTCACGGGCCTCTAGGCCTGCAAACCCGTGATTTCACCTGGAAGCCGGAATATCGCCAGGCCGTCGCGACGTCGATCGAGACGCTCAAGCTTTTGAAAAAGACCGACAGCGGTCTCGACGTAGATAGCTTCGTCACCGACAAATTCATCCGCGCCGCTTTCGTCCAGGCCGGCCTGGATTACGACGCTCAACTGAAGAACTATTCTCAACTGCCTCTGAATGCCAAAGACGCGGCGACAGGCGAACAGATTGCTGATCCCAAGCGCGTCGCGGAGATCTGGGTGAAGGGCGAACCGCTGGTGCGCCATTACGGCTCGCCGGAGATCGCCCTCACGGCGCTCGCCAAGCTGGAGAAGGACAGCCAGACCACGCGAGTCTTCTATGCCCAGGACCATCAGAGCGGCATCAAGCTACTCGGCGACAAGGCCTGGTATGTGCGCTCGGCCGACGGCGCCCTCGACGCCTTTCTGCTTAAGGAGGCCGCTGAGGGATGGGCCAAGACGCAGGGCGGCGTGGTCCTGGACTTCGCCGGCGCCCGCAACGCCATTGTCGCCAACCCCTGAACGGCTCGAACAATGGCCTCATCGATGAAGATTGACGTTTCCGCCGGTCGCTTGCTTTTGCGCGCAGTGTCCCTTGGCGTCTGTCTGATCGCGTGGCACTTCGCTTCGACGCTGCGGCTCGATCTTGGCGTCGTCTCCTTCCGCAATGTTCCTGCGCCTTTTGAGGTCGCCAATGCCGCCATGGATCTCTTGCATTCTTCAAAGCTCATGGCTGACATTGGCGCCAGTCTGAGCCGGGTGTTCGGGGGCTTTGTCGCCGCGGCGGCGATCGGAATCGGGCTTGGTCTTGCGATCGGGCGATCGCGGCGGGCGAAGGACGTGCTGTTGCCTCCGCTGGAAGTGCTCCGGCCGGTGCCGGCGGTCGCCTGGATTCCCCTGGCCGTCTTGATGTTCCCGTCGTCAGAATTGTCCATGATCTTCGTCACGTTTACGGGAGCGTTGTTCCCGATCCTTCTCAGCACCATTCACGGGGTGGAGTCGGTCGATCCGCGCCTCGTCGCCTCGGGACGAAGTCTTGGCGGCGGTAGCCGCGCCATTCTTTGGGAAGTCGTGCTGCCGGGGGCCGCGCCGAGCATCGTCACCGGTCTCGCCATAGGCATGGGTACGTCGTGGTTCTGTCTGATCTCAGCGGAGATGATCTCGGGCCAATTCGGCATCGGCTACTACACCTGGGAATCCTATACGTTGCAGAACTACGCCGACATCGTGGTCGGCATGCTCCTGATCGGGCTGTTGGGCATGGGCAGCTCACTGCTGCTGCGGCGTGTCGGGGAGGGCTTGATGCCCTGGCGTCGCATTGCCGGGGTCGTGCGATGATCGCAGTTTACGACGCTCGGTCTGCGTCTGCGGGCCGGATCGACATCGAGCATTTGTCTGTCGCGCTTGGCAGCGGCGACCAGGCGTTCGAGGCTGTCCAGGACATCAGCTTCTCGGTGGCGCCAGGCGAGTTCGTCTGCCTTCTAGGACCCTCCGGTTGCGGCAAGTCCACGCTGCTCGGCGCTCTTGCCGGCCATATCGCCGCCACGCGCGGCCGCTTCGCCGTCGATGGCAAACCCGTTGCCGGACCGGGCCCTGATCGCGGCATCGTCTTCCAGCATCACACACTCTTTCCCTGGAAGAGGGTGGTCGACAATGTCGCCTTCGGCCCCAAGATGCGCGGCGTTGGCAAAGCCGCGCGGCGCGCCCAGGCGCGGGAGATGCTGGAGCTCGTCGGCCTCCAAGGCTTTGCCGACCACTATCCCGCCCAGCTGTCGGGCGGGATGCAACAGCGGGTGGAGATCGCGCGCGTCCTTATCAACCGCCCGCGCCTTCTTCTGATGGATGAGCCATTTGGCGCGCTGGATGCGCAGACCCGCCGAATGATGCAGGAACTGCTGCTGGACATTTGGAGCCGCGTGCGCACCACCGTTGTCTTTATCACCCATGATATCGACGAGGCTTTATTCCTCGCCGACCATATCCTGGTCATGAGCCCAAGACCGGGCCGGATCATCGAGAATATCCGCGTGCCGTTTGCGCGGCCGCGCCACGCGGACCTCGTCGTCGAGGCGGGCTTCGTCCGGTTGAAGCATCACTGCCTGAATCTCTTGCGCATCGGAACTCATCCCGAGTCTCTGCCGCGATTGAGCCCTCTGGGCTTGGCGCAGTCATTGGCTTGAGCAAGCAGAACCGCTTTGACAGTGCAGGCGTGATCGCGACGGGACAACATTTATCAAGCGACGCGAAGTCGCGCCACGAACTCAGGGCTACAAAATGACCACGAGACCAAACATTCTGTTTTTCCACGTGGACAATCTCGGAATGGGAGAACTGGGTTGTTACGGCGGCGGCATCCTGCGCGGCGCCGACACCAAGCGCATGGACAAGTTTGCGAAGGAAGGCGCGAAGCTTACGCATTATGTCGTCGAGCCGCAGTGTACGCCAACCCGTTCGGCGCTGATGACGGGACGTTTCCCAATTCGCTCCGGCAACCACACTATTGCGCTGGGAGGCAATGGCGGCGGCATCGTCCGATGGGAGCGCACCATCGCGGAAATTCTGTCCGAAGCCGGATACGCGACGTCGATCTATGGCAAATGGCACATCGGCGCGGAAGACGGCCGCTTCCCTACGGACCACGGCTTCGACGAGTGGTATGGGCCGCTTCGCACCTATGACGAATGCATGTGGCCGGAAGATCCGCACTACGTGCCGGAGCGCGACGGCTTCTCGCATATGCACGAAGGGGTGAAAGGCAAAGGGGCGTGGCCGCTTCTGGACCAACAACTCACCATGCAGACCAAGAAGACCTGCGATCTCGAGTACCAGAAGCGCGCCCTCAAGTTCATGGAAAAGTGCGTTGCGGCGGACAAGCCGTTCTATTGCTATTTCAATCACTCGCTGATGCATTTCCCGATGAGCCCGCGCGACGAGTTCGTCGGCAAGAGCGACAACGGCGAGTGGGGCGACTGCCTCTTGATGCTGGACCATGACTTCGGCGTGCTGGTCGACAAGCTCGACGAGCTCGGCGTCGCGGACAATACCGTGGTGGTGATGTGCGGCGACAACGGTGCCGAGGATCATCTCGCCGGCCGCGGCACTGGCGGATTCTTTGATGGGTCGTATTTCAGCTCGGCAGAAGGCGGAATTCGCACGCCGCTCTTGATACGCTGGCCGAACCACATCAAGCCCGGCGTCGAAAGCAATGAAATGGTTCATGTCACCGACATGTTCACGACGTTGTTGAGTTTCGCCGGCTGCAAGCCGCCGGCTGACCGGCTGATTGATGGCGTCGACCAGAGCCCATTCTTCCTTGGCGAACAGACAACGTCGAATCGGGAATCGTGCATCGTCTGGCTGAAAGACGAATTGCATGCGGTCAAATGGAAGGACTTCAAGATCAACTTTAAGCGGCAGCAGCATTTCCACGACCCGGAACTGCCGCTCGGATTCGCGCGCATCACACACCTGAAGGAAGACCCGAAGGAGCGCGAGGCGGTCAATCAAAGGTACGTTCGCTGGTGGGTGATGCAGCACGCGCAACGTATCATTAGGGATTTCGAAAACAGCGCCAAGAAGGAGGAGCTAATCCCGCCGGGATCAGCGCTCGACTTCGTACCGAAGAAGTTTGCGGAAACGTAGTCCCTATGTCGGCGCCGAACACAGATGCGACAGGCTTACAGGTTCCGGCCGGCGTGAGCCGTGGAGAGGACCCGAGTCTTCTCCACGACGGGGCTCGGCCAGGGCACCCGCCGGACTCCGTCGAGCGGGGATCCATGATTTGGATCCCTGGCGGCAATTTCATCATGGGTTCGAACAGGTTCTATCGCGAGGAGCGGCCGGCGCGCGCCGCGGCCGTCGATGGATTCTGGATCGACCGGCGCCCGGTGACCAATGCAGAGTTTCGCAGATTTGTGCTGGCGACGGGATACCTGACTTTATCAGAGCGGGCGCCCGACCCTGCGGTCTATCCGGACGCCGATCCCTCGTTACTGGCGCCCGGCTCACTCGTGTTCATGAAACCGGACGGCCCGGTCGACTTGCGCGATTACCGCGCCTGGTGGGCGTACGTTCCCGGCGCGAATTGGCTGCACCCCGAGGGACCCGAGTGCAACGTCGACGACCGCTGGGACCACCCGGTCGTCCATGTCGCCTTCGACGACGTCGTGGCTTACGCCGCCTGGGCCGGCAAGGCGATTCCGACCGAAGCCGAATGGGAATTCGCCGCGCGCGGCGGACTCCAGGACGCGACCTACGCCTGGGGGGAAGAATTCGCTCCGGACGGACGAGCGATGGCGAACACCTGGCAAGGCCGGTTTCCCTGGGAGAATCTTGCCGAAGACGGCTACGAAGGCACTTCGCCGGTCGGTGCGTTCCCCGCCAACGGCTATGGGCTTTACGACATGATCGGCAACGTCTGGGAATGGACCGCGAGCGTCTACGCCCTGCCGCGCCCCGCCGCCGAAAAACAATCCTGTTGCCAGCCAAAGGAGAGCGTCGATCATTCTGCAAGCAGGGTCGTGAAAGGCGGTTCGCATCTATGCGCGCCAAATTATTGCCTGCGCTACCGACCTTCGGCGCGTCAAAGTCAGCCCCTCGATACTTCCACCACACACATCGGATTCCGCTGTGTCGTTCGATAAGTAGGTGTTACTCGGCCCCAGAGTCCGAACGCCGATCGGCGTCGCAATCCACTAACTGGCACTACGTTGGTGGGATCAGCCTTCTGCGCCTATTCACACCTTGTGAGGCGAATGTCTGAAACTTCGTTCTTGCATCCGAAACCGGACGTCTCTTGTCGACCAATGGCCGTCACGTTCGGCAACCGGTTCGAACGTTGCACTCGGGTCGATGATCGTCACTGCTAGCGAGTGTGACGCCGTCGAGGGGCCTTACTGGAACCCTTCCCTGACATCTGGAGTCCTCTCCCGTCCGCAGTTGTCCTCTGCTGTCTCGATGGCGCGGGTTGGCGCGCCCGGAGAGGTTCGAACTCCCGACCTCTAGACTCGTATTCTGGTCTCGCGTGTCGATTTCATTGAGGTCGGTCACCATGTGCTCGGAGGCGCCGTCACGTTGACGCTCAGCCGGCGAACTCGATGATCGAGAGCCCAGCGTTGTAGTCGGTCGCATAAATCAGCCCCGCGGCGTCGACGAACACGTCGGCGCTCTGGATCACTTTCGGACGGTCGGGGCGACGGTCGATCATGCGGGTTGGGGCGGCGGGGACAAAAGCGCCGATCTCCCGCGGCCGGTATGAATCGCTGATGTCGAAGGCGCGCACGCCCGCGTTTTGCCACGTGGCGAAGATCACGCTCGACGAAACGAATGACCCTTGCCGATTTTCGTGCAGGTTGTGCGGCCCAAAATGGGCGCCCTTGGCGGCATAGTCCGCATCATCCGGGGTTGGAAAGGTCGCGATCGACACCGGATTGGCGGGCTCCCGAATGTCGAACACCCAGACGTGTTTGCGTCCGTCCCCTTCGGCGTCGGCGACCGCCTCGTCGGCGACGATCAGGAGGTTGCGGTCGGGTAGCGGCAACGGCGAATGTGTGCCGCCGCCGAACGGCGGCGACCAGTTGCGGTGGGCGATCAGCCGCGGCTTCGCCTTGTCGGCGACGTCGAGGATGGTCAGCCCGCCGTCGCGCCAGCAGGCGTAAGCCGTATCGCCGGCGACCAACGCATGGTGGAGCGCGTAGCGGCGGTCGCTCGGCCAATCCGGCGTCTCGCCGGCGGCGCGGTTCAGGCCCGGCAGCCAATAGCGGCCGGCCTCGATCGGTCGGGTCGGATCGGCAATATCGACGATCAGCAGGATGTAGTCGGCGAAGCCGTCGACGAGAGCCGAAACATAGGCGTAGCGGCCACCGTCGTGCCAAATGCGATGCGCGCCGACGCCGGCGATCGGAAAGAAGCCGATCTGCCGCGGCGCCTGTGGGCGGGCGATGTCGTAGATCGCGACGCCCGCCGACCAGTCGCGCGACTGGGCCTCGCCGAGGGCGTCGCCGACCGAACGACCGTAATAGGCCTTCTCGTCGGCGAGCTTCATCCGTGCAAAGACGTCGAGCGCGTGGACGACCAGCAAGAGATCGCCATGCGTCTGCAGGTGAATCGTCCAGGTGTTGGGCGGGGCCGGAATAAACCAGGTCTCGCCCGGACGCTTCGGGTCGCGCACGTCGGCGATGGTGAAGCCGGCCGACCACGGATGACCGACATAGGCATAGCCGCGATGGACCATCACTTGCAGTCCGTCGCCGCGGCCGCCCTGATTGGAATGGCCGACCAGGCGCATGTTGCGGGCGTAGACAGCCTGCGGCAGATCGGGCATCGGCGATCCTCGTAGCTGGGAAAGGCGGCGCTGACGCCGACGCGCCGACGGCCGGTGTCCGAGCCTCAAGCCGCGTCGAGCGCCTGATCGAGATCGGCGATCAAATCTGCGGCGTCCTCGATGCCGACGGATAGCCGCACGAGCTGAGGCGTGATGCCTGCGGAACGGCGCTGCGCCTCCGGGATCGAAGCGTGGCTCATCGTCCAGGGATGGCTGACCAGGCTCTCGACGCCGCCGAGCGACTCGGCGAGCGCGAAATAGCGGACGCGCTCCAGCGCGCGCACCGCCGCCGCCGGCTCGCCCTTGATGAAGAACGACACCATGCCGCCGCCGCTGCTCATCTGCCGCGCGGCGAGATTGTGCTGTGGATGGCTGGGCAGGCCGGGATAACGAACCTGCTCGACCTTCGGATGCGCTTCGAGGAAGCGGGCGACGGCGAGCGCGTTGGCGGCGTGCCGTTCCATCCGCAGCGGCAGCGTGCGCAGGCCGCGCAGCGCGAGAAAGCTTGAGAACGGGTCGAGCACGCCGCCAGTCGCATTCTGCAGAAAGCGCAGACGATCGATCAGGTCGCCGTCGTCGCGTACGACCGCTGCGCCGCCGATGATGTCGGAGTGGCCGCTGACGTATTTCGTCACCGAATGGACGACGATGTCGAAGCCGTGCTCGAGCGGCCGCTGGACGACCGGGGAGGCGAAGGTGTTGTCGGCGACGGCGAGGACGCCGCGCGAGCGCGCAAGTTCAGCGATTCCGCCAAGGTCGACGATGCTGAGCAGCGGATTGCCCGGCGTCTCAACCCAGATCAGCCGCGTCTCCGGCGTCAGCGCCGCCTCGACCGCGGCGCGGTCGCCGGCGTCGACGTGGGTGACTTTCAGTCCCGCCGATCGCGCGCGCACACGATGGAACAGCCGCCAACTGCCGCCGTAGAGGTCGTTCGAGGCGACGACATGGGCGCCGTGATCGAGCAGTTCGAGCACCGCCGATTGCGCCGCCAAGCCGGAAGCGAAGGCGAAGCCCGCCGCGCCGCCCTCCATCTCGGCGAGTGCGTCCTCGAACGCCGCGCGGGTCGGATTGCCGGAGCGAGAATATTCCCAGCCCGTGTTCACGCCGGGCGAAGACTGGACGAAGGTCGAAGTTGCGTAGATCGGCGTGATGACGGCGCC
>JARLIY010000166.1 GCA_031291475.1 Xanthobacteraceae bacterium
ACCGGGACCTGATCCGCGGAGGGCATTATGGCCAGCGGTCATGTGAACCGCACTCAAAGGCCGAACACATGGCTGCACCGACCAATGCTGCACTCGTGAAGAAAGTCCTTGCCAACTCGGAGCCGTCCACACATGGCCCATAAGGCTTCCACCTTTGACCCATAGTGACCGCCGGCCGCGTCCGCCGGCCACACATGTTCACGCAAATTGACAACGACGGGTTTCTGCCGGATCATCGAGACCGGAAGTGCCTCTTCGGAAGTCAACAGCCGGGAAAATCAGAGGAGAAAGCTGATGACGAGAGGATGGCAGTGGCGACAAGCGGCGCGTTCGCTAACGATCGGCGCCGCTTTTGCAGTGCTCGGCACCGTTTCGGCGTTTGCGGCAGACCCGATCAAGATCGGGCAGGTAGCGGCGCTGTCAGGCGGCTCGGCGCAATCCGGGGAAGCGATTACACGGGGGTTGTCGCTGGCGATCGACGAAATCAACGCCAAGGGTGGTCTCCTTGGCGGGCGAATGCTGGTTCTGGTGCAGCGCGACGATGAATCGACGCCGCCGAAAGGTCTGATCGCGGCGCGCGAACTGATTTCGGAGGATGTGGCAGCGATCTTCGGCGGCATCGATACGCCGGTATCGATGGCAATGGTGCCAGTGCTCAACAAAGAAAAGCGCATTTATATGGGCGTGTGGGCGGCCGGTACCGGGATCACGCGCAATGGCGCCAGTCCGAATTACGCCTTCCGCGTCTCCGCGGTCGATGCGCTGGTTGACGTGAAACTATTGAAATTCGCGCATCAGAAATTCGGCGCCAAGAAAGCCGGCCTGATTCTCATCAACAATCCCTGGGGCCAGGGCAACGAAAAGGGCCTCGAGGCTGCGAGCAAAGCCGATTCGTCGGTCGAGATCGCCGGCGTCGAGAAATTCGAGAACAACGACGTCGACCTCGTGCCGCAACTGGCCCGGCTGAAGGATGCCGGCGCTGACGCCCTCATCCTGGTCGGCAATGCTGCCCCGGGCGCGCAGGTGATGAAAGCACGCGAGCGCATGGCGTGGAACGTCCCGGTCATTTCGCACTGGGGCATTTCCGGCGGCCGCTTCCCGGAACTGGCCGGAGCAAGTGCCGGCGATCCAGACTTCGTCCAGACCTACAGCTTCTTCGGCAAGCAGAGCCCGGTCGGCCAGCGGGTGCTGGCGGGGCTGATGAAGAAGTATCCGCAGATCAAGGGGCCGGAAGACGTGTTTGCGCCGGTCGGTACGGCGGACGCTTACGACGCCATGCACATTCTCGCACTTGGCATCGCGCAAGCCGGTTCGACCGATCCGGATGCGGTGCGCGCCGCACTGGAAGATCTGAAAACGCCCTATGAGGGACTGATCAAGACCTACTCAAAGCCGTTCTCGGCCGATAATCACGACGCGCTCGGACCGGACGACTACATCATGGTCCACTACGAGGGCGACAAGATCGTCCCGGTGAATTGAGGAAGAGGGGCGTCAGGGGCGCCCCTGTTCCGTCATGTTGATTGCATCGGCGGTCATTACCGGGCTCGGCCTCGGCAGCATGTACGGGCTGTTGGCGCTCGGCTTTCACGTCACTTACGCTGTCTCCAGAACCGTGAATTTTGCCCAGGGCTCGACCATGATGCTGGGCGCGGTGGTTTGCTTCACAGTCTGGGTCAAGCTCGGTTGGCCGCTGCCGCTGGCAATTCTGATGGCGCTGTTGGTTTGCGCGGTGTGGGGCCTCATCGTTGAACGCGTCGCGGTTCATCCGTTTGTCGCCCGCGGCTCCAATTCCTGGCTAATCGCGACCGTCGCGCTTGGCATTATTCTCGAGAATGTCGTGCTGTTCACCTTCGGTAAGGATCCGCGCGGCATGCCGCAAGGCATCCTCACCACGGGCATGATCTCCATTGCCGGCATCAGGGTCGACTACCTTCAGGTGCTCATTCCGGGGATCGGGGTTGCCCTCGCCGTCGTCCTGCAAATCTTCTTTGCAATGTCGCGCCAGGGCAAGGCACTGCTGGCCGTCGTGCAAAATAAGGACGCGGCACGGCTGATGGGGATCCGCGTCGAACGCGTGATCGCGTTCGCGTTCGCGCTCTCGGGATTGCTCGCAGGTATTGCCGGCATTTTGGTCGCGCCGTTGTTCACCATCTCCTCGACCATGGGTACGCTGTTCGGCATCAAAGCTTTCGCCGTCGCTATCCTCGGCGGCATCGAAAGCGCGTGGGGCGTTGTGCTTGCGGGCTTGATCTATGGCGTTGCCGAAGCGCTCATCACGGCTCTGTTGGGCTCGACATATACACAGGTCGTTACCTTCGCGCTGGTTATTCTTGCGCTTGCGTTACGGCCGAACGGCCTGTTCGGCCGCGCCGAATTGAGGAAAGTATGAGCTGGCGCGCGGCCCTCGCAGCCGTCGTGGTGGGCGCGCTGGTCTGTTTCCTCATTGTCCGGGGAAACAACTATCAAACTTTTATTATTGCCACGGTCGGCCTGACCGCAATCGTCGGCGTCGGCCTCAACGTGCTGTTGGGATTGAACGGCCAGATTTCGCTCGGCCATGTAGCGTTCTACGCCATCGGCGCCTACACGGTCGGAATCCTGACGACGGCGAGAGAGTGGTCGTTCTGGCCGGCGCTCGCGGTCGGCGCCGTGCTCTCCGGCCTCGCAGGTGTGCTGCTCGCGATCCCGGCGCTGCGCGTGCGCGGTCCTTATCTCGCGATGGTGACCATCGCCTTCGGCTTTGTGGTCGAGCAGGGCGCCGCCGAATGGCAGGATCTGACCGGCGGCTGGAACGGATTATCCGGTATTCCGTCGCCGACGTGGTTTGGCGCTGACATCGGCGAAAAGGGCATAGCGTTCCTGACCGTCGCGCTCACCGCGCTCGCGACCGCCGCTTTTGCCCGGCTCAGTAATAGCCCGTGGGGTCATGCGATGCGTGCGGTGCGCGACTCCGAGTCCGCCAGCGTTTCGATCGGATTCGATCCGACGCTGATCCGAACCACCGCATTTGCCATCTCGGCGGTCGCGGCCGGTATCGCCGGCGGAGTCTATGCGTCGCTGAGTAATTTCATCAGTCCGGAATCGTTTCCGTTTTTTCAATCGATTGTATTTCTGCTCGTGGTCATGGTTGGCGGCACCGACCGGGTATTCGGTCCGGTGATAGGCGCCTGTGTGGTCGTACTGCTGCCGGAGGCACTGGCCACGCTCGGCCAATATCGGCTTCTGTTCGTCGGCGTGTTGATGCTCGCGGTGCTGCGTCTCGCGCCCATGGGGCTTGTCGGCGTCGCCGCCGGGATTGCTGGCAGAATCGGCCGGATGTTCTCCGGCCAAGCGCGCGGCGCGCCGCCGGCGATCCGAAGGGATGTTAGCGCATTTCTCTCAAGTGGCGCGACCGGCGCTGGCATCTCAGTGCGTAATCTGGCGGTAACGTTCGGCGGCTTGCGCGCGGTCAGGGATTTGAGCTTCGATGCGAAGGCCGGCGCGATTACTAGCATCATCGGCCCCAATGGCGCCGGTAAAACCACGGCGCTAAACGTCATCTGCGGTTTCTACCGCGGTGATGAAGGGACGGTGGAGCTCGGCGAGCGAACCGTGTCGGGGCTGCCGCCCCACCAAATCCCGCGCGCCGGAATTGCGCGCACCTATCAGACTAGCCAGCTGTTCGAGACCATGTCGGTCATCGATAACATTCTGATCGCATTGCGCCGCGGCAGGCTCAGTGCGGGCGGCATGATCGCAGCCAGGTCGGACGCCGAAGGCGCCGCGATTGCCGAAAGCCTACTCGCTTTCGTCGGCTACGCCGGCGCGCTCGACCGGCTCGCCGGCTCCCTGTCTCATGTCGACAAGCGCCTAGTCGAAATCGCGCGTGCGCTCGCCATTCGTCCCGCGGTGCTGGCGCTTGACGAGCCGGCGGCCGGTTTGGACGCCAAGGACACGGCGGCGATCGACAAATTGCTGCGCAAACTTGCCGATAACGGTATCGCCGTCATTCTGGTCGAGCACGACATGGAATTGGTGATGGGCGTTTCAAGCCATGTCATCGTGCTTGACGCTGGCATCAAGATCGCCGAGGGGCCGCCGCTTACGGTGGCGGCCGAACCCGCCGTCCGTGCGGCGTATCTCGGGGCCGGCGAGCAAAAAGCGCGCAAACGGGCCCTCGCGCTCGCGACCGCCGAGAAACCGTTGCTGACGGTGCGCGCGCTCACAGCCGGATATGGCGTGGCGACCGTTGTGCGCGACGCGGCGCTCGATATCGCTAAGGGCGAGCTGGTTGCTGTGCTTGGCGCCAACGGCGCGGGCAAGACGACGCTGATGCGCGCGCTGTCGGGGTTGCTGCGGCCGGTGAGCGGCGACGTACGATTTCTCGATTCCGGCATCGACCGGCTGCCAGCCGATCGCATCGCTAGTCTTGGACTCATCCTGGTGCCCGAAGGCCGGCAGGTCTTCCCCGAGCTCAGCGTGGTCGACAATCTCCGGCTCGGAGCCTATGCGCATAAAGCTGCGGGTGAGAAGAAGATGATCGAAACTCTGCTGGAGCGGTTCTCTGCGCTCAAGAACCGGCGAAACCAGCGCGCAGGGTTATTGTCCGGCGGCGAGCAGCAGATGCTGGCGATCGCGCGCGGCCTGATGGCGCGTCCCAAGGTGCTGATGCTGGACGAGCCGTCACTCGGTCTTGCGCCAAAGCTTCTCGAAGTTCTCTACGATCTGCTCGCGGAGCTGCGCGAGGAGGGCACGACCATGCTGCTCGTCGATCAGGCCGCGGTATTGGCGCTGTCGGTCGCCGATCGGGCCTATGTGCTGCAATCGGGGTCCATCACTCATTCGGGCACCGCGCATGAGGTCGCCCAGGACCCAGCTCTGGTTCACGCTTATCTCGGCAATCGCGGGACCCCGGTATGATAGTTCAGCTGAATATGTGAAGCGAGACAACAATGGATCTCATTCTCAGGAACGCGCGCAGACTAGGCGCTGAGCAGGAGTTGACCGACATCGGCATCGCCGGCGGCAAAGTTGCCGCGATCGAGCCGAAGCTCGCGGCTGAAGGCGAGACCATCGATTTGCGGGGCCGCCTGGTCTCACCGGGATTCGTCGAGACGCATATCCATCTCGACAAATCCTGCATCCTCGATCGCGTCAAGTCGGATAAGGGCGACCTTGATGAGGCAATCGCGGAAGCTGCCAAGGCCAAGGCAGCCTTCACGCCCGAAGACGTTCATTCTCGCGCGGTGCGCACGCTGGAAAAGGCGATTCTGCAGGGTACAACGCACATGCGAACGCACCTGGAAGTCGATCCGGGCGTTGGCTTGCGCGGGCTCGAAGGTGTGCTGCCGCTGGTCAAGCAATATGCCTGGGCGATCGACCTGCAAATTTGCGTGTTTCCGCAGGAAGGTCTGCTCAACAATCCGGGTACGGATGAGCTCCTAATCGAAAGCCTCGATCGAGGCTGCCGGGCGATCGGCGGAGCACCCTATATTGACAGCGATCCTATCGGCCAGATCGATCGTATTTTCGAGCTCGCGCGCGAATACGACGTCGATATCGACTTTCATCTTGATTTTGGACCGACCGCCGAAGGCATGACTTACGAGCATGTTTGCCGGCGGACGGATGAATATAAATATGGCGGGCGCGTTGCCATCGGCCACGTCACCAAGGCGACGAGCCTATCGCCGGAAGCTTGCGACGCGATGGCGAAGCGGATGGCGGCGGCGGGAGTTGCGTTGACCGTGCTGCCATCCACTGATCTTTATCTCATGGGGCGGCAACACACGACCGATTATAACGTCACCCGCGGCGTCGTGCCGGCACACAGGCTTCTGCACCATGGAGTCAATTGCTCGCTGTCGAGCAACAACGTCCTCAATCCATTCACGCCGTTCGGCGATTGCTCTCAAATGCGTATGGCGAATCTTTACGCGAATGTCTGCCAGGTCGGAAAAAAGGCGGACATGCGCGAGTGCTTCAATATGGTCACGCAACGGCCGGCGCAAATGATGCGGCTAAAGGACTACGGTCTCGCCGTCGGCAAATCGGCCGATCTGGTGGTGCTTGATGCAAGCGATCCAGAAATGGCAGTCGCCGAATTGACGCCTGTGCTTTACGCTTTCAAATACGGACGCAAGACCGTGTCGCGGCAGCCGGCTATTCTGCACCGGCCGCAATGATCCCAGACGATCCGCTCAATGCATTTTGCCGGCATAACCACGTCGCTCTTAAAGGCGCGGTGTCCGGTCCGCTGCGCGGTCTGAGCTTCGCGGCCAAAGACGTGTTCGATGTTGCCGGCCAGCGAACCGGCAACGGCCATCCGGTCTGGCTCGAGACCCATCCCCCGGCCAACAAGACCGCGTCGGCGATTGAGTGGCTGCTTGCGGCCGGCGCGAACATGGTCGGAAAAACTCACACCGACGAGATGGCCTACAGCCTCAACGGCGAGAACGTTCATTACGGCACGCCGGTCAATCCAAAAGCGCTGGGGCGCATTCCCGGCGGGTCATCGAGCGGTTCGGCGGCTGCGGTCTCCGGCGGTCTTGTCGATTTTGCGCTCGGCACGGATTGCGGCGGTTCGGTCCGTTTGCCGGCAAGTTACTGCGGAATTTTCGGCCTACGCACGACACATGGCTTGGTTCCGACCGACGGCATCGTGGAGCTTGCCGCAAGCTTCGATACTGTCGGCTGGTTTGCGCGCAGCGCGGACATGATGCGCCGGGTCGGCGAAATCCTTATACCAGCCGCGATTAGGTTCGTGCCAAGGCGGTTGCTGATTGCCGAAGACGCATTTGCCTTCGTCGGTCAGGAAGTCGCCAACGCTGTTGCACCGGCGGTGAAGAAGGTTGCATCCGCGTTTGGCAATCAACACCCGGCAACGGTTTACACCGACGACCCAGCGGCGTGGGCGCAGATGTTTCGCGTTCTACAGGGCGACGAGATTAGAAGGCGGCACGGCGGTTGGATCGACGCGCACAATCCCACCTTCGGTCCGGGTATTGCCGAGCGCTTTCGCTGGACACGCACCATCGATCAAGACGAAGTCGAGCGCATGCGGTCGCGGCGTGAAGGCGTTTCCCGGCATATGCAGGCCCTGTTGGGCGATGATGCAGTCTTATGCCTACCGACCGCACCCGGCATCGCACCACGCCTTGCCACCCCCGCTTCGGAACTTGATGTATTTCGCGGGCGTGCATTCGCACTCCTTTGCATCGCCGGGCTGTCTCGCCTGCCGCAGATTTCCTTGCCGTTAGCGACCTTGGAAGGCTGCCCACTAGGATTGTCCCTAATCGGGCCGCACGGCAGCGATCGCGGTCTACTCGACTGGGTCGCGGCTAATTTCGCCTGAAGATTTGCCAGGCCCTCGGGGTAGTTGACGCCTCAAGCAGACCGTCTCCGCCGACCCTGCGCACCCAGCGTTGAAATTTCCGTATTTTCGGCTTCGATTTCCCCATGGTTTCACTCGGAGACCGGTTCGAAGCTCCGCGTAGCGGATGGCCGTCGAATTCTGCGGCGCGATGGATACGATCGAAAACTATCGCGCGCGCTACGGCGAAACCAAGGGTTCGGCGCGCGCGTGACGCGGCGAATTTCATCCCCAACGTCAGAGGAAACCGTAATGGTTCGCAAGGGACTGACCT
>JARLIY010000167.1 GCA_031291475.1 Xanthobacteraceae bacterium
CCGCCTGCCGCTGAACGAGGATTGAACGATGGTTGACAATACGCATCAAGACATTGACGCGGCCACGGGTACGGCGACCACGGGCCACGAATGGGACGGCATCAAGGAGCTGAATACGCCGCTCCCGAAATGGTGGCTCTACATACTCTACGCCTGCATCGTGTGGGCGCTGGGTTACTGGGTGCTCTACCCGGCGATCCCGCTGCCGGGCGGCCACACGCCCGGCATCCTCGGCTGGTCGTCGCGCGGCGCCGTCACGGCCGATCTGAAGGATCTCCAGGCCCAGCGCGCCGGCATGGTCGGCCAGCTGAACGCTTCGACCCTGCAGCAGATCGCCGCGGATCCGAAAATGGCTGAGTTCGCCCGCGCTTACGGCCGGTCGGCCTTCGGCGTGAATTGCGCGCCATGCCACGGCTCCAACGGCCAGGGATCGAAGGGCTATCCGAATCTCACGGCCGATCGCTGGCTGTGGGGCGGCGGTCTCGACCAGATCAGCCAGACCATCACCCACGGCGCGCGTTCGGGCGATGCCGACGGGCATGAGGGCAACATGCCGGCGTTCGGCAAGGACGGCATCCTGACCAAGGATCAGATCGCTCAGGTCGCCTCTTACGTCTTCTCGCTGTCGCACCAGACGACGGACGACGTTTCGGCCGGCAAGAAGATCTTCGCCGACAATTGCACGCCGTGCCATGGCGACAACGCCAAGGGCAATCCCGACGTCGGCGCTCCGAACCTGACCACCAAGATCTGGCTCTATGGCGGCGACAAGGCCACCATCATGGAAACCCTGACCGGCGGCCGCGGCGGCCACATGCCGGCCTGGGGCTCCAAGCTCGATCCGGCCACGATCAAGGCGCTCACGGTTTACGTCCACTCGCTGGGCGGCGGCCAGTAAGACAAGCTGGCGCGAAGCGGCGTTCAACCCGCCGCTTCGCGCCTCTCTTTTTTGATGGGGTTCTGCTCGACTCCCGGCCTGCGGCGACCGATTTTTCGGCTGGATGCAAAAGGTCAAAAAGGGCGGAAATTCGCGGATTTCAGTCGCTCTTAGCCGGCGGGTTCAATCGAAAAGCCGGTTTTTGACAATGCCGCCAAGCTCATAGAGCTGGCGTGCGTGATCCGCCTGCGACAAATTCGCGCGCAATTTACTCGACTCCAGCCGCTCGCTTCGGCTTATAAGGGGGCAATGACGCCGCGCCTTCACGGGGGCGCGGTCAAGCTTTTCGAGATGGCGAGATGAGTGCGATTCCTGGGCTGGAACTGAAAAAGCCGGCCGACGCGGCGGCGTCGGAAGAAAGCGGCGAGCTCTACGAGGCCCGCAAGCAGATCTATCCCCAGAGCGTCTCCGGCACCTTCCGGAACATCAAATGGGCGCTGCTCACCGTCGGCATGCTGATCTATTATTTCCTGCCCTTCGTCCGGTGGGACCGCGGCCCTGATCAGCCGTC
>JARLIY010000168.1 GCA_031291475.1 Xanthobacteraceae bacterium
AAGGCTCAGATCAGCTTGGCCATCGCGACGGCCGTGTCGGCCATGCGGTTGGAGAAGCCCCATTCGTTGTCGTACCAGGACAGGATCGACACCATGGTTCCGTCCAAAACCTTGGTCTGATCCATGTGGAAGATCGAGGAATGGGGGTCGTGGTTGAAGTCGCAGGAAACGTTCTTGTCGTTGGTATAGCCGAGAACGCCCTTCATCGGGCCGTCGGCCGCCGCCTTGATCGCGGCGTTGATCTCGTCCTTGCTGGTCGCGCGCTTGGCGATGAACTTGAGGTCCACCACCGAGACGTTGGGGGTCGGCACGCGGATGGCGAAGCCGTCGAGCTTGCCCTTGAGCTCCGGCAGGACGAGGCCCACCGCCTTGGCGGCGCCGGTCGAAGTCGGGATCATCGACAGAGCGGCGGCGCGGCCGCGGTAGAGATCCTTGTGGAACGTGTCCAGCGTCGGCTGGTCGCCGGTATAGGAGTGGATGGTCGTCATGATGCCCTTTTCGATGCCGATGGCGTCATTGAGAACCTTGGCGACCGGCGACAGGCAATTGGTGGTGCAGGACGCGTTGGAGACGACGAGATGATCCTTGGTCAGCTTGCCGTGATTGACGCCATAGACGACCGTCAGGTCGGCGCCGTCGGAGGGGGCGGAGACCAGAACGCGCTTGGCGCCGGCGGCGAGCATGGTCGCGGCCTTGTCGCGCGCGGTGAAGATGCCGGTGCATTCCATGCAGACGTCAACGCCGAGCGCGGCCAGCGGCAGTTGCGAGGGATCCTTGATCGCCGTGACCTTGATCGGGCCGGTTCCGACATCGATCGTGTCGCCTTCGACCTTGACCACGCCGGGGAAGCGGCCGTGGACCGAATCATAGCGCATCAGGTGAGCGTTGGTCTCGACCGAGCCGAGGTCGTTGAGGCCGACGACCTGGATGTCCGTGCGGCCGGACTCGACGATGGCGCGCAGGACGTTGCGGCCGATGCGGCCAAAACCGTTGATGAAAACCTTGACTGCCATTTCGATGCGCTCCTTGGTTGATCCCATCCAAAAAGACGGAGCTTTTTTGCTCCCTCAATTTCCGCCGCATTGCGCGCGCCGGCTTTGTGGCAGACCCTTTAATCCGTTTCACGCGGCCAAGGCAACTGCGTGAGCGCCGAATCTTCGACCCTGGTCTTGTTTTCGGAAGAGGAGAGCGCCGCGCGGAAACCGTCATCCCGGCGCCACGCCAGGGAATTTGCGCCGCCTGCGGCGATTTGCCGCGTCGAGACGATCGCCCGCCGTCGGCAAGGCCTCTTTTTCTGTGGCCTTTCGCCTCTGGCCCTTGGCGAGAGCCGCGACAATGATAGATTGTCCCAATCGTCCGTTCTCGATCCCTGCGCGCGACGCGAGCCGAAAGCAGCCCCTTGTCCTCGACCGTGAACGAACAGCCCCCGCTCGAATCCGCCGCTTTCGCTCCGGCGGAGGCCGACCGCGCGCAAGCGAAGGAACGTTTCGAAGCCGCGCGCCGGCGGCTGCGGTCTGCTTTCGGGGCGCTCGACGCCGCCATCAGCCGGCGGGCCGAACGCGCCAGCGAATTGGCGGACCGGCTTGCCGAACATTCCGCCCTCCAGGACGACCGTTCGCGGCTGGCGATCGAACTCGACGCCGCCGCGCGGCGCGCGCGCGCCGTCGAAACCGCCAATGTCGAGGCGACGCAGCGGATCGGGCGCGCCGCGGCGGCGGTGCGCGCCGTGCTCGCCGCCGATACCGCCAGCGAGCGGTCGGCGCAGGCCGGAGCGAGCGTATCAGACCCCAGCGAGCGGTCGGCGCAGGCCGGAGCGAGCGTATCTGACCCCCGCGAGCGGGC
>JARLIY010000169.1 GCA_031291475.1 Xanthobacteraceae bacterium
CGCCTGCGGCTCGTAGAGCTCGAGCAAGGCGTCGACGTTTCCGGCATTCAGGTACCGGGCGAATAATGCATCGCAGTCTTCGGGATTCGATGCCGGCATTTGAGCCTCCTTTGAGAGATAGCGGACGTAAGCGCGTGCGGTTACGCGACGATTTGACCGGTGCGCGGAAACTGGAGAGATAGTAGCACCGATGGACGCAAGTGGCTCGCGCCTCGTTCCGCGGGAAGCACTGCCTTTGTCCACTTCGCGCCGCTCCCACAGCAAGGCCGCAGAGAATCCTGTCCGAATACTGAGGGGAGTTGTTCTTTATCGCAGTGCTTAGGCCTCGGCCGGTTGTATGCCCATGATTTCAATTTCCAGGCCGCCGAAGTCGGGGTGGTCGTTTTCGCGGATGCGGTAGACGAGATCGATGAGGCTGCCCTGTGCGAGATGGAGTTGCATGGCGCGCTCGGCCAGGCCCCAGCCGACGCCGCGCATGGCGCTTGAGGGCGCGGCGCTTACGGGCAGGCGAGCGGAAGATCCGTTCGGTGGCGGGGCGATGTCCTGCGCGAGCTCGAGCGAGAGGTGCTGAGCCTTTAGGATGCGGGGCGGAGCGAGCAAGCGCGCGGAGCGTGCGAGGAAGATTGGCTCGGGGTTTCCGTGGCCGAGGGGTTCAAGCTTGCGCAGCCACCCGGCGAGCACGGGCGTGATGCGGTGGAGCGGCAGCTCGGCGTGAATGCGCAGAAGGCGCTCGGGCTCGCGGGCGGCCAGGTGTGCCTCCGCGTAGATTCGCAGGCGGCGCTTGAGCTCGGGCAGCGCGGCGGCGGGCAGGGCGAAGCCGACGGCAAAGGCGTGGCCGCCAAAGCGGGTGAAGAGATCGGCGCAGGTTTCGATGGCGGCGAGGAGCGGGAAGCCGTCGACGGAGCGGCCGGAGCCGTGGGCCACGCCGTCTTCTACGCTGACGACGATGGCGGGCTTGGCGGTGCGCTCGACGACACGCGAGGCGAGAATGCCAATGACGCCGCGATGCCAGCCGTCGCCGTCGATCACCAGCAGGCGGCCGGCGGCGATTTCAGCGTCGGTTTCGAGGCGCGCTTCGATGGTGGCGAGCGCGGCGGATTCTACCTCGCGGCGTTCGCGGTTCAGGCGCTCGAGCTTGGCGGCTAGCTCGGCGGCGCGGTGGGAGTCGCGGGTAGAGAAGAGCTCGATGACGTCGGAGGCGACGTCCATGCGGCCGGCGGCGTTGATGCGCGGGGCGAGGCGGAAGGCGACGTCAAAGCCGGTGACCTGCTTCGCGGCCGGATCGAGCGCGGCGGCGGCGAAGAGCGCGCGCAGGCCGGCGCCGACGGGGCGTCGCAGCTCGCGCAGGCCGAGGGCGGCGATGGTGCGGTTTTCGCCGTGGAGAGGAACGGCGTCGGCGATGGTGGCGATGGCCGCCATCTTGAGAAAGCTGGGCAGGGTCTTCTCGCGGAAGCGAGCGGGGTCGCGGCGCTCGAGCAGTGCCTGAGCCAGCTTGAGCGCGATGGCCGCCCCGCAGAGCGATTTTTCAGGGTACGCGCAGCCGGGCTGGTTGGGATTGAGGATGGCGAGCGCGACGGGGAGCGCATCGTTGGCGTCAGGCAAGTGGTGGTCGGTAATGATGAGGTCGAGGCCGAGGCGGCGCGCGGTTTCAGCTTCAGCGAAGGCGCGCATGCCGGTGTCGACGGTGACTACGAGGCGTACGCCCTCGGCGTAGGCCGCTTCAAGCACGCTCGACTGCATGCCGTAGCCGTCGCGCAGGCGATGGGGAACATGAAACTGCGCCACGCCACCGAGCATTTCGATGGCGGTTTTGAGCAGGACGACGGCGACAGTACCGTCCACGTCGTAGTCGCCGTAAAGGAGCACGGGCCCGCGCGTGGCAATGGCGCGCTCCAGGCGCTCGACGGCGGCGGACATGCCGTGCATGAGGAAGGGATCGTGGAGGTGGGCCGGCTCGGGATTGAGGAAAGCGAAGGCCTCGCCCGCAGTAGCGATGCCGCGCGCAATGAGGATCTGGGCCAGCACGAGCGGCAAGCGCGCCTCGCGGGCCAGGACAGCGGATTCTTCAGGATGTGACTCGGCAAGCAGCCAACGCTGGGGCGGCAGCGATCTTTGTGCCGTGATGGTGTGGTTCCCGGCCCCGGATGTGCTGGCTGGATCGGCCAACGGGGCCTACTCGTCCTCGTCGTCGTGCGAATGAGCGTCGTCGATGACGATGTCGTGAAAACTTTCGATGTTTTCCAGCAGAGCCTGGTAGCGCTCATACCACTCGGTGGTGGTTTCGTGCAGAAAGACGATGCCCTCGTAGATGAAGCCAAGCTGGACATAGCCGAGCTTGCCGGCATACTTCAGCAGCCACTTGGCCTCGACCAGCTCCGCGGATTCTTCATCGGGGAAGTTCATCTCGCCGGCTTCGTCGATGAGTGCGTCAAGCTCTTCGCGGTCGAGCGTCATCTCACTGAAGGTAACGAAAGGCGCGCCTGCGTGCTTGGCCATTTCAACAAAATCTTTCCATGCGTCGGGGTTGCCACGCCCTTCCCAAAGGATGGAGGGAATGTCGTCAGTGACGTAGCCTGGGAGGCGGCGCATCCCGTGGCCCTCGATGAAGGCCACC
>JARLIY010000170.1 GCA_031291475.1 Xanthobacteraceae bacterium
GCGATCGCGAAAAGCGCGCCAGCGACGCCAGCGAACACGGTTTGCATCAATTTCATGAGACCTCCAAGGGTGTGAGCGGTGTGAGCGAATAACACGAACACCGCGAAGCTTAGGGTCTCTTTGTGACAGTAACGTGACTAACCGTGAAACGGATGTGACAGTGGGATTACTAAGGTGAAAGGCGCACGCGTGGACAAATCGCCGCTTTGGCGGCGTGGCAAGCGTCGCTTTACAGATTAGACGAAAAAAATGGGACGCGAACGTTTGCGAGTGTTTGGAGGGGCACTGCGGAGATGGACAGCGGAGGGGTGCGGCAGCGGGGACGCGCTCATGATCGTCCCTCGCCGCCGTAGGGCAGGCGCGGTTCAGGCCGTGGCCAGCTTGACCGCGTTGGCGATCGCTTCGGAGTGGCGAATGGCGTCGTCGACTTTTTCCGCCTCCACCATCACGCGCAGAACGGGCTCGGTGCCCGAGGCCCGAATCAGCACGCGGCCGCGGCCGTTCAGCGCTTCCTCGGCCGTGCTGATGGCGCGGCGGATGGCGTCGCTGCCTTTCCAGTCCGCGCCGGGCTGCATCCGCACGTTGATCAGCTTCTGCGGGAACAGCGTCACGCCGTGGAGCAGCTCGGCGAGCGTTTTGTCGCTGCGCTTCATCGCGGCCAGCACCAGCAGCGCCGACACGATGCCGTCGCCGGTCGAATGGCGGTCGAGGGAGAGAATATGGCCGGAGCCTTCCGCGCCCAGCTGCCAGCCGTGTTCGCGCAACTGCTCGAGCACGTAGCGGTCGCCCACGGCCGCGCGGACGAACTTCACGCCAGCTTCCTGCAGCGCGACTTCGACCGCCATGTTGGTCATCAAGGTGCCGACCGCGCCTTCCACCTTGCCGTCGGTCGCCATCCGGTCCTTGACCAGCACGTAGAGCAGCTCGTCGCCGTTATACAGGCGGCCGGCCGCGTCCACGACCTGCAGCCGGTCGGCGTCGCCGTCGAGCGCAATACCGAGGTCCGCGTGGTTCGCACGCACCGCGCGCACCAGCGCGTCCGGCGCGGTCGCGCCGACGCCGTCGTTGATATTGAAACCGTTCGGCGCGACGCCGATCGGAATCACGTCGGCACCGAGTTCATGGAACACGTGCGGCGCGACGTCGTACGCGGCGCCGTGCGCGCAGTCGACCACCAGCTTCAGGCCGCGCAAGTCGAACGCCGCTGGGAACGTGCTCTTGCAAAACTCGATGTAGCGGCCGGCTGCGTCGTCGAGGCGCCGCGCCTTGCCGAGTTGCTCGGAGGCCGCGCATGCGAGCGGCAGATCGAGTTGTTCTTCGATCTGCAATTCCACTTCGTCGGGCAGCTTGTTGCCGTCGGCGGAGAAGAATTTGATGCCGTTGTCGTAGTACGGGTTGTGCGACGCGCTGATCACGACGCCCGCGGCGAGCCGCAGTGCGCGCGTCAGATAGGCAATGCCCGGGGTCGGCATCGGCCCGGCCAGCATGACGTCGACGCCCGCCGCGGAAAAGCCCGCTTCGAGCGCGGCTTCGAGCATATAGCCCGACACCCGGGTGTCTTTACCGATCAGCACCGTGGGCCGTGCGCCCGTTCTCGCCCAGCGGTCCGCGCCCGCGAGCACCTTGCCGGCAGCGTAGCCGAGCCGCAATACAAACTCCGGCGTAATCGGCCCTTCGCCGACCTTGCCCCGAATCCCGTCCGTTCCGAAATAACGACGTGCCATGTTTTATGTTCCTCCTTGGCTTGTGGGTTCAGCCGCGCGCGCGGCTGTGATTCGCCGCGTCGCGCATGGCCGCCCATACTTTCAATGCATCCACTGTTTGCGCGACGTCGTGCACGCGCAGAATTGCCGCACCGCGCCCGGCGGCACACACCGCAGCGGCGATGCTGCCCGCGACGCGCTCCGGCGCCGGGCGTCCGACAACCGCGCCGACCATCGACTTGCGCGACATGCCGGCCAGAATGGGGTACGGCGGCTCGGCCCACGGCGCCGTGTCCGGCAGATGCGCGAGCAGGGCGTAATTGTGTTCGATCACCGCTTTGCCGAAACCAAAGCCCGGGTCCACGCTGATGCGAGCACGAGCGATGCCCGCCTGCTTAAGGGCCGTCACCCGTTCTTCGAGAAACTGCCGAACTTCGCTTACCACGTCGCCATAGGCAGGCTCACCGAGCTGCATGGTCTGCGGCTCGCCGAGCATATGCATCACGCACAGACCGCATTCACTGTCGCGAACGGCGTCGATCGCACCGCGCATCCGGAAACCCCAGATATCGTTGATCAGGTCCGCACCCGCGGTCAATGCGTGACGCATCACTTCCGGCTTGTACGTATCCACCGACAACGGCACATTCGCGCCGCGCAGCAGTTCGACCAGCGGGATCACCCGCTCCAGTTCTTCGTCGAGGGGCACGGGCGGCGCACCCGGACGGGTCGACTCGCCGCCGATGTCGATGATGTCCGCGCCGTCGAGCAACATGCGTTCGGCCTGGCGCAGCGCGTCGCCGCGCATCGCGTACTGGCCGCCATCGGAAAACGAATCGGGCGTGACGTTGAGGATGCCCATGACTAACGGGCGTTCAAAGGTCAGCTTGAAGCGGCCGCATTGCAGCGGTTCGGGGATGGGAAGAGAAGGAAATTCGACTTTCGACAGGTAGCGGTCAATCAAGTAAAACAGATAAATCCAAAACGGGCCGGTGTGAAACACACGGGCCCGCACTATCTACTGGTCGCCTATCAGGCCGGCGCGGTCGCGCTGCCCGGCTTGACCTCGGTGCCCGGGCTGCCGCCCGACGAGGCGTCGCTTGCCGACGGCGGCGAGCTCTTCGGCGAACGCGGCGGACGGCCTGCCATGATGTCGTTGATCTGATCAGCGTCGATCGTTTCCCACTCCATCAGTCCGGCGGTCATCGCTTCGACCTAGACGCCGTACTCGTCCAGCAGCCGCTTCGCGACGCCCCCCCCCCCCCCCCCCCCCCCCCGCCCCCCCCCCCCCCCCCCCCCCCCCCCCCC
>JARLIY010000023.1 GCA_031291475.1 Xanthobacteraceae bacterium
GATCGTCACGGACGACGTCTTCACCTCGATCCATATCGAGGAATTCGAGGTGATGGCGCGCGACACCAAGCTCGGCCCGGAGGAGATTACCCGCGATATTCCCAACGTCACGGAAGAGTCGCTGAAGAATCTCGACGAGGCCGGTATCGTCTATATCGGCGCGGAAGTGCAGGCGGGAGACATCCTCGTCGGCAAGATCACGCCGAAGGGCGAAAGCCCGATGACGCCGGAGGAAAAGCTCCTGCGCGCCATCTTCGGCGAAAAGGCCTCCGACGTGCGCGACACTTCGTTGCGTGTTCCGCCCGGCGTGCAGGGCACGGTCGTCGAAGTGCGCGTGTTCAACCGCCACGGCGTCGAGAAGGACGAGCGTGCGCTCGCCATCGAGCGTGAAGAAATCGAGCGGCTCGCCAAGGACCGTGACGACGAGCAGGCGATCCTCGACCGCAACGTCTACGGCCGCCTGGCCGAGTTGCTGGAGGGCCGCCAGGGCATCGCGGGGCCGAAGGGCTTCAAGAAGGACACCAAAATCACCCGCACGGTGCTAGACGAATATCCGCGGTCGCAGTGGTGGCTCTTCGCTTCCCCTAACGACAAGGTGATGGCGGAGATCGAAGCCATCCGCAAGCAGTACGACGAGTCGAAGAAGCGGCTGGAACAGCGCTTCCTCGACAAGGTCGAGAAGCTGCAGCGGGGCGACGAGTTGCCGCCCGGCGTGATGAAGATGGTCAAGGTCTTCGTCGCCGTGAAGCGGAAGATCCAGCCCGGCGATAAGATGGCCGGTCGCCACGGCAACAAGGGCGTGGTGTCGAAGATTGTGCCGATCGAGGACATGCCGTTCCTCGCCGACGGCACGCAGGTCGACATCGTGCTCAACCCGCTCGGCGTGCCGAGCCGCATGAATGTCGGGCAGATTCTCGAGACCCATCTCGGCTGGGCCTGCGCCGGCCTCGGCATCAAGATCGGCAATGCCGTCGATCTCTATCACGGCAAGCGCGATCCCAAGCCGCTCAAGGAGCTGCTGCGGAAAATCTACGGCGACGAGGAGACCATCAAGTCGCTCGACGAGAAGGGTCTCATCGAGCTCGGCAGCAATCTGCGCCACGGCGTGCCGATCTCGACGCCGGTGTTCGACGGCGCCAAGGAAGCCGACATCGAGCACATGCTCGATCTCGCCGGCCTCGATCACTCCGGACAGGTCACGCTCTACGACGGGCGCACCGGCGACACGTTCGACCGCAAGGTGACGGTGGGTCATATCTATATGCTCAAGCTCCATCACCTCGTGGACGACAAGATCCACGCCCGCTCGATCGGCCCCTACAGCCTCGTCACCCAGCAGCCGTTGGGCGGCAAGGCGCAGTTCGGCGGCCAGCGCTTCGGCGAAATGGAGGTGTGGGCGCTCGAAGCCTACGGCGCCGCTTACACGCTCCAGGAAATGCTGACGGTGAAGTCGGACGACGTCGCCGGCCGCACCAAGGTGTACGAAGCGATCGTGCGCGGCGACGACACATTCGAGGCCGGCATTCCGGAATCGTTCAACGTGCTGGTCAAGGAGATGCGCTCGCTCGGCCTCAACGTCGACCTGCACAACTCCAAGCAACAGCGCGGCGGCGACGGCGGCACGGCCGAGGCGGCGGAATAAGCGGAATACAGAGGACAGACGACGGAGGACGGATAACGAGCAAAGCGACGGCGCAGGTCTGATCTGTCGTCCGTCCTCTGTCGTCCGTCATCCGGCAACTCCAAGCGGAGAAGACGATGAACCAAGAGATCATGAATCTTTTCAGCCCGCAGGCGCCGGCTCAGGTCTTCGACCAGATCCGGATTTCGATCGCGAGCCCGGAAAAGATTCTGTCGTGGTCCTACGGCGAAATCAAAAAGCCGGAGACCATCAATTACCGCACCTTCAAGCCCGAGCGCGACGGGTTGTTCTGCGCGCGCATTTTCGGGCCGATCAAGGACTACGAGTGCTTGTGCGGCAAGTACAAGCGCATGAAGTACAAGGGCATCATCTGCGAGAAGTGCTCGGTCGAAGTGACGCTTAGCCGCGTCCGTCGCGAGCGCATGGGCCATATCGAGCTCGCCGCGCCGGTCGCGCACATCTGGTTCTTGAAGTCGCTGCCCTCGCGCATCGGGCTTCTGCTCGACATGACGCTTAAGGACCTCGAGCGCATCCTCTATTTCGAGCACTACGTCGTGCTCGAGCCGGGACTGACCCCGCTCAAGGACCGCCAGCTCCTCTCCGAGGACGATTACGTCAAGGCGCAGGACGAATTCGGCGCCGACAGCTTCACCGCTATGATCGGCGCCGAAGCGATCCGCGAGATGCTCAAGGCGCTCGATCTGGAGAAGATGGCAGCCGAGCTGCGTCAGGAGATCATCGAATCGACCTCCGAACTCAAGCCGAAGAAGCTCGCCAAGCGGCTCAAGCTGATTGAGGCGTTCGTCCAGTCCGGCAATAAGCCGGAATGGATGATCCTGACGCATGTGCCGGTCATCCCGCCGGACCTGCGGCCGCTGGTGCCGCTCGATGGCGGGCGTTTCGCCACCTCCGACCTCAACGACCTCTATCGGCGCGTCATCAACCGCAACAACCGCCTCAAGCGGCTGATCGAGCTGCGCGCCCCCGACATCATCATCCGCAACGAAAAGCGGATGCTACAGGAAGCGGTCGACGCGCTGTTCGACAACGGCCGCCGCGGCCGCGTCATCACCGGCGCCAACAAGCGGCCGTTGAAGTCGCTCGCCGACATGCTCAAGGGCAAGCAGGGCCGCTTCCGGCAGAACCTGCTCGGCAAGCGCGTCGACTATTCCGGCCGCTCGGTGATCGTGGTCGGCCCGGAGCTCAAACTGCATCAGTGCGGCCTGCCCAAGAAGATGGCGCTCGAACTGTTCAAGCCGTTCATTTATTCGCGGCTTGACGCCAAGGGCCTGTCGACGACGGTGAAGCAGGCGAAGAAGCTGGTGGAGAAGGAAAAGCCGGAAGTCTGGGACATCCTCGACGAGGTGATCCGCGAGCATCCGGTGTTGCTCAACCGCGCGCCGACCTTGCATCGCCTCGGCATTCAGGCGTTCGAGCCGGTGCTGATCGAGGGCAAGGCGATCCAACTGCATCCGCTGGTCTGCGCGGCGTTCAACGCCGACTTCGACGGCGACCAGATGGCGGTGCACGTGCCGCTGTCGCTCGAGGCGCAGCTCGAAGCCCGCGTCCTGATGATGTCGACCAACAATATCCTGCATCCGGCCAACGGTTCGCCGATCATCGTGCCGTCGCAGGATATTGTGCTCGGACTCTATTACCTGTCGATCATGACTGACGGCGGCGCCGGGCAGTGGAAGCTCGAGCTGCACACGCAGAAGGAACTTGAGCGCGATCGCAAGAAGAAGAACGTCGTGCAGGGCTTCTATCGCAACATGAGCGAAGTCGAGCACGCGTTGCACGAGAAAGCCGTCGGCCTGCACGCCAAGATCAAGTATCGCTGGGAAGGCGTCGACGACGACGGCAAGCCGGTCAGCAAATGGTACGAGACCACGCCGGGACGCGCTCTGCTTGGCGAGGTGTTGCCGAAGAAGCCGAAGATTTCGTTCGAGCTCGTCAACAAGCTCATGACCAAGCGCGAAATCTCCAGCATGATCGACACCGTCTATCGCCACTGCGGCCAGAAGGAGACGGTGATCTTCTGCGACCGCGTCATGGCGCTCGGCTTCCACCACGCGTTCAAGGCCGGCATCTCCTTCGGCAAGGACGACATGGTGGTGCCGCACTCGAAGAAAAAGATCGTCGAAGACACGCGCGAGCAGGTCAAGGAATTCGAGCAGCAATACAACGACGGCCTGATCACCCAGGGCGAAAAATACAACAAGGTCGTCGACGCCCGGTCGAAGTGCACGGAAAAGATCGCCGACGAGATGATGCGCGAAATCTCCGCCACCAAGCCGGCGGAGAAGGGCGAGGAAGCGCAGGTCAACTCGATCTACATGATGGCGCATTCCGGCGCCCGCGGCTCGCCGGCGCAGATGCGCCAGCTTGCCGGCATGCGCGGACTAATGGCCAAGCCGTCGGGCGAGATCATCGAGAGCCCGATCATCTCCAACTTCAAGGAGGGTCTCTCGGTGCTCGAGTACTTCAACTCGACGCACGGCGCGCGCAAGGGCCTCGCCGACACCGCGCTGAAGACAGCCAATTCCGGCTATCTGACGCGGCGTCTGGTCGACGTGGCGCAGGACTGCATCATAACCGAGGAGGATTGCGGCACCTCGCGCGGCATCAAGGTGCGCGCCATCATCGATGCCGGCACGGTCGTGGCCTCGCTGGCAAGCCGCATTCTCGGCCGCACCACGGCCGAGGACGTGCGCGACCCGTCGAGCAACGAAATTCTGGTGCCGAATGGATCATTGCTCGATGAGGCCCACGTCGAGCGGCTGGTCAATGCGGGCGTGCAGGAGATCAAAATCCGCTCCGTGCTCACCTGCGAGACGATCACCGGCTGCTGCGGCAAGTGCTACGGGCGCGATCTCGCCCGCGGCACGCCGGTCAATATGGGCGAAGCGGTGGGCGTCATCGCCGCGCAATCGATCGGCGAGCCGGGCACGCAGCTCACTATGCGCACGTTTCATATCGGCGGCGCGGCGCAAATCTCGGAGCAGTCGTTCGTCGAATCGAACTTCGAGGGCACCATCAAGATCAAGAACAAGAATGTCGCCCGCAATTCGGACGGCGATAATATCGTGATGAGCCGCAATCTTATCGTCGCCGTCACCGATCCGGACGGCACCGAGCGTGCCGTGCACCGCATCCAATACGGCGCGCGGCTCAAGGTCGACGACGGCGAGCACATCAAGCGCGGCCAGCGCATCGCCGAGTGGGACCCCTACACGCGTCCGATCATCACCGAGGTCGAGGGCGTGGTCGGCTTCGAGGACCTTGTCGAAGGTCAATCGATGACGGAATCGCTCGACGAATCGACCGGCATCGCCAAACGCGTGGTGATCGATTGGCGCTCGGGGTCCGCCCGCGGCCAGCAGGACTTGCGTCCGGCCCTGGTGATCAAGGGCAAGGACGGCAAGATCCTCAAGCTCAGCCGCGGCGGCGACGCCCGCTCCTTGCTGGCGGTCGACGCCATCATCTCGGTTGATCCCGGCGCCAAGGTGAAGGCGGCGGATGTGATCGCCCGTATCCCGACCGAAAGCGCCAAGACGCGCGACATCACCGGCGGTCTGCCGCGCGTGGCGGAGCTGTTCGAGGCGCGGCGGCCCAAGGAATCGGCGGTCATCGCCGAGATTTCCGGCACGATCCGCTTCGGCCGCGACTACAAGAATAAGCGGCGCATCACCATCGAGCCTGCGACCAAGGATGAGGAGCCGAGGGAGTATCTGGTCCCGAAGGGCAAGCACATCCACTTGCAGGACGGCGATCTGATCGAGAAGGGCGACTACATCGTCGAAGGCAATCCGGCGCCGCACGACATCCTGGCGATCAAGGGTGTCGAGGAGCTGGCCGGCTACCTGGTCAACGAAATCCAAGAGGTCTACCGGCTCCAGGGCGTCGCCATCAACGACAAGCACATCGAAGTGATCGTGCGGCAGATGCTGCAAAAGGTCGAGATCGACGATTCCGGCGAGACCGACCTGATCCAGGGCGAGCAGGTCGACAAGATCGAGTTCGACGAGGTCAATGCGCGGTTCGTGGCCGAAGGCAAGAAGCCGGCGACCGCGCATCCGGTGCTGCTAGGCATCACCAAGGCCTCTTTGCAGACGCGATCGTTCATCTCGGCAGCGTCGTTCCAGGAGACCACGCGCGTGCTTACCGAAGCGGCGGTCTCGGGCAAGGCCGACACGCTCGACGGCTTGAAAGAGAACGTCATCGTCGGCCGCCTGATCCCGGCGGGAACCGGCGCCATGATGAACAAGCTCCGCGAAGTCGCCGTCAAGCGCGACCAGCTCATCCTCGCCGAGCGCGAGAAGGAGGCGGCCGCCAAGGCCGCCGCCGAGCCGGCGGCGCTACCGGCGGCGGAGTAGCCGCGGGGGGGGGGCGGCACGCAAAATAAGAAAGGCCGCCATCTGGCGGCCTTTTCTTTAGCGTGGTGGTTTTAGGAGGCGGCGATGAGCGCAGTTCTGGTCACCGGCGGTTCGGGCTTTATCGGCAGCCATTGCATCCTGCAGCTTCTGGCCGCCGGCCATCAGGTGCGCGCGACGATACGGAGCCTCAACCGCGAGGCCGACGTGCGCGCCCTGCTCAAGCAAGACGGCGCCGAGCCGGGCGATCGCCTGTCCTTCGTCGCAGCCAATCTCGAAAACGATGCCGGCTGGAAGGAAGCCGTCGCCGGTTGCGCGTATGTGCTGCACGTGGCCTCGCCGATACCCGCGGGTGTTCCCAAAAACGAGGATGAGCTGATCGTTCCGGCGCGCGAGGGCGCGCTCCGCCTGCTGCGCGCCGCGCGCGACGCAGGCGTCAAGCGCGTGGTGCTGACCTCCTCGTTCGCGGCAATCGGCTACGGCCACGGGTCGCGGCAAACGCCGTTCGATGAGACCACCTGGACGGATCTCAACGGACGCGAGGTAAGCGCTTACGCGAAATCGAAGACTTTGGCCGAGCGCGCGGCCTGGGATTTCATCGGCAAGGAGGGCGGCGGCCTCGAACTTTCCGTCGTCAATCCGGTAGCCGTGCTCGGTCCGGTTCTGGGACCCGATCTTTCGACGTCGATCCTCCTGGTGCAGCGCCTGATGGAAGGCGCCATGCCCGGCTGCCCGCGGCTCTATTTCGGCATCGTCGACGTGCGCGACGTCGCCGACTTACATATACGCGCCATGACCCATCCGGGCGCAAAGAGCGAACGTTTCCTGGCGCTGTCGGGCGATTTCATGTCGGTCCAAGACATCGCCAAGGTGCTCAAAACCCGCATGGGCGCGGCGGCGAACAGAGTGCCGACCCGGCAGGTGCCTAACTGGCTGGTACGCATCATCGCATTGCGCAATCCGGAGGTGCGGCAGATTCTGCCGGAGCTCGGCAAGGTGAAGAATGCCACCAACGAAAAGGCCAAGCGCGTCCTGGGCTGGGTGCCGCGTTCGCCGCAGGAAGCCATCGTCGCTACCGCCGAAAGCCTCGTGCGCCTCGGGCTTCTGAACGACAGCGCGAAAAAAGCTGCCTAGAATATCTTGAAAGTCGGGAAAATCCGTGTCGACGGAGATCAACGTCCTGAGCGGCGGCGCCATGCGCCGCTTCATGGCGGACGCCGTACCGCTCTTCGAACGCGAGAGCGGCAACACGGTGCGCATCCGTTTTGCGCTGACCCGTGAGATGAAGGCCGAGATCGAAGCCGGCGCAGCCTTCGACGTCGCGCTTCTGCCACGCTCGGCGATCGACCAGCTGGTGCAGTCGGGCAAAGTGGCGCCCGGCACGCCGGTCGACGTGGTGCGCTCGCTCGTCGGCCTAATGGTGCGGGCAGGGGAGCCCGCGCCGGATTTCGCCACGGTGGAAGCGTTCAAGAGCCTGTTGCGCCGGGCGAAATCGATCTCCTACAGCAAGGGTCCGAGCGGGGAATATGTCGCGGCGCTGCTGCAGCGGCTCGACCTGGCGGCCGACATGCAAAACAAGACCGTGTTCGCCATCGGCCGCCCGGTCGGCGAGGTCATAGCCTGCGGCGAGGCCGAGATCGGCATGCAGCAGATCATCGAAAATCAGCCGGTCAAGGGCGCCCACCTGGTCGGCCCGCTGCCCAAAGAACTGGGAAATTTCGTCGCCTATACCGCGGGCTTCGCCGCCGGTGCCGCGCACAGCGCGCCAGCCCGCGCTCTCGTGGCGTTTCTTGCCTCCCCGGAGGTGGTCCGCATCATCCGCGCCAAGGGCATGGAGCCGGGCTGATCCTTAACGGCGGCAAAACCGCAGATGTGCTTGCGCCATCGCGCTTTCATGCCCATATCGGCTTGACTTCGCACGGTGTCGCCGATACATACCGCGAACTTTTGGCAGGCGGTGAGCTTCGCCCGTCGGAACGGCCTGTCCGGGTCCCCAGCTAAACTATTGAAAGTGGGCGCTTTCTCGGCTCCCTCTCTCGATAAGCAGGATTCGGCGCGACGCCTCGACATAAGCAGGCTCAAACGCTGCCGCTGACGACGGAAAGTCAGACTGTGCAAGGCGCACGACCGCGGGCTATGGCCTCGCGGTCCTCTGCGAATTTCAGGCGCCCTTCCGCAGGGAAGCGGATGGCGCGCTTTCGTTTGCGCGAATGGTTCGCGGCAAACGAACGGAGCGAACGCTCCGAAGCGAGAGAGTGAAGGCGGATGCCGACGATCAATCAGCTCATTCGCAAACCGCGGGTGACGCAGCACGCGAAAAAGAAAGTGCCGGCGCTCCAGCAGTCGCCGCAGAAGCGCGGCGTCTGCACCCGCGTCTACACGACGACGCCGAAGAAGCCGAACTCGGCGTTGCGCAAGGTCGCCAAGGTCCGCTTGACCAACGGTTTCGAGGTCATCGGCTACATCCCGGGCGAGGGCCACAATCTGCAGGAGCACTCGGTGGTGATGATCCGCGGCGGCCGCGTCAAGGATTTGCCCGGCGTGCGCTACCACATCCTGCGCGGCGTGCTCGATACGCAAGGCGTAAAAAACCGCAAGCAGCGGCGATCGAAATACGGCGCGAAACGGCCGAAGTGACCTGAGCGTAGCGAGGGTCATCCCCGGGCGAGCGAAGCGAGACCCGGGGATCGTAAGAAGGCAAAGACGTGGATGGCCGGGTCAAGCCCGGCCATGACGAAGGAAAGAGAATAGACAGATGTCCCGCCGCCACAGGGCAGACAAGCGCGAAATCCAGCCGGACCCGAAATTCGGGAACGTCGTGGTTACGAAGTTTATGAATTCGGTGATGCATGCCGGCAAGAAGTCGGTGGCTGAGAACATCGTCTATGGCGCGCTCGATATGATCGAGGGCAAGACCCGGCAGAATCCGATCAGCGTCTTCCAGCAAGCGCTCGACAACGTCATGCCGTCGATCGAAGTGCGCTCGCGCCGCGTCGGCGGCGCCACCTATCAGGTGCCGGTCGAGGTGCGAACCTCGCGGCGCCAGGCGCTCGGCATCCGCTGGATCATTTCCGCGGCGCGCGAACGCAACGAAAAGACAATGACCGAACGGCTCTCGGGCGAACTGCTCGATGCGTCGAATAACAGGGGGAACGCGGTCAAGAAGCGCGAAGACACGCACCGGATGGCCGAAGCCAACCGCGCGTTCTCGCACTATCGCTGGTAAGCCGGCGACGCGAAGGATCCCCCATGCCCCGCACCCATCCCATCGAGGACTACCGCAACTTCGGCATCATGGCCCACATCGATGCCGGCAAGACGACGACGACCGAGCGCGTGCTCTATTACACTGGCAAGAGCCACAAAATGGGCGAGGTGCATGAAGGCGCCGCGACCATGGACTGGATGGAGCAGGAGCAGGAGCGCGGCATCACCATTACCTCGGCCGCGACCACCGCGGTCTGGAACGGCAAGCGGCTCAACATCATCGACACACCCGGCCACGTCGACTTCACCATCGAAGTCGAGCGCAGCCTGCGCGTGCTTGACGGCGCGGTTTGCGTGCTCGATTCCAACCAGGGCGTGGAGCCGCAGACCGAGACGGTCTGGCGTCAAGGCGACCGCTATAACGTGCCGCGCATCGTGTTCTGCAACAAGATGGACAAGACCGGCGCGGACTATTTCCAGTGCCTCAAGGATATCGTCGATCGGTTGGGCGCCAAGCCGGTCGCCATTCAGCTTCCGATCGGTGCCGAGAACCAGTTCAAGGGCATCATCGATCTCGTACGCATGGTCGGCGTGGTGTGGGACGAGGAGACGCTCGGCGCCAAGTATCACGACATCGAAATTCCGGCCGAACTCCTCGACCAGGCCAAGGAATATCGCGAGAAGCTGATCGAGGCAGCGGTCGAGCTCGACGACGATGCGATGACCGCTTACCTCGAAGGCAAGGAGCCCGACGAGGCGACACTGAAGCGGCTGATCCGCAAGGCCACCATCTCCGGCGTCTTTTCCCCGGTGCTGTGCGGCTCGGCGTTCAAGAACAAGGGCGTGCAACCGCTGCTCGACGCGGTCGTCGATTATCTGCCGTCGCCGCTCGACGTGCCGCCGGTGAAGGGCGTCGATCTCAAGGGCAACGAAGTCGAGCGCAAGGCCTCGGATACCGAGCCGATGGCGCTGCTGGCCTTCAAGATCATGGATGACCCCTTCGTCGGCACCATCACCTTCTGCCGCATCTATTCGGGCACGCTCGAGGCCAGCACCGGCGTGATGAACTCGACCAAGGAGCGCAAGGAACGCGTCGGCCGCATGCTGCTGATGCATGCCAATAACCGCGAAGACATCAAAGAGGCTTTCGCCGGCGACATCGTGGCGCTGGCGGGATTGAAGGACGTACGCACCGGCGACACGCTCTGCGATCCGCAGAAACCGGTGATCCTGGAAAAGATGGAATTCCCGGAGCCAGTGATCGAGATCGCGATCGAGCCGAAGTCGAAGGCCGACCAGGAAAAGCTCGGCGTCGCGCTGGCGAAGCTTGCCGCGGAAGATCCGTCGTTCCGGGTCTCGACCGATCTGGAATCCGGCCAGACCATTCTCAAGGGCATGGGCGAACTCCATCTCGACATCAAGGTCGACATCCTGCGCCGGACCTACAAGGTCGACGCCAATATCGGCGCGCCGCAGGTGGCGTTCCGTGAGCGGGTCACCAAGCGGGCGGAAGTCGATTACACCCACAAGAAGCAGACCGGCGGTACCGGCCAGTTCGCGCGGGTCAAGTTCATCGTCGAGCCCAACGAGCCCGGCAAGGGTTTCGAGTTCGAGTCCAAGGTCGTCGGCGGTTCGGTGCCGAAGGAATACATCCCCGGCGTCGAAAAGGGCCTCAACAGCGTGCTGGGCTCCGGCGTGGTCGCCGGCTTCCCGGTGGTCGACGTCAAGGTTCAACTCGTCGACGGCGCCTATCACGACGTCGACTCCTCGGCGCTGGCTTTCGAAATTGCCTCGCGTGCGGCGTTCCGCGAAGCGCTGCAAAAGGGCAAGTCGGTCCTGCTCGAGCCGATCATGAAGGTCGAAGTGGTGACGCCGGAAGATTACACCGGCTCCGTCATCGGCGACCTGAATTCGCGGCGCGGGCAGATCCAGGGTCAGGACATGCGCGGCAATGCCAACGTCATCAATGCGATGGTGCCGCTCATGAATATGTTCGGGTACGTGAATAACCTGCGCTCGATGAGCCAGGGCCGCGCGACCTTTACGATGCAGTTCGACCACTACGCGGAAGCGCCGGCAAATGTGTCGGCGGAAGTCCAGAAGAAGTTTGCCTGATTGTCGTTGGCGACAGCTAACGACTGAACGGAGAGTCAAATGGCCAAAGCAAAGTTTGAACGTAATAAACCGCACTGCAACATTGGAACGATCGGTCACGTCGACCACGGCAAGACGTCGCTGACGGCGGCGATCACCAAGGTGCTGGCGGAAACCGGCGGTGCGACGTTCACCGCGTACGACCAGATCGACAA
>JARLIY010000171.1 GCA_031291475.1 Xanthobacteraceae bacterium
CCCGCCGCCTCCGCGCAGCGCGCCGCCGCTGCCGCCGGCGGCCGAACGGCTTCCCGGCCGTCCGGCGCCGCGGCCGGAAGCGCGGTCCGAGCCGGTCTCCGAATACGCCAAGCGTCCGGCGCCCCAAGGCCTGGACCAGCACGGCCGGCAGGCCCCTGTGCATAACCGCGCCGAGGAAGACCAGCTCGACATTCCGGCCTTCTTGCGCCGGCAGGCCAACTGAGGACGCCGCGAGATCGGGGAACCGACTTTTCGACTCCCGCGGCCGATCGGCATTTCGCCAATTAAGCAATTGAAGAATATGGCTTATTGGCGAGAATCCGGGCGTTCGTCAGCGCCGATAAAGGCCGGCAAGCTGTGACCTGTGGCCGGAACGTCCGGAGGACTTTTGGCGCCTTGCCGCCAAGAGTGCGGCGGGAAGAAGGTAACACTCGGTAAGAAACCGTGAGTTGGCCGGAAACCCTGTCGCCGGTATGGTTTGTCGGTCATTGGGGGAGTTGGGTCGAGGGTCAGCGTATCGGGGGGCCGGCGGACGGCCCCTTTGTGCAAACCTTCGCATTCCTCAAGTTGGGGTTGGCCGATTGCGCTTGCGGTCTGGCTATGAGGTGTCGGGCATGACGAGGGGCACGCAAGCCGGCAGGCAGACGACCCTGCGCGAGCAAGTCACTGTTTCCGGCATCGGCGTGCATTCGGGTTCGCCCGTCACCGTGACGCTTCATCCCGCTGAAGCGAACGCCGGCATCGTCTTCTGGCGCTCCGGCAGCGACGGTCAGAAGGACCGCGAAATCACCGCCAATTTCCGCTCCGTGACGGCGACCGAATTCGCCACCGTGCTCGGCGACGCCAACGGCCCGGCCGTCTCCACCACCGAACATGTGCTCGCCGCGCTGTGCGGTCTTGGCATCGACAACGCCGTCGTCGAAGTCGACGGCCCGGAAGTGCCGATCATGGACGGCAGCGCCGCGCCGTTTGTCGATGCGATCGATCGGGCCGGGATTGCGCTGTTGTCGCCGCCCCGGCGCTGCATCAGGGTGCTCAAGCCGGTACGGATCAATGCCGACGGCTGCTGTGGCGAACTGCGGCCCCACGCGCGCGGTCTGCGCGTGGAAACCGAGATCGAATTCGATCATCCGCTAATCGGGCGGCAGAGCTTCGCGGTCGACGTGGAACCGCAGCTGTTCCGCCGCGAGTTGGCGCGGGCGCGCACCTTCGGCTTCATGCGCGATGTCGCCAAGCTTTGGAGTGCCGGCTATGCGCTCGGCGCATCCTTCGAAAACACGGTCGTGGTCGCGGAGAACCGCATCCTCAACACCGAGGGAATGCGCTTCTCCGATGAATTCGTCCGCCACAAGGCCGTGGACGCCATCGGCGATCTGGCGCTGGCCGGCGCGCCGCTGATCGGCGCCTACCGCTCGCTGCGCGGCGGCCATAAGCTCAATCACGCCGTGGTCACCGCCCTGATGGCCGACGAAAGCGCATGGACCTACAGCGAGATGGAAGAGCCCATGCGCCGGACCCGCGGTCATGCCGATCTTGCGGCCGGGTTTGCGGCGCCGGCTTATGGGCCGAATATCTCTTGATTTCCTTGACTTTTTTGCCTTAATCCCGGCCGATTGTCGGCTTAATCAGCCTTTGATTACAGCATTGGGTCGCTGGCCGTTCCGGCAACGCGCAACCAGCGCGGCACGGGCCAGCGACTGGACGGGATTTTCATTACGCTCATGATGTCGCGGCGACGACGACCGTGGGGATCCGGTTGCAGGCTGCGCGCGCTGGCCGGCGTTCTTGCGCTGACATTTTTTGCCGCGCCCATCATGGGCTGCAGCATGTTCAACAAAGAAGAGGACTACATCCCCGAGGATTCCGCCGACAAGCTCTATAACGAAGGTCTCTACCTCCTCAACAACAAGCAGCAATACGAGGATGCGGCGAAAAAATTCGACCAGGTAGATCGGCAAAATCCATATTCGGACTGGGCGCGCAAGGCGCTCTTGATGTCGGCGTATTCGTACTATCAGGCGCAGAAATACGACGACTGCATCAACGCCGCCAAACGCTATGTGACGCTGCATCCCGGTAGCCAGGACGCGGCCTATGCCCAGTATCTGATCGGCGTCTCCTATTTCGACCAGGTTCTCGACGTCAATCATGACCAGGCGCGGGCGGACAAGGCCGTCAGCGCGCTGGAAGAGGTGGTGCGCAAATATCCGGACACCGAATACGCCTTGAACGCCAAGAAAAAGATCGACGTGGCGCGCGATCAGCTCGCCGGCAAGGAGATGGAAATCGGCCGCTTCTACATGAAACGGCGCGATTTCACCGGCGCCATCAACCGCTTCAAGGTGGTGGTGACGCAGTATCAGACCACGCGCGAGGTCGAGGAAGCGCTGGAGCGGCTGACCGAGGCGTATGTCTCGCTCGGCATCATCGACGAAGCGCAGACCGCGGCCGCCGTGCTCGGGCACAATTTCCCCGACAGTCCCTGGTACCAGGACGCTTACAAGCTGGTGAAATCCGCCGGCGGCGAGCCGAGCGAGAACAAGGATTCGTGGATGAGCCGCGCCTTCAAGGGGCTCGGCTGATCAGACGACGGAGAACGGACGACAGACGACAGAATCGGGCATATCATTCGTCTTCTGACATCCGTCCTCTGACATCCGATTCCCATGCTCGCCCGCCTTTCCATCCGCGACATCATTCTGATCGATCGCCTGGACATCGATTTCGGTTCCGGCCTCGCGGTCCTCACCGGCGAGACCGGGGCGGGCAAATCGATCCTGCTCGATGCGTTTGCGCTGGCGCTGGGCGCGCGTGGGGAGGCGGCCTTGGTGCGCCAGGGCGCCGAACAGGGGCAGGTGACCGCGGCCTTCGACGTCGGCAAGGACCATCCGGCAAGCCGCGTGCTCGCCGAACACGGTCTGCTCGCCGATCCCGGTGCCGCTGACGCGCTGATCGTCCGCCGCGTCCAGTTCGCCGACGGCCGCACCCGCGCCTTCGTCAACGATCAGCCGGTGAGCGGGCAGGTGCTGCGCGCGCTCGGCGCGGCGCTGGTGGAGATCCACGGCCAGCACGACGAGCGCGCTTTCGTCGAGGCGGCGACGCACCGTGCACTGCTTGACGCTTTCGGCGGCATCGAGGCCGACGCCGCCGCGGTCAGGCGCCTGTGGGATGAACGGCGCGCCTGCGAAGCCGCCGTCGAAGCCCATCGCGCCGAGGTCGAGCGCGCCCGCCGCGAGGCCGAGTGGCTGCGCCACGCGGTCGACGAGCTCGGCCGGCTGGCGCCGCAAGCGGGCGAAGAGACTTCGCTCGCCGAGCGCCGCACCGCCATGATGCAGGCGGAAAAGTCCGCCGAGGATTTGCGCGCGACGCACGAAACGGTCAGCGGCCCGCAGTCGCCGGTGCCGCCGCTCGCCACCGCCGTGCGGCGGCTGGAGCGACGCGCGGCGCAGGCGCCGGCTTTGATCGAGCCGGTGGTCAAGGCGATCGACTCGGCGCTGAGCGCACTCGATGAAGCGCGCCTGCATCTCGAGCACGCGCTGCGCGTGGCCGAATACGATCCGCTCGAGCTTGAGCGCATCGAGGAGCGCCTGTTCGCACTGCGCGCGGCGGCGCGCAAATACAACGTGCCGGTCGACGAGCTGGCGGCGCAGGCGCGGCGCTACGAAGCCGATCTGGCGCTGATCGATGCCGGCGCCGAGCGGCTCGCGGCGCTGGAAGGCGAGGCGCAGGCGGCGGCAACACGTTACCGGGGGGCGGCGCAGGCGCTCTCGGCCGCGCGGCGGCAAGCCGGCGCGGCGCTCGAAAAGGCGGTCAATGCCGAACTCAAGCCGCTCAAGCTCGAACGGGCGCAATTCTCCACGCAGATCGACAACGAAGGCGAAGGCCCGGACGGGCTCGATCGCATCGAATTCTGGGTGCGCACCAATCCGGGCACGCGGCCCGGGCCGCTGATGAAAGTCGCCTCCGGCGGCGAGCTGGCGCGCTTCCTGCTGGCGCTCAAGGTGGTGCTGGCCGACCGCGGCTCGGCGCCGACTTTGGTGTTCGACGAGATCGACACCGGGGTCGGCGGCGCCATCGCCGACGCGATCGGTGTCCGCCTGGCGCGGCTGTCCTCCGGCGTGCAGGTGATCGCGGTAACGCATGCGCCGCAAGTGGCGGCGCGCGCCGACCGCCACTATCTCATCACCAAGGACGTGCTCGCCAAGGGCAAGCGCGTCGCCACCCGCGTCATCGAGTTGGCGGCCGAACGCCGCCGCGAGGAGATCGCCCGCATGCTCGCCGGCGCCGAGATCACCGCCGAAGCCCGCGCCGCCGCCGAGCGACTGATCCGCGCCGCGGGCTAGTCGTCATGGCGCGCCCGAAGAACCGCCCCAAGAACGAAACGGCCGTCGACGAGCTAACGGAACAGCAGGCGAAAACCGAATACGCGCGGCTCGGCGTGGACATCGCCGAGCACGACCGGCGCTATTACCAGGAAGACGCGCCGACCGTTTCCGACGCCGAATACGATCGGCTGCGGCGGCGTTACGGCGCCATCGAGGCGCGCTTTCCGCAGCTGCGCACGCCCGACAGCCTGACCCAGCGCGTCGGCGTCGCGCCGGCGGCGCGCTTTGCCAAGGTCCGGCACGCGGTGCCGATGCTCTCGCTCGATAACGCCTTCGCCGAACAGGACGTGATCGACTTCGTCGGACGCATCCGCCGCTTCCTGCGGCTCGGCGACGACGAGAAGATCGTGTTTTCCGCCGAGCCGAAGATCGACGGCCTATCGATGTCGCTGCGCTATGTGGACGGCACGCTGGTCACCGGCGCCACGCGCGGCGACGGCTTCGAGGGCGAAGACGTCACCGCCAATATCCGCACGCTGAAGGACGTGCCGCCGCACCTTAAAGGCCGGCATGTGCCGGCAGCGTGCGAGGTGCGTGGCGAAGTGTATATGACCAAGGCCGCGTTCCTCGACCTTAACCGCAAACAGGCTGAGGCCGGCAAGCAGCTCTACGTCAATCCGCGCAACACCGCGGCCGGATCGTTACGTCAGCTCGACGCGACGATCACTGCCTCGCGGCCGCTGGGATTTTTCGCTTATGCCTGGGGCGAAATGAGCGACATGCCGGCGGCGACGCAGTCCGGCATGATCAAATGGTTCGAGACCTGCGGCTTCAAGACCAATCCACTCACTAAGGTGTGCCACTCGGTCGAGGAACTGCTCGCCTTTCACCGCGAAATCGAAACGCAGCGCTCGCATCTCGATTACGACATCGACGGTGTCGTCTACAAGGTCGATCGCCTCGACTGGCAGGAACGGCTCGGCTTCGTCTCGCGCTCGCCGCGCTGGGCGATCGCGCACAAGTTTGCCGCCGAGCGCGCCATCACATTGCTCAAGGACATCGAAATCCAGGTCGGCCGCACCGGCGCGCTCACGCCGGTCGCCAAGCTCGAGCCGGTAGGCGTCGGCGGCGTCATCGTGCAGAACGCCACCTTGCACAACGAGGATTACATCAAGGGCATCGGCGGTGACGGCGAGCCGTTGCGCGAAGGCCGCGACATTCGCATCAAGGATACCGTCATCGTGCAGCGCGCCGGCGACGTCATCCCCCAGGTCGTGGATGTGGTGCTCGACAAGCGCCCGAAGGACGCCAGGCCTTATCGCTTCCCGACGAAATGTCCTTGTCCTCTGCATACCGACGTGGTGCGCGAGGAGACCGCGACCGGCGAGGAGGGCGCGCGCGCCCGCTGCACCGGCGAGTTTGCCTGCCCGTACCAGAAGATCGAGCATCTCAAGCTCTTCGTCTCGCGCCGCGCTTTCGACGTCGAGGGTTTCGGCGAGAAACAGGTCGAATTCTTCTTCGAGCAAGGCTGGGTCACCGAGCCGGCCGACATTTTCGAACTGCCCCGGCGCAATAAACAGATCAAGCTCGAAGAGCAGGAAGGCTACGGCGAGACCTCGGTGCGTAACCTGTTCGCCGCCATCGAGCAGCGGCGCGAGATCGCGCTCGACCGTTTCATCTTCTCGCTCGGCATCCGCCATGTCGGCGAAACCACGGCGCTGGCGCTGGCGCGCGGCTATGGTTCGTGGACCGCGTTCCACGATGCCTGCCTGAAGGTGGCCAAGGGCGATGCGGAGGCGATCGCCGAGATGGACGCGCTGGATCAGATCGGCGAGACGGTGATCGAAGCCATCGGCGCCTATTTCGGCGAGAACCACAATCGGCGCATCGTCGAGCGGCTGATCAAGGAGGTGAAAATCCTCGACGCGGAAATGCCGAAGATCGATTCAGCTGTCGCCGGCAAGACCGTGGTGTTCACCGGCACGCTGGAAAAGATGACCCGCGACGAGGCCAAGGCTTCCGCCGAGCGCCTCGGCGCCAAGGTGTCGGGCTCGGTCTCCAAGAAAACCGACTACGTCGTCGCCGGACCGGGCGCCGGCTCAAAGCTTACTGAGGCGCAAAAGCTCGGCGTCAAGGTGCTGACCGAGGACGAGTGGGCGAAGCTCATTCGCTGAGCGTCATTGCGAGGAGAAAAGCGACGAAGCAATCCAGTGGGTTTACCCCCACTGGATTGCTTCGCTTCGCTCGCAAAGACGACGCCGAGAGGTCCAGGTCCCGCCGCGCGGGACCCACGCTCAAACTCTGCCCATGAGGACCAAGACAATGACGATGATCAGGATCAGGCCGAGCCCGCCGCCGGGGTAATAGCCCCAGCCGGTCGAATACGGCCAAGTCGGCAGCGCGCCGACCAGCAGCAGAATCAGAATGACGATCAGGACAGTCCCAAGCATGACGTTTCCTCGCGCCTTACCAGCCCCGCGTGAAAACGTTACCGATGTGAAAAAGTTCCGCCGCCGGAACGCCCAGGGTTAATCCCGCCCCAACGGGGCGGTCGCCGCGATCAGCCAGGCGCGCGCTGGCGCATCGAGCAGCGGCGCCAGCGCCTCGCGCACGCGCGCGTGATAGGCGTCAAGCCACGTGGTCTCGTCGGCGGTCATGAGCGCCGGCTCGACGAGGCGCCGGTCGATCGGCGCCAGCGTCAGCGTCTCGAAGGCGTTGAGCGGCTTTTCCGCGCCGGCCACGGCTGCGGCCTCGGTCACCAAGATCAGATTCTCGATGCGGATGCCGTAGGCGCCGGTGCGGTAATAGCCGGGCTCGTTGGACAGGATCATCCCGCGCTTGAGCGGCGCGCCGCCGAGCTTGGAAATGCGCGCCGGCCCCTCATGCACCGACAGATAGCTGCCGACGCCGTGACCGGTGCCGTGATCGAAATCGAGCCCGGCCCGCCAGAGAAATTGCCGCGCCAGCGTATCGAGTTGCGCGCCGGTCGTGCCGTCGGGAAAGACCGCGCGCGCGACGGCGATATGGCCCTTGAGCACAAGGGTGAAGTTGCGGCGCATCTCGTCGGTTGGTGCCCCCACCGCGACCGTGCGGGTGATGTCGGTCGTGCCGTCCTCGTATTGGCCGCCGGAATCGAGGAGAAACAGCTCGCCCGGCGCGATGCGGCGGTTGCTCTTGCGGGTGACGCGATAATGCACGATGGCGCCGTTGGCCCCGGCCCCGGCGATGGTCGGGAACGATACGTCCTTGAGCAGGCCGGTTTCGCGGCGGAGGCTTTCCACCGCCTCGACGGCGTCGATTTCGGTCAGCTCGTCGCGCGGCGCCTGCAAATCGAACCAGGCGAGAAAGCGCGTCACCGCCGTGCCGTCGCGCAGCTGCGCCGCGCGGGCGCCGGCGATCTCGGCTGCGTTTTTCACTGACTTGAGCGGCGCGATCGGATCGGCGCCGCGCACCACTTCGCCGCCGTTGCCGGCGACGATGCGGGCGATCGCTTCCGGGCAGGTCGCCGGATCGACCCGCAAGGCGCGATGCGCCTCGCCAAACGCGGCAAGATCGCGCTCGAAGGCGGCGTCCGGGCGCACGTCGGCAATCGCTTCGAGCTGGGTCCGGATCTCGGCGCCGAGCTTGCGCAGGTCGACAAACAGCGCCGGCCGGCCTTCCTTCGGCACGGTGGCGAAAGCGAGCACCACCGGCGTGTGCGGAATGTCGCTGCCGCGGATGTTGAACAGCCACGACACCGCGTGCGGATCGGAAACGAGCAGGCTGTCGACGGGAGATTTCTGCATGTCGGCGCGGATGCGCCCGAGCTTCGCCGCCGTGTTTTCGCCGGCATAGCGCAGATCGTGCGCCACCACGGCGCCGAGCGGCGGCTGCGGGCGGTCGGTCCAGATGGCGTCGATAGGATCGTCTTCGACGGCGACGAGGTCGGCACGCGCCGCGGCGGCGGCCTTGGCCAGGCGTTCGGCGCCGTCGATGGTATGCAGCCACGGCGAATAGCCGAGCTTGGCGCCCGGCGGCAGATTGGCTTCGATCCAGGCCGGCGGCGGATTGTCGACGAGATGCTCGATCGTGAAGACCGCGCTGTCGACTTCCTCGCGCACCTGCACCTGATAGCGGCCGTCGCCGAACAGGACGGCGCGGTCGGCGAGCACGATGGCGAGGCCCGCCGAGCCGGTGAAGCCGGTGAGCCAGGCCAGCCGCTCGGCGCTCGGCGGAACGTATTCGTTCTGAAAACGGTCGGCGCGCGGCACGATGAAACCGTCGAGCCCGCGCAGCTTGAGCTCGGCGCGCAAGGCGGCGACGCGCGGCGCGGATTCGGCGCGGTCGGCGCGATCCTCGAACGACTGGAAATGGGCCTCGAACATGCGCGGCAATCTAGGGCATGATCCTGAAAAGTGGAAACCGGTTTTCGGAATGCCCAAACAAAGAACTAGGTGGCTGAAGGCATGTCGGCAACGCAGCTAAGCGAGGTGCTGAAGCGTTACTCTATTTGATCGGCTCGCGGCATCCCCCTGCAGGGGAGGGTTTATTTTGAATTTATCCCGGTCGGCGGCGACGCCGGACGAGGACGAGGGTCGTCCAGCCGTCGCGTTCGATGCGCCGCTCGAGGGCCAGCGGACGATAGGCCGCGAGCGCGGCATTGGCCTGCGCCGGCAGCAGCCCGGACAGAACGACGCGGGCGCCGGGCGATGTGAGCCGCCGCAGCGGCGCGGCGATCCGTTGCAGCGGCCCGAGCAGGATGTTGGCGAAGACGAGATCGAACGGCGCCGCTTGGCGAACGCCGCGCGCGCTGACGCCATCCGCCTTCACCACGGTGACGATTGTGTCGACGCGGTTGAGTCCGGCATTGGCGCGCGCGACGCGCACCGCGCTTGCATCCATATCGGTCGCGAGCACGCGCTGCCGCAACGCGCGCGCGGCGGCGATGGCGAGCACGCCGTTGCCGGTGCCGAGATCGAGGATTTTCATGCGGCGTCCATTATCCGATTTGCAAATCCGGTCGAGCGCCACGAGGCAGCCGCGCGTGGTGCCGTGGTGGCCGGTGCCGAAGGCGAGCGCCGCCTCGATTTCGATGCCGATGCGGTTTGGCGGAATGCGGCGGCGGTCGTGCGCCCCGTGAACGACGAAACGGCCGGCCGCGACCGGCGCCAGGCCGGCAAGGCTTTCGCGCACCCAATCCGTGGTGCGGACGCGCGTGAAGCGCAGCGCCATAGCCGTTTTTTTCCCGCCGGCGGCCGCCACCGCAGCCCGCACCGCGGTTTTGTCCGGCGGCGCGCGAAAATAGAGCGCGACGCGCCAGCGCCCGCCGCCGCTATCGGACAGGCTCGCCGCGACATCTTCGGCGGCGAAACGCTCGGTAACGCCGTCGGCGACTTTGTGCGCCGTTTGTTCACCGGTTTCGAGCGACGCTGTCACGGTCGCATGCACGCCTGGACGCGTGCCGGAAGCCATTGATTTGCCGGGCATTGTCAAAATCAACGCACGCAATTCACAACAATCGTCAAGGTCCGCGGCCCGCGCGCCGGCGCGCGAGCGAATCCGGTAGTGTCTCAGTTTGATTGTGGCACGCGGGATAATTGCTCTGACGCATCGATAACCGCCTGACGCTTTTCGTCTAATCGGTTTTGTTCTTCGGTGTCCATTGCTGTGAGCAAGTCTGTGAATTTCAGCGGCGTTTGGGTGAGGCCAGCTGCCATCGCAGGAGTTACCCCCAGCGTCTTGTGATTGCGAACCCAATTGTACCAAAAGAAATAGAGGGCCAGCGCGTGACAATGGTTCTCGAATTTCTTTGAGAACGCATTGGTGAGCCGCGTGAACCGCCTCATTGCCATCCGCATCGTCAGGTTCTGCCGCTCGGCAAACGACGTGTTCACCAAAGCCGGATCGGGATTGCCCATAATTGGGTTTTTGATCGCACCGATACACTTGGGCGGGCTATAGCGGCTCGGCCCGGCGTAGTCTGTTGCAAAAATCTTATTCAGCATGGCGTAGTCGGCGTCGAAATCGACCACCTCAACGGCTTTCAAATAGGCTTTATGGCCGTCCGTCGTGAGCTGGACGCGATTGGCGAGCCGCGCCTTGAGATCGCCCATGAACGAAATGCCGGTGTGCTGGCTACGGTCGCCGACATGCCACGAAACGATCAGCTTGGAATCGGCATCGATAGCGGTCCACGTCCAAACGTCGCCCGCTCCCGCCGGGGCATTCTTGGCGAACTTGACGTTCTTCTGCTTGGCGTAGCCGAACGACCAGATTTCATCGCACTGGACGGCCTTCGCTGCGACGTTGCGGACCTTTTCATCGTGGAGGGCCGCACAGGCCATTCCCGCGTCTACCAGGAGCTTTGTGACCGTATTGATTGATACGCCGCACACGCGCGACACCGAACGCATCGACGAACCCTCGACCAGCATGGTCAGGATTTGGACGCGCTTTTCCAATGGGAGCTTGTTCATGCCCCGCATGATATGAACTTTCATGCTTAGCGTCAAGTAAAAAGTTCAACTAACGGCTCGTAAGCCTCCTGAGCCATCGGGCGGGCGCTTGTCCAGCCCCGCCAAGTTCCAAATGAGGCCCTCTAATTCATCTAGGGGCAGATGAAGGTCAGCCGCGATGTCGTTTTTGGTGGTTTTTTCAGACCAAAGTTGCCCTAGGACCTTTCGCCAAATTAAAGACGTTTCCCGCTCTATTCCGACCGGCTCGCCAGAACGATACCCTGATCTGCCCAGTTGAATGCAAAGCGATTTGTATTGCCAATCTGAAAGCAGCTGTAGCGCGTTTAAACGATACGCCATTGCCGTCGCTGATACACGCCAACGAGCCTTAGCCTTCAACAGAACTTCAATCGTTACCCTTCTGGGTACACGAGCCTTTACGTCATTTGCGGGCATCAGGAACGCAGACGCAAAGCTATTAGCCTCGCGTTCAGCCGATCGCGTTTCTTTCGGATCGCCGTGTTTGTGCATCACGAGGTGCCCCAGCTCGTGGGCGGCGTCAAAAATGCTACTCTCAGCAGTTTTAAAATTATTCAGGAAAATATACGGCTTGTTGTCTCGCCAGAAAGAAAAGGCATTCACCGCCGCAGTATTCTCGGAAAGAGAAAAAAGCCGAATCCCGTTAGTTTCCAAAAGCGCCATTAGATTGCCGATTGGCTTCTCTCCAATGCTCCAGAATTGGCGCATAGATTGTGCGGAAGCCTCAGGGTCTGTTTCATAGCTCAGGTCCAAAAGATTAGGTGTCGGCAGTGTGAACCGCTGATCTACCCAGCTACTCAACTGTAGTCCTAATGAGCCAGCCGAAATAGCTGCATCACGCTCGCGTGCGCTCATCTTGGAGAAGCTACGAAAACTAACGGCGCCCGTGTCAATGTCTTCCGGGTCTGGGTCAAAGAAAAACGGCACTGGAAAGCCGAGAGCTTGCACAAGCTTTGCTACCGTCGTTTCATCCGGCGAATTTAATCCGTTCTCCAATCGAGAGATTGTGTCCACTGCAAGTCCGGTTTTTTCAGCAAGAATCTTCGCGCTGAATCGGCGACGCTTCCGCGCAAGGCCAAGCCTTCGAGGGTTGAACATTTCAGAAACTCACGATCTAGTTTTTGCGCGCAACCTGCGGATCAAAGCCGTCCGCAATATCATCGGTGCCGAGCAACTCATCTCCGCCGTCGCCACCATCAGAAAGATAAATGCGCTCAATGGCAGTGCTGAACGTTCCGTTCCTCACAACTGGTCTGGTTAGCTCCGCAGCACCGTCCTGATCGACCATCAAATAGTACAAAGCAAAATCGTCACTCGGCTCAGGTGTGTAATGAGGCAAATGATCAAAGAATCCACCGCTAGCCCTTTCCGCCCCCGCGCCCTTTTCAGAACGTGGCTTCGGAATGTGATCGTCGTTACAGGCCAAGTCGACGTTTGAAAACGCCACTTTGATCTTAAGCCCCTCGTTGCGGATTCCCTCGATCCCATCGAGCCGGCAAACGGCCCACTCCTTACCTGCGAATTGGTCACGAACGGACCACGTGCCGTGGTGGTACGCGAACGTACCGGGCGCGTTCGAACAGTGAAATGGCGTAGCCGCTGCCCTTTCCTGAATAGCTACGTCTCGAGCAGTCAAAAGGCCCTTGCGGGTAAGTTTCAATTCCGCCAACCGGGCATCCACATCCCACGGTTCCCGGCGAACAACTGTTTCAGGCATGGGCTTCCCCAATGTCGATTTTCGTGACCTACTTGTAGGGCATAAAAATCGACATGTCAATCCGAGTGTGCTATCAAACGCGCGTAAATTTACCATTTTTAGGGCCAGAGGAACCAAAAGTGTTGACATCCGTTAACAGGCCACTAACTTGTGGGTGCCAAGGTGGCTGCTAGGCCGAGGCATCCAGACAAGGATATTGAAGCTGCAGTTGCCTATGCCGAAGAGCAAGGCTGGACGTGGTTCAAAGTCAAAGGTCATGCTTGGGGAAAGCTTTATTGCCCTTACCACGACAGAGATGGCTGTAAGACCTTCGTCTGGTCGACCCCACAAAACGGCGGGAACCATGCTAAGCAAATCATCCGTGACGTAGATCGCTGCCCACACAAGGAAGAGGAGAAGAACGATGAAAACGTTTGAGTTCAGCATCATCGCTTCTGGCCTAGATCCTGAAGCAGAAGATTTTGCGGATCGGTTCTTTGACGCCGGCTGCGGCGACGCGACCGTATCGTTTCAAAAGGGGCATATCATCCTCGACTTCGCGCGCGAGGCTGCTTCCTTTGAAGAGGCAATCATTAGCGCCGCGAAAGCGGTGTACGCGGCTGGCGCTAAGGTTGATCGAATTGAGCCGGACCCCCTCGTCAGCTTAGCAGAAATCGCTGCGAGAACTGGCCTAACGCGCGCGGCCATGACGCACTATTCCAAAGGGACTCGCGGTGAGAATTTTCCGGCTCCGGTCGCCCGCGTAACGTCGGAAAGTCCGCTTTGGGATTGGGCGGTTGTTGCCCGGTGGATGTACGAAAATGAGAAACTCGATCTGGCTGAAGCCGTCGCCGCCGAGACAGTAAAGCGCGCGAACGAAGCTATCTGTAAAGGACAGATGGAAAGCGAAGAGCAATTGAAAAGGCACGCTGAAGAGTATGCTGCGGAACTTGAGGCCGCCTAGGCTCCGTCCCAGCGGGCTTTAGCGGCTCTGCGGGCGATCTCAGCTCTCTTTTTCTTGCTTAGCCCAGCCGCCCGCGCCTTCCCGCCCATACGCCCCAGCTCTACGGCGGCTGCGTTCTTACCGTCGTCCGTCACCCTATCCTCGATCTCGCCGGTTGCGATTCGCCCGATCATGACGGCGCGAGCGTTTACGTCGGCGGGGCGCTTTTCGCCTTTGGGGCCTCTGGGCATCAGGGTTCCTTGATTTGCTTAGCGACAAGCATACATCATTCCAGTGCTTATTGCGACTACGCAAATGGAGTTTCGAGATGGATTATCTCGCTCAGGCTAAAATGTTTCTTCAGCGCGCCAAACATACGCAGCAAACGGATGAGAAAGAGGCGCATCTAACTGCCGCAGCAGAAATGTTAGAGAAAGCGATAACGGCTTACGAAAATCCGTCCGAACTATCGTGGCAAGAGCGGGACGCTCTTGAAATCTTCCGAAGCAAAAATGCCAGGCCTAATCAAAAAATTGGCGTACTAGCTATCCAGCAGGCCTGGAATGTTGCGGTACCTACCGCGGAACTGTGGGCCGGAATGAAGGGCCTACAGCAAAAAGGCTTCGTAGATGGCGACCAACACGCATTTTGGCTTACTGACGCAGGATATCGGATGATCAGCGGTTAATACGCACCCCGCCACAATCAAACTGAGACACTACCGCGAATCCACATTTAATTCCCCAGCTTATCCACAAATTATCCCCGGCGGACTGACAAGCTTCCGCACAGGGGGCGGCGCCCGCTCAATAGGGATTGTAGGGTCGCAGCACGTAATATTGCGGCTGCGCGTAATAGGGCTGCTGCACTTGTCCGTAATAAGGTTGGCCATAATAGACTTGCGGCTGCCGGTAATAGGACTGCTGCCCGTAAGGCGCCTGCTGTTGCTGCAGCTGCAATTGCTGCTGCTGGAGCAGTAATTGTTGCTGTTGCAGCTGCGCTGCCGTCTGCGGGGGCTCGGGCTGCGGGGCCGGCTGTTGCAGCTGCGGTTGCCGCGCGTAAAGCGGGGCGATGTCCGCCGGCGGCGCGGCGTTATTCGCTACCGGCGCGCGCCGTTGCGCCGCATTCGGTTGGCGCTGCGCCACATAAGGCGGGAGTGTCTCGCCGGAAACGACGACGGTCGTCTCCTTCATGGTTTGCGCCTTTATCAGCGCGAACAGCTCCGCGGCATGGTCCGGCGCGATGCGCACGCAGCCGTGCGACACTGCAAGCCCAAGATGCTTCACGTCGAAAAATCCGTGGATGGCGTGGCCGTGCATGTCGAAGAAGATGGTATGCGGCATCGGCGCATTGTCCCACTCCTGCGACAGGTGGTCGGCGTCCATGCGGTTCGGCTTGAAGGTGCCGTTCGGCGTGTCGTAGCCGGGCCGCCCGGTGGAGACCGGCCAGACGTAGCGCTGCGTGCCGTCGACCGCGACCGACATCCGCTGCGTCGTCTTGTCGATATTGATGAGGATGGCGGCACGCGCCGGCATGGCAAAGGAAACGGCCATCGCCGCGGCGAGCAGCTGGGCGGAAACGAAAATACCGGAACGCATGAACACACCCGATGGGATACGCGACGATCGCCTGAATCTAGAAGTCTGTCGCCGGCAATCGGTTCAATCAAGAGCGTAGTAACCCCGAACCGGCGCAAAAGTGAATGACCGCGGCCAAAGCCGGCAGGAAATAGGGCAAGATGGTTAGCGGCGGGGGCAGTTTTTCCGCTCATTCCTGCGCAGGCGGGAATCCAGACGGAGAGCGCCGGTATCGTACTGGAGGGTACTGGGTCCCCGCTTTCGCGGGGACCAGCGGATGCCTTAGGTGTCAATGCCGCTTGAAATACTGCACGGCGCGCTCGTGCTTCTCCGCTGCCGCGCGGCTGGTGAAGGTGCCGAGATTGCGGCGCCGGCCGGTCTTCGGGTTCTTCTTGCGCGAATAGAGGCGGTATTTGCCGGAAGTAAGCTTGCGGATCATGGCGGGCTCTCTCGATGGTGCTTGCCGATCGATGATCTCCGGCGGCGACCATTCCGGGTTTGCGTCTCAATCCTCCCCCGCGGAGCGGGGGAGGGGACCATGCGAAGCATGGTGGAGGGAGCGTGCGCAATAAGGCAATGGTAAACCGCCGATGCCCCTTCCACCACGCTTTGCGCATAGCCGACGCTTTGCGTCGGCGTTCTTTACGTAAAGTACGGCGGCCGCAAGCAGCCTATGCCCCCTTCCCCGCTTCGCGGGGCAGGAAGGAGTTACCCAAATCCATCCCGCATCAGCCGCACGATGGCCCGGTGCTTACTCCCTGCGATCATACCCGCTCAACAAAACTATCCACCACGCGCTTCTCGCCGGCCTTGTCGAACTGAATGGTCAGCTTGTTGCCGTCCACGGCGGTGACGTTGCCATTGCCGAATTTCAGGTGGAAGACGCGGTCGCCCGGCGCGAAGGCGGAGATCGTGCCGGTCGATTTCGCCACCAGCTCGCCTTCGATGGTCAGCGGCAGGCGGCGCGTGGCAGGTCGCTCTTCGCGCGCTCGCCAGGGGGAGGGGGAGGAAGCGTCGTCGCCGGGGTCACGGCCCGAGCGCCGATCCCCCTCACCCGATCGACCTCTCCCCGCCGGGGAGAGGTGAGATTGATCTTCGTCACCTTCCTGCCTAGCCCGTCCCCGCAAGGGGGGAGGGGATGCGTCGTCGCTGTGGTCGGCGTCGTAGGGCGTGCCGTCGTCCGAGAAGCCGCCGCCCTTCTTCGCCTGCGCGCGCTGCCAGCCCGGCGTGTTGTAACTGGAGCCGAACGAGGTCGTGGCGTCGAAGCGCGACGCGCCGTAGCCGCCATAACCGCCGAAGCCGCCTTGCGCCTCGGTCACTTCCACATTGGCTTCCGGCAGCTCGTCGAGAAAGCGCGACGGAATATTGGTCTGCCACAAACCGTGCATGCGCCGGTTGGTGGCGAAATAAATCTTCGCCCGCTTGCGCGCCCGCGTGAGGCCTACATGCGCGAGCCGGCGCTCCTCTTCCAGCCCGGCGCGGCCCTGATCGTCGAGCGCGCGCTGGTTGGGAAACACGCCTTCCTCCCAGCCGGGGAGGAACGCCGTGTCGAATTCCAGGCCCTTGGCGGCGTGCAGGGTCATAATACTCACAGCGTCGGCCTCGGCAGCCTTCTCGTTGTCCATCACCAGCGAGATATGCTCGAGAAAGCCCTGCAGATTCTCGAACTCCTCCATGGAGCGGACCAGCTCCTTGAGGTTTTCCAGCCGGCCGGCGGCGTCGGCGGAGCGATCCTTCTGCCACATCTCGGTGTAGCCGGATTCGTCGAGCACGATCTCCGCCAATTGAGTGTGCGGGAGATTGTCGCGTTGCTTGCGCCAGCGCTCGAACGCCTCGATGACGCCGCGCAGCGCGCCGCGCGGCTTCGGCTTGAGCTCGTCGGTCTCGACGATGGCGCGCGCGGCTTCGAACAGCGGCACGCGGCGCTTGCGGGCGTGATCGTGCAACAGCTGCACGGTCGCGTCGCCCAATCCGCGCTTGGGCACGTTGACGATGCGCTCGAAGGCGAGGTCGTCGGCCGGCGAATTGATCAGACGTAGATAAGCCAGCGCATCGCGGATTTCGGCGCGCTCGTAGAAGCGCGGACCGCCGATCACGCGATAGGGCAGACCGAGGGTGACGAAGCGATCTTCGAATTCGCGCATCTGGAACGAAGCCCGCACCAAAATGGCGATCTCGTTGAGCGCGTGGCCGCCGCGCTGCAGTTGCTCGATCTCCTCGCCGACGGCGCGGGCCTCTTCCTCGGAATCCCAGGCGCCGGTGACGGCGACCTTCTCGCCCGGCACGTCGTCGGTGCGCAGCGTCTTCCCGAGCCGGCCTTCATTGTGGGCGATGATGTGCGAGGCGGCGGCGAGGATATGGCCGGTCGAGCGGTAATTGCGCTCCAGCCGGATCACAATGGCGCCGGGAAAATCGTGCTCGAAGCGCAGGATGTTGTCGACCTCGGCGCCGCGCCAGCCATAGATCGATTGGTCGTCGTCGCCGACGCAACAGATGTTCTTGGCCTCGCGGGATGGAATGGGGCTTTCAAGCGCGCTGCCACGCGCTCCCTCTCCCCTGTGGGGAGAGGGTTGGGGTGAGGGGGGACTGACAGTGCGGTCTTGCGCCGCTCGATCCCCTTCGCCCGGCTCGCGTTGCTCGCCGACCTCTCCCCCACGGGGAGAGGTTAGAGCAGAGCTCGCCGGTGTCGCCGTCCTCTGCGCCAAGAGCCGCAGCCAGAGATATTGGGCGACGTTGGTATCCTGATATTCGTCCACCAGGATGAACTTGAAGCGCGTCTGATATTGGCGCAGCACTTCGGGTTGCTCGCGGAACAGCCGGATATTCTCCAGCAGCAGGTCGCCGAAATCGGCCGCGTTGAGGATTTTCAGCCGTTCCTGATACGCCTTGTAGAGTTTCAGGCCCTTGCCGTTGGCGAACACGCCGGCTTCGCCCGCGGGCACCTGCTCGGGCGTCAGCCCGCGGTTTTTCCAGCCGTCGATCAACGAAGCCAAAACGCGCGCGGGCCAGCGCTTCTCGTCGATATTCTCGGCGTCGAGCAGCTGCTTCATCAGCCGCACCTGGTCGTCGACGTCGAGGATGGTGAAGTCGGGCTTGAGCCCCACCAGCTCGGCATGCCGGCGCAGGATCTTCACCCCGATCGAGTGGAAGGTGCCGAGCCACGGCATTCCCTCGACCACGCCGCCGACGATTTCGCCGACGCGCGTTTTCATCTCGCGCGCCGCCTTGTTGGTGATGGTCACAGCAAAAATCTCGCCCGGCCGGGCGCGGCCGGTCGCCAGAATGTGGGCGATGCGCACGGTGAGAACCCGGGTCTTGCCGGTGCCGGCGCCGGCGAGCACCAGCACCGGGCCGTCCAGGGTCTCGACCGCGAGCCGCTGCTCGGCGTTGAGTCCGGCGAGGTAAGGCGCGCCCGGTCCGCCGGCACGCGCGCGCGCCGCGATGCCGCCCGGCGCCGGGAGTGCGGGGGGCGCCGCCGCCGGCGCTTCGAGCGGATTGCGGGTTTGTTTCAAGGGGTCAGCCACGGGTTTGCCCGTCCCGAAGCCCGATGCCGGTGATTCTCATGCGCTGAAGATGGCACCTGGACGCGGCTTTTACGAGGCTTGCGGTCACTTCGCGCCCGGCATGGCGATGCGCCGGCCGGCGCCGTCGGGGAGCGGCAGGTGCGCGTGCGCGGACTTCATGCGTTGTAGCCGCGCGGTAATAGCCTCCGGAAACGGCGCCGTCTTCTTCGCTGCCATGTCGACATGCAGCGCCATGTTCTCGGAGGTGGCCGACAGCCAACCCTTCTCAGCGTGAAACAGCTGCTCGAAATAATGGATCCGCTTGGCGTCGTAATCGAGCAGCTGGAACGTCACCCGCACCGGATCATGCGCGTGAAGTTCCCGCAAATAGCGGACATGCACTTCGGCGGTGAACGTGGAATGCCGGGCCTGTTCCAAATAGGCGGCGCCGCAGCCGAGCAGATCGAACGCCTCGTCGACCGCGCGGTCGAACAGCACGTTGTAATAGGCCATGTTGAGATGGCCGTTGTAATCGATCCAGGCCGGCTCAACGCGCATCACCGACGAGACGAAGGGCGCGAAGAAAGCGGGTTCGGGTTCAAGCCGTCCAAGCATTTGCGCGCAACTGTGGCGAATTCGCCGGCCGATGCAAGCTGTTGGCTCTTACCCTTGACCGGTGCGCGCCCCGCGGCCACCTTGCGGGGCAAGAGAGCAGATAAGAGCGAAAAAGAGCAGACAAAATGGTGATGCTCGAGGCGTGGGAAGGGCTCAAGCCCGACCGCAAGGCGGTCGAGAGGGTCGTCGGCGCGCTCGCGGCCAACTTCGGCAATCGGCTGGTGACCTCGCAGGCCGTCCGCGAGCAGCACGGCAACACGCTCACCTGGATCGGCAACCAGCCGCCGGACGCGGTGGTGTTCCCGCAAGCCACCGAGGACGTGCAGCGGATCGTGCGCCTGTGCGCGGCCGAACGCGTGCCGGTGATCGCCTTCGGCACCGGCACCTCCCTCGAGGGCCAGGTCAACGCGCCGCGCGGCGGCATCTGCATCGACTTCCGCGACATGAACCGCCTGGTTGCCGTGCACGCGGAAGACCTCGACTGCGTGGTCGAGGCCGGAATGACCCGCAAAAAGCTCAACGAGCAACTGCGCGATCAGGGCGTATTTTTTCCCATCGATCCCGGCGCCGACGCCTCGCTCGGTGGCATGGCGGCGACGCGCTGCTCGGGCACCAATGCGGTGCGCTACGGCACCATGAAGGACAATGTGCTGTCGCTGAAAGTCGTCCTCGCCAACGGCGAGGTGATATCGACGGCGCGGCGGGCGAAGAAATCCTCGGCAGGCTACGACCTCACCCGCCTGATGGTCGGATCGGAAGGCACGCTCGGCATCATCACCGAGCTGACGCTGCGCCTTGCCGGCATACCGGAAGCGATCGCCTCTGGCATTTGTCCGTTCCCTTCCGTGGAAGCGGCATGCAAGGCGACAATTCTCACCATCCAGTCCGGCATCCCGGTGGCGCGCATCGAGCTGCTCGACACGCTGCAGGTGCGCGCGTCGAACGCCTATTCGAAGCTCACTCTGCCGGAAACGCCGATGTTGTTCGTCGAGTTTCACGGCACCGAGGCGAGCGTCGCCGAGCAATCGCAGCGTTTCGGCGAGATCGCGCAGGAATTCGGCGGCGGTCCGTTCGAACGGGCGACGCAGGCCGAAGAGCGCTCCCGGCTGTGGCAGGCGCGGCACGACGCCTATTGGGCGCAATGCGGGCTGCGTCCGGGGACTTACGCGCTCGCCACCGACGTCTGCGTGCCGATCTCGCGGCTCGCCGAATGCGTGACCGAGACGCAGCGCGACATCGCCGCCAACAAACTCGTCGCGCCCATCGTCGGCCATGTCGGCGACGGCAATTTCCACGTCGGGCTGATGGTGGATCTCGGCGACAAGGACGAGGTCGCGCGCGTACACGCATTCCTCGAACGCCTGGTCGAGCGCGCGCTGGCGATGGACGGGACCTGCACCGGTGAGCACGGCATCGGTCAGGGCAAGATGAAATACCTTCCGGCCGAGCACGGCGAAGCCGCGCTCGACACCATGCGCGCGATCAAGCGTGCGCTCGACCCGCTCGACATTATGAATCCCGGCAAGATCGTTTAGTGGGGGCGCCTATTTCGGTCGCCCGCACTTTTGCGAGTGCTTAAGCCGCCGCCCGTCCCCGCCAAAGCTGCTTGGAAGCCAGCGCCGCACCTTCCGAGAGCGCCTTGAGCTTCGCCCAGGCGATCTGCGGATGCACGCGGCCGCCGAGTCCGCAATCGGTCGAGGCGATGACGTTCTCGGGGCCGACCGCCTCGGCGAAACGGATGATCCGGTCGGCGACAAGCTCGGGGTCCTCGATCAGGTTGGTCGAGTGGCTGACGATGCCGGGCAGGATTTTCTTGCCCGGCGGCAGCTTGACGTTCTTCCACAGCTTCCACTCGTGCTCGTGGCGGGCGTTGGCCGCCTCGAACGAGTAATAGTCGCAGTTGACCGCCAGCATCAGATCGATCAGGTGCTTCATCGGGATGTCGGTGGTATGCGGGCCGTGCCAGCTTCCCCAGCACAGGTGGAAGCGGATTTTGCTCGGCGACAGCCCTTTGATCGAGTGGTTGAGCGCGTCGATTTGCATCTTGGTGTAGCGCCGATAGCCCTCAACGCTCGGTTCGTTCTTCTGCTGATCCCAGTTCTCGCCGATTGCCGGATCGTCGAGCTGAACAATCAGGCCGGCGTCGATGATCGCCTTGTACTCGTCGTGCATGGCGTCGGCGCAGGCGTACAACAGCTCCTCTTCGCTCTTATAATACTCGTTCGGCATGCGGGCGCAGCTCGCCGGCGCGATCGCATTCATCCACGCCCCTTCGGTCGATAGCCCTGCCGCCTTGAGGCCAGCCTTGAAGTTGGCGATGTCGCGCTGGATCAAATCCTGGCCCTTGTATTTGATCGGGCCTTTGACCAGCGGGCTGTGCTCGGTCATGAACTGCTCGGGCAACCCGCAGCCGGATTGCGGGTCGAGATACGCCTCCTGGAACTTGGACATGTCGCGGCGCTCGCCCCAGTCGCCGACGATGAAATCCTTGGGCGCCATCGGGTGTTTGGTGTGCGCCGACAATGTCGTAAACCAGAGCCCTTGCTTGACGACCTCCACGCCGCCGAGGCGGCGGATCACATACGACCACCAGGCGCCGTAATCGTATGCCCAGCCCACGGTGTGACCAAGTTCGCCGTCATTGATGAGATCGACGCCAACTTCTTTCTGGTGGCGGACGACATCGGCCACTGAATTCTTGAGCTCGGCGTCGTAGGCAGCCTCGTCGAACTTCTCGCCCAGGGTCTTCTTCTGGCTCAATTCGAGAAGCTTCTGCGGGCGCGGCAAGCTCCCCACATGCGTTGTCAAAATCCGGTTAGCCATCATTTCCTCCTCACTGTTACGAGCATTGCGTCGCGTTTACAGGCGGCACTGCGCCAGCCGATGCGGATTTTTATTAAGCTAACAAGAACCGCTCGCCCTCGGCAAGGTGGAGACACAGAATCGCCGGCAAATGCCGCCAAACAGCGGCGTTGAAGGCGTGCATTCCACATAGGCTTGCTCTAGGCTTGCGGTGGGCACGCGCGTGGGTCCGCTTAAGCGATCAGGGAAGTTGCCGTGCAGACGACGCTGCTCACATTGGCTGTTGCCGTCATTCTGGCGCTCGTCTCCGCGCTGATCGCTCCGCTTGTCGTCGATTGGAATCGCTACCGCGCGGCGTTCGAACAGGAAGCGAGCCGGCTGACCGGCCTGAGCGTGCGGGTCAATGGCGCGATAGAGGCGCGCATTCTGCCGACCCCTCGCATCGAGCTGCGTGAGGTCGAAGTAGGCACGCCCGGCCGGGACCCGCAAGTCAAGGCCGCCAGCATCGAGCTTGAAGTTGGGCTGACGCCCATGCTGCGCGGTGAAGTCCAGGCCACGGAACTTCGCCTCGTCGGGCCGCAGATCAATCTCGACCTCGACCGCTCCGGCGCGATCGACTGGCCGGCGCCGGCGCCGTCGCTCCGCCCCGACGCGCTCACCATATCGCGGTTTGACGTCGAGGACGGCCGCCTCATTCTGTCCGATGCCCGGTCCGGCTCGCGCCTCGTTCTGCAAAAACTCCGGTTCAACGGCGATATCCGCTCCTTCGCCGGACCGTTCCACGGCGAGGGCGCTTTCGTCCTCGGCGATGAGCTTTACGGCTATCGGATTTCCGGCGGCCACGTCGATGAGGATGGCGCGCTCAGGTTCAAACTTAGTGTCGATCCGTCCAATCGTCCGCTGACGACGCAAATCGACGGCACGCTCAGTTTCGATCGCGGCGTGCCGCAATTCGACGGCGCGCTGTCGTTGGCGCGCCCGGCCGGCATGACGCTCGTGGGCGGCGAACGGGTGATGAGCGATCCGTGGCAACTGGCCGGCAAGGTTCACGCCACGCCGGTATCGGCAACGCTGAGCGATCTTGCATTGCAATACGGCCCTGACGAGCGCGCGGTCAATTTTACCGGCAAAGCCGCGCTGGCTTTCGACGAGCATCCGCATCTCGACGGCAGTGTGGCGGCCGTGCAGGTGGACGTCGATCGCATGCTGGCCGCGCCGGATGTCACCCACCGGCCGCCTTTCGTCATGCTCGAGAATTTCTTCGAAACCTTCGTCGCGGCGGTGAAGCCGCCGATGCCGATCGCGGTCGGCGTCGCTCTCGAAGCGGTCACCGTCGGCGGCACGACGATTCAGTCGCTGCATGGCAAAGTCAGTTTTGACGCCAATGGCTGGAGCCTCGACGATTTCGCGTTCCACGCACCGGGCTTCACCGAAGTCAATGTCAGCGGCCGGCTCGACAATGGTGCTGCGGGTCTGGCGTTCAGCGGGCCGGCAAGCCTGCAATCCGCCGATCTGAAAACGTTGATGGCCTGGCTTGAGAGCCGCAGCGACCAGCCGTCCGGTCCGGCCGAGACCTTGAACGCACGCGCTGCGGTCGCGATCGCCAGCGGCCGCTTTGCGCTCGACCGGCTGTCGGCGGAGCTCAATCAGGAGAATGTGGAGGGGCGGCTCGATTATACCTGGGCGTCGGCCGACCATCCGGCAGCGCTCGATGGCGAACTTCGCGCGGCCAAGCTCAACGTCGATGCTCTCGTTGCGTTTGCCAAGGCGGCGGCAGCGGACCGCGCCTTCGAAGTGCCGCGCGAAGTCGCGCTCGTGCTCGATGTCGGCAACGCCACATTCGCTGGAGTCGGTGCGCGCGCGGTCGATGCCCGCATCAAATTCGATGCCGGGGTCTTGCATATCGACCGGCTGACGGTGGGCGATCTGGGCGGCGCGGCGCTCGACGTCAACGGACGCATCGACGAATGGTCGTCACAGCCGCGCGGGCAGCTGACGCTCGACGTCAGTGCAAAATCACTGGCCGGGCTGACCGAAGTCGTAGGCCGGTTCGCGCCGCAGGTCGCCAATTCGTTACGGCCTTTCGCCGATCGGTTGGCGCCGGCGAAAGTGCACGGCACGCTGACCGTTGACCGTGCATCCGCGGCTCGAACGGCCGGGACCGGGCGCACGGACGCCAAGCTCGACCTCGGCGGCGACCTGGGGGCGATGCGGCTTTCGCTGACCGGACGGGCGACCGGTGAGCCGGCAAAGCCCGGCGCCGCCGTGCTCAGCATTTCCGGCCGGTTCGATGCCGACGACGGCGGCGCGCTGGTGCGGCTCCTCGATCTCGACAGCGTTCTCGCGGTCGACCAGTTGCCCGGGCAAATGACGATGACGGCGCGCGGCACGCTCGACGGCGATCTTCGCCTCAGCGGGCTGGCTGCCGCCGGCGGATTTTCCGCGGCTGCCGACGGTATTCTGCATCTGCGCGGTGAGCAGGCGCCGAGCGGCAATCTGCAACTCAAAGCCACGGCGGCCGACTTGCGGCCCTTGCGCCGGACGATGACCGGACAGCCTGGCTCGGGGCCGGCCATTTTGGCAACCGCGATCATCGGCATAGCGGGCGCCGATCTGTCGGTGACGGATCTGGCGATGACCGTCGGCCAATCGTCGTTGCGGGGCCGGCTCGACCTCAAAGTGGCGAATCCGGTTGCGATCAACGGCGACATTACGGTCAATGGCGCGGATGCCGCTTCGCTGCTGTCGCTGTTGCTCGGGCTGCCGAGCGCGGCGCCCGGTACCGGCGGGGCCTGGTCGTCGTTGCCGGTCGGCGCCGGCGCATTTGCCGGCTTGAACGGCGAAGTGACTTTCAACGTCGGCCGCGCCGCTTTGACGCCGGCCTTGACCGCGCGCGATCTTAAGGGCGTCGTGCATTTTCAGCCGCCGGAGATCGCTTTGCGCGACATCGACGGAAGCTTGGCCGGCGGACGTCTCAGCGGCGAGCTCAGCTTCCGCCGCGATTCCGGTAAATTCACCGGGCAGGGGCACGTCGAGCTTGCCGGGGCAAATGCCGCGACCCTCATCGCCGCCGAGAAAAATACCGTCGATGGGCAGCTCACGGTGAAGCTGCAAGGCGACAGCGCCGGGCTCAGCCCCGACGGCGTTGTCGGCTCGCTACGCGGCAGCGGCACGATCTCGCTGACCAAAGGACAATTCGCCGGTATCGATCCGGCGGCGTTCGACGCCGCCATCCGTGCCGCCGATCAGAGCGGCTCGACCGAGGCCGCGAAAATTATTCCGGTGGTGACCGCCGCCATGACGAATGGCCGCCTTGCGGTGGCGCAGGGTGCCGCGGAAGTAACCATCGCCGCCGGGCAAGTTCGTCTCGCCAATGCGACCCTGCAAGGGCAAGGCGGCGCCGAGCTCGCGCTCGACGGAGTCCTCGATCTCAACAAATCGGCAATCGACGCCCGCATGATCCTGTCGCAGCCGCCGGCGGCGAACGCCTTGATCCGCATGCGGCCAGAGCTCACGATCAGCGTGAGGGGTCCGCTCGCCGCGCCCGAAAGGCGGCTCGACGTGTCGGCTCTGGTGGGCTGGCTGACTTTGCGCGCGACCGAACAGCAGACCAGGCGGCTCGAATCGATCCAAGCCAATCGGCGGGCGGACGTTTTAAGCGCCGCGATTCGCCCGGCGCCGCCTTTAGTTCGCTTCATCCCGCCAAGCGCGGCGCTGGAGGTGACGACACAGGCAAGTGCTCCGTCGTCGCCGTCCGGTGCCCGCGGATCCGAGCGCCTGCATCCAGAGGCGCCGGCCTTCACCAAGCCGAGCGCGCCGCACGCGACGCTCGACGCCGATAAGCCGGCTGCGACCGTAGGGACGGCGCAGGCGCCGCAACCCGCGGCGCGCCCGCCGCTTGATTTATTGTTCCGCTCGCAGAATTGAGTCGGCCATCGGCGGCACCAGCATAGTCTCGCGCGGCGGTTGGGCGGTTTCGCCCTTGCCGTTCATCCGCGTCTGAAAATGACTGAGTACGAACAGCCGAATCGCCGACGACAGATTGCCGTGCTGGCGTTCGGAGTCGATTGCGCCGACGAGGTCGGAGAGGGTCACCCGCCGGCTCGTGGCGATGTCCTTCAGTCCTCTCCAGAATGCGTCCTCGAGACTAACGCTCGTCTTGTGACCGGCGATGACGATGGAGCGCTTGACGACCGGCGATTTCATTGCCCGTCTCCCGTTTCGATCCGGTGCTGGTCGAGACCTTTGCGGGCTTTGTCATTCCGGGACTGCGCCAAGGCTCGTTCGGCCTTCGGGCGCCCGTGCTCGAGGCGGCTCGCGGCCGCCTCTTGCTCGGCTTGGCGCCGTTTAGCCCGCTTGCGCGCGGTACGGAGGTTGACGAGGGTGCCCATGCAAAGCTCGGCGGTAACCAGATGGGTGGTAGTCTGGAATAATTACGCCGACACGGTGACGCTGGATCACGGGCAACCGACAGCGGAAGGGGTCATGTTCCAAAGTTGCCGTGTGGAAGTGTGGCTATACCGGCTGCGTCGGGCAAGACACGGTTGCTTGAGTGAAAGAAATACCCATGGCCTGTCCGTAATTTATTCAAATAATGTAAAAGAAGAAGAGCAGCCAAGTTTGCTCAATACATCGACAATTCGACGGTAGCCAGAGAAGGACCCTCAGTATAACTGCAGCGCGCGGATCGCGAACGCTACTCACGCCCTCAATATTAAACGTCTCAGATCGGTACAGGCCTACTGTCATCAATGACACGAATGCGTTATTGCGCTCCGTGCATGGGTACTTCACTGCGATATGCCCAAGGTCACGCCTGCCCACTGGGCTGACGCCGGGGCACATCGCCACGCTCACGGTTCTGGCCTCGTCATGCGCGCCGGCCGCACCAGGCGGTCGAAGTCCTTACCGGAAATAAATCCAAGCTTGATCGCTTCCTCGCGCAAAGTGCTGCCGTGGGCGAGCGCGGCCTTGGCGATTTGCGCCGCCTTATCGTAGCCGATCCGCGGCGTCAGCGCCGTCACCAGCATGAGCGAGCGTTCCATCAAGTCGCGGATGCGCGGTTCGTTGGCGCGGATATCGGCGACGCAAAGATCGGTGAAGGAGACGGTTGCGTCGGCGAGCAGCCGGATCGACTGCAGCACCGCATAGGCGATGACCGGCTTATAGACGTTCAGCTCAAAATGCCCCTGGCTTGCCGCCACCGTGACGGTGGTGTCGTTGCCGAACACGCGGCAGCAGACCATGGTCATCGCTTCACATTGAGTCGGATTGACCTTGCCCGGCATAATCGAGGAACCCGGCTCGTTCGCCGGCAAGATCAACTCGCCGAAGCCAGAGCGCGGGCCGGAGCCGAGGAAGCGAATGTCGTTGGCGATCTTGAACAGATCGGCGGCAAGCGCGTTGAGTGCACCGTGCGCGAACACCAGCGCGCCGTGCGAGGCGAGCGCTTCGAATTTGTTCGGCGCGCTGACGAAAGGCAGCCCGGTCATGGCGGCGACCTTTTTCGCGAGCAATTTCGCGAACGGACGCCTGCTATTGAGCCCGGTGCCGACCGCCGTGCCGCCTTGCGCCAAGGGGTAAAGCTCCTTCATGCCCGCGCGTAGCCGCGCGATGCCGGATTTCACCTGCGCCGCATAGCCGGAAAATTCCTGGCCGAGCGTGAGCGGGGTTGCGTCCTGGGTATGGGTGCGGCCGATCTTGACGATGGAGGCAAACTCCTTGGTTTTGGCGTCGAGCGCCTGCTGCAAATGCGTCAGCGCCGGAATGAGCCGTCCAGCGATCTCCTGCGCCGCCGCGATGTGCATGGCGGTCGGGAAAGAGTCGTTCGACGATTGGCTCATGTTGACGTGATCGTTCGGGTGGACCGGCGACTTCGACCCGAGCGGGCCGCCGAGGCGCTCATTGGCGCGGTTGGCGATCACCTCGTTGAGATTCATGTTGGTCTGCGTGCCGGATCCGGTTTGCCACACGAGCAGCGGAAAATGATCGTCGAGCTTGCCGGCGATGATCTCCTCGGCGGCCGCAATGATGGCGTTGGCGCGGCGCGCGTCGAGCGATCCGAGTTCGCGATTGGCTTCCGCCGCCGCGCGCTTGACGATGGCCAGCGCGCGAATGAGCGGCAGCGGCATGCGCTCCTCGCCGATACGGAAGTTCTTGCGCGAGCGCTCGGTCTGCGCGCCCCAATAGCGATCGGCCGCCACATCGATGGGGCCGAACGAATCGGTTTCGCTTCGGGTCTTCACTTCTTACGGAACCGGTCGAGCCGCACGACCTCGCCGCCGCCATCGGACGGCGGCGGAGCGGCGGCGGGCGGCGCCGGCAAGGCTCCGGCGGTTTTCTCGGCCCCGGATGGGGTCGCCGCGGTCGCTGATTGTTCCGGCATCGGCGCGCCGCTGGCGGTAGCGTCGCCGCCGATGGTCTCGAACTGGAAACCGAATTGCACCGCCGGATCGAAGAAGGCGGTCACTGCCTCGAACGGCACCACGATCCGCTCGGCGACGCCGCCGAACGACAGGCCGACATCGAAAGCCTGTTCGGTCACGGCCAGGTCCCAGAATTGGTGCTGAAGCACGATGGTCATTTCCTGCGGATAGCGACCGCGCATCCGCTCGGAAAGCCGTACGCCGGGCGCCGTGGTGTTGAAGGTGATCTTGAAATGATGCTCGCCCGGCAGGCCTTTCTTCGCCGCGTCCGCCAGCACGGTGCGCACAACGCCGCGCAACGCCGCCTGCGCGAGAATGTCATAGCGAATGTGGTCAGTGGCCATGGCGGATGACAGACAACGGATGACGGACGACAGATAAGCAATGAATCATAGAGGTCCAGGATCGATCTGTCCTCCGTCCTCCGTCTGCTGTCCTCTGGAAAATAAAGTGGAGGCTTCTGTTGCCAGGTGCCTCCGAACCCCGCCTGGCGCTGCTAAGACGCCAGGGCTTCAGATCGGTCTTTCGAGCCGCTTACGCGGCCAGAGCAACCGGAGCATAGTTGTCGTTTGCAACTATGATTTGGCCCGATAACGGCGGAACCATGCCGAGCAAAAGTACGCCCTTTACGCCCTCGTCGATCCTATTTCGACCCCGCGACGGGAGTCGGTGATCAGTAATCGGTAATCAGAAGCATCTCTGATTACTGTCACTTTGATGACCGACTCCTCGAATTGGTGGAGTCGCCGGGTACTGCCCCCGGGTCCGAAAGGTTTATTACGACGTCCGTTTATCGCCATAGCCGGCTTGCGCCGGCAGAACGAATATAGGCGCAAAAGGTTGACGAAAGAAGAGGGGCGAAAGCGAATGGGGAATGGCGAAATAGCGAATAGCGAAAAGGATTTAGCCGCCCCACTCGCCATTCGCTAATCGCTCATTACTGCAGGCTGAGCGCCACGAACCGCGTTTCGCCGTCGGCGTTGGAGACCAGCAGCACCGCCACTTTCTTGCCCTGGGCCTTGAGCTGGTCGATCCGGGTCTGCAGATCGGCCGGATTGCCCACGGCCTGGTATTGCACCTCGACGATGACGTCGCCGGCCGACAGCCGCTTGTCGGCCGCCGCCGATGCCACGCTCGCGTCAACGCCGGTCACCAGCACGCCCTTAACGTTGTCGCGGACCTTGAATTTTTTCCGCAGATCGTCGGACAGGCTGGAAAGCTCGAGCCCCAGCGTTTTCTGCACCACGGATTTCTGCGTCGGCGCGGCATCCTTGCCGGTGGTATTCGCCGCCGCCAGTTTTTCTCCGTCTTCGAGCCGGCCGATCTTGACCGTGTGGGTCTCTTCCTTGCCCTTGCGGATGACGACGACCTCGACCTCCTTGCCGACCGGCGTATCGGCGACGATTCGCGGCAAGTCGTGCATCTCCTTGACGTCGTGACCGTCGAATTTGACGACCACGTCGCCCGGCTCGATGCCGGCGGGCTTCGCCGGCCCGCGGTCGTCGATGCCGGCAACGAGCGCGCCGCGCGCCGGCTTGATGCTCAGGCTTTCGGCGATATCGTCGGTGACCTGCTGGATGCGCACGCCGAGCCAGCCGCGCCGCGTTTCGCCGTATTGGCGCAATTGGTCGATGACGGCGACCGCCGAATTCGACGGCACCGCAAATCCGATGCCGATCGAGCCGCCGGAGGGCGAAATGATCGCGGTGTTGACGCCGACGACTTCGCCGTTGAGGTTGAACAACGGGCCGCCGGAATTGCCGCGATTGATGGCGGCGTCGGTCTGAATGTAATTGTCGTAGGGTCCCGAATTAATGTCGCGGTTGCGCGCCGAGACGATGCCGGCCGTCACCGTGCCGCCGAGGCTGAACGGATTGCCGATGGCGATGACCCACTCGCCGAGCCGCAGCTTGTCCGAATCGCCGAACTTCACCGCTTTCAGCGGCTTGTCGTAATGCACGCGCAGCAGCGCCAGATCGCTCTTTGAATCCCTGCCGACCAGTTCGGCCGGCAGCTTGGTGCCGTCGTTGAGGATGACGTTGATCTCGTCGGCGTCCGCGATGACGTGATTGTTGGTGACCACGAGGCCGGACGGATCGATGATAAAGCCTGAGCCGAGCGAGTTGATGCGGCGCGGCGCGCGATCCTGATCGCCTGGTCCGCCCTGTCCCCCTTGGCCGCCTTGGCCGCGCCGGTTCTTGAAGAATTCGTCGAAAAACTCCTCCATCGGCGAACCCGGCGGCAGATCGGGCATGTTGCCGAGGCGGGCGTCCACTTTCTGCGATGTCGAAATGTTGACCACCGCGTCGATCACCTGTTCGGCGACGTCGGCGACGTTCTCCGGTCCCCGCGCCGCGGCGTTAAAGGCCGGCAGCACCACGATCGCCGCCGCCAGCGCGGCGATGGCCGGGCCGTGCCGCAGCAAGCCGGAGAGATGGCGAGACATACCTAAGCAAGACATGGACGTCCGTGCTCCTGCGGGGCTCATTTGACGGGAAAGTGGCCTCGTCCCGCCCGGGACGCAAGGCCATAAAAAAGGCGCGGTGGCAATTAGGAACCGGATTGGGGCGGAAAAGCGACTCCGGACCGTGCCCGGCTCAGTGGCGCACCAGCCAAACGACGGCCAGGCCGATCAACGCCGAAACGATGCCGGTGATCCGTATGCGGCCGTCGGGCATGTCGAGCACCACGGCCATCGCGTGCTTTGTGGCGAGCGGAAACGCCGCCAACAGCAATCCCTCGATCGCAAAGAACAGGCCGATCGCGGCGAGCAAATCGGTCATGCACCTTTATTTCGATCCCGGCGGCTTCGGTGCCGTGGAAGTTTGGGGAGTGGCCGGCGTTTCCGGCTGCATCTGGCCCGACGGATCGGAGAAGAAACGAAAGAAATCGGAATCCGGTTTGAGGACCAGGCGCGTATCGCCGTGCTGCATGCTCTTTTCGTAGGCCTGCATGGAGCGGTAGAAAGCGAAGAAGCCGGTATCGCGGTTATAGGCGTCGGCGAAGATGCGGTTCCGCTCGCTGTCGCCCTGACCGCGGATCTGCTCGGACTGGTTGGTCGCGTCCGCCAGCAGCACGGTCACGTCGCGGTCGGCCTTGGCGCGGATTTCCTGGCTCTTCTGGCTGCCTTGGGCGCGGAATTCGGCGGCCTCGCGCTGCCGCTCGGTCTGCATGCGCTGGTAAACGGCCTGGCTGTTCTGCTCTGGCAAGTCGGCGCGGCGGATACGCACGTCGACCACCTTGATGCCGAATTGCGCCGCCTCGTGATCGAGCTGCCCGCGCACCTGCGCCATCAGCTGCTCGCGCATGTCGCGCACCACGTCGACGAGAGTGGCGCCGCCGAGCACGCTGCGCAGCGCCGAGTTGAGCAGGATCGCCAGTTGCGAACTGGCGCCGGCTTCGCCGACGGTTTGGTAGAATTTGAGCGGGTCGGTGATGCGGTAACGCGCGAAGGCATCGACCACCAGCCGCTTTTGGTCGGAGGCGATCACCTCCTGGGCCGGCGATTCGAGGTCGAGGATACGCTTGTCGACATAGATGACACTGTCGATGAACGGCACTTTCACATTGAGGCCGGGTTCGGTGATGACGCGCACCGGCTGGCCGAGCCGCACCACCAGCGCCTGATGGGTCTGGTTCACGGTGAAGAACGTGCTGTAGCTGACGATGGCGGCGATGAGCAGAACAACGGCGGTTACGCCGCCGGCGAGGCTGAGCTTCATGGGTTGCCTCCTGACGACGGGCCCGAAGCCGGTGCCTGGCGCGAGCGCGGAAGCTCGGTGAGCGGCAGATAGGGCACAACGCCCGGCCCGGCCTGCGGGCCGGTATCGATGATCGTCTTGTCGCTGCCGCCGAGCACGCGCTCCATGGTCTCCAGATACATGCGCTCGCGGGTCACCTCGGGCGCCTTCTTGTATTGCTCGTAAACTTGCAGGAAGCGCGAGGTCTGGCCCTTGGCCTCGGCGACGGTCTGCTCGCGATAGGCTTCGGCGTCCTGGGTGATCTTGGCGGCCCGGCCGCGCGCTTCCGGTACAATCCGGTTGGCGTAGGTCTGCGCCTCGTTCTGCGCCCGCTCGAGATCCGAGCGCGCCGCCTGCACGTCGCGGAAGGAGTCGATCACCTGCGCGGGCGGGTCGACTTTTTGCAGCTGCACCTGTTGCACCACGATGCCGGCGCCGTAAGTGTCGAGCGTTTTCTGCATCAGGTTCTGCACCGCCGTTTCGGTGGTTTGGCGCGCGCCGGTGAGGATCGGCTGCAGGGTCGAGTGGCCGACGACCTCGCGCATGGCGGCTTCGGCCACCGCTTTGACCGTTCCTTCCGGATTCTGGATGTTGAACAGATAGTCGCCGACGGTGCTCGGCCTGACTTTCCAGAATACCGAGAAATCGACATCAATGATGTTCTCGTCGCCGGTCAGCATCAGGCTTTCCTCGGGCACCTCGCGCACCGACGTGCCGCGGCGGATGTCTTCCACCGGCCGCATGCCGATGTCGATCTTGTTGATGCGCAAGGCCGGCGGCGTGAGCGCGGTCTCGATCGGATAGGGCAGATGATAGTTCAGTCCCGGCTGCACTTCGCGGACGAATTTGCCGAAGCGCAGCACCACGCCGAGTTCATCCGGCTCGACGCGGAAGAAGCCGGACAGGCCCCAGAGCACGATGACGGCCAGCGCGATCAGCGCGATGCCGCGGCTGCCGAGGTTGCCGGGAAGGAGCCCCCGCAGACGGTCCTGGCTGCGCCGTAGAAGCTCCTCGAGATCGGGCGGGCGCGATCCGCCGCCCGAAGGTTGCGGCCCGGAGCTCCACGGGCCCCGCGAGCCCGAGCCCCAAGGCCCGCCGCCGGATTGATTGCTCCACGGCATCAAACTCTCCTGGCGCCGCCCAGGTCCCGGCGGCTTTGGTTTTGGGGGGTTATAGGGGAGCGTTCCGCCCCTTACAACGCGCAGTTATGCCGCGCCTTGTCGGGCCCCTCGCGGTCCAACGCTGCGCTTATGTAAGGAGCGTTTTGCCGCCGCGCGACCCCTATCCGGCGCGCTGGTAGATGACGAAGGCGAAAGCGGCGTCGTCGCCGGCCGCCGCTTCATGCTCGTCGCGGGCGATTTCGCGCCAAACTTCGGCATCGATGGCGGGAAAGCGCGTATCGCCGTCGACGCTTTTGTGGACGCGGGTGACGTCCAGACGCGACGCCAGCGGCAAGGCCTGGGCGTAAATTTCGGCGCCGCCGGCAACGATGATGGCGTCGGCCGCGCGGCGCAGCGCGTCGCCGCGCGCGGCCGCGATCGCGGCGGCGAAATCCGGCGCCACGACGACGCCCGGCGCGGCGAAAGCCGGATCGCGGCTTACCACGATGGTGGTGCGGCCGGGGAGCGGCTTGCCGATCGACAGATAGGTCTTGCGCCCCATGATCACCGGCTTGCCCATGGTCGCCGCGCGGAAATGCGCCATGTCCGACTTGAGCCGCCACGGCAGGGTATTGCCGCGGCCGATCACGCCGTTCTCGGTAATGGCGGCGACGAGGACGATGTGCATCCCTACACCGCCACGGCGGCCTTGATGTGCGGGTGCGGCTCGTAGCCTTGCAGCGAAAAATCCTCGTAGCGGAAGGCGAACAGATCCTTCACCGCCGGATTGAGCCGCAACGTCGGCAGCGGGCGCGGGCTGCGGCCGAGCTGCAGGCGCGCCTGCTCGAGATGATTGAGGTAGAGGTGGGCGTCGCCGAAGCTGTGGATGAAGGCGCCTGGTTTCAGCCCGGTCACTTGCGCGACCATGAGCGTGAGCAGCGCGTAGGAGGCGATGTTGAACGGCACGCCGAGAAACACGTCGGCCGAGCGCTGATAGAGCTGACACGACAGCTTGCCGTCGGCGACGTTGAACTGGAACAGGCAGTGGCACGGCGACAGCGCCATGCGATCGTTTTCCGCCGGATTCCACGCGGTGACGATCAGCCGGCGCGAAGCCGGGCTGCGGCGGATTTCGGAGACCACGTTGGCCATCTGGTCGATGCTGCCGCCGTCGGGCGTCGGCCATGAGCGCCACTGGCGGCCGTAGACCGGGCCGAGATCGCCGTTCTCGTCGGCCCATTCGTCCCAGATCCGCACCCCGTGCTCGTTGAGATATTTGATGTTGGTGTCGCCGCGCAAAAACCACAGCAGCTCGTAGATGATGGATTTGACGTGCAGCTTCTTGGTGGTGACCAGCGGAAAGCCGCCGGCAAGGTCGAGACGCATCTGGTGCCCGAAGATCGAGCGGGTGCCGACGCCGGTGCGGTCGCGCTTTTCCGTGCCCTCGCTGAGCACGCGTTCCATCAAATCGAGGTATTGGCGCATCGGTGGTTTGCGGCGTTACCGGGCTTCGAGTCGCTGGGCGACCTTAACGCCAAATGAGGCGCGGACGAAGACCGCGCAAGGCCGCGGTGGATATTCTTCCACGTCATTCCGGTAATCCGGAATGACGAGACTTACGGCTAGAAAGCCCAGCTGCCGGTCAAATACGGGCCTTGGTCGGTGAAATTGCTTTGCAGGTGCTGCGCCGTGGCCAGATAGATACTAGTCGGCGGAAGAATGAGAGTCGTCGGCACCGAGGTCAGCGCGTACTGACTGACCGCAGTGAAATAGACCGCCGCCTGCCAACCCACCTCGATCTTGAACACCCCGTAGTAGCCGGGCGGGAACGTGTAGGCGGTGGCCAATCTGGCGTCGATGCTGGGAACCACCTGCGTCGCATTGGGCGAAGTCAGCGATTGGTTGTTGGGCGCCATTGGCGGATCGGTGGTCAAAAAGTTGATGCGGCTCTGCGCGGTGCCGATCAAGGCCGCGCCGGCGGCTTCGCCGATGAACTGGAAGCCGCCGATGCCGTACTGACCTTTTACTCCCACACGCGGCCCGGCGCCGGTAAACGATGACGTGGTGGTGTAGGAGTTTGAATCCGCGCCGCCCGGGGTCTGGAACATGCCGCTCAGATTCTGGCCGGCGGCCGTCGCGTGTTGGCTGATTCGCGGTTTTGTCGGGCAACGAGCTTCGCCGACGTGAAATTTCAGAACGCCGCCTTCGCCGCCTTGAACTGGTCGGTGACGTCGCCCGACAGCGAGATGGAATTGGGGTTCAAGATCATCGTCGGCGAACCGGCGACGAGATTCATCTCCAGGAGATTGGCCCAGATGACGTTCGGCGTCGTGCTGAGCTCGAAATAATAGCGCTTGTCGGTGAGGTTCATCACCGTGCGGTATTCAGTGTTGTAGATTCCGAATTTCGCGTACGGCGCGCCGAACGGAACCGAGACATTGCGGGCGATGGCAAACGCGCCGGCGACGGCTTCGCGCTCGTCCTTGGGCTGCGGCAAGAGCGTCATGTAATAGTCGGCGCGGGCAAAGCGGTCTCGTGGATTGACGTTGCCGGGCAGCGGCATGTCACTTGAGGGATGGGAGAAATCGAGCTTCTTCAGGAGCGCGCGCTGCTGGTCGTAGGCCGGATCGTTGGTCATGATGGTGAATTGGCGGCCATGATGGACGACCGGCTTGCCGTCGATATATTCGATGATCGCGGAGTCGCCGCCGGCATCCTCCAGCGCCAGATGCACGTTCGCATCGTGGCCGCGCGCCGCGACCATCACCACCTGAATCTTGTCGAGCATGTCGAGCGCCTCGTTCACGGTCGCGGCGTTGTCGAGGGCGTATTGCGCCCACAATCCGGCCTGCACGCCGGGCTTGGCCGCATCGCGGGCGCCGAAATCGGTGGTGCTCAGATAGAGCATGTGCGCGCCGAGGCCGCGCTCGTTGAATCCGTCGGCGGTGCCGATGCCGTAGATCGTGGTCACCATGCTGGCGTATTTGGACGTCCACTTCGCGGGATTTTGCGCAACCGCCACCGCCGCGCTGGCACGGCCGCCATCGCGGCTCATGCCGCGCGGAAACATTGTGAGGATCGGATCGGTGGATTCCGGCCAGTCCATCGTCCGCCCGACCAGGACCGCGAGCTTGTTGGTGTTCCACAGCACGCGGGTGCAGGCATCGGCGATTTGCGAGGCGGCAAGCACGATCGCCGCGGCTGCGAGCGCGCCGTATGCGGCCTTTCGTTTCAACATGGCTTGATCTCCCGGTATGATCCGGTGGTTGCGATGCATCGCGTCGAGGCTAAAGGGCTGCGATCTACGCGAACAAAATAAATTCGGCGCAAGTTGATGCTTTTGCTAACGATGCGCGGAGCGACGCAGCCGGATCATCCGATCAGCGCCGCAAGGAATGCCGCCGCCCGCTGATAAATCCCCGGCGCTTCGCTTTCGCGCGGGCCGCCGACGGCGAGTTTCAGATCGCCGCCATGCCGCGCCTGTTGGACGCGCAGCCACAACGGCGCCTGTTTGAGCGCATCCGGCTCTCCCAGGATCGCGACCAGGAGCGGCTTACGATAAGAGTGCGCCAGCTCGCGCGCGCGCATCGTGCCCGCCGAGACGTCCATTCCGCCGGCGTCGATGAGAATCATGCAGGCGTCGGCATCGCGCACATTCCACTCGGTCCGTTGCGCCGGATCGGCGAGCGGCGTCTCTTTGAGCTGCGGGTATTTTGTCAGCAGTCCAGGCGGTGCCGGAAAATCCTCGGCCCAGCCGCCCTTGGGACACCAGCCGCCATAATCGACGCCGTTATCGATCGCCACGTCGAGTACCGCGCGATCGACGCCGGTTTGTCCGCCGCAGATGAGTTTCATCGCTTCCTCGAGAGACGCCGGCTGCAAGAATACGCGAAATCCCGGCTATGGACCGGACGCAATCGCGCCGCGAGAACGGTGTCGTTTACCCTTCCCCGATCTCGCGCAGGATTTCGGCAGTGTGTTCGCCGAGCCGCGGGGAGGGGCGATCGGCCGCCATCGGCGCGCCGTCGAGCACGATCGGCGTGCGCACGCCGGGAATTTTTCCGCCTTTGGCAGCTTCGCTCGGCGGCTCGACTTTCATGCGGCGGTGCACGACCTGCGGATCGGCAAAGACCTGCGCCAGATCGTTGATCGGGCCGGCGGGCACGCCGGCGGCTTCGAGCTTGTCGAGCAGCTCGGCGCGCGGCAGGCGCGCGGTGAGCGCGCAGAGGCGCTCGATCACAACCGCGCGGTGCGCGAGCCGCGCCTTGTTGTCGATATAGTCCGGGTTCTTCGAGAGCGCCGGCTCGCCGAGCACGGCGCACAATTTGGCAAACTGGCCGTCATTGCCGCTGGCGATGATGATGTGGCCGTCGGCGACGGGAAAGACCTGATAGGGGGTGATGTTCGGATGCGCATTGCCCATGCGGTGCGGGACTTTGCCGGAGACGAAATAATTGAGCGCCTGGTTGGCGAGCATGCCGACGGTGGAATCGACCAGCGCGGTATCGACATAGCCGCCGCGGCCGGTTTTCTCGCGCCGAGCAAGCGCCGCGAGGATGCCGACCGCCGAATATACGCCGGTGAAGAGGTCGGACACCGGCACGCCGACGCGCAGCGGCTCGCCGCCCGCAGTGCCGGTGAGATCCATGATGCCGCCCATGCCCTGCGCCATGAGATCGTAGCCGGCGCGCGGCGCGTAGGGCCCGTCCTGGCCGAAGCCGGTCACCGAGCAATAAATCAGCCGCGGATTTTCCGGCGCCAGGCTCGCGTAATCGAGGCCGAATTTGGCGAGCCCGCCGACCTTGAAATTCTCGATCAGGACGTCGGAACGGGCGGCAAGTTTGCGCACGATGCGCCGGCCTTCTTCGCTTTCGAAGTCGAGCTCGATCGAGCGTTTGCCGCGGTTGGTGCCGTGGAAATACGCGGCGCCGAGATGGCCGTCGCCGTCGGCGGCGGCGACGAAGGGCGGACCCCAGCCGCGCGTGTCGTCGCCCGCGCCCTTGCGCTCGACCTTGATCACGTCGGCGCCGAGATCGGCGAGAATTTGCCCGGCCCATGGGCCCGCGAGAATGCGGGCAAGTTCCAGCACGCGCAGACCGGCCAGTGGACCCGGCATCAACGGCTCCTCAACGCTTGGGCGACGGCCTCGCCGCGCCGGCCGTTAACTGACAAAGCGGGCCGGATTTGTCCATGGGCCATGCGATTGTCCGGCTTGTCATCTTTCATTGCGATCATTAGTTGTTTTGAGCCGGCTTTAGAGGGGGTTTTGCCCGCATGGTCGCGGTGAATACGTCGTTCTTCAGCGACATGCTGCAGAGCATCGCCGACCGCAGCCGCGCCTTCCTGCGTGAACGACGGGAGCCGGCGCGCGGCCGCTCGGCCAACCTAATTGAGTTGTGCGAAGAATTGCTGTCCGGCCGCGGCGAGGCCTCCGGCGTCGCGCTCGCCAACGAGATCCTCGGCGATTATGCGGGGCTGACCATCGGTCCGCGCATCGCCTTCTTCGAGGCGCTGGCGCGAACGTTCGGCCACGATCCGGCCCGCATCGATGCCGCGATCGCCGCCTGGCGGCAATCGCCGTCGGCCGACGCCGCCGCCGAGCTCAATCGCGCCAGCGAACCGCGCCGGCTCGAGCTTTTCCGCCGGCTCAACCTCGCCCCTGGCGGCACCGCCGCGCTGGTGCGCATGCGCGAGCAGCTGCTCGACGCCATGGACCATCGCGACGATCTTGCCGTCGTCGACGGCGACTTCGTGCATTTGTTCTCCTCCTGGTTCAATCGCGGATTCCTGGTGCTGCGCCGCATCGACTGGTCGACGCCGGCCTTGATCCTGGAAAAGATCATCCGCTACGAGGCCGTGCACGAGATTCACGATTGGGAAGATTTGAGGCGGCGGATCGACCTGCCCGATCGCCGCTGCTACGCCTTTTTCCATCCGGCGCTGGTCGACGAGCCGCTGATCTTCGTCGAAGTGGCGCTGACCCGCGATATACCAGGCGCCATCGCGCCGATCCTCGCCGACAAGCGCGAAGTCGTCGATCCGGCGCGGGCGGGCACGGCGGTGTTCTATTCGATCACCAGCTGCCAGCGCGGGCTCGCCGGCGTCAGCTTTGGGCATTTCCTCATCAAGCAGGTGGTGGAGGAAGTCTCGCGTGAGATGCCGCGTATTTCGAGCTTCGTCACGCTGTCGCCGGCGCCGAATTTTGCCGAATGGCTCAAGCGCGAACGCGCCAACGCGGCTTCGCTCGCGCTTGACGACGAGGATCGCGAGACGCTGGCCGCACTCGACCGCCCGGATTGGTGGCGCGATCCGGCGCTGGCAGCGGCTTTGCGCGAGCCGGTGCTGCGCGCCGCCGCCTGGTATTTCCTGCGCACACGCAACGGTCGCGGCCAACCGCTCGATGCGGTCGCCCGCTTCCATCTCGGCAACGGCGCGCGCCTCGAGCAGCTCGACTGGCTTGGCGACGCATCCGAGCGCGCGCTGGCGCAGTCCTGCGGCCTCATGGTGAATTACCTCTACGACCTCGATTACATCGAGCAGAATCACGAGGCCTATGCGCAGCAACACGCGGTGGTCGCCGCCGGCGCCGTGAGCCGCCTGGTGCGCGCGCCGACGCGCGAAATCGTGCCGATTTCGGGGTAGTCCCTCATGCCCGCACTTGTTGCGGGCATCCACGTCTTGAGGCCAGAGTTGAAGACGTGGATGGCCGGGACGAGCCCGGCCATGACGAATTGGATAATTCAACATGCCCAACCTGCTCGGCGTCCTAGAAACCTCCCTCTATGTCGAAGAGTTCGAGCGCGCCTGCCCGTTCTACGAACAGCTGCTGGGCCTCAACAGCATCTATCGCGATCAGCGGCTGTGCGCGTATGACGTCGGAGGCCGCGGCGTGCTGCTGTTGTTCTTACGCGGCCGCTCCTTCGAGATCGTTGCGGTTCCCGGCGGCACGATTCCGCCGCATGACGGACATGGGCCGGTGCACATCGCCTTCTCGATTGCCGCCGATGAGCTTGCGGCATGGGAAGCGCGGCTGGCCGAAGCCGACGTCGCCATCGAGGGCCGCACCAAATGGCCGCGCGGCGGCGAGAGCATTTATTTCCGCGATCCCGACGGCCATTTGCTTGAACTGGCGACGCCGGGCCTTTGGCCGGGGTATTAACGGAAATCGTCATTGCCGGGCTAAGACCCGGCAATCCATTTTTCGTCTCGTTTGAAGATGGATCACCGGGTCAAGCCCGGTGATGACGCGTGTGAGAGTTACGACTTCCCGTAAACCGGCACGATGGCGCCGCGGGTGACGCGGTTTTCCGGCGAGGCGAGGAACAGGATGGTCGCCGCCACTTCCTCGACCTTGGGCCACAGGCTGTAGTCGGCCTTCGGCATGGCGCTGCGATTGGCCGGCGTGTCCATGATCGAGGGCGCCACCGCGTTAACCAGGATGTCGTCCTTGGCGACCTCCTCGGCGAGCGCGACGGTCAGCGCGGCGACCGCCGCCTTGCTCGCGGCGTAGGCGGCCATGCCGGCGCCGCTTCGCCATTCGAGGCCGGGACGGGCGGCGACGTTGACGATGCGGCCGCCGCTGCCGCCGCCGGCCGGTTGCCGCATCATGGCGCTGACGGCGGCGCGGCAGCACAGGAGGCAGCTTACGAGATTCATGTCGATCTGCTGGCGCAATGTCGCCGTGTCGGTATTGCGCAACGGCGCGGCGGCGAAACCGCCAGCGAGGTGGATCGAGGCCCAGAGTGGCGTGACGCTGGCGTAAAGCCCGGCAACGGTCTTCTCGTCGGTGAGGCTGCCGGTGACGCTGAGCACCACGTGCTTGTGCTCGCGCAGCCGAAAGCGCCGCGCTTCCGCCTCGTCGATGCACGGCACGTGACAGACGGCGCCAGCATGCACGAGCGCCTCGACTAAAGCGGTGCCGAGGGCACCCGCGCCGCCGGTGATCACCAGGTGACGATCGCGAAAGTCCATCGCGCGTTCCTTTGCGGACATCATCGTCGATCCGCGGGACGAGGCAAGGCCGCGATTTGCGTTATCTTATTTGCGTTATCTTGCCGGTAGAGGAGAATCAGTGGCCGATTACGATCTCGCCATCATCGGCGGCGGCATCAATGGCGCCGGCATCGCTCGCGATGCCGCCGGGCGCGGGCTCAAGGTCGTGCTTCTTGAGCAGAGCGATCTCGGCTCGGGCACGTCGTCGGCGTCCTCGAAGCTGATCCATGGCGGCTTGCGCTATCTGGAGCATGGCTCCCTGCGCCTCGTGCGCGCGGCGCTCAACGAGCGCGAGGTGCTGTTGCGCATGGCGCCGCATCTCATCCGACCGCTGCGTTTCGTGCTGCCGCTCGACGTTGCGGGCCGCTCGCCGATCGCGGTGCGGTTCGGGCTTTTCGTCTACGACCTGATCGGACGGCGGCAGATTCTGCCGGGAACGCGCGCGCTCGATCTCATCACCGACGAAGTGGGGCAGCCGCTCAAGCGCCGCTTCCATCATGGCTACGAATATTCCGATTGTTTTGCCGACGATGCGCGCCTGGTCGTGATCAACGCCGTCGATGCCGCCGAGCGCGGCGCGTCGATCCGCACGCGCACGCGCTGCGTGCGCGCCGAGCGCGGCGACGTGTGGCGCTTGATCCTCAACGCGCGCGGCGCGCGCGAGGTGGTGACCGCGCGCGTCCTGGTCAATGCCGCCGGCGCCTGGGTGGAAACGGTGGCCGAAACGGTGCTGCGGCAGGCGCTGCCGCGGCGGCTCCGGCTCGACAAGGGCAGCCACATCGTGGTGCGCCGCCTCTACGATCACGACCGCGCCTACATCCTGCAGGCGCCCGACGGCCGCGTGGTGTTCGCCATTCCCTTCGAGCGTGACTTCACGCTGATCGGCACGACCGACCGAAGCTTTGCCGGCGATCCCGCCGCAGCGACGCCTTCGCCGGAAGAAATCGATTACCTCTGCGGCTTGATCAACGAATATTTCCGCGCCAGCATCGTGGCCGCCGACGTGGTGTGGGCCTTTGCCGGGGTGCGCGCGCTCTACGACGACGGCGCGAAAATGCCCCAGGACATCGATCGCGATTATGAGCTGATGCTCGACAAGAGTTTCGGGGTGGCGCCGCTGCTCACGGTCTATGGCGGCAAGCTCACGACCTTTCGCCGTCTGGCCGAGGACGTACTGGCCCGGCTCGCACATTTCTTCCCGCGCTCGCGGCCGTGGACCGCGACCAGCCCGTTGCCCGGCGGCGATTTCGTCTACGACGGGGCGCCGGCGCTAATCGCGCGTACGCGGCGGAATTGGCCGTTCCTCGACGAGGGCCACGCGCGACGGCTTGTCGGCGCCTACGGCACGCGCGTGGAGAACGTACTGGCGGGCGTGACGCGGCCCGACGATCTCGGTCCGCGTTTCGGCGCCGATCTGACCGGCCCCGAGCTGCGCTACTTGATGACGAAGGAATGGGCGCAGACTGCCGAGGACGTGCTTTGGCGCCGTTCCAAGCTCGGCTTGCGCTTTTCCGCGGCTGAACAGGCGGGGCTCGAAGGCTTCATGGCGCGATAACCGTCAAAATCCCGCCATTTGTCGGTCATCGCGATTTGCGTTAGAAATGCCCGCGAGATTTCCGTCTTGCAGCGGAGCGTAGCAGATCGCCGGATCGAAACAAGATTTTGCGCCGTGGACCGATCCGAACCTGCGTCCGCTGCTGCGCATCGAGGGCCTGACCAAGCGCTTCGGTGGCACCGCGGTCGTCGATCATCTGTCGCTCGATATTTATGAAGGCGAATTCTTCGCGCTGCTCGGTCCGTCGGGCTGCGGCAAGACCACGTTGTTGCGCATGATCGCCGGTTTCGAGCGGCCGAATGCCGGCCGCATCCTGCTCGATGGGGTCGATCTCGCCGCCGTGCCGCCGTACCGGCGTCCGGTCAATATGATGTTCCAGAACTACGCGCTGTTTCCGCACCTCAATGTCGAGGCCAACATCGCTTTCGGCCTCAAGCAGGAGGGCTTGGCGAAGCGCGAGATCGACCGGCGCATCGCCGACATGGTGGCGCTGGTGAAACTCGAAGGTTTCGGCGGCCGCAAACCGCATGAGCTTTCCGGCGGCCAGCGCCAGCGCGTCGCGCTGGCGCGTTCGCTGGTCAAACGCCCGCGCGTGCTGCTGCTCGACGAGCCGCTGGCGGCGCTGGACAAGAAGCTGCGCGGCGAGACGCAGTTCGAGCTGATGGAATTGCAACGCGAAGTCGGCTTCACCTTCATCATAGTCACCCACGATCAGAGCGAAGCGATGACGGTTGCCAACCGCATCGGCGTGATGGACCGCGGCCGGCTCATCCAGGTCGCGCCGCCGGCCGAAATCTACGAACAGCCGAATTCGCGCTGGGTCGCCGACTTCATCGGCGACGTCAATCTGTTCGCCGGGCGTCTCGGCGACGACGGCTTGAGCATCGAGGGAACGGCGGCCGGCCGCCTGCACGTGGCGGTCAAACCGGACGCGGAGCCCGGCACGATGGTCTGGGTCGCGGTGCGGCCCGAGAAGGTCCGCATCAGCCGTGAGCCGCCGCTGCCGGGCCTCGACAATTGCGTCGCCGGCACCGTCGTCGATATCGGTTATCTCGGCGACGTCTCGATCTACAAGCTGCGCATCCGCGACGGTTCGCCGGTCAAGGCCGTGATCGCCAATGTGGGCGGCCGTTCCGAGCGCGTGGCCGGCGTCGACGAGCAGGTTTGGCTGAGCTGGCCGGCCGAAGCGGCGATCGTACTGACACGGTGATGATATGAAATGGCAGCAGCGACGCTTCGTGTTGCAGAGGCTGGTGGTGCGCATTCCCTATGCGTGGCTGCTGGTTTTCTTCCTCGTGCCGTTTCTCATCGTGCTCAAGATCAGTCTGTCGCAGACGGCGATCGCGCAGCCACCTTACACGCCAGTGTTCGAGCTCGCCGCCGGCTGGCACGGCCTGGTCGCTTTTTTCTCCGGGCTCTCGCTCAACAATTACGGGCTGATCGGCTCCGATCCCCTCTACATCCTGTCCTATGTGAAGAGCGTGGAGATCGCGGCTTTCTCCACGCTCATCCTGCTCGTCATCGGTTATCCGATCGCTTACGCGATCGCGCGCACGCCGCACCGCGTCCAGGCGGTGCTGATCATTCTGGTGGTGCTGCCGTTCTGGACCTCGCTGCTCATCCGCATCTATGCCTGGATGAACATTCTGCAACGCGACGGCCTGCTCAACGACGTGCTCATGGCTCTGTCGATCGTGAAAGAGCCGCCGGCGTGGCTCTCGACCGACACCGCTATCTATATCGGCATCGTCTATTCCTACCTGCCGTTCATGGTGCTGCCGCTCTACGCGACGCTGGAGAAGCTCGACGAGTCGCTCATTGAGGCGGCGGCTGATCTCGGCTGCCCGCGCTGGAAGATCTTCTGGCTGGTGACCTTGCCGCTGTCATCCTCCGGCATGCTGGCCGGCGTTCTGTTGTGCTTCATTCCCATCGTCGGCGAATTCGTCATCCCCGATCTGCTCGGCGGCTCGCAATCGCCGATGATCGGGCAGACGATCTGGACGGAATTTTTCGGCAATAAGGACTGGCCGGCGGCGTCGGCGGTCGCCGTATTGCTTGTTTGTCTCCTGGTCACGCCGATCGTCGTCTATCAGAACCAGGCGATGCGCGCGCTGGAGCGGGAATGACGATGCGCAGGGTTTCCACCTTCAATCTCGGCTCGATCGCGCTCGGCATCGTCTTTCTCTATCTGCCGATCGCCGTTCTGGTGATCTATTCGTTCAACGCCTCGCGCCTGGTGTCGGTGTGGGGCGGCTGGTCGACGCGCTGGTATGCTGAGCTCATTCAAGACGAGGCGCTCCTCGATTCGGTGTTCATCAGCATCCGCCTGGCGCTGACGGCGGCGACGGCGGCGACGATCCTGGGGACGCTTTCGGCATTGGCGCTGGTGCGTTTCGGCCGTTTCCGCGGCCGGCTGCTGTTCGCGGCGATGATCTATGCGCCGCTGGTCATGCCCGAGGTGATCACCGGCCTGTCGCTGCTCTTGCTGTTCGTCGCCATTGCAGTGGATCGCGGCTTCTGGACGGTGGCGATCGCGCACACCACCATGGCGATGTGCTTCGTCACCGTCATCGTGCAGTCGCGGCTCGTCGATTTCGACATGAGCCTGGAAGAGGCCGCGATGGATCTCGGCGCGTCGCCGCTGCGCACCTTTTTCGCGGTAACCTTGCCGCTGATCCTGCCCGCGATCGCCGCCGCCTGGATGCTGGCATTCGCGCTCTCGCTCGACGATCTGGTCATCGCGAGCTTCACCACCGGACCGGGCGCGACCACGCTGCCGATCCGCATCTATTCGCAGGTGCGGCTCGGAGTGAAGCCGGAGATGAACGCGGTGTGCGCCATTATGGTCGCCGTGGTCGGCGTCGCCGTCATTGGCGCCTCGCTGCTCGCCAAGCTCAGCGGCGCGCGCGGCATGCCGGTTCGGTAGCGATAACGGCTCAATCGCGGCTTTCGCCTGGCGGCCTGAACAAATAGAGCAGAAACCAGATTGGCAATATCACCACCGCGCCAAGGATCAGGTTCGGCAACGCCCAGGCGACGCCGTTACGCGCCAGCTCGGTGACGCGGTCGGACGACAGGCCGGCCGCTTTCATCAGCTCGTCGGAGGTGATGCCAAAATGGGCGAGGATCGTGCCGACGATCAGCGAAGCGACCACCACTTTGACCAGCGTGCGAATGAGGCGGTTGAACATCCGGGCCCCGTCGCGGGCACGATAGCCCGCGCTGATTCGTGGACGGGAATCATAATCCAACCGCCGTTGCGTGGCACGCAAAGCAAGGCGATTTGTCAGCTCAATCGGGCTATTTCGGCGCTGGCGCCGGTGCTGCCGGCGGCGCGGTGGTGGTCGCAGCAGGAGCCGCCAACAGCTGATCGATCACCGAGCGCACCGCGGAGCCGGCATTGCGGGCCTTGATCGATTCAAGCAGTGGCGCCGCGGCGCCCGAGCGGCGGATCAGGCTCTGCGCGTCCGGCAGCATGATCGGGTCATCCCATTGGCCCTGCACAACGAACGGCAGATCGAACTCGTTGGCGGTCTCGCCGGAGACCAGCGTCGCCAGCCCCTTGAGGTCGAGATCGCGGGTGGGAACCGAGACCTGCCCGCTGACCGCAAGACGCACGGTCGGGCCGGTGAGATGCAAGTCATCGACCGAGACTTGGCCCTGGTCGATCTTCAGCGCCAGCGCGAACTGGTCGAACGGGGTGCGCCCGGTGCGGAAGTCGCCGTTGCCCGACAGCGGCCGGCGTTCGAGCCGGCGCAGCAATTGCTCGATGTTGATGCCGGTGAGCGCGCCGTCATGGGCCATGAGGCTCGCCGTGCCGTTGAGCGTATTGGTCACCGCTAGCACCGAGGATCCGGAGCCGTCGACATTGAGCGCGAGATTGCCCCGGCCCGCGAGCCGGCGGATGCCGAAGAGCTGACCGAGACAGCTCTCGAGATCGACATCGACAAATTGCAGATGCGAGGTCACGGCGACGCCAGCCTTGATACTGGCGAGGCCAAGCGAGCCCTTTGCGATGCCGGCAAAAGCCTGCGACTCGCCGATGGTGACGTCGAGCTTGCCGTTGCGCATGTTGGTGGCGATCGCCGTTCGCCTCAATTGCGCGCCGCCGATCTTGACGCTGGCGGCGGAGAGCCGCAGGTCGAGGTCGAAGTCGGCGAGCCCGTCGAGCGCGATCGGCAGTTGATCCCAGCTGCGTGCGTTGGCCGCCAGGATATGAATGCCCGAGACATAAGGCGTGAGATCAAGCGCGTCGGCGGCGAGCGTGCCCTGCACCGTGCGATGATCGGTCGAGAGCGTGATCACGCCCTCCGCCAGGTTGCCGTCGAGTTCGACATTGACGCTGGACAGCGAGATCACGCCGCCGCTGACGATGCTGTGCGCGCGGAGCGCGAAACGGCCGAAGCCGCCGAACGGCAATTGGCTGGTGTCGGTCCAGCGCAAGGCGTCGCGGAGCGAGGGTGCTTCCACGCTCAGCGTGCCGTCGATCCGGAAGCTCGGCTGCGCGCTGACTGCGCCGTCGAAGGCGGCCTTCACCGGCGCGCCGGAGAGCCGAAGCTTGACGCCCGAGCGTTCGCCGCTCAGGGCGGCGAGAAAATCGCCGAGCGTGAGGCTCGCCTCGATCGGCTCCTCATGCCAGACGAAATGTCCGTTGGCGCCGAAGCTGCGCGAGATCGATGGCCAGGCAAGTTGAAAGTCCACACCGTCGAGCCGCTCGGTCGTATCCTTGCCGTCGAACTGCTTGTGTACGACCACCGTGCCGTCGTGGATGCCGATCTCCGAGAACGAAGCTGTCCGGCCGGGATCGGGTTGCAGCGCCTGCGCCAACGACCGGATCAGGCCCGACCAATTCGATTGGCCGCCGGGCAGGAACGTCACGGTAATGGTCGGCCGCACTAGCGTCACGTCGGCAATCTCGACGCGCCCGGCGAGCAGCGGAAAATAGCGCAGACGCGCCGTCAATTCGTCGGCGATCACGGCCGGCTCGCCCTTGCCATCGTCGCCGAGATACACGTTGTGGAAGCGCACCGTGCCGGAGGGAAACCACGAGACCGAGACCTCGCCGCGGAGCACCGGGTCGAGCCCAGTGACCGCATGGATCTCCTTGACGACGGCGTCACGCACCGAGCCGACGGGAATGAGAAAGGACAGCGCTAAGAGCGTGACCACGACCGCCGCGACAACGGCGGCAACGGCGAGAGCAGGGCGTTTCAAGCCGGTAGCCGCGGTCACAGGAGGCGTTCCGAGGTTCGCTAAAGCCAGTGGACTATACGGTTTGGCAGGTGAGCCGCAAACATGCCGGGCATCTGTGTCGCTTTCGTGGCCGGCGCCGCTTGTCTATCCGCCCAAAGGGTTGTCGGCAAAAGGCAAATTCCGCTGGTGCGCAAGGATGTCCGTTCAGCGGGTCGATACGCGCCGCGACGGTCGCAAAGGCGCCTGCGCCACCTCGGCGATCATCTTTTTGACGATGGCCTGGCCGAACGAATTGAAATTTTCCGCCGCCAGGACGAATGCGCCGGGCCCGCCGATGACATGCTCGCGATAGTAATTCTCCAGTCCGCCCGGCGGATTGGTGTGGTCGGGATTCCAAGCAAGCGGCGTCTCGCTGAGGATGACGAGGCCGTTGATGGTCACGCCCTCGGCCAAGGCCTCGTCGCGCGCGGCCGTCACGTCGCGTCCGGCATTGTTGGTGCCGTCGCCGGATACGTCGATGACGCGGCGTGCGGCCTGGTAAGGCGCGCGCGCGATCTGGCCCATGGCGAATTCGATGGCGCCCGAGATCGAGGTGCGATCGGCGAACGAACGCGGCGCTTCCAGGAGGCGATCGCCAAAGCCCTTGGCCGCCTCGGCATCGGCGATGGTGGTCCAGTCGATCACCACCCGCTGCGAGCCGGCGCCCGACCATTCGATGAAGGTCAATCCGATGCGGCCGCGGCGGCCCGACTGGATCGCTTCAAGCACGCGCGGATCGGAAATCGCGGCGGCATAGCCGTCGCGCTGAAGCTGGAATTTTGCCGTATCGACGCTGCGCGACACGTCGGCCGCCAGCACCAGCAGCAGATCGACCGGCTCAGCCGCCGGCGCGGCCGCAGGCCAAACCGCTGCGGCGAGGATCACGAGCAGAATGACTCCGGCTCCCGCCGCGCGCATCATCGCAACCCCACTGTCAGGCATTGGCCACGGCGTGGATCGCGGCGCGAATGCGCTGATAGGTCCCGCAGCGGCAGATATTGGTGATCGCCGCGTCGATCTCGGCGTCCGTCGGCTTTGGATTCTGCTTCAGGAGTGCCACCACCGTCATCAACATGCCGCTTTGACAATAGCCGCATTGTGGCACATCGAGGTCGATCCAGGCCTTTTGCACGGGGTGGAGCTGGCCGTTTTGCGCCAGCGCCTCGATCGTCGTGACTTCCTTGACGCCGAGAGTGCCGACCGGCACCTGACACGAGCGGGTGGCGACACCGTCGATGTGCACGGTGCATGCCCCGCATTGGGCGATGCCGCAGCCGTATTTGGTGCCGGTGAGCCCGATGGTATCGCGGAGCACCCACAACAATGGCGTATCGGGCTCAACGTCGACTTCGTACGACCTTCCATTAATGGAAAGCGTCGTCATGCTTACCCTTCCTCGCGCCCGTGGCCTAAAGGCGGCGCCAGTGCCCGGCAGCAAGAATGAGGGAGTTTATATCCTCTCGCGGCGGATCGGCAAAAGCGCAAATCCGCGCGGTCCAGACAGGGTAAATCGTTGGAAATTCGCAACAGGCCGAACGCGCACTGGGGAAAGGCGCGTCACATTCGCCGGTAGGCGTAGGGCGCGTCCTCCTGAACGGCGGCGAGCGCGGCGACCTCGTGGTGATTAGGCGCCAGATAGCAGACCGGATCGGTCGCGCGCGCATCGCCGGTCAGCGCGAAGGCCTGGCAGCGGCAGCCGCCGAAATCGATGTCGCGCCGCGCGCAGCTTCGGCAAGGCTCCTGCATCCAGTCGGTGCCGCGGAAGGCATTGAAGGCGGGCGAATTCGCCCAAATGTCGGCGAGCGAATGCTCGCGCACCGACCAGAATTCGAGGCCGGGAAGGGATTCCGCGGCGTGGCAGGGCAGCACCCGTCCGCCCGGCGTGACGTTGAGCGAGCGCCGGCCCCAACCGCCGACGCAGGGCTTGGGCAACCGGGCGTAATAATCGGGGATGACGGCGTCGATGACGATCTCGCCGTGATGCCGCGCCCGCAATTGCTCGACCGCGGCGGCCGCGCGCTTGACCTGCGCCGCGGTCGGCATCAAAGCGGCGCGGTTTTTCAGCGCCCAGCCGTAGTATTGCGCATGCGCGATCTCGACCCGGCTGGCGCCGAGCGCGAGCGCCAGTGCCACCATATCTTCCAGGCGGTCGATGTTGGCGCGGTGCATCACGGCATTGACGGTCAGCGGAATTTTCAAGCTCACGCCTTCGGCGGCGAGCGCGCGCTTGCGTGCAAACGCGCCTTCGTAGCCGGCGATGCGGTCGGCGCTCGCGGGGTCGCTGTCCTGGATGGAAATCTGCACGTGATCGAGGCCGGAATCGGCGAGTTGCCGCAACGTCGCCGCGGTAATGCCGACCGCGGAGGTGATGAGATTGGTGTAAAGGCCGGCGGCGTGCGCCGCCGCAGTGATGGCGACTAGGTCCCGCCGCGCGCCGGGCTCGCCGCCGGAGAGATGTACTTGCAACACGCCGAGGCCGGCGGCCTCGTTGAACACGCGCGCCCAGGTTGGCGCGTCGAGCTCGCTCTGCCGCGGATCGAGCGCGAGCGGATTGGAGCAATAGGGGCAACCCAGCGGACAGCGATGGGTCAACTCGGCCAAGAGGCCGAGCGGAGTGTGCAAAGCGGAGTCGTTTCCCGCCATGGCCGTCACAATTCCAACAGCCGCTTGTCGGCGAGCCCGCGCAGCAGCGCCGTCACATCGGCGAGAATGCGCTCGCGCGGCGCCGCATAGGTCTTGGCCAGATCGTCGACGATCGCGGCGAAGGTCGCTTCGCCGGTGCAGCGTTTGACCACCTCGGCGGCGATGGCGTCGGCCTTAAACACCCGCTCCGGCGCCAGCAGCACCCAGCCGCCCTGCGCCTCGTTGTGCACGAGCCGCACGCCGCGCGGCAGATGCGGCCGCGCCTCGGGAGCGATGGTCGATGCGGTGTCGTTCATCCCTTAATCCTTCGGCACAAAGGCGCCGGGCGGAACCTCTTTCGGCGCGACGTAAGCGTGATAGAGCGCGTCCAGCATGGCCCACAGCACGTCGCATTTGAATTCGAGCGCGGCAAGCACGCTTTGCTGCGCCTCCGGCGTACGCGCATGCTGTTTGACGTAATCCAGCGCGAAGCGCGAATCGCGCTCGGCCTGCGGCGGGCGCTGGGAAAAATAGGCGAACGTCTCCGCGGTGACGAAATCGTAATTCTTGAGCATGCCTTCCATCCGCTCGCCGATGATCGCCGGCGAGAACAGCTCGGTCAGCGAGGAGGCGATGGCTTCGAGCAAGGCCTTTTCGCGGACGAAATGCACATAAGCGTCGACGGCAAAGCGCGTTCCCGGCAACAGCCCGCGCAGCGAAACGACATAGTCGCGATCGAGATCGAGTCCGTCGGTGAGCTTGAGCCAGCGTGCGATGCCGCCTTCGCCCTCGCGCGTGCCGTCATGATCGACCAGGCGGCTGCGCCATTCGCGGCGCGTCGCCGGGTCATCGCAGCGCGCGATCAGGCTGGCGTCCTTGATTGGGATCATCGCCTGATAATAGTAGCGGTTGAGCGCCCAGGCCTGCACCTGGCCTTTACTGCAGGCGCCGCCATGCAGCAGCTTGTGGAACGGGTGCAGCCGATGATAACGCCGCGCGCCGATGTCGCGCAGGCGGGCTTCCAGTTCCTCGGCGCTCAACGCATTCACAGCACGATCTCCATTCCGTCTTCGGCGACCTCGAAGCCGGCGGCTTCTACCCTACGCCGTTCCGCGGAACCTTGGATCAGGATCGGATTGGTGTTGTTGATGTGGGTCAGGATACGCCGGTCGCCAAGGCCGGCGAGCGCGGCAAGCGTCCCGTCATCGCCGGCGAGCGGCATGTGACCCATGCGGCGGCCGGTTTTGCCGCCGGTGCCGGTGACTATCATCTCGTCGTCGGAAAAGAGCGTACCGTCGAAGAAGACGACGTCGGCGCGGGCGAGCCGCTCGCGCATCGCGGGCGTCATCGCGGCCGCGCCCGGCACATAGGCAAGGCGCCGGGAGCCGAAGACGATTTCGACGCCGACATTGGCGCCGGTCTCGGCGGCAAGCGCCGGGGCGTCGCCTTCGAGATAGAGCGCGACCTTGCCGGGAACGGCAAACAGCTCCGCCTCGATGCCGCCGGGCAGGGAAAATGGCAAATCACGCTCCACGGTCTTTCGCGTCACCACGTCGGCAAGCACGGCGAAAATCGGACTGGCGGTGACCGCGGCGATCGTTTCGGTCGTGGCGAACAGGGTGAACGCCTGGCGTTCGCGCAAAGTCAGCAGCCCTGAGATCTGGTCGACTTCCGCGCCGGTCAAGACCACGGCCGCGATTGGGCTGCCGCGCGATTGCCCGCGCGGATGCAATTCCGGAGTAGCCAGGATCTGCGCGCGCAGGTCAGGCGAAGCGTTGAGCAAAATCCAGTGTTCGCAGTCGGCCGAGACGGCGAGGCCAGCCTGCGTCCGCGGCTTCACGCGCGGATCGCCGGACCAGGCGAGCCGGCAGACCGGACACTGGCAATTCCATTGCGGAAAGCCGCCGCCCGCCGCTGCGCCGAGGACGATGGCGGTCAGGCGCCCCATTCACGGGGATCGCGGAACAGGAAGCGTGCGGATCAGAACTCGGCCGGCAGATAGCCGTTGATCTCGAGGCCGATGCAGATCTCGACGAGAGTCGGAGTTGTCCAGGCCATGGTCGTTTCCCTTATCAAACCTGAGGAGCGCTCCCGGATTGAGCTCGCGCCTCCTCGATCATCCTAAGCTAAGTCCAAGCGGCCCTGTTCGACAAGAGGCATTTCCCCGCTAAATTTCAACTAGTGGGCGTCCGCCCGTGCGCCGGGGCGGATTGCCACGCTCCTTTTCGCTCTCTTTTCATGAACCTGGAAGCAGGGCATTGTGCCCCCGACGCTGACGCGGCGTGCCCGAAACCGGGCGCCCCGCCAGGGTAGGTGAATCGAAAAAAGCCATTTGGGAGGAATGCCATGGTTTATCGCGTGACACGACGCGGTGTTGCCGGAGGAATAGGTGCGATTCTTCTCGCCGCCGGTCTCGCCGCTGCGCCCGCGCCCGCTTCGGCGCAGAGTGAGCCGATCAAGATCGGCTTTTCCCTGGCGCTCACCGGCCCGCTCGCGCCGAACGGCAAGCAGGCGCTCCTCGGCGCCAAGATCTGGGAAGAGGAAATCAACGCCAAGGGCGGTCTACTCGGCCGTAAAGTCGAGCTCATCAACTACGACGACCAGTCCAATCCGGCGAATGTGCCGGGCATCTATACGAAGCTGCTCGATGTCGACAAAGTCGACATCGTGATGGGGCCGTATGGCACCAATCTCAACGCGCCGGCCATGCCGATCGTCATGCAAAAGGGCAAGGTCTTCATCGGCTTCTTCGCGCTCGATATCAATGCCGAATTCCACTATCCGAAATACTTCTCGATGCTGCCGACCGGCCCGAAGCCGCGGGAAGCTTTCACCGAGGGCTTCTTCCAGGCGGCGGTCGCGCAGAATCCGAAGCCGCAGACGGTGGCGCTGGCATCCGAGGATGCCGAGTTCGCGCGCAATGCCTGTGAGGGCGCCCGCAACAACGCCAAGACGTACGGCATCAACATCGTCTACGACAAAACCTTCCCGCCGGGCACGACCGACTTCTCGCCGGTCGTCCGCGCGGTGCAAGCGGCCAACGCCGACCTCGTGGTATTTTGCTCGTATCCGCTGAGCTCGGTCGGCATTGTGCAGTCCGCGAGCGAGCTCGGGCTGAAGCCGAAGTTGATGGGCGGCGCCATGGTCGGATTGCAGGCGACCGTGTTCAAGGACCGGCTCAAGTCAAAGCTCAATGGCCTGGTCAACTATGAGACCTGGGTGCCGTCGCCAAAACTGATGGCGCCGGCGGCGGCGTTCTTCAAGATCTATCAGGAACGCGCCAAGGCCGCCGGCGTCGACCCGCTCGGTTACTATCTCGGCGGTTGGGGCTACGCCGACTTCCAGCTGATCGGCGAAGCGATCGAAGGCGCCAAGAGCATCAACGACGACAAGCTCGCCGATTATCTGCGCACCCATGAATTCAAGACCATCATGGGCGATATCAGCTTCGGCAAGAATGGCGAATGGAGTAAGTCCCAGTTCATGCAGGTGCAGTATCACGACATTACCGACGCCTCGAATCTCGAGACCTGGCGCGGCATGAGCTACCAGACCGTAGTTGCTCCCGACGATCTGAAAACCGGCAACGTCGTTTATCCGGCCGATAAAGTGCAATAGTCGCGGCAGGAGAATTGATGCTGCGGGGCGCGGGCCGAAAGCCCGAGCCCCGCTCTTTTCATGGATGCCGAAGCGGTGCATGCTGTGCGCCCCACTGCCGTGCCGTGTCCGAAAACGGCCGCTTCGCGATCGCCGGTGAAAACAAAAAGTGGGGTTTGGGAGGAAATCATGGGCTACTTTTCGAGACGGTGCGACGTCACCGGCGTGCTCGGCGCGGCACTCCTCGGCGCCGCGCTGGCGGCGGCCCCCGTTTCCGCGTCCGCGCAGAGCAGCGACCCGATCAAGATCGGCTTTTCGCTGGCGCTCACCGGTCCGCTCGCGCCCAACGGCAAGCAGGCGCTGCTCGGCGCCAAAATCTGGCAGGAGGAAATCAACGCCAAGGGAGGGCTGCTCGGCCGCAAGGTAGAGTTCGTCAATTACGACGACCAGTCCAATCCGGCGAATATACCGGGCATCTACACCAAGCTCCTCGAAGTCGACAAAGTCGACTTGCTCAACGGCCCGTACGGCACCAACCTGGTCGCCCCGGCAATTCCGGTCGCGATGCAAAAGGGGAAGCTCCTCATCGGGCTGTTCGCGCTCGACGGCAACAAGGAGTTCCACTATTCGCGCTACTTCTCGGTCATCGGCGCCGGGCCGAAGCCAAGCCAGGCGTTCACCGAGGGCTATTTCGAGGTGGCCGCGCAGCAAAAGCCGAAGCCGCAGACGGTGGCGCTGGCGGCCGAGGACGCGGAGTTTGCCCGTAACGCATGCGAAGGGGCCCGCGAAAACGCCAAGACCTTCGGCTTCAACGTCATCTATGACAAAACTTTTCCGCCGGGCATCACCGATTTCTCGCCGGTTATTCGGGCGCTGCAGTCAGCCAATGCCGACCTCGTTGTGATTTGTTCCTATCCGCTGAGCTCGGTCGGCATTGTGGCGGCGGCGAACGAACTTAACTTCACGCCGAAGATGCTTGGCGGCGCTATGGTCGGATTACAGGCAACCGTGTTCAAGGCAAAGCTGAAGGCCGCGCTCAACGGCATCGTGAATTACGAGACCTGGGTGCCGTCGCCTAAGTTGATGGCGCCGGCGGCGGCGTTCTTCAAGATCTATCAGGAGCGCGCCAAGAGCGAAGGTATCGATCCGCTCGGCTATTACCTCGGCGGCTGGGGCTATGCCTATTTCCAGCTGCTCGGAGAGGCGGTCGAGGGTGCCAAAACGCTGGACGATGCAAAACTTGCCGAGTACATGCACAGCCACAGTTTCACGACCATCATGACCGAAAACTTTAAGTTCAACGCGGACGGCGAATGGACCAAAGGCACCACGTTGCAGGTGCAGTATCACGGCATTACCGACGCCGCGAACCTCGAGACCTGGCGCGGCATGAGCTACCAGACGGTGCTGACGCCCGCCGATCAGAAGACCGGCGACCTGATTTATCCCTACGAGAAGGCGAAGTAGCCTAATCATCCTCTCCCGCCGTTTTTGGGGAGGATGAAGGGGCTCCGATGCTGTTTCCGACTTCACTCGTCGGTTCGTACCCGCAACCCGAATGGCTGATCGACCGCGCGCGGCTGTCGAAGCAGGTGCCGCGCGCCCGCGCCGACGATCTCTGGCTGGTGGCGCCCGATAAGCTCGAAGCGGCTCAGGATGAAGCCACGATTGTGGCGATCCGCGAACAGGAGCGGGCCGGGCTCGATATCATCACCGATGGCGAGCAGCGGCGCGAAAGCTATTCCAACCGCTTCGCCACCGCGCTCGCCGGCATCGACGCCGACCGGCCCGGCACGACGCTCAATCGCAGCGGCAAACCCACATCGGTGCCGCGTGTGGTCGGGCCGATCCGGCGCCTGCGCCCGGTCGAAGTGCGCGATCTCAAGGTGCTGCGCGCCAATACCGGCCGCACGGTCAAGGCGACTTTGCCGGGCCCGTTCACGCTCAGCAAACAGGCCCAGGACGATTTCTATGGCGATGCCGAAGCGCTGGCGCTTGATTACGCCGCCGCGGTCAATGCCGAGATCCTGGATTTGTTCGCCGCCGGCGCCGATATCGTGCAGCTCGACGAGCCGTGGATGCAGCAGCATCCGGACGATGCGCGGCGTTATGGGCTCAAGGCCCTTGATCGCGCTCTGGCCGGGGTGAGCGGCACGGCCGCCGTGCATCTTTGTTTCGGTTATGCCGCGGTGGTGCACGACAAGCCGTCCGGCTACTCGTTCCTGCCGGAGCTGGAAAGCTGCAAGGCGCAACAAATCTCGATCGAAGCCGCGCAGCCCAGGCTCGACCTCAAGGTGCTGCAGGCGTTGCCGTCGAAGACCATCATCCTCGGCGTGATCGATCTCGCCGATATGACGGTCGAGACGCCGCTTCTCGTCGCCGAGCGCATCCGTCGCGCGCTCGTCTACGTGCCGGCCGAGCGGCTGGTGGTGGCGCCGGATTGCGGCATGAAATACCTGCCGCGGACGATCGCGTTTGCCAAAATGCAGGCGATGGCCGCCGGCGCGGCTCTGGTGCGGCGGGAACTGGACGGCCGGTGACGGCCGCGGATTACGGCTTGGTGCCGGAAGTGGCTCGCGTGCGCGCGTGCCAAATTCCCGGTTGTTCCTTCCGCTCCAACAGCGGACCGGCGAGACGATGCAGGCTCGAGCGCACGAACGGCAACGGATCGTCCCACGACAGGCTCGACTTCGCCTCGCAGCCAAGCACCCAGGGCAGCCACGTCGTCAGCGGCACGCCGCCGGCACGGGCGGCGGGAAAATCCTTCCAGGCGCGGCACCAGCGGACGCCGGCCTTTACCCGCGTCGTCGGCGGGCGCGGGAGCCCTGCGAGATCGGCATAGACCAATGCCGGAATGTTGACGCCGGCAATGGCGCCCGGGTGATGCCAGAGATTGAAGCGGGGGTTGATCTCCAGCAGGCGAAGATTGCCCTGCGGATCGCGCTTGAAGTCGAGCTTGGCGACGCCGCTCAGCCCTAGTTGCTCGACAATGGCGCGGCCGTGCCGGCGCACATCCTCGACATCAGTGATTTCGAGCGCCGTGGTGTGGCCGCAGCGCGAGGGCTGGGTGCGGATCTTGCGGCCGGTGAAATCGCCGGCAAAGCTGCCGCGATCATCGACGTAACAATGATAGCTTTCGATGCTTGATTCCGCGCCGGGAACGAATTCCTGCGCCAGCAATTCGAGGCCGACGGCGCGCAATTGAGGCCATAGTTTCTGCAACGCGTCGGCGTTTTCAGCGTACAGCGCCTTGCGCAATCCAAAGCGATCGTTCCAGCGGTCGAGCCGGGTCAGCGGCTTGACGACGAGCGGGAAGGGAAGGCCGAGGCCGGCGGCCTCGATGCTGCCCGGATCGAAGCGGCGCGCCGCCGGCACCGGCAGGCCGTGACGTTCGGCAAGCAGCTGAAAGCGCCCTTTGTCGAGGAGGTCTTCGACCAGTGTGGCGTCGGCGACGACGAAGCGGAAGGCTTGCGCCAGTCGTTCGCGGAAACGTGAGACCAGCAAGACCTGCCCGTCCTCCTGGTAAAAAAGCACCGGCGGCTCGGCCTGCGCCTTGCCCAAGCTCAGGAGTGCGTCGATGAGACCGTTGACGTTGGCCGAATAGTTTCCCCAGGCCATGTGCGATTGCGCGTAGCGGGAATAGAGCGAGGAAACACCCGGACGCGCCACCACCGCGCAGGGAATACCGGCCAGCGCCAGCGGCCGCAGCAGGTCCATATCGCCCATGACGCAGGCGATCGCCGGCCGCGCCGGCAACACCCGCGGAGCGATCGGTCCGCGGCCGAGCGGCCGCGCCAGCGGCGGATGCGTTAGCGAGCCGATCGCCGAGCGCGCATCGGAGACGAGCCGCCACAGTAAGGGTGTCTGTTTGATGAAGCGCTTGATCCGCCGCCGCAGGCTCGAAGTCGAGGACACCGGCAAGCCGCGCCAGCTCGTGGTCTCGGAATAGTCGTAGAGCTTCTGGTCGGTATCGGACCATTCCAGCTTATAGGGTTCGTCGCCGATCGTGAAATCGAAGCGCTTCAGCCCGAGCTTGATCGCGTGCGCCATCAACTCGCGCAGATGCAGCGCGCCCGGTCCGTAATGGGATACGTCGCTGTCCACGAAGCTTGCGAGCACGTGGTAATAGCAATCGCCGAACACGATGCCGAGATTGGCCGCCGCGCAGGCCGTGCCGATCTCGATCCGGCTGATGTGGACCAGATGTCGGGTCTTCGGGTTGGATGCGAGGTCGAGATAAAATTCCCGATGTCCGGGCCGGGCGAAGATGTTGGCGACGCCCTTGCGCGCCAGCGACCGACTTTTTTGATCCATCAGCATTTCGAGTGTGCGCCGGGCATCATCCGTGTCGGATGCGGTGAGGAAGCGGATTTCGCCGTATTCCGACATGTGCCGGCGCTTGGCGCGGTCGCGGCGGCGCGTCGCGGACGAGCGCTTGGCGACATAGAATTTCTCCCAGTCGTCGCCGAGCTTGGTCAGATGCACGCCGCTGGCGTTGGGAGTGACGCCGAGATAGGTGAATGGATTGATCTGCGCGCCGATTTTTTGCGGCATCTTCTCGAACTCGATCCAATCGTGGCGCAGCAGTGGATCGCGTTGCATGTTGTCCAGCAGCTCCCGCCAGGCGGCAAGGAAGCGGTCGGGTGTGATGCGTGGGGAAAAGTCCGGCGCCAGGAGCGGCGCGTTGTAGTCGCCCAGTTCCTGACCGAGCCAGCACAGCCGCTTCGCCAGACGCTCCGGTGTGACGCAAAGCGGCAGGATGAAAGCGATGTCGCCGTCGCCGAAGCGGCCGACGGCGATCGCGGGATGGACGCCTTCGTGCTGGCCAACATGGCGATACCAGGTCGAGAGCCAGTCGAAGGTCTGAAACGCCGTGCAATCGGCAACCCGTTCAAAAGCCCGCCATTCGTCCTCGATCGTTCCCAAGTCGCAGTAGATGCGCAGGCTGAGGTCTTGCGGAAATTGGCGAAGATGCTCCCCGCGATAGGCGACCGCCGGCGCGCGGACAGCCACCGGCGAAACCGCATCCCGCAACGCCGTCAATGTCGTGGCACGTGTCACTGCATTCACTGAAAGGGATAGAGCCGATGTATCTGCGTGATAATCGAGAATAGCTAAGGTTGCCTCGCTATCCCGGCGTGCTGTGGCGTTAAGGTAAAGCAGCCGTGAATCGCCGCGTGACGCGCGGAACACCGCGAAAAACGCCAGTCCGCAGCACGGCCGGCAGTTTGTGAGCTGATGAATTGGTACAGCTGGGTGGACTCGAACCACCGGCCTCCTGATCCACAGTCAGGCGCTCTAACCAACTGAGCTACAGCTGCACGGCCCGCGATGACGGGCGCGCGGAAGGTAGCGCATGACCCGGAAAAGTGGAAGCCGACGCGCCCGTCTGACACGCAAAAGCCCGGGTCGAGAACCCGGGCTTTGCCCCATCACGCGATGGGTCGTGATACACGAACGCTGAAAACGCCGATCAACCGACCTTGGTGAACGCCTTGTTCATGCCGCTCTTGATCGGCTCGGCGGTCTCGGTGGCAACCTTTTGCGCCAGCGAGCTGAGCTCCTTGCTCTGCGCGGTCAGCGCCTCAAATTGCTTGCGCGCATGCGCGCTCGTGAGCTCGACGACCTCCGACAGCGTCTTCGCCGCCATGATCTCGCCGGCAAAATCGAACGCGGCATTGGTATTGGTGCGGGCCACTTCGATCACCTTGAGGCCGTAATCGGAGGCGCCTTTGGTGGCGGTCGAATAGGTGGTCTCCAGCACGTCGGTCGCCTCTTCGGCGGCGGCCTTCATCTTCTCGTAGGTGTCCTTGGCCTGCGCCACACCACGCTCCGCGAATTCGCGGAAAGCGGCCGGCATCTCGACCTTGGGCATGTCGAATTTTGGCATTTCGAATTTCGGCATTTCAAACCCGGCTGTTGCCGGCTTGGGAGTGGTCTTCGCTTTCGGGGCTGTTGCGGCTTCCGCCATGACACTCGTCCTTGCTGTCGTGCTCTCGGGCTGTTTTTACCGTCGAACTCTTAGCCTGCCTCGCCGCCCGTCACACGAGGCACCGCGTTTCATTGACCCCGAAGCCGAACGCAACACACTGCAAGCTCGGGCCATCAAGTTATATAGCAACAATTTTGGTGCATTGCAATAGACTATATTGCGATGCACAATAATAGCGCAAAGCCTTGATTATTTGAGATTTTTCAAAAGCGGTTCGAATGAATTAAGATTTCATTAACACTTCACGTCTTCGGTTTGGCAGCATCCATGACTATTTTGGCAGCACTTTGTCCGAGCTCCTGGGCTTGGCTCGTGAGCGTTTTCATTTGGTGACTGAGATACTCCGATTGTAGCCGCACGACCTCGGTCGGGTCCTTGGCCTTCATCAGCTTCTGCGCGAAGTCGAACGTCGCCGTCATATTCTGCTCGGCATAGGCCATCGATTTGTGCGCGATCTCGCTCGCTCCCGCGCGCGCCGCATGAGCTTGGCTCTGCCACTGTGAGACCGCGGTATTTGCCGCCTGAACGATCCCGTCAAAGGCGGTTCGCGCCTGCGCCACGCTCTGCTCGACGAAAGCGCGCACCTCGTTAGGCATTGCGAATTGCTCGAACGGTTCCTTGGCCATCGTCAACTCCTCGTACCCCTGGCGACCAGCATCCTAGCGCGAATTCACATTCGACGCGCACCCCCAACTTCGGGCCGCGTCAAGCCATTGGCGCCATTAAGGTTATCCCGCCTTGCCCGGGGCGAGACAGGCCGTTGGCATGGACGCCGATGGCGCCCGGCACTATTAAGAAATCCTTAGCCAAATGAGTTCCGGTGCATGCCGATCGTGGAGTTAGAGTCCGCCGCCGCGCGCGATCCGCGACTTGCGGCGCAGCTCGCCGATCGCGCGACCAGCGCCGCGCCTTGCTGGCTGTGGAGCACCGACGGCCCGCGGATCTTATGGGCGAATGCGGTCGGTGCCGCGATCTTCGGCGCGGCGAATGCGGGCGAAGGGGCGATGCGCCGTTTCGACGCCGGACATCCGGCCGCATTTGAGATTGCCCGACTCGCGGCAACGCTTCCGGCGACAGGACAAGCGCGACTCGAGCGCCTGCGCGGCTTCGGCGCCAGCTTCGGTGGCGCGCTGACTTGTATCTGCTCGCGTGTGGCTCGCGACGACGGCCCGGCGATCCTCGTCGTCGCCACCGAGCCGGCAGGACCGGCGCTGACCTTGCGCGAACGCGTGCGCCGCCTGTTTGCCGATCGCCAAGGCACGCTCGCGGTGTTCGCGCCCGATGGCACGCTTCTCTATGCCACCGAGGCGGCGCAAAGGCGGATAGGCGCGGCGCCGACATTGTCGGTGCTCGGCCTGGCCGACGTCGCCTCGCGCGCCATGGCCACTGGCGACGCCAGCGGCGCGACGCCGAGCCACGGCCCGGTCACGATCGAGCGTATCGGCAGTGAAGCATCGACCGCGCTCGCCGTCACATTCGCCGCGGCCGGGGAGGAAGCCGCGCCGACACCCACTCCAGCCGCAACGGCCGCAGCGCCGGCGGCGAACACGACGCGCGCGGTGCCTGAAGAGCCCATGGCCGAACGCCGCCATCCGTTACGCTTCGTCTGGCAGATGGATGCGGTCGGCCGTTTCGCGGTGGGGTCCGATGAGTTCATCGAATTGATGGGACCGCGGACGACCGCCGCATTCGGCCGCTTGTGGAGCGAGATCGCGGACGAGCTAAAGCTCGATCCGCAAAATCAGGTCGTGCGTGCAGTCGCGACGCGCGAAACCTGGAGCGGCATCACCCTATCCTGGCCGGTGGACGAGGGCGGCGATCGGCTTCCGGTCGAGCTGTCCGGCCTTCCAGTGTTCGATCGCGAGCGCGAGTTTCGCGGCTATCGCGGCTTCGGCGTTTGCCGCGACATCGCCCGCATCAACGCATTGGCGAGGGCGCGGCGCGAACGCCCGATCGGCTTCATGGCGCCGCCCGCGCCGCATCCGGAAAGCGAAGCTGCTATCGTCGCCGAAGCCGAACCCGCGGCCGCTTCGCAGCCGGTCGTGGAAGCTGCCGAGACGGCGCCGCGCGCCGCGCCGGACGCCGCCCCTGCCGCCGCCAATGTCGTGCCGTTTCGCCCGACGGCGCCGGAGTCGAAGACGCCGAGCCTGAGCCCGGTGGAACGCAAGGCCTTTCGCGAGCTTGCGCAGGAACTGACGGCGCGGCTGCAAGGCGGAAATGAAGCTTCCGTTGTCGAAAATGGTGCGGCCGAATTGACCCAGGCTACGCCTGCTGCGCCCGGTGAAAGCGGGCAAAGCATGCCGGCTTTCGCGCCGGGGCTGCTCGATCGCATTCCGCTCGGTGTGCTGATTTACCGCCGGGACGCGCTCCTTTACGCCAACCGCCACTTCCTCGAATTAAGCGACTATCAGAGCCTCGAGGCGCTGGCAGCGGCGGGCGGCCTCAATGCGTTGTTCGCCGATCCCGCGGCCGACGCCTTGGCGCAGAGCGGCGGTGCGCAGTCGCTCTCGGTCATGACCAGCGGCGGCGAGCGCCGCCCGGTCGAAGGCCGGCTGTTTACGGTGCCGTGGGGTGAAGGATCGGCGCTGGCGCTTATCCTCAGCAACGGCGAAGCGGCGGAGCGCCGTCGAACGACTGCGCTTTCGCTCTCGGCCGCGCAGGGGGAACTCCGCGAACTGCGGACGCGGCTCGAATCCTTCAAAAAGACCGAGGAGGAGCTCCGCGCCGCCACGCGCGAAGCGCAAAAAGCCTCGGCGGCCAAAGCGGAGTTTGTCGCCAAGGTCAGCCACGAAATCCGCACTCCACTCAACACCATCACCGGTTTTGCCGAGTTGATCGTCGGGGAGCGCTTCGGGCCGATCGGCAACGAGCGTTATCGCGAATACGTCAAGGATATCCACGCCGCCGGCATGCACCTCGTTTCGTTGCTCAACGATCTGCTCGATCTGTCCAAGATCGAGACCGGCCAGCTCGATCTCACCTTTGCCAATGTCAGCCTCAACGAATTGACGCAGCAATGCGTCGGCATCATGCAGCCGCAGGCTAGCCGCGCGCGCATCATCATCCGCACTTCGCTCACGCCCGGCTTGCCGCAGGTCGTGGCCGACGAACGATCGCTGCGCCAGATCGTGCTCAATCTGCTTTCAAACTCGATCAGGTTCACCGGGCCGGGCGGCCAGGTGATCGTATCGACCGCATTTGCCGACAACGGCGAGGCGGTGTTGCGCGTGCGCGACACCGGCGTCGGCATGAGCGAAAAGGATGTCGAGGCGGCGCTCGAACCGTTCCAGCAGACGGCGGTCGCCGGAAGCTGGGGTTCGGGCGGCACCGGCCTCGGTTTGCCGCTGACCAAGGCTTTGGCCGAGGCCAATCGCGCGCATTTTTCCATCAAGAGCGCGCCCAATGCCGGCACGTTGGTCGAGGTCGCGTTTCCGCCGACGCGGGTGGTCGCGGGATAGCACGGCGGGTTCGCGTTAGGCGATGCGGACGACGATTTTACCGAAATGCGCGCCGGCGGCCATGTGATGGAAGGCCGCCTTTACCTCATCGAAGCCGAAGACGCGATCGATCGCGGGCTTGATCTCGTTCGCCGCGATGGCGGCGTTCATCGCCTCGAACATCTGCATCGAGCCAACCGAAATGCCCTGGACGTTGGCGCGCTTTAAGAAGATCAGTCCCGGGTTGAGCTCGGTCGCGCCGCCGCTGACGCTGCCGATGATGCTGATTTTGCCGCCGAGGCGGATGGCGCCGAACGAGCGGGTGAGAGTGTCTTTGCCGCCCACTTCGAGCACGTGATCGACGCCGCGGCCGCCGGTGAATTCGACCGCCGCTTTGTCCCATTCCGGCGTCGTCTTGTAGTTGATGCCGAAGGCCGCGCCGAGCGCTTTGGCGCGCGCAAGCTTCTCGTCGCTCGACGAGGTGACGATGGCGACAATTCCCATCGCATGCGCCAACTGCAGCCCGAAGATGGAGACGCCGCCGGTGCCTTGCAGCAGGACCGACTGCCCGGCGATCAGCTTGGCGTGGTTCATGATGGCGTCCCACGCGGTGACGCCGGCGCAGGGGAGCGTTGCGCCTTCCTCCAGGGAAAGGTGATCCGGAATCTTGACGACGCCGTCTTCTTCCAGAACGGCGAATTCGGCGAGCATGCCGTCAAGCGCGCCGCCGAGCGCCGAGGCTTGAAGGGTCGGACTCGGCTCGCCGCCGGCCCAACGCTGGAAGAAGCAGCCGGCCACCTTGTCGCCAGCCTTGACGCGGGTGACGCCGGGCCCGACTTCGACCACTTCGCCGGCGCCATCGGAAAGCGGAATGACATTCTCGCGCACCGGCATGCGGTAAGTGCCGCGCACGATGCCGAGGTCGCGGTAATTGAGCGAACAGGCGACGACCTTGACCAGCACCTGCCGGTATAGCGGCTTCGGCGTCGGCCGATCGACGATGGCGAGCGCGTCGATACCGGCGCCGCCCTTGGGCAGTTGATAAGCACGCATGTTGATGCTCCCGGAATAAAAGCTTGCTCAGGCGGCCGGCGTGACACTGACGGCGACGTCGATGCGCTGCTCGCCCGAGCCGAACACTACCCCATCCATCGGTGCCACGTCGGTATAGTCGCGTCCCACCGCCAGCACGACATGTTCGTCGGAAGCGACGATCGCATTCGTCGGGTCGAGCCCGACCCAACCGGCATGCGAACCACACCATACCAGAACCCAGGCGTGCATAGCGTCGGCGCCCTGCAATCGGGCGGCGTCGGTGCGCGGCGCCGATCGCAGGTAGCCGCTGACATAAGCGGCCGGCAGGCCGATGCCGCGCAGCCCAGAAATCATGATATGGGCGAAGTCCTGACAGACGCCGCGACGCAGCGCGAACGACATCGGCGGCATGGTGGTGACGGTGGTCGCGCCGATCTCGTAGATGATGTCCGATTTGAGGCGCTTCATCAGCTCGATTGAGGCGTCGAGCACCGGCCGGCCGGCGGGGAAGCTCTCGCGCGTGTAATCGCGGATCTCCGGATCGAGCGAGACCATGCGGCTTGGAAACAGGAAGTGCGCCGGCGACAGTGGGCCGATGTCGCTGATCGCGAACGCCTCGTCGCGAACCGCTTCCCAGGCGGGCGTGGCCAGCGCGGCCGGCCCGGCGGCGGCATCGACGGTGACGCGCGCCGCCAATTTGACCGTGAGTATTTTGTGCGGCTCCTCGATCTCGATCCAGGTCAGGCGATTGCCGAAAAAATCTTGGCCCTCACGCCGGTGCAACGGCTCGGGCATGATCTGCAAGGCGGCGACGTGCACGCGCTGGCCGTCGCGATGGATCGGCGTCAGGCGCAGGACGTGGTGCGCGTGCGCTACCGGCGACGCATAGGCACAGGTTGTCGTCTGCCGCACGTCGTAGATCACGCCAGCGCCTCCCAGGCGGATTCGGAGCGCTCGTTGTTGGTGAGATAGACCGTGGTTATCGCGTCCGAAAGTTTCATTAGCGATTGCTCGATATCGATGACCAGCGCCTCATCGATGGCGGTGGCTTCGACGGTGCGCAAGCGCGTCGCGATCGAGGCGGCGATCTGCTGTACGGGCGAAAGCCGGCCGGTGCCGTCGCGTCCCGGCAACGCCGAAAGATGGGTCTCGATACGGTCGAGCTGAAACGCTACCGAACGCGGATTATTGGGATCGAGCATGACCAGGTCGATCACCGGCGCGCGCGCCGCAACCATCACGTAACGCTGCCGGTAGGTGATCTGGCTGTCGGCGAGTTCGAGCAGCACTTCGAGGCCGCCTTCGGGCTCGCCGGATTGAGTGAAGCAGCGCACTAGGCGTCCGGTCAGGATGGCGCGCTCGATGCGGCGGCCGAGTTCAAGAAAGCGCCAGCCCGCCAGCTGCGTCATGTTTTCCTGCGCCAGTCCGGAGAGCGAGGAGATGATCCGCAGCGCAGCTTCGACGCGCTCAATGATCGCGCTTTCCGGGGGACCGATCGCCAGCGGCATGGCGATCATGGTGGCGAGGTCGCTGATCGCCCGCCAGGCATCCGGCGAGAAGCGATCGCGGCTCACCGAAGCCGCCGATCGCGCGGCCCCGGCAAGATAGGGCAGCGACCCCGGCAAGTCGGCGCGCGAGAGCGCTGCACGCGCGGTGAATGCGGCTGTTGTGCCGCCGGTGTCGGCTGCAACCGCGCCCCAGGCTTTGAGCAGCGAGCCGATGCTGGCAATGACGGGTGCTGCGGCCTCATCCGCCTCGGCGGAGCGGTTGATCATGGCGCGCACCAGCCGCAACGTCGCTTCCGCGCGCTCGACGTAGCGGCCGACCCAGAACAAATTGTCGGCGGCGCGGCTTGGGAGAAGTCCGGTGGCGCGCTGGACCTGGATGCGCTCAGCCGTCGGCAACAATGTGGTCTCCATGACCGGACCGTGCGCCAGCACCCAGGCGTCGGCGGTCGCGGCGCCGCGTTGCAAGCTCACCGCCCGCGCGTCGGCGTTCTCGGCGATGCGAACGAAGCCGCCGGGCATGAGCTGCCAGCGCTCGCCGACTCTCGCCAGGAAGAGCCGCAGGATGAAAGGCCGCGGCTGCAGGCGGCCGTCGCGCCACACCGGCATGCTCGACAGCGTCACCGCTTCCTGCGCCACATAATCGACGCCGCGATCGCGGATCGACGCAATCAGCGCCTGGCGTTGCGCGTCGTCGAGCTTCGCGCCCAAAATCTCGCTGGCGCTACCGCCGTCATTCGGCGATTCGAAGGCCGAAGCGATCACCATGCGGTCGAGTTTTTCGATCATCTCCTCGCGCATGTCGGAGCGGCCGAGCCACCAGGTCGCCACGTTCGGTATGGCGAGATCGGTCCCGAGCACAACTGGCGCCAGCGCCGGCAAGAAAGCCAGCATCGCGCGCGCCTCGACCAGGCCGGCACCGAGGGAATTGATGATCACGATCTTGCCGTCGCGCACGGCTTGCAGAAGCCCCGGCGCGCCGAGCCGTGAGGCGGCATTGAGTTCGAGCGGGTCGGCGAAGTCGGCGTCGATTCGGCGCAGCAGCACCTCGGTGCGCTGCAGGCCGGAAACCGTGCGAATGAAGACGCCATCCTCGCGCACGCTCAAGTCCTCGCCCTCGACCAGCATGAGGCCGAGATAGCGCGCGAGATAGGCATGCTCGAAATAGGTTTCGTTCATCGCGCCGGGCGTGAGCAGGCAGATGCGGGCATCGTCCTGGCGGCTCAGCGCATGGAGCTCGGCCTGAAAGGCCTGGAAGAAAGGCGCGACGCGCTCGACACGCGTGGTGCGATAGATGTCGGGGACGGCGCGCGACAGCGCCAGCCGGTTCTCAATGGCGTAACCGGCGCCCGAAGGCGCCTGCGCGCGGTCGCCGAGCACCCACCAGCGGCCGTCGGCGCCGCGCCCGATGTCGACCGCATAGAAACGCAGATGCGCGCCGCCGGGCGGCGGGACGCCGACCAGCGGACGCAAGAACTCGGGATTGCCGGCGATCAGCGCCGCGGGCAGGCGGCCATCGCGGCTGAGTTGGGCCGCTCCGTAGGCGTCGGCGAGAACCGCTTCGAGAAGCTCGGCGCGCTGGACGAGGCCCGTTGCCAACTGCCTCCATTCGCCAGGCTCGATGATCAGCGGCACGTGGCTGAGCGGCCACGGCCGCTCGCTGCCGGCGGCATCCTCATACACGCGATAAAAGACTCCGGAACCGCGCAGATAGCGGTCGGCGGCGGCAAAGCGCCGATTGATCTCCTCGTCGCCGAGGCGAGCCAGCATGGAGAGGAACGGCTGCCAGTGCGCGCGCACGCGGCCGTCGCCGTTCATCATCTCGTCGAAAATGCCGGGCAGCGGCCGGTAGCTTGCAACAAAACGGTCCAGGCTGGCGGTCTCTTGTTCGACAATCGTGTCGAGATTGGCTGCCATGTTTTTTAGTTCGTGCGCCGCAGATCGAGTGTTGTCGGATATTCGAGGGAGATTTCGAGCGGCGGAACGTCGATCGGGCCGCCGGTATGGCCGTAATCCTGGAAGCGCGCGCGCCGGCGCGCTTCCGCCTCGTAGGAATTGATCGGATAGGTCTCGTAATTGCGTCCGCCGGGATGCGCGACGTGATAGAGGCAGCCGCCCAGCGAGCGCCCGCTCCAGGCGTCGAGGATGTCGAATGTGAGCGGCGCGTGGACGCCGACGGTCGGCTGCAGCCCCGAGGTCAGATTCCAGGCCTTGAAACGCACGCCGGCGACGAATTCGCCGGAGCGGCCAGTGGGGGTCAGCGGCAGGCGCCGGCCGTTGCAGGTGATGACGTGGCGGCCCTCGGTCAGGCCGTCGACCTTGACCTGGAGCCGCTCGACCGAAGAATCGACGAGCCGCACGGTGCTGCCGGCAACACCCTCTTCGCCGAGCACGTACCAGGGTTCGATCGCTTGCCGCAGCTCAAGCCGCACGGCGCCATGCTGCACGGTGCCGCAGGGCGGGAAACGAAATTGCCGCTGCGCTTCGAACCAGGCCGGGTCGAAATCGTAGCCGGCGCGTTCGAGATCGTCCAAGACTTCGAGGAAGTCGTTCCAGACGAAATGTTCGAGCATATAGCGGTCATGCAAAGCGGTACCCCAGCGCACCGGCTTGCTGTCGAGCGGCGCGCGCCAGAACCACGCGATCAGCGCGCGCAGCAACAATTGCTGAGCCAGACTCATGCGCGCGTCGGGCGGCATTTCGAACGAGCGGAATTCGACCAGCCCGAGCCGGCCGGTCGGGCCGTCGGGCGAAAACAATTTGTCGATGCAGATTTCCGTGCGATGGGTGTTGCCGGTCACGTCAACCAGAATGTTGCGGAACAGGCGGTCGACCAGCCACGGCGGCGGCGCGGGCGCGGCTGCATCCGGCGCCGGCACTCCGCGGAGGGCGATCTCAAGCTCATAAAGCATGTCCTGGCGCGCTTCGTCGATGCGCGGCGCCTGGCTGGTCGGCCCGATGAACAATCCGGAAAAGAAATAGGAGAGGGAGGGCCGCCGTTGCCAATAGAGCACTAGGCTCTTGAGCAGATCGGGGCGGCGCAGGAACGGGCTGTCGGCGGCATTGCGGCCGCCGAGCACCACGTGATTGCCGCCACCGGTTCCACTGTGCCGGCCGTCGATCATGAATTTGTCGGTGCCAAGCCGCGACTGATGCGCTTCCTCATAGAGCCCGCGGGTGACGGTGACGGCTTCGCGCCATGATCCCACCGGATGGATGTTGACCTCGATGACGCCGGGGTCCGGCGTCACCTTGATGACGTTGAGCCGCGGGTCGGGTGGCGGCTCGTAGCCTTCGACATGCACCGGCAGGCCGAGATCGGCGGCCGTCATCTCGACTACGGCGAGCAGTTCGAGATAGTCGGCAAGCGTCTCCACCGGGGGCATGAACACGCACAGTCGGCCGTCACGCACTTCGACGGCGAGCGCCGTGCGCACCGGCATCGCGGAAGTGGCGGGCGAAGCGGCGACCGGCCGTTGCAACAACAAGGTCTCCGGCGCGAGCGGCGGCGCGGTCTCATCGCCGGTCGCGGCGTGCAGGGCGGGTGCTTTGAGCGGATGGGTGACGCGCGGGTCGGACAAAGGCTGGCGCTCGGCGAACGGATCGGCCGGAGTGAGATGCGGGTAATCCAGCGGATCGATCTCGGGCAGGGATTGCAGCGGCAGCCGGAAACCGAGCGGCGAATCGCCCGGCACGAGGAACAACCGGCCGCGGCGCGTTTGCCATATCTCGCTCAGCCAGCTCGGCTTCGCCTGCGCCGTCCAGGGATGCAGCGGCAGAACGAAACCCGCCGGCTCGCTGAGATGCCTATCGAACAAGTTGAGGATGCGCGCGCGCTCGCGGGGATCGTCGATCTTGGGATCGCTTGGATCGACGTTCTCCGGGATCAAGCCTTGCTTCAGCATCCGGTCGGTCGGGTCCTCATAAGCCGGTTGCACGTACTCCGCCATGATTCCAACGCGCGCGGCAATCCCTTCGGCGAGACGCCGTGCGTCATCCACCGTCGGATTGTGATCCGCGGCTTCGCGCGCGATCAGGCTCTCATCGCGCCAGACCGGTACGCCGTCGCGGCGCCAGAAAAGCGCGAAGGCCCAGCGCGGCAACGGCTCGCCGGGATACCACTTGCCCTGGCCGTATTGCAGCAGCCCGCCCGGCGCGAAGCGTTTGCGCAGGCGCCGTATCAGATCGTCGGCGCGTAAGCGCTTCGTCGGACCGACCGCCGCGGTATTCCACTCGGCCGACTGATAATCGTCGACCGATACGAAGGTCGGCTCGCCGCCCATGGTCAGGCGCACGTCGCTCGCGACAAGATCGGCGTCGACCTTGTTGCCGAGCGCGTCAAGCGCGGTCCACGCTTCCTCGGAAAACGGCGCGGTCACGCGCGGCTGTTCGGCGATCCGCGTGACGGTCATGTCGAACGAGAAGCGGACCTCGGCCGGTTCGACCAGGCCGCTGATCGCCGCCGCCGAGCGGTAATGGGGCGTGGCGGCGACCGGCAGGTGGCCTTCGCCGCAGAGCAGTCCGGATGTCGGGTCGAGTCCGATCCAGCCCGCGCCCGGGAGATAGACTTCGGTCCAGGCATGCAGATCGGTAAAATCCCGCTCGGCGCCGGCGGCGCCTTCGAGCGGTTTGACGTCCGGCCGCAACTGGATGAGATAGCCGGAGACGAAGCGTGCCGGCAGGCCGATGTGGCGCAGGAGCTGCACCAGAAGCCAGGCGGTGTCGCGGCAGGAGCCGGCGCCGGATGTCAGCGTCTCCTCCGGCGTCTGCACGCCGGGCTCCATGCGGATCAGATAGCGGATCATGTGCTGAAGCCGCTGATTGAGCTCGACCAGAAAATTGACCGTGTTGCGCTTCTCGCGCGAAATCGAGCCGACCAATTCCATCAGCCGCGGGCCGGCGGGCTCTGGATCGACGAAGGCGGAGAGGTCTTCACGCAGATCGGCGGGGAATGAAAACGGCCAAGTCTCCGCATACGGCTCGACGAAAAAATCGAACGGATTGATCACTTCCAGATCGGCAATAAGATCGACCGTGACGGAAAATTCTTTGGTCCTCTCCGGGAAGACGAAACGCGCGAGCCAGTTGCCGTGTGGGTCCTGCTGCCAGTTCACGAAGTGCTGGGCGGGCTTCACGGTCAGCGAATAACTGGGAATGCGGGTGCGGCAATGCGGCCCCGGCCGCAGCCTTACGATTTGCGGCCCGAGACCGATCGGCCGATCGTAATCATAGCGCGTTGTGTGATGGAGCCCGACAAGGATGGACATGCTGTGACGCGGTACCGACCGATTTTTTGGCCCAGGAAACGTGCCATTTCCATGCAATTTCCGGGCCGCCGTCAATGACTTGACGTAGTTACCATCAGCATACCACGCCGACGCAATAAAAGGCGGCGCGGGTACCCCCGTATCCGCGCCGCCACCCGCAGCAAGAGCGTTTGACCGCTCTTGCCACAAGCAGGCGCAGTCAGCCGCAGCAGGACCGGGTCGCGCCTTGATCTCGATCAAGGCGCCGCGGCCAAGGCCGGCGGCCATTTCGGCGATGTAGCTTTGATCGGGCCGTAACGGCTGTGTTACTCGCTGATCACGCCACGGATGACATGGCCGCCTTCCGGCCCACCGGCCGGCACCGCGCCGAATGGAAGCCCCTGCGGCTTATCGCCGAGACGCAACAGCGGGACGAGCACGAAGGCAAAGGCCGTGAACGCCGCCGAGACCAGGATGAGCGGCGTGAGGCTGCGGTGAAATACATGCTCGAACAGGAATGATCCGGCGATGTCGGCGGAGGCGGTCGCCAGGTTGATCAGCGACATCATCACCGCAAAGCTGAAGCCCTCGGATCGCCGCGGGCAATAATCGGCGGCGAGCGTCACCGTCGCCACGGTCGCCAGCATGGCGGCAAAGCCGCTGCAAAAACTCAGGATCGCGGCCGACGTCTCGTTGGAGAGCAGGAGATATCCCGCGGTCGTCACCGTGCCGATCGCGATGCTCAGGTTGAGCAGACGCTTGGAGGATATTTGGCCGAACAGCCGCCGATAGAGCAACGCGCCGATGACCCAGCCGGCCGAGGCGATCGATCCGAGCAGCCCGATATAGCTTTGCGAGAATTTGAGCTTGTCGGTCATGGTGTAATAGAGCGGCGTGCTTAGCCCAGGGCTGAAATAGTAGAGAAAGAGAAAAATCCCGACGATCCACAACTCGCGTTTATTGAGCGCGGCGACGAGACCGCCGAGCGTGCCGCGGAGCATCGGCATATCGATGCGGGTTTTCTTCTCCGGGATCAGGAAGATCGTCGCCAACAACACGGCCACCGGCGCCAGCGCCACGATAGAAGCGGCGACATGCAGCGCTGAGGTCGGCGACAGACGCTGCGCGAGCTGCCCGCCCAGGATCGAGGCCCCCATCGCGGCGGCGTTGAACCACAGCCATTGCTGATTGACGAATTTTCCGCTCTCGCCGAGCCGTTGCCCGTTCTCCACCAGCACCGCCCCGCACACGGTGCTCGAAATCGCCATCGCGTAGGCCGTGAGCTGGAGCGCCCACACCAGTTGGCCCGGCGCGGTGAGTTGCGTGGTCCAGAGATAGGCGCCGGCGGCGATCACATTGGCGGCGATCAGGTAGGTTTTGCGGCGATAGCCGAACACCGGCAGCAGATCGGATAGCACGCCGTAGACCGGCTTGATGATCCAGGGAAAATTGAAAATCGTGAGATATGCGGTGACCTGCAAAGCGGTCCAGCCATGCACCTGTTTCAAATAAAAGCTGAGCGGCTGGGCGATCAGGCCGCCGATCTGGCCGACGCCTTCGACGATATAGACGAGCGCGAAGAACAGCATCAGGCGGTTCATCGCGGTCCGGCCCGGCGGCGCCGCAGCGCCGCTCTGCGATAGTGGTGGCTCCTCGCTCATCGTGCTCTGAATGCGCGAGGTCGCCTCCCGGTTCAAGCCGGACTTGTCGGCCCGCGAACCGGCGGGCGAAGACCGCGACGCTTCAGTTGCCGGCTTATTCGCGCGCTATCGGCGTTTGCAGCGGCGGCCGCTCGACGAAATCGCCGCGCGTGAGCGCTCTGTTGCCCAGCGATACGGCGGTCGCTGCGACGACGAGCGAAACGGTGAGCGTCAGCGTTGCAATCAGTTCAAGCGCGACGGCGCGCCGCCGCGACTGTGTTTGTTCGAGCTTCGGCGGCGCAAAACCGGGATTGCCGGCGAGCTCAGTCATGGTTCTTATCCTTCGAATCAGGTGGCCGCAGCATCGGCGGCGATACCGGCACCCGTTCGGCCAGATTTGGGCGGTCGCATTGAATAATAAGGGCGATTTGGTGGGATATGGTTAACGAAAGATTAACGCCGGCTAGGTGGCCCGGTTGGTTGGCCCGTTACTTGGCGGCGACGGTATCCGCGGGATTAAGCCCCATGGTCTCGTGGCCGGGCTGTGCAGCAACACGCGCGAGCCAAGCGCGCACCGCCGGGAAAGCCGCGAGGTCGTAGTCGCACAGATGCGCCACGTGGGTGTAGGCGTAGAGCGCGATGTCGGCGATGGTGTAGCGGTCGGCGGCGAAGAAGTCGTGCAGCGCGATGTGCTTCTCCATGACGCCGAGCGCGCGGTGGCCTTCCTCCATCCAATCCTCGAAGGCATGACGCTGCAAGTCGCGCCCGCCCTTGACCAGCGTTAGCCAGAAATAGGCCGCGCCGAGATTGGGTTCGAGGCTGTGCTGCTCGAAGAACATCCATTGCAGCGCTTCGGCGCGTTCGATGCGGTCTTCGGGCGCGAGCGCGGTGCCGCCGGCGATGTACCAGAGAATGGCGTTCGATTCGGCGAGGAACCTTCCCGGCGCGACCTCCAGAAGCGGCACCTGGCCGCTCGGATTCTTCGCCAGGAATTCCGGCGTGTGACTCTCGCCTTTGAGGATGTCGATTTCGATCAGCCGATAGGGAATGTGCAGTTGCGCCAAGGCGAGCCGCGCCTTGTAGCTGTTCCCCGAACGCCGCATCGAATAGAGCGTAAACATGGCCGCTCCCAGCTGCCACACGGCAGATCGTGCTGCGCCATACTCCCTGAAGACGGCGATGTCGTGGCCGTGCGATCCTGCCGATTGCCGGAGATTATTTTAGAAGAAATGCGCTGGAAGAAGCCACCGGCAAAGCAGGATAAAGCGTGCTGCGGCGCAACAACAGAATGAACATCACCAGCATCGCCGGTACGCCCAGTGGAATGAAGGTCGTTAGCGCGACGGTGCGGGCAACAAGCGGCGCGAGCCACAGCGCCGCCAGCGCCGTTTTTTCCCACGGGCCGAAACCGTGCGCCAAGCCGTCGGCGGCGATGAAGGCAATGGCGGGCGCGAGCATCGTCATGTCGTAGTCGAAGGTGTAGGGCGTGGCGAGGATGGCGGCGAGACACAGCGCCGCCGCCTTGAGCGGATAGGGCGCAATGCTGCGCCACAGCCAGATTAGCGCGGCGCCCAGCGTGACGACCGTCGCGCCCTGGAGCGTGTAAGCCAGCGGGATCGAGGCGCCCCACATGCGCGCCCAGGCAAAGACGCTTTGGATCTTGTACCAGCCGGTATCGCCCTGCTCGAGCGCGACCAGGCGGGTGAAACGGGTCGAATCGAGGAATGCCTGCCACACATGCGGACCGAACGCGGCAAATGTCGCTACGGTCAGCAGCGCGACCGCGGCTGCAGCAGCGGCAAATGCGCGCCAGCGGCCGCTCACCGCCAGCACGATGGGGATCATCAGCCCGAATTGTGGCTTGTAGGCGAGAAGTCCGAACAGGATGCCGGCGATGAGCGGCTGCCGGTCGAGCTGCACCAGCGCTGCGCCGAGGAGCGCGGCCGTCAGGAAGCCGTTCTGGCCGTGCCCGATATTGACGAAAACGGCAGGGAAGGCGAGCGCTAGCAGGAACCAGAGGGAGTCCCGCGCGCTGGCTGTCCCTTCCCCTGCGAGAAGGAGGTCTCCGGCTGAAGGCTGTCGGATGGGAGTCGCGAGAATGGCGCGGATTGCCAAAAGATAAAGCCCGAAGGTGGCCGCCTGCCACACCGCAAGCGCCACGCCGTAGGGCATCAAAGCGAGCGCGGCGGCAATGAACAGAAAGAAGGGCGGATAGTGCCAGCCGTAAAACGGCGTTGCCTCCCCGAACAAGGTTTGCTCGCGCGCATGCTGGCGCACCGGGTCGAACGGCGCCTCGGGATTGCCGTCGAGCACGTAACTGCCGGCGGCATAAACATCGGAGAAATCCGTACCCAGTGGCCGCCCCTGCTGGTCGATGAGGCCGTGGGCGGTGGCCACCAGGTAGAGAAGTCCGGCGATGGAGGCGACGAGGACGGCGAGCGCGATGAGCCGGACACGCTCGCGCGTGAGCCAGGCTCCGCTTCGCAAGTTTTCAATCGCCTTGTCCATTGCGGCTCCCGTTGGCCTCGCCATGCCCTGCATTAGGCCTGCGGAGCCTTAACGGAGAATTGAGCGGCGGTGTGGAGCCCGCCCTTGCCTGTGCCCCATTGGCGCTTTAGGAAGCACCCGCTCCTAGGAGCAGGCGGAGACTAAAATGGGCTTTCTCGCGGACCGGATCTTGCGCATCAAGCCGTCGGCCACCATCGCGGTGACCGATAAAGCGCGCGCGCTCAAGGCGGCCGGCCGCGATGTCATCGGGCTTGGCGCGGGCGAGCCCGATTTCGACACGCCGGAGAACATAAAAGAGGCGGCGATCAAGGCGATCCGCGACGGCAAGGCGTCGAAATACACCGCGGTCGACGGCATTCCCGAGTTGAAGGCGGCGATCGCGCGCAAGTTCAAGCGCGAAAACGAGCTCAGCTACAAGCCTTCACAGATCATTGTCGGCACCGGCGGCAAGCAGGTGCTCTACAACGCGCTTGTTGCGACCATCAATCCGGGCGACGAGGTCCTCATTCCCGCCCCCTATTGGGTGAGCTATCCGGACATGGTGCTGCTTGCGGGCGGCGAGCCGGTCCCGGTGGCGACCACGATGGAATCGGGCTTCAAGATGAAGCCCGAGGCGCTGGAGCGGGCGATCACGCCGAAGACCAAGTGGATCATCTTCAACTCGCCGTCGAACCCGACCGGCGCCGCCTATACGCGCGCCGAGCTCAAGGCGGTGACCGACGTACTCGTGCGGCATCCGCACGTCCATGTCATGTCCGACGACATGTATGAACACCTCGTCTACGACGACTTCGAGTTCTTTTCGCCGGCGCAGCTCGAGCCGCAACTCTATGAGCGCACACTGACGGTGAACGGCGTGTCCAAGGCCTATTGCATGACCGGCTGGCGCATCGGCTATGCCGGTGGTCCCGAGCCGCTGATCAAGGCGATGGCGATGATCCAGTCGCAGTCGACGTCGAACCCGACCGCGGTGGCGCAATGGGCCGCCGTCGAGGCGCTCGACGGGCCGCAGGATTTCATCCCCAAACACAACAAGATCTTCAAGGAGCGGCGCGATCTCTGCGTCTCCATGCTCAACCAGGCCAACGGCATCCGCTGCCCGAAGCCGGAAGGCGCGTTCTACGTCTATCCGTCTTGCGGCGGCACCATCGGCAAGGTGGCGCCGACCGGCAAGAAGCTCGCGACCGACGAGGATTTCGTCACCGAGCTCCTCGAGGCTGAAGGCGTGGCGGTAGTGCAGGGTGCGCCCTTCGGCTGGAGTCCGGCGTTCCGGATTTCGTATGCGACCGCGACCACGGCGCTCGAGGAAGCTTGCGCCCGCATCCAGCGCTTTTGCGGCAATTTGAAATAAGACGCTCCCTCATTCCAGGCCCTCTTGCGCCTCGGAATGGCGAGACGCGGGTCGCTTTCTCGCCTACAATCTGCCGGGCCCGCTACGGGGCTTGGAGGGGGTGCGCCTATGTTTCGTATTGCTTTCGCAGCCGCGGCCATCGCGGCCGCAGCGTTTGTGATTGTCATTGAGCCTGTGGCGGCGCAGCCGAGACAGGTCCAGGTCGGACAGCTCACATGCTCATTGTCGGCGAGTATCGGCCTCATCCTCGGATCGCAAAAGAACGTCAATTGCGTTTTTAGGGCCCAACCTGGTGATCCGGGCGAAAACTATACCGGAACCATGACGACGATCGGTGTCGATATCGGCGTAACCACCGGCGGCGTGATTGTCTGGACGGTTTTTGCCGACAGCAGTACCGGCCGCTACCAGGGAATGCTCGCCGGCACTTATGCCGGAGCGACGGCGGAAGCGTCGGTCGGGGCCGGCGTGGGTGCCAACGTGCTCGTCGGCGGATCGAACCATACCGTGACGCTGCAGCCGGTTTCATTGCAGGGGCAGATTGGCCTCGACATCGGTGGCGGGATTGGCGCGCTGGAGCTGCACGCCGCGAACTGAACGCGGCCAAGGCCTGTACCGCGCCGCCCGGGCGGGGAGCGGCTGAACCGTTGCGATGTTGCGCCCCTTGACCAGCCCCGGCGCTGCCTGAAACGATAGCGTCACGCGATCCGCTTCGGAACGACGGGTCAGCGCCGGGAGGCAGTGATGGCAGCCAACGGAAATAGCGCCACGCGTGTGACAGGCCCCCGCTGTGTCGCGCTGGTCGGGCCCTTCCAAAGCGGCAAGACCACGTTGTTGGAGGCGATCCTCGCCCGTACCGGCGTTATTCCGCGGCAGGGCACGATCGAGGCCGGCAACACGATCGGCGACGGCAGCAAGGAAGCGCGCCACCACCGTATGAGCGTCGAGCTCACGGTCGCCACCACCAATTTCATGGGCGACTCCTATACCTTCCTCGATTGCCCGGGGTCCGTGGAATTCGTCCACGACATGCGCGCGGTGCTGCCGCCGATCGATGCGGCTGTGGTCGTGTGCGAACTGGACGAGAAAAAAGTGCCGCAGCTTCAGCTCATCATGCGCGAGCTTGAGGACCGGAAAATTCCCCGCATCCTTTTTCTCAACAAGATCGACAAGGCCGATGCGGGCGTCCATGACGTGCTCACGCTGCTGCACGGGGCCTCGCGCACCAAGCTCATTTTGCGCCAGATCCCGACCTTCTCAGGCGAGATCATCACCGGGTTCGTCGATCTCGCGCTCGAGCGCGCCTTTGTCTACAAGGAGCACGCTCCCTCGGAAGTGGTCCAACTCGAAGGCGACGCCGCCGACCGCAAGAAGACCGCCCGTTTCTCCATGCTGGAGACGCTCGCCGATCATGACGACGAGCTGATGGAGCAATTGCTCGAAGATATCGAGCCGCCGCGCGACAAGGTATTCGACGATCTCACGCGCGAATTGCGCGAAGGGTTGGTATGCCCGGTGCTGATGGGGACGGCGACGCGCGCCAACGGAGTCTTGCGGCTCCTCAAGGCGTTGCGCCATGAATCGCCGGGGATCTCCGAGACGGCGAAACGCCTCGGCGTGAAGCCCGGATCGGACGCCGTCGCCTACGTGCTCAAGACCCAAAACACGACCCACGGCGGCAAGATGTCGGTTGCGCGCGTGCTCGCGGGGCAGGCCGGCGACGGCACCACATTCCTGACCGACGATGACGAGGCCGGCCGCATCGCCGGCGTCTTCAAGCTCGTCGGGCAATCGACCGAGAAGCGCGGCCCCGCGGGCGTCGGCGAAACCGTCGCTTTCGCCAAGCTTGAACAGGCCAAGACCGGCCAAACGCTGACGGCGGGCAAACAGCCGCATCCGGCGGTCGCCAAGATCGAGCCTTATCCGCCGGTGCTGGCCATCGCCATCTCGGCGAAGGAGCGCAAGGACGACGTCAAGCTCGGCCAGGCGCTCAACCGGCTGGCCGAGGAAGACCCCTCGATCACCATCGTGCACAATCCGGAAACGCACGAGGTGGTGCTGTGGGGCCAGGGCGAGATGCATCTGCGCGTCACGACCGAACGCCTCGGGGACCGTTACGGCATCGCCATCGAGCGGCGGCAGCCGAGCGTCGGATACCGCGAGACCATCCGCAAAGGCGTGGTCCAGCGCGGCCGCCACAAGAAGCAATCGGGCGGTCATGGCCAATACGGCGACGTCGTGCTCGACATCAAGCCGATGCCGCGCGGCTCAGGCTTTTCCTTCGAGGATAAAATCACGGGCGGCGTCGTGCCGCGTAACTACATCCCTTCGGTCGAGGAAGGCATTATCGATGCGTTCAAACACGGCCCGCTCGGCTTTCCCGTGGTCGATCTGCACGTGGCGCTGATCGACGGCTCGTATCACACGGTGGATTCCTCCGACATGGCGTTCCGCACCGCCGGCCGCATCGGCATCGTCGAAGGATTACCGCAGTGCCAGCCGGTCTTGCTCGAGCCGATCCATCTAGTCGAGATCGTCTGCCCCAACGAGGCGACGGCGAAAATCAACGCGCTGATGTCCGGACGCCGCGGCCAAATCCTCGGCTTCGATACGCGGGAGGGCTGGGAAGGTTGGGACGTGGTGCGCGCCAAGATGCCGGAGGCGGAGATCGGCGACTTGATCGTCGAAATTCGCTCGGCGACCGCCGGCGCCGGCACGTTCACGTTCAAGTTCGACCATATGGCCGAGCTCACCGGGCGAACCGCGGACCAGATTATCGCTGCGCGCCGCGCCGCGGAGTGACGAACTTACTTGTCGCGCGTCATGGCCGGGCTTGTCGCGGGCATGACGAGCAATCCGGGAGATAATCAATGCCTGCTTATTGGATCGCGCACTCCAAGGTCAACGATCCGGCCGAGTACAAAAAATACGCCGATCAGGTGCCCGGAATTGTCGCCAAATACGGCGGAAGGTTCCTGGCGCGCGGCGGGCGCTTCCAGGTTTTGGAAGGGCCGAAGAAGTTTGAACGCTTCGTAGTGACCGAATTCCCGACGCTCGAGCAGGGCGTCGCCTGCTTTAACTCGGATGAGTACCAAAAGGCTGCCGCCTTCCGCCGCAGCGGCGCCGGCGAGGTCGAGATCGTCATGATCGAGGGGACGAAGTAACGGCGGTTAGCGCCAAGTTAACAGGCGCCCTTCGTGTGTCGCTGCCGAAGACGAAGACGCCGGCCCGCGTGGCCGGCGTTGACGGATTGGTAAGGTGGCTTAACCGCGCGTTACTGCCGATACTGCTGGATGCGCGTGGTGCGCAGGCCGGCAAGACCGTGCTGGTCGATCGAATATTGCCAGGACAGAAACTCCTCGACCGTGAGCGTATAGCGGCTGCACGCTTCTTCAAGCGAAAGCAGCCCGCCGCGAACCGCGGCGACGACTTCCGCCTTACGGCGAATGACCCAACGTTTCGTTCCCGGCGCCGGCAAATCGGCGATTGTCAGGGGCGAACCGTCTGGCCCGATGACATACTTGACCCTCGGGCGATGGGGCTCGGTCATAGCAACACTCTCAACAGACTCCACAAACCAGGCTGGACCTTACGCACGGCGGCTTAAAATTTGCCTAAGCCCAAAGGTCGATTGAAGGGTTTTGCCCGTGCGGAGCATGGGCGGTCGTCGCCTAGACAGCGGCCGGTGGGCCATCGCCAGCCGGCGAGGCTGGTCTTGGCGTCCCCGATAGGCGGGTAATCGGGGCCGCGATCAATCCCGCCGAGCCGCGACGGTCGTCGGCCCCAGGTGGCGGAGCCAGCGCCCGGCGCCTATAGTAAGGGCGGGTCGAGGCGATCATCGCGTTTTAACGACCGCGCGATTGGTTGCTGAAAGGGACCGCAAGCCGCACCGCCATGCTGAACAGTCTCGATATCGAGGGGAAGCCGTCCGACACGCGCGTTGTCGTCGCCATGTCGGGCGGGGTCGATTCGTCGGTGACGGCGGCGCTGCTGGCGGACGCCGGCTACGACGTGCTCGGCATCACGCTACAGCTCTACGACCATGGCGCCGCCATGCACCGCAAGGGGGCCTGTTGCGCCGGCCGCGATATTCACGATGCCCGCGCGGTCGCCGAGCGCATCGGCATTCCGCATTACGTGCTCGATTATGAGAGCCGCTTCAAGGAAGCGGTGATCGATCGCTTCGCCGAAAGCTACGTAGCCGGCGAGACGCCGGTGCCGTGCCTGGAATGCAACCAGTCGATCAAATTCCGCGACCTGCTGGAGACTGCGCGCGAGCTCGGCGCCAAGGTGCTCGCCACTGGCCATTATGTCGCTTCGCGGGCGCTGCCGGGCGGCGGCCGCGCGCTCTATCGGGCGCGCGAGGCCGAGCGCGACCAGAGCTACTTTTTGTTCTCCACCACGTCGGCGCAGCTCGATCTGCTGCGTTTTCCGCTCGGTGACCGGACCAAGGCGGAGACGCGCGATCTGGCGCGGCGCTTCGGCCTTTCGGTTGCCGACAAGCAGGACAGCCAGGACATCTGCTTCGTGCCCGGCGGGCATTACGCCGATATGATCGAGCGCCTGCGGCCGGGGGCTGCCGCGCCGGGAGAGATCGTCGACCTCGACGGGCGGGTGCTCGGCCGGCATGACGGCATCATCCATTTCACCGTCGGTCAGAGGCGCGGGCTCGGCGTCGCGACCGGCGTGCCGCTTTACGTCGTACGCCTCGACGCCGCTCTGCGTCGGGTCGTGGTGGGGCCGCGTGAGGCGCTGCGCACAAGCCGGATCCGCCTGCGCGACCTGAACTGGCTCGGCGACGGCACGGTCGAAGACGCGCTGGAGAGCCGTCCCGAGGTTTACGTCAAGGTGCGCTCGACGCGTCCGCCGCAACCGGCATGGCTGCGCGGGGGTGCCGACGGCGGCGTTGATGTCGAACTGATCGGCAGCGAGGACGGCGTGTCGCCGGGTCAGGCGTGTGCTTTTTACGATGCGGCCGACGGCCAGGCCCGCGTCCTGGGTGGCGGCATCATTGCGTCTACGGTTGCGGCGCCGATGGCCGAGCGCACATTCAGCGGCAATCTGGCGGCGGCGCACTGATTTCACGGCAGTGCGGCCGCGACGGTAAGGCGTGATGGCGACGGAACTCGACAACGATACGGTCGCCAGAGCGTATGCCCGCTGGGCCCCGATTTACGATCTCGTCTTCGGCGCGGTGTTCGAGCGCGGACGCAAGGCGTCGATCGCCGCGGCCGAGCGCATCGGCGGCCGTATCCTCGAAGTCGGGGTCGGCACCGGGTTGTCGCTGCCAGATTATTCGTGGACCAACCGCCTGACCGGTGTCGATCTTTCCGCGCCGATGCTGCGCAAGGCGAAGGCGCGGGTGGCGCAACACCGCCTGACCAATGTCGACGGACTTGCCGTAATGGACGCGCAGCATCTCGGCTTCCAGGACGGCGTCTTCGACGTGGTGGTCGCGCAATACGTCATCACCGCGGTGCCGGACCCGGAGGCGACGCTCGACGAATTCGCGCGCGTGCTCAAGCCCGGCGGCGAGATAATTCTCGTCAACCATCTCGGCGCCGAGTTCGGCTTGCGCGCGGCCTTCGAACAATGGTTTGCGCCGCTGGCGCGCCGGCTCGGCTGGCGGCCGGAATTCCGCTGGAAGAGGCTGGCGCAATGGGCGGCGCGGCACGGCGGCGTGCGCGTTGTCGAACGGCGCGCCGTGACGCCGCTCGGGCACTTCTCGCTGATCCGCTTCGCCCGGCTGGGCCGGCTTGCGAGCGAGCCTCTTACCACCGCCGGCGCGGCGCATTGACGCCGATATTCAGGGACTTTTCCGTCGCCGCCGGATGGGATTTGCCCCTTGGAAAGGATCGTGAACTACCCTAAATCTTGCCCGGCCCGACATCCCATGGTTTGGCGGAGTAGCTCAGCTGGTTAGAGCAGCGGAATCATAATCCGTGTGTCGGCGGTTCAAATCCGTCCTCCGCTACCAAATTCCAGAGCCTGTTCTGCCGCCGATCGCTCCGCCGATCTCTTCAAAAGATATGCGAAAGCATCGCCGCTCTCCTGCGACAGCGACTTCTAAGCCGGTCGATCTGTGATATTCGGCGCTCGCCGCGCTGGCAAAACGTGTACGACCAAGACGTGCGCGGCGGAGTAGGCGCCTTAGTTGCGCACCGTCGAAATGGAACCGGTGTAGAATGATGCGGAAGCGCCCGCGGTCTGCACCTTCGGGTCGACGTCCTCGATCCTTGCCAGGATGTCCATAATCGGATCGGCGGCCCAGGCGTGGGTAACAAAGTCCCGGTGCGAGATGTCGCCGGTGGGCAGGAATGCGACCATCCCTTGCAGGTGGTGGCGGCGGAGTTCCGCGCCGTACGGTATCGACCGTTCGTTGAGCAAGCGTTCGAGATCGGCGTTGTGGTGCGCCGTGTGCGGCGTGTAAGAGCTCACGAAGAAGGTGGACCTGTTGTCGGCGATCCAATCCGCGAACTTGTCGATCCCGGCGTAGAGCGCATCGAGAAGGACGACGCCACGGATGCGCGATCTGACGCCGCCGCGATCCAGGACCGACAGGGTCGGGCCGAAGCCGCCGCTATAGGCGACGATCACGATCGGCATTCGCGCGAAGGCGGCCACACTGAGCGGATCGCCTTGGAGCCGCGCGAGCTTGACGGCCGCTTCGTCGAGGAAGCGTTTGAAGCCGTTCGGCTCCCAGAACTTCCCGGCGCTGGAATCGGCGGCATCGAAGGCAAATTGCGGGGCCACCAGAACGGCGTTTGCTCCCGCCGCCGTGATTTGCGCCGGTACCTGCTGCCGGTCGCGCACGTCGCGGGCGAGATTGGCGCCATGGCCGTGAAAGAACACGACCATGACCGCGGGACGCCTTGGGTCGAACCCCGGGGGAATGTGCAAAAGGACGCGATCGTCGCTGAACGTCTCCGACTCCCAAAGAACGTGGCCGCGGAAGTTGGCGTGGCCGAGCCGGCCTTGTCCGTTCACATTGAGGAACGGCCGGTTCAATCCGGGGATCATGCCGTGATAAGGGAAGGGTGCGGTTTCGAAATCGACGAGACTTGTCGCGCCCCCGATCCTGGACGGCATATTCGACGGCGCGCCGTCGGGCGCAGTTTGCGGGGCGGCGCTCTCAAGCGAGGCCAAACGGACCGGCGGCTTCAGAGCGGGTGGTTTCGCCGCCTGTCTTCTTGGCGCGCGGGCACGTTCGGCGATCACCATTGATTCGAAGCGGCTCCATTCGCGGGCGACGATGCTGGCGGGAGATTCGCGGCCGGATAAGTTTTTGTCCGGCGGGCTCGCCGGCTGTGCGCGATCCATGCGCGCATAGGTCGACGTGCCGAAGGCGTCCGATTTTCCGAGGACGGCGTCGGCCTTGCCGGTTGCCGCATAGGCCGCTTGCGCCGGCGTGACCAGGATGGTGGAGCGGAACTCGTTGAAAATCAGCCAGCACCAGCCGACCGAACCGACAAAGAACAGCACAGCGGAAATCTGCAGCAGATTGCGCTCGATCGTGTCGCGAAGTGTGTTCGTTCGCGGCTGCGGCTTGCGTGCCGGTTCTAGCCGAGCGCGGGCGCGAGCAACCTGGACGGGGGGCGATGCCTTGCTCGCGCCGGCAGGCTCAAATCGTCGCCGCAGCTGTGCGTCGCTGTGGAAATGGCGCGCACGCGAAATCGCGGCCGCAGCTGCGGCCGGTTGGCGAAACGCCTGTGGCGTTGGTCCTCGGACCGTATGTTGCAACTATCCCCCCGCCCGACGAATGCAATCTTGACGACGACTATGTCCCCATTTTGACGCGTTACTGGCCAGGCTTCGGCGGCGAATCCGAACAAAACGGGAAAACCGCCGCGATTCGGCAGCCCAGCGAGCCCGTCGTGTCGGTATCCACGCCCTTTCGCCGCGTTTGCGGGGACCTACCCGCGGATCGTCCCTTTTTCGGCGCTTGGGTGACCGTCCCCCGAAGGTAGCGACTGGGTGGTAAAGGCGGCGCTAATTCATTGTCGCTTGTGGCCGCCGCGACCTTCTGGGCAAGCAGCAGATTCGATTCGTTCTTCCGCCACCGATAGCCGATGCCGAAGTCGATCGGGATGGCGTTGCCCTTGCTGAACAGTTCGCCCATGCGCTCCTGGTAACTCCGCCCGAAGATGGAAAGCGGGCCGACATAGCGGCCAAACGGCTGCAAGCGCCATTGCTTTGGGTTGAAATAAGCAAGCGGAATGCCGCTGTCGTCTTGCAGGATGGTGGCGCTGTGATCGAGCAGGAATGCGCGCACTTTGTCGAAACCGCCGGTATGCAGGAGGTATGACGCGCTCTTGATGAAGCTGTCAGCGACGCCAAGCTTGGCGCAGAATGCGAGGAAGCCGCTGCGCTCGACGGAGCCATCGGCAAGATTGGTGTTGAAGTAATAAAGCGTCTGCCGCGGTCCGTCGCCGTCCGAGAACACGATCTTCACGCCCGGAGCGGCGCTGGGCGGGGCGTGCCTGGCGGTCTTTTTGCCGCCCTCGACCGCCGGTTCATCCGGCGTCTGGAAATTTCCCTGGTTGTCGAGGCTGACCAAGCTCACTTCGTGAATGGTCTTCCCGGTGCGCGCCAGGAATACATAGAGGATCGGCAGCGTTCCGTAGACCGGTCCTTCGTGCAATTGCGTCTTCATATTCCTGGTGATGAAGAAGCTGTAGCTGAGCAGCGAACCGAGCGCAGTCTCGAGATTATGCAGCGTCCCGTCGACCGTCGCATGCGACAGGCTGGTGAGCGGCGGGACGTCGCCCGCCGGCTCGAGACCGCTTAAGACGTAAGTCGAGGCGCTGGGAAAGAATGAAGTCGCGTAAAGAAAATCCGGACCGCTGAACATATACAGCATGGTGTCATGCTTGTCGGCCAGCCGTTCCCGGGAAAACGCGCGAACCTTGGAAAGCGTGGCGTTATCCTCGCGCCCAAAGATGGAATCGAAGTAGCGCGCATGCTGCTGCCAGACCGGATCTTTGGTCAGCGCCGCGAGAGGAGAATCGGGCGCCGGGGGCAGTCCGGCGAGGAATCGGGCGGTATCGTTGGCTGTCGCCGTCTCGGCGCTGCGCGCGGGCGCCGCAGTCATTGCCAGCATCACTGCCAGACAGGCGGCCATCATCTTGGTCGCGGGCATTTTGTTAGGCCACCTTGTGCGAAGCATCCGAGGACGAGACATTCGAGAACAGGCGGGAGGTATAATAGATGAGAAGTCCTGCGGACATCATGGCGAAGCCAGCCAGCGACTGCAGCGGCCGATTGACGACGAGATAATACATCATGAACAGCGTCACGCTGAGAAAAATGAGCGGCGTCACCGGATAGCCCCAAGCGCGATAGGGCCGCGCCTGTTTCGGGTGGGTGATGCGCATCTTGATGACGCCCAGCACCGTGAAAAACGAGCAGAAGGCGAGACTGAACTGGATGAAATCCAGCACCGCTTCGAAGCTTTGCGTCAGCAGCAGCAGGTTCGAGACCAGGAGCTGAAAGACGATGGCGACGGCCGGCACGTCCCGTTTCGACTTGCGCGAGAACAACCGCAGCAGCGGCATATCCTCGCCCATCGTCATGGTGACGCGCGGGCCGATCCAGGTCATGGCGCTGATCGACGAAATGAGTCCGAGCGAGATCACGGCGCCGACGATGCGCCCGCCAAGATTGCCGAAAACGTGCTTGCCGGCAATGATGCCGACGTCGATCTGGCCGGCCAATTCGCGCATCGGGGTAGTGGCGAGAAAGACGGCATTCAACGCCACGTAAAGAACGATCACAATCGCCGTTCCAATGAACAACGCGCGCGGCAGGTTGCGTTCCGGCTCGCGCAATTCGCCGACGATGTAGGTGGCCGCATTCCAGCCCGAGTAGGAATACATCACGAACACCAGGCTGATGGCGAACGGTGCACCGCCGATGTAAGCGAGGTCGACGGCGCTCGGCAAAAACGAGATCGACTGTGAATCGCCGAAGGCGAAGCCGGCGACGATGAACACCACGATGAGGACGAGTTTGAGGGCGGTCCAGGCGTTGTGATAGGCGCCGCCGAACTTGACTCCGCCCAGATGCACGAGCGCGGCGAGCCAGGTTACGCCGAAGCCGAGGAGAAGGGGCGGCGCTCCCGGTATGATCGATTTGAAATAGATGCCGAACGCCATCGCGGCGAGCGCGATGGGCGCGGCGAACCCGACGGTGGCCGACAGCCAGCCGGCCACAAATCCGAACGCCGGATGATAGATCCGGCGCAGAAAATTATATTCGCCGCTCGAGCGCGGAAACATTGCTGCGAGTTCCGCGTAGCAGAACGCCCCGCATATCGCGACGATTCCGCCGACGATCCATAGCAGCAGGAGCGAGAAGCCGGACGCTATGTCGGTGACCTGAAATCCGAGGCTGGAGAAAACGCCGACGCCGACCATGTCGGCGACCACGATGGCGGTAGCGGTAATCCACGACACCGTGCCGGCGGATACGCCGCCTGAAGCGGAATTGGTCATGAATGAGGTGTCCTCGTCCGGCACGGCGGCATTACAGGGTGCAACCCGTTAAAATTCAAGGAGCAATTTGGCTTCCGGCGGGGCCCAAAAAACTTGACGCCGTGCCCTGCGCGGGTTCCGCAATCAGCGAGGAAACCCCCACCCAGAAGACGCGTCCGGGTGCATCGCGCGCCGCCGATCGTTCATTGCGAGCGCACGCCGGCGAGGACGGTGCTTTTGCCGCCACCGCGGCCGCCCTGGATCTCGGGCTTGCGCGGTGACACCTCCCGTATCCGCTGCTGTACGAAGGTGAGCTTCGCAACCGCCAAGGGGCCAAGCACGAAAGGATAGAGATCGTGCAGGCCCATGCTGCGATTGATCGAATTGACCGCAAAGCTGAGCGCAAGCCATGCCTCGACCAGGCGGTTCATGCTGGTGTCGCGTGGATGGAAATCGAACACGGCGCCGGGACTCTGCGGCAGCTTCGGACTGACCGCCAGGCCGGCAAAGTGTGCGATTTCGATCGTGTCGATCATGTGAAAATAGTGGGCCCAAGTCTCCGCGAAATCTTCCCAGGGGTGAGCGCTTGCGTAAGCGGAGATGAAATGTTCCGACCATTCGCCGAGCGCGCCCTGCGCGTAATAGTTCTGCAGGGCCGCTGCATAGTCCCGTCTTTCGTCGCCAAAGATGCGCCGGAATTCGTCGAGATGCGGCGTGCCGGCGATCAGCCGATCCCAGTAATAATGTCCGATCTCGTGACGGAAATGGCCGAGGAGGGTGCGATACGGTTCGCCCATTTTATGGCGGCGACGCTCGCGCTCCGAATCGTCGGCTTCCGCGAGATTGATGGTGATGACGCCGTCGGCATGGCCGGTCATCGCCTTTGAACCCGACGGTGCGTCGGCCAGAAATTCAAACGCCAGGCCTGCCGGACTTTCAGCTTGGGTCTCCACCGGCAGCCGAAGCTGAAACAGCGTGTAGAACAGCCGGTGCTTGGCGACTTCGAGCGCGCGCCACCGGTCCAGGTTTTCCGGCAAGGACAGATCCGGGATCATGCGGTTATGGCGGCAAGCGGCGCAATAGGCGTCGGGCAACGCGGCCGGAATAAGCCAATTGCAAACGCTGTAGGCGGCGTTGGCGCAATAGCGATAAGTCTTGGCGTCCGCGAGCGCCCACCAGACATTCTGCTCAGGGTTGCGCCCCGCGCCATCGGGTTTGAGCGCGCTGATCGTTTCCCGTTCCGGCAAATAGCCGAGCGACAGCCCGCAGCGTTCGCACCGCGTGTTTTCGAAATAGAGCGGCTGTCCGCAATTCTGGCATTGAAAGAGCTTCATCGCACTCCCGGTTGGCCGATTCCACAACACCACTGGCAGCGCCGCGAATCGCCTAACCACAATATAAGCGCAAGGTTTCAATTGGCTCGCCAAGATGCGGCAATTTCACTGCATTATTCGGGGTCATAAGCGGAACTTCGCCTCAGGGGTGGCCGTTTCGGGCGCCTTTGGGTCGCGGCGCGCGCGCGACCCGGTTACTAATGACGAGTTCGCTCGTCGAAATCGAGGGATTTAGTGGTCTCCAGCACCAGTATGGCCGGATACAGCGATGCCCTGGTCGTGCTGGGCACTGCCGGCGTCGTGGTGCCGATGGTGCGACGATGGGGATTGAGTCCGGTGCTGGGCTATTTGGGGGCCGGCGCGATTCTCGGGCCGCTCGGGCTCGGCTCAATCAGCGGCGCGTTTCCAGCGCTGTCGTGGTTCACGATCAGCGACGCCCAGAACGTGGCCGGCATCGCGCAACTGGGTATCGTTTTTCTTCTGTTTCTGGTCGGCCTCGAGCTGTCATTCCCCAGATTATCGGCCATGCGCCGCCTAGTCATCGGGCTCGGCGGTTCACAGGTGCTGCTGACCAGTGCCTTGATTGCCGGCGCTGCGCTCGCGGTCGGAAAAAATCCATCGGAAGCGATCGTGCTGGGGGCGAGCCTGTCGCTATCCTCGACGGCGATCGTGCTCGAGCTTCTCTCCGGTCAGGAGCGTCTTACCACCAGCGTCGGCCGCGCGAGTTTTTCCGTTTTGCTTGCGCAGGATCTGGCGGTCGTTCCGATTCTCGTCTTCGTTTCGATCCTGGCGGCAAGGTCCGGAGGGTCGGTGCTTGCCAGCCTCGCCAGCGCGCTGCTCCAGGCCGCGGTCGCCGTGACGATCATTGTTACGTTCGGCCGCGTACTGTTGCGACCGTTGTTTCGTCTCGTGGCCACGGCACGATCGAGCGAACTGTTCATCGCCGCCGTGCTGTTCGTGATCGTTGCGGCAGGCGTCATCGCCGATCAGGCCGGCCTCTCCATGGCGCTCGGGGCCTTTTTGGCCGGCTTGCTGCTTGCGGGGACGGAATACCGCAAGGCGATCGAAGCGGCGATGGGGCCCTTTAAAGGACTTCTCCTCGGCATCTTCTTCTTCACGGTGGGGATGAACATCGACTTCCGCGAACTGCTGCGCGAGCCGCTGTTGCTCCTTGGCAGTGTCGTGAGCTTGATTGCGTTGAAATCGCTGTTGCTGATCGGGCTCGGCAAACTGTTTCGTTTATCCTGGCCCGTCGCGACCGAGACCGGCCTGCTGCTCGGCCCCGGAGGGGAATTCGCTTTCGTCAGCATCGGCATGGCGGCGGCGGCGGGCCTGATCGAGGCGCGTCTGGCGAGCTTCACGCTTGCCGTCACTTCGGTGACCATGGCGCTGACGCCGCTTCTTTCCATCGGCGCGCGGCAGATGGCGCGGCTCACGACGGGCACGGCCGTCGATCCCGAACTGATGGTGCGGCCGGCGGGCGGACAGAAGCAGGCAATCGTCGTCGGTTACGGCCGGGTCGGCAAAGTCGTCTGCGCGCTCCTGCGGCAGCACAATATCCCCTACATTGCCGCCGATTCCGACGCCCTGACCGTCACCCGCGACCGCCGCGAGGGCCATGACGTGTATTACGGCGATGCGGCCGATACACAATTTCTTGCAAGCTGCGGTTTGGCGACGGCTGCAGGCGTCATCATCACCATCCATTCGGTCGGTGTTATCGACGACGTCGTCGAGCATGTTCGGCAGATGCGGTCGGACATTCTGATCGTTTCGCGCGCGCGCGACGCCGACCACGCCCGTCATCTCTACAGCCTCGGCGCCACGGACGCCGTGCCGGAGACGATCGAAGCGAGCCTCCAGCTATCCGAGGCGGCTCTCGTCGGATTGGGCGTGGCGACCGGGCCGGCAATCGCCTCAATTCACGAGAAGCGCGACGAAATCCGCCATGCATTGCAGCAGGCGGCCCAAGATGCCGGTCGCGAGGAAATTCATTCGGTCAAAGAAAAGACGCAGGGCGCCGCGTAGTCCGGTCCCCGCCATATTTCCGCGTCAGTGGCGTTGCGCGCTTCGACTCTTGAGGTCCAGCACCACGGGGAGCTTTGCCGGCCGCGACGTCGCCAGCCGGGCCGGGGTGCGGCGCGTGTCTGCCAGCGTGCGCAGGAAGTCGGCAAACCAATTCTGCACCGAGGAGGCTCTGAGCTTGCCGATCATGGCGTGCCAGCGCTCGCGGCGCTCGTCGAGGCTCATCGCCAGAGCGGCCGCGATCTGCCGCGCCATGCCGTCGACGTCATGAGGATTGACCATGAGCGCCGCGTCGAGCTCCCTTGCCGCGCCGGCGAATGAGGACAGCACCAGCACGCCGGGATCGAACGGGTTCTGCGCCGCCACGTATTCCTTGGCGACCAGATTCATGCCGTCATGCAGCGGCGTCACCAGCCCCACATGCGCCGCGCGGTAGAAGCCGGCGAGCGTGAGCTGCGAAAAGCTCTTGTTGAGATAGCGGATCGGAATCCAGTCGACCTCGCCGTGGCGACCATTGATCTCGCCGACCAGGGAGGCAAGCTCCGACTTGAGTTCGCGGTAGGCTCGGATGTTACCGCGCGTCGGTACTGCGACTTGCAAGAGCGACACGTTGCGTTTTAGTTGTGACTCGCTCTCGAGCATGCGGTCGAATGCGCGCATTCTGTTGGCGAGCCCCTTCGAATAATCGAGGCGATCGACACCGAGAACGAGCTTGCCGCCATGCAGGCTCGCGCGCAGCCGGTTCACGTCGGCGCGCGTCGAGGCTTTGGTCGCGCGCGAAGAAAACTCTTCCACGTCGATGCCGATCGGGAAGGTCGCGAGATGGGTCAGGCCGGCGCGGGAGGTAACCGCGCCGTCGAACACCGACAGCCCAAGCTCGAATTGCAGATAGTCCTCGAAATTCTCCCGGTCCTCATCGGTCTGGAATCCGATGAGATCGTAGGAGAGCATCGCCTCCACGAGATCGGCATGGTGCGGGACCGCGGCCATGGTGCGGCGATCGGCCCACGGCGTGTGCAAGAAAAACCCGAGGGGGCGGCCGATTTGCAGCCGCCGCATTTCTGCGCCCAGCGTGAGGAAATGATAATCCTGAATCCAGAAGACCGCGTCCGGCTCGACGAAGCGGAGCAGCGCGCGCGCCATAAAGGCGTTGACTTCGCGATAGGACGCATACTCCTCCGCCGTGACCCGGATGAGATCGGGGCGCGAGTGCAACGCCGGCCACAAGGCTGAATTAGCGAATCCTTCGTAATAGCCGCGGTAGTGCTTCGCCGGCATGTCGACCGTCGCGAGCGCGCCGGTGCCCAGTGCCTCGATCCGCGCGAAGGAATCCTTGGTCTGCGCCGCGTCGGCGGTTTGGCCGCTCGAGCCGACCCAGATCGCACCCCAATCCCTGACCATGGGAATCAGCGCCGCGGCCAATCCCCCGGCGATCGGCTCATCGGATTTTGCCCGCGCGACACGGTTTGATACGACGATCACAGTCACGAGTTGTCCTCCGCTTCCGTGCTGCAATAACGGTTTTGGACACGATTAGTTCCGGTCTTTCGCTTCGCTCGTGATGCGTTGCAAAGAAGCGAAAACGAATTCCACCGCTTAATTTCGTCAAATTGCACGCGCAGGCCGCCCGCCGCGTGTTTAGGCGTCGGCATAAGCCGTGGTTGATGGCAGCGCTACTTCAGCGTGGCGTGAATCGAGGCGCGTGTGCTGCACGATGATCGGCACATCGGATTCGAATACCGATGAGTAGTCGGTGTCGCGCGGAACAACCGCCGGATCTTTAAGATCGTTAAAACGCAAATGCAGCGTGCGCCGCGCGGCAATCGTAACGCGATAGGGTCCGATCGGCTCCTGATCGGCGAAGAAGATGGTGATGTTGACGCGCGCCTCGCGATCGCCGGGATTGAGGATGCAAGCGGTCTCATGCGAGATCAGGGTGCGATCGGAAAAAGAGCTTTGCGAAGGAATATATCCTTCAGCGATGGCCCAGCGCTTGCGGCCGATGGAATCCATGCGGGCTTCTCCAGGCGGCTTGCAAGCCGTCGCCGGCAGGAAATTGCGGCAGACGGTGAACCGCTGAAGTCGCCGTTGGTTCCAAAACGGGAACTTTTCGCGCCATCAGGCGGTTATCGACCCTCTGGTGGCGCTGCGCGTGCCCCGTTTTGCAAACGAATCGAGCGCGGAACAAAATCAATGCGCGCCCTTACTGTCGCCCCGGGTACCGCTAATTCGGCGCGGCTCGAAGACGTCGCCGATCCGTCGACCGAGGATGGCGCGGTGCTGGTGCGTACGCTCGCGCTCGGTGTCTGCGGCACCGACCGCGAAATCGTTGCCGGACATTATGGATGGGCGCCGCCGGGCGAGCGCAGGCTGGTGATCGGTCACGAGTCGCTCGGCACCGTGCAACAGGCGCCCGTCGATTGCGGCGTGAAGATCGGCGACCTCGTCGTCGGCATCGTGCGCCGGCCCGATCCGGTGCCTTGTGGTGCTTGCGCTGTCGGCGAGTGGGACATGTGCCGCAACGGCCGCTACACCGAGCGCGGCATCAAAGAGCGCAATGGTTACGGTTCCGAATTTTTCCGCATTGAGCCCGACTTTCTCGTCAAGGTCGATTCGTCCCTCGGGATTGCCGGTGTATTGCTCGAGCCGACCAGCGTGGTCACCAAGGCTTGGGATCACACCGAGCGCATCGGGCAGCGCACGCGTTCATGGCAGCCGAAGACTTTGCTAGTCACCGGCGGCGGTCCGGTCGGCCTGCTTGCGGCCATGATCGGCGCTCAGCGCGGCCTCGACGTTCACGTGCTCGACCACCATGAAAGCCTGAGGAAGCGCGACCTGGTGCGCCAGCTGGGCGGGACCTACCACATCGAGGCGCTCGCCGACCTTCCGCTCCAACCCGATATCTTGATGGAATGTACCGGCGCGCCGAGTGTCGTGCGCGAGATTCTCGGGCGCACGGCATCCGGCGGCATCGTTTGCCTGGTCGGCGTCACGACGCCGGGCCACGACTTCAACCTCGATATCGGTGCGATCAATCGCACCATGGTGCTCGATAACGACACCGTGTTCGGTAGCGTGAATGCCAACCGCCGCCATTATGAATTGGCCGCTGAGGCGTTGCGGCGAGCGGACAAAGCCTGGCTCGACAAGCTCATTACACGACGCGAGCCGGTCGAGCAGTGGACGCAATCCCTGCAACGGCAACCGGACGATATCAAAGTCATCGTCGAGTTTTCCTGATCTCATGGCCGCCCGCATCGAAGATTATGCGATTATCGGCGATTGCCGGACCGCCGCGCTGGTTTCTCGCGACGGCTCGATCGACTGGTTCTGCTGTCCGCGCTTCGATTCGGAGGCGTGTTTCGCCGCGCTGCTCGGTTCACCCGAGCACGGCCGCTGGCTGATCGCGCCAAGCGCGGCAGCCCGTATCACGCGTCGCTACCGGCCGAAAACGCTGGTGCTGGAGACCCAATTCGAAACGGAAGAGGGCGCGGCGACGCTCATCGACTTCATGCCGTTGCACGGTCGCCATTCGACCATCGTGCGCCTGGTCACCGGCATCCGCGGCCAAGTGACGATGCGCACCGAGCTGATCCTGCGCCTCGGCTACGGCGCCATCGTCCCCTGGGTGACCCGGCTCGAAGACGGAGCGTTGCGGGCGATCGCCGGACCCGACATGGTCGTGCTGCGAACCCCCGTGCATCAGCGCGGCGCCGATATGACCACAGTCGGCGAGTTCACCATCGAGCGCGACGAGACCATCCCCTTTGTGCTGAGCTATTTGCCGTCGCATCGTCCGCTGGACGAGCCGCTCGATCCGGCGCGGGCCTTGGCTGAAACGGAAACGTTCTGGCAGGACTGGTCGGCGAGGTGCCGGCCCGCCGGGCCATGGTCGGAAGCGGTGCTGCGCTCGATGATCACGCTCAAGGCGCTCAGTTATGCGCCCACTGGTGGCATGGTCGCAGCGCTCACCACGTCGCTGCCGGAGCAGCTCGGCGGCGAGCGCAATTGGGATTACCGCTATTGCTGGCTACGTGACGCCACGCTGGTTTTGCTTGGCGCCATGCACGCGGGCTATTTCGAAGAGGCCCAGGCCTGGCGCGATTGGCTATTGCGGGCGGTCGCCGGCAGCCCGGAGCAACTGCAAATCATGTACGGTATCGCCGGCGAGCGGCGGCTGACCGAATGGACCGTGCCGTGGCTGCCCGGCTACGAAAAATCGGCGCCGGTGCGTATCGGCAACGCCGCCCACAGCCAACTCCAGCTCGACGTGTTCGGCGAGATCATGGACGTCCACCATCAGGCGCGTCGCGGTGGGCTGTCGACCAATGAATCGGGATGGGCGGCGCAGCTTGCCTTCCTCGACCACCTTTAGAAAATCTGGAAGGAACCCGACGAGGGAATTTGGGAAGTGCGCGGCGCTCCGCGGCACTTCACGCATTCCAAGATGATGGCGTGGGTCGCATTCGATCGCGCGATCAAGAGTGCGGAAACCTTCGGGCTCGAAGGTCCGCTCGACGAATGGCGCAAATTGCGCGAGGAGATTTTCGACGAGGTGTGCGCGAGAGGCTTCAACGAGCAACTCGGCAGCTTCGTGCAGTCCTACGATTCAAAGCGCCTCGATGCCAGCCTGCTGCTTATTCCGTGCGTCGGCTTTCTGCCGGTTTCCGATGCGCGGGTGAAAAATACCGTCGCGGCGATCGAGCGCCGCCTGCTGCGCAACGGTTTCGTCATGCGTTACGACACGCAGGAGACCGACGACGGCCTGTCGCCGGGCGAAGGCGCCTTCTTCGCCTGCAGCTTTTGGCTCGTCGACGTCTACATGCTGCAAGGCCGCGTCGCCGACGCCGAGCGGATATTTCGTCGCCTCATAGCGGTGCGTAACGACGTCGGCCTGCTCAGCGAGGAATACGATCCGCGCTTGAAGCGTCTGGTCGGCAACTTTCCGCAGGCCTTCTCCCACGTTGCGCTGGTCAACAGCGCCTACAACCTGACGCGGGTGGAGATGCCGGTCGAGCAGCGTGCGCAGGCCGACCAAGTGCCGCCGGAAACAGTCGACGCGGATTGAGCCTGCCAAACGCCTCAGCCGCGTGTGAGAAACTTCAGCATCAGATCGGTGATCCGCCCGAAGGGCGGATAGAGGAAACGCGCGGCATTGAAGCGGCTCTGCAGGAAGACGCCCTTGCGATGGGAGAAGGTCTGAAAGCCGAATTCGCCGTGATACGCGCCAATGCCGGAAGGCCCGATGCCGCCAAACGGCAGGTTCTCCGCAGCAAAATGGAATAGCGTCGTATTGACCGAGGCGCCGCCGGAGACGGTCTTGCGCAAAACCTTGTCGCGTTTGGCTTGATCGGTGCCGAAATAATAGAGCGCGAGCGGACGCGGGTGGGCGTTGACGTAATCGATCGCCTGGTCAAGGCTGCGATAGTTCTTGACCGGCAGCACGGGGCCAAAAATTTCGTCGCGCATGATGGATAGGTTGTCGCCTGGTTCGATCACCAGCGTGGGCGCGAGCTTTCGCCCCTCTGCCGGCAGCGTTTCCCGTTTCGGATTGATCTCGATCACGCGCGCGCCGTTCGCCTTGGCCTCAGCAATGTATTGCGCGACGCGCCGATAATGCCGGTCGTTGACCATCGAGGTGTAGTCTGGATTGCCGGCGAGCGTCGGGTAGAACTTCTCCACCGTATCGACGGTCAGCGTGATGAATTCATCGAGCCTCGGCTCGGGCAGCAGCACGTAATCGGGCGCGATGCAGGTCTGGCCGGCGTTTACGAGCTTGCCATAGACAATGCTTTCGACCGCGCCGGGGAGCGACGCATCTTCGCCGAGGATGCACGGCGACTTGCCGCCGAGCTCCAGCGTCACCGGCGTCAAATTCTCGGCGGCGGCCTGCATGACCAGCCGCCCCACGGCGGTTGAGCCGGTATAAAGCAAATGATCGAAGGGAAGGCGCGCGAAGGCCTGGCCTGTATCCGGTCCACCGACAACGGTCGCGACCTTGTCGGACGGGAACAGGCCGCCAAGAAGTTCGGCCAAAAAGTCCGATGTGCGCGGCGTCAGCTCAGACGGCTTCAACATCACGCGATTGCCGGCCGCGAGCGCAGCAATGAGCGGCACGATCGAAAGGTTGAGCGGATAATTCCACGGACTGATGATCCCAACCACGCCGACCGGCTGATAGAGGATACGGGCGCCCGCCGGCATCAACTCGAGGCCGACCGATACCCGCTTCGGCCGCATCCAGCCGGGAAGATGGCGAAGCGTGTGACGGATTGCAGACTGCACCGGCATGATTTCGCCGAGCGCGGTTTCGTGACGCGAACGATTGCCGAAATCCGCCGAAATCGCCTCGGCAAGGCGACCGGCACTTTGCTTGATCGCTTCGCCGAGCTTTGTCAGATCGGTGCGTCGTTCCTGCAGCGATGGCGCTCCCGCGCGCAGGAACGCCGCGCGCTGTGCATCGAAGACCGCGCGCATTTCGGGGACGGCTGCGGGAATCTTGACAAGCATCTCGTTCATAGCGGCGGCCTCGTTGGATAGTCCAGTTGCTTCCTCGCCACGGCTTCAATCTGCGCCATGGCGGCCAGCGCAACATGATCGCGCCAGGGCCGGGCGATCACTTGCACGGCGATCGGCAAACCGGCGCTGCCGCGCTCACTCTCGCGGGCAACCCGATCCATCAGATCGCGCCTCTGTGGGCGGTCGCTCTCTTCGTTCGCTCGCACGCGCGTGACCGGAACGACTCCGGCCGGGAAGCCGGTGACATTGGAAATATCGGTGAGTGTCATAATGCGCGCCCCGGAAACCAGGCATGGCCTGGATGGAAGCATGCAACGTCCATCCATTCACACCCTTTGTCAATTTGCCAGCGGCGCCAGGGTTGGCACGCGGGCCGCCGCGCAATCATCAAAAAAGGCAGCGTAAACGGTGGGTTGGCGACGGGCCTCCTGGTTTAATCCATCACCCTCTTCGCATTGCGGCAATGTTCTGCGGCGCTGCGTCATAATCGAATGATGGATTTGTCATCGGAAATTATTATTGCTGATTTTGTAAGCAACAGTTGTTTGTTGCACGCTGCAAAAGCGCGGCTCATAGTTATTAGTAAAGGCGTTAGAATCGCGATGTTAGAACGCGATGAGGAAACAACCGCTCAAGCCCCGATGGAGGATACGATGCGCAAAACTCTGATCACCATGACTGCCGCGGCTGCGTTCATGTCAATTGGCTTCGTGTCGGCGCAAGCCGGTGGAGCGGCGAGCGCGCCGTCGAAGTACAACCATTCAACCCAAACCGCGAGCGTGCAAGCGCGGAATCATCAGCTGGTGCAAACCGCCGATTACAGCATCACCGAGTTTTCTTCTTCTTCGGCGCACAGTTCGCCGAAGCGTTGAGGCGCGTCTCTCGACTTCACGGTCGAGCATAGGCGCGGGTCGTCCGCCGACATCGATGGCGTGAACTGATAGCCTGGAGCGGGACCGCGGCGCAGCTATTTGCCGGCGGCCTGCCGCGGCGATTGTGCTTCACCGCGATTTTCAAGGCCGGCTTTCACGCCGCCCGATTCTCCGGAGCGCGACGGAGTACCCTTGGCTACCCATGCGCGCACCGTCGGCAAAATCTGCGGCAACAGTGCGTCGACCTCGTTTCGGGTCATTCCGGGCCGAATGCGCGGGTCATAAAGAATATTGACGAGGTGCTGATCGTAAACGTCGAAGAATCCCATTTGCACGTCGTCATTGAACATGGTCCAGGGGACCGAGCTGTCGTCGTTGATGATCCCCAGCCCTTGCAGCATTTCTTCGTAGGCGCAGTCGTAAAACGAAAACTCGCCGGCATCGACCGGCAGAATGACCTCGGCGCGACGGATACGAAAGCTCGCGTCTTTGCCGATACCCGACAGGCATTCCGGGGCAAGCGCGCGCTGAATGAGCTTTGCCCTTTCCGGCCCGAAGTGCGAACGGATGGTCGGTGCGAGATCGCGTCTTTGCACGAGTGTCACGACGAAATTCGCTGATTGCCGGTCGTCGGTCATCGCCAGATCGAGGTGCTGTACAAGGGCCCGGATATCGGCGATGACGGCCGCAATTTCCGCGCGGCGATCGGGCGTGCCGCGATCGACCACGAACACCCGGACCGGCTCGTCGAATTTGCGTATGCGCTCAGCCCGCCGATCGAATTGAAGTTCGGCGCGGAACGCGGTCTTAAAAAATCCGTCCTTGATCTCGGCATCGCTGAAACTCGTCCGTTCGAGCAAGCGGCGAATGCTGATGTCGGAATTTTCGGCCGCCGCCGCGCAGCCAATCGTGATCGCCGCCGCGGCTACCATGACTGCGACGGCATTAGAGGCCGCAGGAGGGGAAGGCAGATATTTCAAAGTCTTCTCCCGGCGTCTTTGCCCAGCTTGTGTGCAAGGCATGTGCCAGGGGCGAATCTGCGGATTGATCGATAGGAATTCGAGACGGAAAGCCGGCGATTGCTATAAAAATCGGATCGCCGAACAGGCGAAAAAATTATATTTTACAATCGCTTGACTCACTTATGCGTCCCGACTGGCTGGGATGCCCCCGGACGAGAATCGGCAGACGACATCTGAGCGTTGAAATGGCAGAAAAATGATCAATTTTCGGGCACTAGACCGTGCAATCTACGCAGCTCGGTCTTGAGCACCTTGCCGTAATTGTTCTTGGGCAAAGCCTCGAGAAAGACGTAGCCTCGCGGGCGTTTGAACCGCGCGATGGCGGAAAGGCACAGCGCGTCCAGTTCTTCCGCGGACACCGTCCGCTCCGGGCGCGCCACCACGCAGGCGATGACTTCCTCGCCCCAATCGGGATGCGGCCGGCCGATGACCGAGACTTCGAAGACGCCGGGATGCCGCAGCAGCACTTCTTCGACCTCGCGCGGATAGATGTTGCTGCCGCCGCTGATGATCAGATCCTTGGATCGGTCTTTCAGCGTCAGGAATCCTTCTTCGTCGAAGGTGCCCATGTCGCCGGTGTGCAGCCAGCCGCCGCGAAGGGTTTCGGCGGTGGCGGCCGGATTGTTCCAATAGCCCGCCATGACCACTTCACCGCGGACCAGCACCTCGCCGACTTCGCCGATCGGGAGATCGCGGTCTTGCTCATCGGCGACACGCACCTCGACATTGGTGCGCGGCAGGCCGACCGAGCCCATGATCTCGCGCCAGCGCGGCCGCGCGCGGTCGGCGTGCAACGCCTTCGACAGCGCGGTGATGGTCATCGGCACTTCGCCCTGACCGTAGATTTGTGCGAATTTCGGTCCCAGCAAATCCATGGCCCGAACAAGCGTCTCGAAATGCATCGGCGCGCCGCCGTAGATGATGGTACGCAAGCCCCGGTGATCGGCGGCGGCGAAGCCCGAATGATTGACCAGCCGGCTCACCATGGTCGGCGCGGCAAAGAAGCTGACGTTGCCGTGCGCGGCAAGCAGCGTCGCGATCTCTTCCGGGTCGAAGCCGGTGCTTTCGGGGACGACGGTGTTGGCGCCCATGGCGACGAAGGGCAGGCCGTAGCAGCCGGAACCGTGCGACATCGGCGCGGCATGGAGCACGCAATCGCCGGCGCCGACCGGCTCGATCTCGGCGAAATAGGCGAGCGTTTGCGCCATCATGATGCCGTGGGTCAGCATGGCACCCTTAGGGCGGCCGGTGGTGCCGCTGGTATAAAACAGCCAGGCGAGATCGCTCGGCTGGCGCGGCACGATGTCGACGCCATCGCCCTGAAAAAGCCGCCGCCATTCGCGGCTGACGGTCGCGATGGTGCGGCCGTGCGGCGCCACGTCGTCGGCGCGATCCGGGCTGGCGAGGATCAGCGCAGCTTGCGTGTCGCCGACGATGTAACCGAATTCGTCGCTGTGCAGCTTGGCGTTCATCGGCACCGCAACCAGTCCGGCATGCCAGATCGCGAACAGCGCTTCGAGGAATTCCGGCCGGTTGGTCATGGCGATCGCCACGCGGTCGTCGGGCCGGCACAGCGCACGCAGATTGCCGGCGAGCACGCGCGAACGGGCCGCCCATTGCCGATAATTTGTGTGGGGCTTTTCGCCGAATGCGATTGCGGGCCGGTCGGCGGCCGCCCGACCCCATTTCTCCACCCAGCTCGCGAGATTCATCGCGCCCGCCGTCGCGGTTCGATCAGGGCGCGGGCTTGGCGTCGATGAGCACTGCGGCCAGCAGGCAGGGCTTGCCGCTGCGATTGACCCACGCGTGGTTGGTGCCGCGCTGGACGATGCAGTCGCCAGCGTGCAGCTCGACCTCGCCTTCTTCCATCAACATGTGCATCGATCCGGAGATGACCACGAGGTAATCGATCGAGTTAGTCTTATGCATGGTCGGGTGCTTGGCGGAATCCTGCGCGCTCGGCTTGTTGGTGCTGCCGAGATGGCCGAAGGCAGCGTCCGGATCGATTTTGGTGCCCGCTCCCTCGGGCGGAATTTCGACGACGCGGAAGATGGTGCCGGACGGCGTCGGATCATGGCGCATCGGGCGCAACGAGCGGTCCTTCGCGCCATGATTATCGACCGGCATTTCGTCGGTCACCCAGACCTCCGTGACGCCGAGGCCGGGCCATCCTTTGATCTCCGTCGCGTTCGGCGCGTGATCGTCGATCACGACGATCGCCTTGCCGGCGGCGTTATGGCCGGTGACGAAGCGGCGGATCTTTTGCACCATGACATTTCCTCCCGAGTTGTTTTGATTCATCCGCGCAGGATGCGATTACGCAATACGCCGATTTTCTCGACCTCGAGCTCGACGACATCACCGGGTTCGAGGTAGCGGCCGATCTCGAGGCCGGAGCCGTTGCCGACCGTGCCTGAGCAAAATATTTCGCCCGGATGCACCGTCTCCGCCCGCGAGACAAAGGCAATGCAATCCTCGTATTTCCAGTGCATCTCGCGCGAACTGCCGCGGCCGCGCTCTTCGCCGTTGACGCGCACGATCATCTCCAGCGCGTAGGGGTCGGGAATTTCATCGGCGGTGGTGATACACGGTCCGATCGGATTTGAATTGTCGAAATCCTTGCCTTTGCCCGGGCCGAGACTGGAGAGCATTTCCAGGCTCTGCTCGTCGCGCGCGGATAGATCGTTGAAAATCGTGTAGCCGAAAATGTGTGCCCGCGCTTGTTCCTTGGAGATATCGCTGCCGCGCTTGCCGATCACGCAGGCGAATTCCAATTCGTAGTCGATCGTCTTCGAATAGGCCGGCCACTTTACGTCTTGATCGGTGCCGCAAACGCCGAAACGACTCGGCTTGTAGAAGCTCGGCCGCTCGTACCAGATTTTCGGCGCCTTGAACCCGCCCTGCTTTTCCAGCTCGCGCAGCGCTTTTTCCGGATCGGGCGCGGTGGCGGCCCGCATCTGCTGTATGCGCGTGAATGCCTGAATTAAATGCTTTTCGAAGCAAAGGAAGTCGCGCAATTGCGGCGGCCCCGGCAACGGCGCCAACAGCCTGACCGACGCGGCGTCGATCATGCCGCGTCCGCTGCGCTGCGCGTCGGCGGCAATCTCGCGGGCGCGGTCGAGGGCAGCCGGGCCGGCTTCGATCAACGCCTGCATGCTGCCGAAAGCGGAACCCGCGTCGGCGAACGCGGTTACGAAATCGACGATCCGCCGATCGCCGTCAGCCAGCGCGCCGATGCGCTCCGCGCCGGCGGTCGCGAATGTAACAAGCCTCATGGCCTTTCCTCCCGACCGCTCTCTGCGGCAATCTTGTCATTCCGGCCAGCATATTTCATTGAATGTCGCGGAGAGGCAACCGCGTCGAACGGCTGCGGGGTCAACGTCCGATTGCAAGACGTCCGTCGACACGCAACGCCATGGCGCCCCCTCTTAGCCTCCGTTACATTTTGACCGAAGATAATGACGACAGGACGTTGCGATGAGCAAAGAGCCCCGCTTCCCGCTGCTTACGATGGATCAACTCAGCGACAAGCAAAAGCCGCTCGGCGAAGAGATCATGAAGGTATCGAGCGTCGGTCTGGGCGGGCCGTATAATGCGCTGCTGCGCAGTCCGGTGCTCGGGCAAAGGATGCTCGACCTCCTGCATTATCTGCGCTGGGAAACGTCCGTGCCGTTGCACCTCAACGAACTTGCGATCCTCATAATCGGGCGGCAGTGGCGCTCGCAGGTGGAATGGTTTGCGCACGCCCCGATCGCCATCAAGGCCGGCTTGTCGCCGGATATCGTCGCCGAGCTCAAGGCCAACAAGCGGCCGTCGAACATGAAGCCGCAGGAAGCTGTGGTGTACGACTTCGTCACCGAGCTGACCGCCAGGCACGAAGTCTCCGACGAAACCTTCAATCGCGCCAAAGAGCTTCTCGGCGAGCAGCAGGTCGTGGATCTGACGTCGGTCGCCGGCACCTATATCGGCATCGCCATGCTGCTGGCAATGAGCGAGCAGGGCGTGCCGCCCGGCAAGGAACCGCCGTTCAAGCGCGGTGAGCCTTAGCCGTCAGCGCACCATCACGTTGGTGAATTGCCACGGGTCGTTGCGATCGACGGCCTCCGGAAACAATCCGTCGCGACGGTGCAGCGGCGTCCAGTCGGTGTAGCAACCGACCACGGGGCCAAGATAGGGCCGCTGGATTTCGAGGCAACGGCGAAAATCCATCTCGTCGGCTTCGACGATGCCGCGGTCGGGGTTTTCCAGCATCCAGACGATGCCGGCGAGCACCGCCGAAGTCACCTGTAGTCCGGTGGCGTTCTGGTACGGCGCAAGCTGCCGCGCCTCCTCGATAGAGAGCTGCGAACCGTACCAATAGGCGTTATGGGCGTGTCCGTAGAGCAGTACGCCGAGCTCATCCATGCCATCGACGATGTCGCGCTCGCCCAGAATCTTCCATTCCGGCTGCGTCTGCCAAGCGGCGCCGGCCATCTCGTGCAGCGACAGCACGGCGTCGTCGCAGGGGTGATAGGCGTAGTGACAGGTCGGCCGGTAGACGACATTGTCGTTCTCGCGCAGCGTGAAGTAGTCCGCGATTGAGATCGATTCGTTGTGCGTGATCATGAATGCGTGCTGCGACTGCGCGGTCGGGGTCCAGGAGCGCACCCGCGTGCTCGCGCCCGGCTGGGTCAGGTAGATGGCTGCATCGCAGCCGAAGTCGTGGCGCCGCGCATTCGCCGGCATGATTTTCTCATGGGTGCCCCAGCCGAGCTCCGACGGCTGCAAGCCCTCGGCGCAAAAGCCCTCGACCGACCAGGTGTTGACGAATACACCGCGCGGCTTGGGGTCGCGCGCGCGCTGTGTATCCCGCTCGGCGATATGGATGCCCTTGACGCCGGCGCGTTGCATCAGCCGCGCCCAGTCGTCGCGGGTTTTCGGCGCCTCGACCTCAAGGTCGATCGCCGCGGCGACATCGAGCAATGCCCGCTTGACGAACCACGACACCATCCCCGGGTTGGCGCCGCAGCAGCTTACGGCGGTAACGCCTCCGGGCCGGCGGCGGCGCAGCTCCAGCAGCCCTTCGCGCAGTGCGTAGTTCGAGCGTTGCGAAATCGACAGCTTGCGGTCGGTATAGAGACCCGGCCACGGCTCTATGACCGTGTCGATGTAAAAGGCGTCAAGATCCTTGGCGAACGCCATCAAATCGACCGAGGAGGTGTCGACCGAAACGTTGACGACCATTCCGCGCCCGGGCCCAGCTGCGAGCAGCGGGGTCAGCACGTCGCGGTAATTCTCCCGGGTGATCGCCTTGTGGATGAAACGGAGCTGGCGGTCGTCGAGCAAGCCGCGACCCTCGTCGTCGGGCGCGATGACGACGAATTTCTTCCGATCGAACGCGATGTGGCGCTCCAAGAGCGGTAAAGTTCCCCGGCCGATCGAGCCAAAGCCGATCATCACGATCGGGCCGTCGAAGCGCGCATGCAGGGGCCAGGCGCCGGCGACCTCGGTCGTGGCATGCATCTTCATCGGTCCTTCTGTGACGTATGCCGTTTTGTTACGTGCGCGAATGCTGGGCGCAGGGCAGCGGGTGAAATTGGGCGCGACATAATCGCGATCACTCAGCGATGCAAGGGTTTTCCGTCGCCGTGAGGGTTTTTTACGCAGGGCGCCTGAGTGGCGCGCGCTCACCCGCGCCAGTAGCGATCCTCCCAACTGCGCGACAGCCGCATCGCGGAGAGGATGAGCCCGGCCATCGAATAGGTCTGCGGAAAATTGCCCCAGAGCTCGCCGGTCTGCGGATCGACGTCCTCGGAAAGGAGGCCGTAGCGGTTGCGATGGCTGAGCGCATCGATGAAAAGGTCGCGCGCCGCTTCCCGCCGCCCGAGCGACCATTGCGCGTCGATCAGCCAGAACCGGCAGATCAGGAAGGCGGTCACCGGCAGGCCGAAATCGTCGGCGCTGGCGTAACGCATCACGTGTTTTTCCCGCACCAGCTCGCGTTCCATGGCGGCCACGGTCGACACGAACCGCGGATCGTCCACCTCGATGACCCCGAGATCGGGAAGCAGTAGCACGCTGGCATCGAGGTCGTCGGAGCCGAAGGCGGCGGTGAAGGCGCCGCGTTTCTCGTTCCAGGCGCCCTCGAGCAGCGCAGCATGGATCGGCTCGGCGACGGCGTTCCAGTACTGCGCGCGGTCGTCCAGGCCGATGCGCGTGGCGATCGCCGAAAGCCGCTGACAGCCGGCCCAGCACATCGCCGCCGAGTGGGTATGGACGCGCTGGCGTCCGCGATATTCCCAGATGCCGGCGTCCGGTTCGAGCGCCTTCTTGGCGGCGCGGTGGCCGAGCGTCTCCAGAAGCCGAAACAATCCCTCGTCGCCCGGCCGCGGCAGGCGGCGGTCGAAGAACATCGGCATGGCGGCAAGGATGACGCTGCCATAGGCGTCGTGCTGGGTCTGATCGACCGCGGCGTTGCCGATCCGCACCGGGCCGTCGCCGCGATAGCCGTCAAGCTCCGGTGCGATCCGCTCCTCGAGCGTCCCCGTCGGCACCACGCTGTAAAGCGGCCGCAGCTCCTGGTCGGACGTCGAGGCGATCGAGAGCGTGAACGAGATGAATTCCTCCATGGTGCGCGTGGCGCCGATACGGTTGAGCGCCTGGACGACGAAATAGGCGTCGCGCAGCCAGCAGTAACGATAGTCCCAGGTGCGGCCTGAGCCCGGCGATTCTGGGATCGACGTGGTGTGGGCGGCGACGACGGCACCGGTTTCGTCGAAATTGCTGAGTTTCAGCGTGATCGCGGCGCGGATGATCGCTTCCTGCCAATCGTAGGAGATCGACAGCCGGCGCACCCACTCCATCCAGTAATCGCGCGTGCGGTCGGCGAATTCGCGGCACGTCGCCTGCAAGTCGCCGGGAAACGGCTCGTCCGGACCGAAGACGAGGTGGAGCGGGCGCGTAAGCACAAACGGCGCCTCGCCGTCGATCAGCGACAGCGGCGCATCCGTCGTCAGCCGAATTACGGTGCCTTCGCTGGAATAGCGGATGTGGTTAGAGCCGAGCGAGCGCTGCGGCAGCGGTTTGCCGTACTCGCAGGTGGGCCGCATCCTGATGGTGATGCGCGGCAGCCCGGCCATCGGCTCGATGATGCGGAAGATCTGCGGCGGGCGGAAAACGCGGCCGAACTGGCGAAAGCGCGGAATGAAATCGGTGATCCGCACCTTGCCGCCCTGGTGATCGGTGAGCACCGTGGAGACGATCGCGGTATTGCGCAAATATTCCGATTGAAACTCCGCCATGTCGTCGAGGACGACGTCGGAGAATCCCTTTTCCTGCTTGCCCGCCAGCAATCGGCAGAAAACCGGATCGCCGTCGAAGCGCGGATAGCACCACCAGACGATCCGCGAGCAGGGATCGACCAATGCGGCCGTTCGCCCGTTCCCGATGACGGCAAGATCCAGCCCGTGGTCCTTCATTCCACCGCGTCCCCGCGGTCGGCCACGATCCGGGCGAGCCAGGAGCGGACGTCCTCCGGCGTATCGAAATGACCGTCGGCGCCGGGGACGATCCGGCCGACGGAAAAGCCCAAACCGCCGAACTTCGGGATGACGCCGAAGACCGGTTCGTCGGTGACGTCGTCACCGATGAAGATCGGATGCCGGTCGGTGAATGGCGGGTATTGCATCAGTTCGTGGACCGCCAGCGCTTTGTTCACGCGGGCCGGTTTGACCTCGACGACCGCCTTCCCCGGCATGATCTCGACGGTGCCCGACGGCATCTGCGCGCAAATTCGCGCGACCGCCGCATGCAGCGCAGAACCGAGATCGGGCGCCAGTCGGTAGTGCAGAGCGAGCGAATAACCTTTGTCCTCGACGAGTACGCCCGGCCCCAGTTCGGTGAGCGAGGCGAGTTTGCGCTTCAAATCCGCGCTCAACGATGCTGCGCGAAGCTGCGGCTCCTTACCGGGAACCGGCCGCAACTCCGCGCCGTGGCCGCCGATGGCGGCAAGCTGGAGGGGCGCAAAAATCAGATCGACGTCGTTGAGTGGCCGGCCGCTCACCAGCGCCAGCGCGCCGCCGGTCAACTCCTGCAACCGGGCAAGGGTGAGCCGCAGCATGGGCGGCACCCAGACTTCCTGCGGCGCCGGTGCGATATCGAGGATGGTGCCATCGATGTCGAGCAGGATCGCACAATCGCGCAAATCGGATGTGAGCGATGTCGTCGCAATTTCCATGTCGAAGTCGGCAATGTTCATCTGGCTTCGCACGTTCTATCCCATCATGACTCGATAAACGAGAGCGGCCTGGCCACCGCCTCGAGCGACTTGCGCTCGGCGGCGACGCCCCACAATGCTTCGACCGCCGCGGCGGCGATCATCAACAGCGCGCCGATGAAGTAGTCGATGGCGACGCTGCCGCGCGAGCCGGTGCTAATGAGCGCTCCCAGCAGCAACGGCCCCGCGACGCCGCCGACGCCCGTGCCGATCGCGTAGAAGAAGGCGATGGCAAGCGCGCGAATTTCCAGCGGGAAGATTTCGCTCACCGAGAGGTAGGCGGAGCTCGAGGCCGCCGAGGCGAAGACGATCATCCAGGCGAGTGTCAGCGCCTGCGCGGAGAGGATGTTTTGGCTGAACAGATAACCGGTGCCCGCCAAGAGTACGGCCGATATTGCATAGGTCGCTGCGATCATCACCCTGCGCCCGACGGCGTCGAACAACCGGCCGAGCAAGATCGGTCCCAATACGTTGCCGGCGGCGAAGGGCAGGATGTACCAGCCGATGCGGTCGGCGGGGATGTCGTAAAAGTTGGTCAGGATCAGCGCATAAGTGAAGAAGATGGCATTATAAAAGAATGCCTGCGCCGCCATCAGGCTCAGCCCGACCAGCGTGCGCTGACGGTAGGTCTCAAACAGCGCGCGCAAGACTTCAAGCATTGGGGTGTGATCGCGCAGGCGCAATCGCGCGCGCGGCCGCTCATGGGCGGCTTCGCGGGAGCCGCGCGGGAACCGTGCTTCTATTCCGCTGACGGCGGCTTCCGCTTCTTTCACGAAGCCGTGGGTCATCAGCCAACGGGGGCTTTCGGGAATCCAGCGTCGCATGGCGAGAATAATGAGTCCTATCGTGGTGCCGATCAGGAAGGCCAACCGCCATCCCAGCGCCGGGTCGATAAAGGCGGGGTTGAGCAGCACAATCGAGCCGCCTGCGCCCATCGCTGCCCCGACCCAGAAGCTGCCGTTGATGAGGAGATCAGTCCAGCCGCGCAGGCGCGCAGGGATAAGCTCCTGGATTGTCGAATTGATGGCAGTGTATTCGCCGCCGATACCGGCGCCGGTGACGAAACGGAATAGCACGAAACTCCAGACATTCCAGGACAATCCCGTGACGGCAGTGGCCAGAAGGTAAACGGCGAGCGTGATCGAGAATAGCTTCTTGCGCCCCAGCCGATCCAGCCGAAACCGAACGCGCCCAGCACCGCCCCATACAGATAAGAGCTGCCGGCGAGGCCGATCTGCGAACTGCTCAAGCCAAGACCCGCGTGTTGCATCAGTTCGCCGGAAAGCGAGCCGGCAAGCGTGACTTCGAGGCTGTCGAGGACCCAAGTGACGCCGAGTGCAACGATCACAAGAAGATGGAAGCGGCCAAACTGCAGCGAATCGAGCCGATCGAGAATATTGGTCTCGACGATGCTGCCGGATCGCGGCTGCGCTGCGCCGGAACGCGGCGGTGCGCGCAAACGGCTGAAATGTGGCGCGGGAAAGCGGCGACTGAAATCCGCGCCGCGCGCTGCCCCGGGGTGCATATCGAGCCATGACGGATTGCCCCCAAGCGCAGTCTCCCCATTTCAACGATTTCTGCGATCAGGAGTTCCGCTTGCCGCCGGATGGCCGTATGCGCAACATCAGCGCTTCGCGACATAGGTGATGCGCCAGACGGTCCCGCTCGCATCCTCGGAGACCAGCAAGGCGCCGTCCTTGTCGACTGCCACCCCGACAGGCCTGCCCCAAACCTCGGCATCGTTGACGACGAAGCCGGTGGCGAAATCGTCGTATTCGCCGGTCGGCACGCCATCTTTCACGATGACGCGGATCACCTTGTAGCCGGTGCGGATGGCGCGATTCCACGATCCATGCTCGGCGGCGAAGATATTGCCGCGATAGTCCGCGGGAAACTGCGTCGCCGTGTAGAAGGTCATTTCCAGCGAAGCCGAATGGGCCTGGATGAGCACGTCGGGGACAGTGATCTTGTCTTTCAGGTCCGGCCGCTCGTCCTTGTGCCGCGGATCTTCGTTGGCGCCAATGTAATACCAGGGCCAGCCGTAAAAAGCCCCGTCGCGCACGCGCGTGATGTAATCGGGCGGCAGATTGTTACCGAGGCCGTCGCGCTCGTTGGTCGAGCACCACAATGTACCGTTCGACGGGTCGATCGCCATGCCGACGCAGTTGCGGATTCCGGTGGCGAAAATGCCGATACGCTTGCCTTGTGGATCGAAAGCCAGCACATCGGCGCGATCGGTTTCACGGCCCCAGGTGGCGCCGAGCGGGTGGGACGATTGCCAATCCTGCAACGCGTCGCCGCTGAGCTTCTCCATGTCTTCGGCGACGTTCGAGCCGGAGCCGACCGAAAGGTACATGGTCTGCCCGTTCGCCGAGAACACGACGTCGCGCGTGCGATGACCGCCGACCGGCAAATGCGGCACGATGATTTCGGCGGAGCCGCGCGCCGTCAGATCGCCGTTGCGATAAGGAAAGCGGACGACGGAATCGGTGTTGCCAACATAAATCCATTGCGGGTCGGGACCGGGCGGATAGAAGGCGATGCCGAACGGACCGAACAGGCCGGAGGCGAATACGCTTGCCGGTTCCGATCGTTCGCCGTTCGGGCGCAATACGCGGATACGACCGGCAGCGCTTTCGGCGGCGAAGATATCGCCGTTTGGCGCCATCCGGATAAGGCGCGGATGGTCGAGCCCTGATGCAAATTCGTTGACTTCAAAGCCGTTTGGGACGATGGGCTTTTGCGCATCGCTACGATGCACATTTGTGACGGTATTCCTGACTGACTGAGCGGGATCGGGGGCGGGCAAGTCCTGCGCCTTGATCAGACGCCGTGTCCCGGGGCTATCTGCATGCCAGTCTCCGAACGCCGCCTTGCCTTCGAGCAGAGTGCCGTTTGTCTGCGCCAGCAGCGGGAGGGTGGCCGCAAGGAAAAAACCCGCGACGGAGCCCGCAACGATCGTCGGGATGGGATGAGGCATGACGAGCTCCTCGTTGGGTCGTTGGCTACGCCCTCGGCCGCTACGTGAACCAGCCGAAGTCGGTCCAATATAAGCCTGCTTATTGGCCCGCGGCAGGACCTGTCGCCTAGGTGCTTTGCCTTGATGGATAAAATCGTCAGTCAATTCGAAATACCGCGGCGGCTGCGCGCCGTCGTACGGGCGCGTGAGTCGAGCCTGATTGCCCTTGCGGCGCTGGTCGGCGCGATCGCGGGCCTGGTCGTGGCGGCAATGGGCACCGCCGTCGATCTGCTGCATCGCGCGTTCTTTCACCTCGAGCCGGGCGTGCGGCTGTCGGGTCTGCTGCGGCTCGATCCCTTGGTGGCGATCTCGGTCCCGCTCATCGGCGGGCTTCTTTTCGGCGTCGCCCGCGAGTTGATCGCGCGCTGGCGGCCGGAGCAGGAGGTCGATCCGATCGAAGCCAATGCGCTGCATGGCGGCCGCATGTCGCTCCTCGGCAGCGTGATTGTCGCAGCGCAGACGGTATGGTCAAGCGGCGTCGGCGCCTCGGTCGGCCTCGAGGCGGGCTATACGCAATTCGCCGCCGGCATCGCCTCGCGCATCGGCATGGCGTTTCGGCTGCGACGCGCCGACCTGCGCATCCTGGTCGGCTGCGGTGCCGCCGGCGGCATCGCCGGCGCCTTCGGCGCTCCGCTCGCCGGTGCTTTTTACGGCTTCGAACTCATCATCGGCGGCTATTCGCCGAACGGCTTGGCGCCGGTCGCCGTTGCGGCACTGATCGGCTACCTCGTCGCGCACGCGCTGGCGGCGGCCGAGGTCGGTATCGTCGCGCCCGAGCAGATCACCATCCTGACCCACGATCTCGTCATCGCCGCGGTCATCGGCCTCCTCTCCGCCGTGCTTGGCATTCTGCTCATGCGCGGGGTAGCGCTGAGCGAATCCTTGTTCGCCCGCTTAAAGCTGCGACTGGGACTGCGCACGGTGGTTGGCGGCCTTGTCGTCGGGCTTTTGGCCATGGCCGCGCCGCAGGTGATGTCGTCGGGTCATGGCGCCCTGCACCTTTCGGGGATGATGCGGTTGTCTCTGTGGACCGTGGCGCTATTCTTCGTGCTCAAAATCGCGGCGTCGATTGTTTCGCTTGGCTCAGGCTTCCGCGGCGGATTGTTCTTCTCTTCGCTGCTGATGGGCGCGCTCGGCGGTAATCTCTTGGCCGGTCTGCTCGCCGCCATCTGGCCCAGCGCTTCCTTCGACTCCAATGCCTATGCCGTGATCGGCATGAGCGCGCTTTCCGCCTCGGTTATCGGCGGCCCGCTGACCATGACCTTTATCGCCCTGGAGACGACGGGCGACCTGTGGCTCACAACGGCGGTGCTGATTGCGGTGATCGTCTCCTCGCAGGTGACGCGCGAGGCGTTCGGCTATTCGTTTGCAACCTGGCGTTTCCATCTGCGCGGCGAGACGATCCGCAGCGCCGCCGATGTCGGCTGGATGCGCGATCTGACCGTCGGCAAGATGATGCGCCACGACGTTCGCACGGTACCGGTTGCAACGACGGTCGCCGCTTTTCGCGAAACCTTCCCGCTCGGTTCTTCGGCTTCGATCATTGCCGTCGACGAGCAGGGCCGCTACGCCGGCATGGTGCTGGTGGCCGACGCGCATGCGGCGAAAGACTCGCCGGACCGATCGATTAAGGCGGTGCTGCGCTATGCCGACGCCGTATTGCTGCCTGGCATGGCGATCAGGGAAGCGGTGCTCGTCTTCGATCGGGCCGAGGCGGAGGCTCTCGCCGTGGTCGATTCCTACCTCGATCGCCGCGTCATCGGGCTTCTCACCGAGGCCTACGCGCTGCGCCGCTATGCGGCGGAGCTGGAGCGGCGGCGACAAGAACTTGTCGGCGAGGAATAGCCGCTAGCCATCATGGCAGCCAATCGCAAAACGAGCGCGTGTTGACATATTGCGCCGGAACGGCTGACCATACGGCAAAATACTATAGCGTCAGGGAGGAGTTACGCATAATGAACGTGGACGAGCGCATTGCCGAGCTCACGCAGAAGATGCTGCGGCGCAAATTTTACGCCGTCCTTTCGAAGCCGTCAGCGACCCCGGAGAAATTGAAGGCGCATCTGCCCGCGCATCTCGAATACATGATCGAACTGGAAAGGCGCGGCGTTTTGTTCGCCTCCGGTCCCTTGGCCGACGGCGACGGACCGCCGAGCGGCGCCGGGCTGACCATCCTGCGCGCGGCAAGCGCGCGCGAGGCGCGCGAACTCGCGGAAGCCGATCCGTTTGTCAGCAGCGGGCTGCGCTCATTTGAGCTTAAAGAATGGACGGTCATGGAGGGCAGCCTGGGCTTGCGGGTCAACCTCTCCGATCAGTCCATCGAGGTGGCGTGAGAGGGAGTGAACAAAAAAATGGATACGATAGGCTTCGTCGGCGTCGGCAAGATCGGGATGCCGATCTCGGCGAACCTGATCAAGAGCGGCTATCGCGTCGTCGGCTACCGCCGCGGCTCGCTTGCCGAGTTTGAGAAAATCGGCGGAGTGCCGGCGCGCTCGCCGGCCGACGTCGGCGAGCAAGCCGACATCGTATTCTCCTGCCTGCCCTCCGATGAAGCGCTCGAAGACGTCGTTCAGGGCCCGAATGGGCTGCTCAAGGCGGCGCGGCCGGGGCAGATCGTGGTCGAACTCGGTTCGTATCCGGTCCCGGTCAAGAAGCGGCAAATCGCACCGCTGGCGCAGAAGGGCGCCGTCTTCATCGACGGCGAGGTCTCGGGAACGCCGGGCATGGTGTCGGCGCGCAAAGGCGTCATCTATCTCGCCGGCGACGCGCAAGCCTGCAAGAAAATCGAGCCGGTCGTCGCCGGCTTTGCCGATTCATGCATCTATTTCGGCCCCTTCGGCGCGGCGAGCCGGGTCAAGCTCATCAACAATCTGTTGGTCTCTATCAACATCGCGGCGACCGCGGAAGCGATGGCGCTCGGGCTCAAGTCGGGTGTCGACGTCGACCTGATGATCAAGGCCATTGCGAGTGGCAGCGGCGGCTCGACCCAATTCGCCATCCGCGCGCCGTGGATGGCGGAGCGGCGCTTTAAGCCGTTGCAAGGCACTATCCCAGGCTTACAGCACTACATCGAAATGGTCGGCGAATTCGCCGATAGCGTCGGCGTCGCGACGCCGCTTCTTTACCGCACCGCGGAACAGTTCGACCCCTTCGTGGCGATGGGTCTCGCCGATTGCGACGGTGCGGCCATGATCGATGTCATCGGTTCGCTGTCGCGAGAAAAATCGCAGAGACCCGCCCCCCAGGGGAAGGAAACAAACCAAAAAGGAGAGTCCGCATGATCCGCGTCAGCAAAATCGCTCACGCCACCTACGACACGCCCGATCTCGACCAGCAGACCGAATACTACACCGACATTCTCGGGCTCTCGCTCGCGGCAAAGGAAAAAGACACAGTCTATCTCGCCTCGACGGTGGATCATCACTCGGTGGTGCTGCGCAAGGGCGCGCAAGCCAATTGCGTGGGCCTGTCGTTCCAGATTGCGCCTGACGCCGATCTCGGCGCGTTCGAGAAACAGGTCGCCGCCCACGGCATCCAGACAACACGCAAGAAGGACCCGGAGCCGTCGATCTCTGAAGCGGTCGTGTTCGCCGATCCGAAGGGCACCACCATCGAAGTGTTCAAGCGCGACGCCTTCTTCCACCAGAAATTCCAACGCAAAGGCATCGTGCCACACAAACTCGGCCACGTCGCCTTTCACGTCGCCGACGTCAAGCACATCACCAAGTTCTATTGTGACGTGCTCGGCTTTCGCGAATCCGACTGGATGGCGGACTTCTTCTCGTTCCTGCGCTGCGGTCCGGACCATCACACGCTGAATTTCATGGAAACCGGCTCGAATCGCCACTTCCACTCCGCTTTCGAGCTGCGCGACTGGGGCCACATGCACGAAGCGTGCGATTTCCTCAGTCTCAACGGCTACAAGCTGCTGTGGGGACCGGGCCGGCACGGCATCGGCCATAATCTCTTCGCTTATCACCGCGCGCCGAACGGGCTCATTACCGAGACTTTTGCCGAGCTCGACCGGGTGAACGAGGAGCTTGGCTATTTCGAGCCGCGCCCTTGGCACCGCGACAATCCGCAGCGCCCGAAAGTGTGGGCGAAAGACCCGTCGGCCTCTAATCTCTGGGGCATCATGCCGGGCGACGAGATGATGAAGTAAATTCCTTGCCGATAACGGGCAGGGAAAAATCCGGGAGGGCGTTCATGCCGGGTATTTGGCGGGCGGCTGTTGCAGCTGCGGCGGTTTTGCTGCTTTCGTTCCACGCGTTCGCCGCCGAGCCGGTCAAGGTCGGGTTCAGCATGGCGCTGACCGGCGCGGTGGCGCAGAACGGTAAGCAGCTTCTGATCGCGCTCCAGCTTTGGCGCGACGACGTCAACGCCAAGGGCGGCTTGCTCGGCCGCCCGGTCGAGCTCGTCTATTACGACGATCAGAGCAATCCGGCGAACGTGCCGGGCATCTACACCAAGCTCGTCAGCGTCGACAAAGTCGATCTCATCCTCGGCCCCTACGCCACCAACATGGCGGCCGCCGCGATGCCGGTGATCGTGGAGAATAATAAGGTCACCGTGACCATGCTGGCGGTCGGCGTGAACCGGCACTTCAATTATTCAAAGTATTTCTCCATGCAACCGCTCGGCCCGGAGGGCGTGAAAGCGTTCTCGATCGGATTCTTCGATCTTGCCGCGGAGCAGAAGCCGAAACCGCAAACGGTCGCGATCCTGGCGGCCGACGCCGAATTCGCCAGGACCTCCGCCGACGGCGCGCGCGAGAACGCCATCGCCAAGGGGTTCACCGTCGTCTACGACAAGAGCTATCCGCCGCCGACCACGGATTTTGCGCCGACCGTGCGCGCCTTGCAGGCGACCAATCCCGATATCGTCTTCGTCGCTGCTTACCCGCCGGACACCGTCGGCATCGTGCGGGCGGCGAATGAAGTCGGGCTAAAGCCGAAAATGTTCGGCGGCACCATGATCGGGTTGCTTATTACGCCCATCAAGACGCAGCTCGGTCCGATCCTCGACGGCATCGTCATCATGGAAAGCTTCGTGCCGAGCTTCAACTTCCCCGGCGATGCCGATTTGCTTAAACGCTATCGCACGGCGGCGGCGGACGAAAAGATCGATCCGCTCGGCTATGGCTTCGTGCCGTTCGGCTACGCCGCCGGGCAAGTGCTGGCGCAGGCGGTTGAAGGCACCAAGAGCCTCGATGCCGACAAGCTCGGCGAATACATGCACAGCCACAAGTTCGAGACAGTGGTCGGCCCGATCGAATACGGCAAGGATGGCGAATGGACGGAGAGCCGCACGGTCTTCACCCAATTCCAGCACGTCTCCGCCAACCATTTCGAGCAATTCGCCGACGGCAAGAAGCAGCCGGTGCTCTGGCCGCCGCAATATAGGACCGGCAATATGATCTATCCCTACGCCGGCGCGCAGAAATAGCGGCGGGCCGTTTTTTGCTCGCCCTTTACTCGCCCTTGCCGAGCTGCTTGAGCTTGGCGAATACCGCTTCGACGTTGAGCTCTTCGGATTTCTTTTCGGCTGCTTCTTCTGGCTCCGGCTCTTCCTTGGGAGCCGTGGTGACCGAGGCCGGCAGCAAAGTCGCGCCCTGCGCCTCGACGGGCACCGGCTTTTCCTTCGCCGCGCGCTGAACCTCGTGATCGAGATCGATCTGCGAGCACAGGCCGAGCGTAACCGGATCGAGCGGCGTTAGGTTTGCCGAATTCCAATGCGTGCGGTCGCGGATCGCCTGGATGGTCGATTTTGTAGTGCCGACCAGCCGCATGATCTGGCTGTCCTTGAGCTCGGGGTGGTTGCGTACCAGCCACAGGATGGCGTTCGGCCGGTCCTGACGGCGCGATACCGGCGTATAGCGCGGGCCTTTCTTCTGTTTGGCCTCAGGCAGACGAACCTTCGGATCGGCGATGTGCAGCCGGTGCTCCGGATTGGCTTCGGCCTCGGCGATTTCCTCGCGCGTGAGTTGCCCGGTCAGGATCGGGTCCAACCCCTTGATCCCTTGCGCGGCGTCACCGTCCGCGATCGCCTTCACCTCAAGCGGGTGCAGGTTGCAGAACTGGGCGATCTGGTCGAACGACAACGCCGTATTCTCGACCAGCCACACCGCCGTCGCTTTCGGCATCAAGGGCGCGATAGCCATGAATCTCCTTTGTGCTCGCCCGCCCGTCCCGGGCGAAGCCACTTACGTCATCGGGGATGACTGAAAAGCCATTCAAATATAGGCCGCTCACCGCTTTGGCGCAACCGGCCAAGTGCCCAAGCCATCCGCCTATCCCCATTGCGAATTAACCCAGATTTGGCACAAAGGAAGCGGCGATGCGGCTGCCGGACCCGCATGTTGCGCTGAGACGGAGCCTTACGTGACCGAGACGGTCGCCGAAATCCTGGACGCTTATCGCGGCGGAGCGGTCAAGCCCGAGGACATTGTCGCGCGCAGTTTTGCGCGGATCCGCGCCCATGACGATCCGGCGATCTTCATTTCGCTGCGCGAGGAGGCCGACGTCGTCGCCGAGGCGCGCGCACTTGCGCATAACAAAGACAAGACGCTGCCGCTCTACGGCATTCCGGTTGCCGTGAAGGACAATATCGACGTCAAAGGTTTGCCAACGACGGCTGCGTGCCCTGCTTACCTTTATCGCCCGCAGAAGGACGCAGCCTGCGTCACGCGGCTGCGCGAGGCTGGCGCACTCATCGTCGGCAAGACCAATCTCGACCAGTTCGCGACCGGGCTTGTCGGCGTGCGCACGCCATACGGCATCGGCCGTAACTTGTTCAATCCAAAGCTCGTGCCCGGCGGGTCGAGCACCGGCTCCGCGCTTGCCGTTGCCGCCGGACTTACGCCGCTTGCGCTCGGCACCGATACCGCCGGATCCGGCCGCGTGCCCGCCGGCTTCAACAACATCGTGGGGCTGAAGCCGAGCCGCGGTTTGATCTCCACGGCGGGCGTCGTGCCCGCCTGCCGCACGCTGGATTGCGTCTCCGTTCTGGCGCTTACGGTCGATGATGCCGTGACGATGCTCGATGTGCTGGCCGCTTCCGATGCGACCGATATCGCTTCTCGGCCGCGGGCGGTGCAGGCCGTCGGGCCGATGCCAAAAGGATTCAAGCTCGGTGTGCCGCTGGCGGGCCAGCGCCTGTTCTTCGGCGATCGTGCGTCGGAGGCGGCTTACGAGGCGGCATTGGCGCGGTTTGGCACGCTCGGCGCGACAATCGTCGAGATCGATATCGAGCCGTTCTACGCGGCGGCGCGGCTGCTTTACGAAGGGCCCTGGGTGGCGGAGCGTTTCTTGACCGTCAAAGCGCTCATTGCCTCATCTCCCGAATCCATGCATCCGGTGACGCGGCAGATTCTGCTGGCCGGTGCGCATGGCACCGCGGCCGACGCCTTCGCCGCATTTTATCAGCTTGATGACCTGCGGCGCGTGCGCGACGCCACTTTCCGCACGGTCGATGCGCTGGTGGTACCGACAGCGCCGACCATCTACACGATCGAGCAGGTCGCCGCCGATCCGATCGGACTCAACAGCCGGCTCGGCACCTACACCAACTTCGTCAACCTGCTCGACATGTGCGGCCTCGCCGTGCCGGCTTCGATGCGGCCGGACGGCGTGCCGTTCGGCGTGACCCTGCTCGCGCCCGCGGGCGAGGATGCGGCGCTGGCGGCGATCGGCCGCGAATTTCACACCGCGACCGGGCTCGCCCTCGGCGCGCTGGGATATAAGCAGCCGCCGCTCGCGCAACGGCCGCTCAAAGCGGCCGAGGGCGAAGTGGCGCTGGCGGTGGTCGGCGCGCATCTCTCCGGCATGCCGCTCAACGGCGAATTGCGCAGCGCCGGCGCGCGGCTGATCGAGCGAACGGCAACCGCGCCGCACTATCGGCTCTATGCGCTCGCCGGCACGCGGCCGCCGAAGCCGGGTTTGCTCCGCGTCAAGAACGGCGCGGGCACCGCCATCGAGATCGAAGTCTGGGCGATGACCGAGAGTGCGTTCGGCCGCTTCGTCGCCGCGGTGCCGCCACCGCTGTCGATCGGCACGCTCGACATCGGGGACGGCCGCGCGGTCAAAGGCTTCCTGGTCGAGGCGGAGGCCGTCGCTGCCGCGCGCGATATTTCCAGCTTCGGCGGCTGGCGCGCTTTCACGGCGCAGGAAAAAGCCGCGGTTTGACGCGCTGCCGTCAGCGCTCGTCAATCACGCTCACATGCCCGGCGACGACGCGCCAGCCTTGCGGGAATCACACCCAGGTTTGCATCTGCCGGCCGACCTTGCCGGGCGCGGTCGAGCGGTGGAACAGGGTCGCGGTGACCACGTAATCGCGGCCGTACGTGGTGATCACCGTCTTCGACAGCGTACGCGCCAATCCCACCGGCGAGCGCCTGCGCGTGCACAAGGGCACGCTGCTCGCGCACACAAAGGACGCGCAGGCATCCCCCACCCAGTCTGCGCCGCGCGTCTTCGGCTTACGGATGATGGATTCACGCCTCATGCGACCTCGGATCTACCTAAGTTTTTGATTCACGGGCACTGTTGCACGCACTCCGGTGGGCGCCAAAGGGCAAGCGCAAAAAGCAAGAAGCCAGCGGTCGCCTAATAAATGAGCACGATGCCAAAAAGGGCAAATTCTCTGCTATGCTGGCCCCGATCTTGCACGGCAACCTCGAAACTTCATTGCGAGGCAGGGGATCGAAAATGCCGAACGTGACCTTTGAGGCCGAGCCGGCGCCGCTTTCTGTCGATCTCGACCGGGCAGCGCTGGTGATCATCGACATGCAGCGCGATTTCCTCGAGCCGGGCGGCTTTGGTGAAGCGCTCGGCAACGACGTGTCTCGCCTTCAGGCCGCCGTCGGTCCCCTCAAGCAAGTTCTGGCCGCCGCGCGGCAACAGGGCATGCTGGTTATCCACACGCGAGAAGGGCATCGCCCGGACCTTTCCGACGCGCCACCGCACAAAGTCGAGCGCGGCGATCCATCGACCCGTATCGGCGCAATTGGCCCGATGGGGCGCATACTTGTACGCGGCGAACCCGGTCATGACATCATTTCCGAACTCTATCCGTTGGCAGACGAGCCGGTCATCGACAAGCCGGGCAAGGGCGCCTTTTATCAGACCGACCTTGAGCTGATGCTGCGCAACCGCGGCATCGATACGCTGTTCGTCTGCGGCGTGACCACGGAGGTTTGCGTCAATACGACCGTCCGCGAGGCCAACGATCGCGGCTTCCGCTGTATCGTATTGTCGGATTGTTGCGGCTCTTATTTCCCGGAATTCCATGCGGCCGGCCTGGCCATGATCAAGGCCCAGGGCGGCATTTTCGGCTCGGTAGCCGCATCGAAGCCGGTGCTTAATTCGCTGGCATCAATTCGCTATCCAGCGCGGGCCGCCGGCTGATTCTGCGATACGTGCCCGTCGTTACTGACATTATTTGACGCGCCTTGCGGCTGGTGTTGCTGTTTTTTTGACAGCGCTGTGACCGTTATTTGGTCGCCGATATCTAATCACAACCGTAGCCGCAGCGGAGCGACAGGCGCCAATCCTGCGCAAAGCGGCGCAAATCAGGGCTAATTCCATTGTCGTTTCATCGCCTTCGCTGATGTCCCCACCGACATTGAGTGCCGGCTGGTGGTTGGCACGCACCTTGCGAAGCTAAAGACGCAATCGCTGACGATTGCGCAATATGCCGCCAGGGGGGCGGGGCTTCTCACGTCGCAGACACTGCCCGTCGGAACAGACGGGTGGCCATCTCGCCTGTGAGCATTGCTTCGCAAAGCGATGACATTCGCCACGAACAGGAGCGTGCAATGACGACCACGACATCGTCGACGGGGTTCCAACCAAAATTGTTCACCCCCGGCGACTGGAATGCGTTTTTCGGCTTCGGCACCAACATCCTTACCAACATGCTGACGCTCACGATCCTGTTGCGGTTCGTGATCAAGATGCCCGATGCGATCGTGTTCGGTCGCATCCTGCCGGCGGTCGGCCTGATGTTGTGCCTTTCGACATTTTACTATGCGTATCTCGCTTACCGGCTTGCCAAGACGACCGGCCGCAGAGATGTCTGCGCGCTGCCGTCAGGCATCAGTGTGCCGCACATGTTCATCGTTACCTTCGTGATCATGCTGCCGATCACGCTGACGACCCATGATCCGATCAAAGGCTGGGAAGCCGGATTAACCTGGGTGTTCTTCCAGAGCTTCATCCTGATGATCGGCGGCTTCATCGCTCCGATCGTCCGCAAGATCACGCCGCGCGCGGCCTTGCTCGGCACATTGGCTGGCGTATCGATCACCTTCATCTCGATGCGTCCGGCATTGGAAATGTACATGACGCCGGTGATCGGCCTGACCTGCTTTGCCGTCATCATCGTGACCTGGTTCGGCGGGTTTCGATATCCGAAGGGCATTCCTGCCGGACTGGTCGCCATCGCGGTCGGAATGATCATCGCGTGGGGTTCCAACCTCTTCGGCCTCAACTACGGTGGGTTGACTGTGCCGGGCATTACCGGCGCCTTCACAAATTTCGGCTTCTCCGTGCCGCTTCCCGCCGTGAACCATATCTTCTCCGGCTTTGAATATCTCGGCGTAATCCTCGTCACCGCCATCCCGTTCGGCATCTACGACCTGGTCGAAGCGATGGATAACGTCGAGAGCGCGGAGGCCGCCGGCGATTCCTACCCAACGACGCGCGTGCTGACCGCCGATGGCGTCGTCAGCCTCATCGGCTGCCTGATGGGCAATCCGTTCATCAACGCGGTCTATATCGGCCATCCCGGCTGGAAGGCGATGGGCGGCCGGATCGGCTACTCGGCGGCAACCGGAATCATGGTGATCATCCTGTCCTGGTTCGGCGTGATTTCGCTGCTCCTGGCCATCATACCGGTCGTGGCGATCTATCCGATCCTGCTCTACATCGGCATGCTGATCGGCGCTCAGGCGTTCCAAAGCACGCCGAAGGGACACGCGCCCGCCATCGTGCTAGCGCTGACGCCGCATCTTGCCGCTTGGGCCGGCGTGCAGTTGGACGGCGTGCTGCATGCGGTCGGGACCGACGCGGCGACGCTCGGCTTGGACAAACTCGCCAACCAGGGCGTTCTCTACGCGGGCATCAAGGTCATGGGCGGCGGCTCGATCTTGACTGGGCTGGTGCTTGCCGCGGTAGGCGCCTTCATCATCGACAAGAAGTTCGTCAACGCATCGGCCTTCGCGCTTGCCGGAGCTATACTTACCTTTTTCGGCTTCATGCACGGAGAAGCGATCGGCATCGCGGTGACGCCGGTCGTTGCGATCGCGTATCTGATCGTGGCGGTCTTCTTGTTCGGGCTCAGCCGCATGCCGGCGAGCGCGCTTGACCGCACCGCGCCGCACGAGGGGGTACCGGACGCCGTGCCTGCGGAGTAATCGGATAGCGCTGAAAAAAAACGGTCGCCTCTCCGCCATTCGGGGGGGAGGCGATTTTTTTATTCCACAGCCGCTTTGGCCGCGCCGCGCCCGTGGATGGCTTGCCAGATGCGGCTCGGCGTTGCCGGCATATCGATGTGATCGATGCCGAGCGGTTTGAGCGCATCGAGGATGGCGCCGATGACAGCCGGCGGCGCGCCGGTCGCGCCCGCTTCGCCGGCACCCTTAATGCCGAGCGGATTGGTCGTCGCCGGCACTTCGGTCAGTTCAGAGATAAGATCGGGGAAGTCGTCGGCGCGCGGCATGGCGTAATCCTGGAAGCTGCCGGTGACGAGCTGCCCGTCCGCATCGAACACGATTGATTCCATCAAGGCCTGGCCGACGCCCTGCGCCACGCCGCCGTGAATCTGCCCCTCGCAAAGCAGGTGGTTCAGGACCTTGCCGACGTCATCGACAGCGGCGTAGCGCACGAGCGTGACCACGCCGGTCTCCGGATCGATCTCGACTTCGCAAAGATGGCAGCCGTTGGGAAAGTTCGACGGCTCGGCGGCGAATGTGCCCGAGGCTTCGAGGCCGACCTCGAACTGCGGCGGCAGGAACATCGGCCGGTGAAGCGACTGGGCCACGGCGGTCAGCGGCAGCGTACGATCGGTGCCGACAATGTGGAAACTGCCGTCTTTGAACTCGATGTCGTCGGCGGCGGCCTCCATCATCATCGCTGCCATCGGCTTGGCCTTCTCGATGATGGCGTCCGCCGCCTTTTTGAGCGCGTTGCCGCCCACATGCATGCTGCGCGACCCGTAAGTGCCGCGGCCGACGGCCACTTCATTGGTGTCACCCTGGACGAAGCCGATCGACTCGAACGGCACGCCGAGCCATTCGCTCACCATCTGCGCGTAAGTGGTGTGGTGGCCCTGGCCGTGCGAATGGGTGCCGGCGAGGATGGTCACCGTGCCGCTCGGATCGAAGCGTATGACCATGCGGTCGTTGAATATCGCGGCTTGCTCGATGAAATAGCCGATACCGCGTCCGCGTAGTTTGCCACGCTTCTTTGATTCTGCCGCGCGTTTGGCGAAACCGCTCCAGTCGGCGAGCTTGAGGCATTCGTCCATAACGTGCGTGAAATCGCCGCTGTCATAGGTGAGGCCGGTCTGAATCTGGTGCGGCATGGCTGAGGCCGCAATCATATTGCGCCGCCTGATCTCGATCGCATCGACGCCAACGACGAGCGCCGCGCGGTCGAGCAACTGCTCGATGAGATACGCGGCCTCCGGCCGTCCGGCGCCGCGATAGGGTTGCAGCGGCGGCGTATTCGTAAGTACGGCCTTGCCGACGGCGTGTACCGCCGGGATGTTGTACACGCCCGGGGCTAGCCGCAGCGCGGACAACGGCACAACCATTGACGCGTCGAATACGTGCGAGCCCATGTCATGCAGCGCATTGACGCGCATGCCGAGGATCTTGCCGCGTTCGTCGAGCGCCAGCTCGCCGGTCACGATTTGCGCGCGCCCGTGCGAATCGCTGAGGAAGGCCTCCGACCGCGTCGATACCCATTTGACCGGACGGCCGTCGCAGCGGCGCGAGGCCCACAAAACCAGCCCTTCCTCGGGATAAACCGCGCCTTTCATGCCAAAGCCGCCGCCGACGTCGGGTGAAATCACCCGCAGCTTGACCTCGGACACTTTCAGCACGTCGCGAGCCATGTGCGAGCGGGTGCCGTGGGGATTTTGCGTGGTGCTGTAAAGCGTATAGCCGTCGGTGTCGGGATGGTATTGGCCGATGGCCGCGCGCGCTTCGATCGAATTGGCGATAATGCGGTTGTTGGTCAGCGTGACGGAAACGACGTGCTTGGCCTTGGCAAAGGCGCCATCGGTGGCATCCTTGTTCCCCATCATCAGGGCGACGGAGACATTGTCGGGAGCCTCGTCCCACACCGCGGGCGCGCCGGGTTTGAGCGCATCTTCGATCGCGATCACCGACGGCAGCGGCTCGTAGTCGACCTCCACCAGTTCGGCGGCGTCGCGCGCCTGCGCCTGCGTTTCGGCAACAACGAAGGCAACGCGATCGCCGATCGCGCGCACCTTGCCGCTCGAGAGGATCGGTCGCAGCGTCCGGAATCCCTTCGGTCCGCCCATGTCTTCGGGCATGAGCGGTACGAGGCTGCCCAGATTGTCGGCCGCAACGTCCGACCCGGTCAGCACGGCGAGGACGCCTGCGGCAGCTTTGGCTTTCGTCGTATCGATGCGCTTGATGCGCGCATGCGCGTGCGGCGACATGACCAGCACGCCGTAACATTGGCGCGGCAGGTCGATGTCGTCGACGAAGCGTCCGCGGCCGGTGATGAAGCGTGGGTCCTCCAGCCGGGGGACGGGCTGGCCAATGCCGAATTTCTTCACGCGTTTCCTCCTCGACGTTAGTCGCTTCGGGGCGCGATACCCGCCGGCATCGACCCGCGCGATCTCTGCGTTCACTCGTTATACTCATCACGGCCGGTAATCAAAGAGGCCGCCTTGGCTGAACGCGTGCGATCTGCCCATCAACCGGCCCACTTCGAGGGGGTGTCCGCGCTGGGCGAACTTTTCGGCCATCCGAAGGCCCTGACTTTCCTGTTCACTACCGAGATGTGGGAGCGCTTCTCGTATTACGGGATGCGCTCGCTCCTCGTGCTCTACATGACCAAATACCTGCTCATGCCGGGACATGCCGGCGCGGTCTTTGGCCTGACCGGGGTCAGAACCGCGCTGGAGGCGGTATTCGGCCGGCTCGACGCGCAGCCTTTGTCGTCGCAAATCTACGGCTTCTACACGGCGCTCGTCTATCTGACCCCGATCTTCGGCGGCCTTCTCGCCGATCGCGTGCTCGGCCAGCGCCGTACGGTCGTCGTCGGCGCGATCCTCATGGCGATCGGGCATTTCATGATGGCGGTGGAGCAGCTCTTCCTGTTGGCGCTGCTCGCGCTGATCCTCGGCAGTGGCGCGTTCAAGCCGAATATCTCCACCCAGGTCGGCGGACTCTATGCTCCCGGCGACCGGCGCCGTGACCGCGCCTATTCCATCTTTTATGTCGGCATCAATATCGGCGCCTTCCTGGCGCCGCTCGTTTGCGGCACGCTAGGCGAGCAAGCAGGCTGGCATTACGGCTTCGCCGCTGCGGGAATCGGCATGCTGATCGGGCTTTCGATCTATCTTTATGCCATGCCGCTCCTGCCGCCGGACGAGCTGCAAAAGGCGAAAGCCGTGCATGCCGTGAGAAGGCCGCTCGACCGCGAGGAATGGCGCGCGGTCATCGCCATCCTCGTTCTGTTCGTACCCACCGCGCTGCTCTGGGCGACCTACGAACAGGGCGGCAACACCATCGTCTTGTGGGCCGACGGGAATACCGACCGCACTATCGGCTTGTTGGGCGTTACCGCCGAAATTCCGACCACGTGGTTTCTCGCCTTCAATCCGTTCATGATCTTTGCTTTCACGCCGTTGGTCGTGGCGCTGTGGTCGCGGCAGGCGGCGCGCGGGAGGGAGCCTTCGACCATCACCAAGATGGCGCTCGGTTGCTTTGCCGTCGCCGTCTCCTATCTCATCATGGCCGCGGCCGGCTGGCAGGCCGCCGTGGGAAAGGCAAGTTGGCTGTGGCTCTTCGGCTATTTCGTCGTCATCACGATCGGCGAGCTTTATCTGTCGCCGATCGGGCTTTCGCTGGTCACCAAAATCGCTCCCGCGCGCATCCTGTCGATGATGATGGGTGTGTGGCTGGCGACGAGTTTCATCGGCGGCTTTCTCGCGGGCTATATTGGCAGCTTTTGGAGCCGGATGGAAAAGCCGGAGTTTTTTCTCATGGTAGCGGGGATCGCCGCGGTCGCCGGCATCATCATATTTCTCTGCCGCTGGCCGCTCAGAGGGGTGTTGAGGGAGTAAGGTGGCGTTCGCTAGCCCACGAAGGCCGCGGCGAGGGAATTACCGGCGTGGATAAGGCTATAGCCCGCGGACGATCTCGACTAGTAGTCGTGCATGAAATTCAAAAACCGGAACCTTCGCGCTTTGGCCGAAATGGTCATTGGGTACAATGGCAGATTCCCTTATCGCTCCAGCAGTTACATCACTCAATTTTTTGAGGAATGCGATCTAAATCTCGTTCACGATGGCTCAACGCGATGGGCATGGACGGCGGATCGGTTGGCGGAGTTGCTGAGTGAACCGCAAGAGGCGCCCAATCGTTTGCCTCCGCGTTTCGTCCACGTCCTGCGAGTCCTAATGCAGAAAGCAGATGCGGCAGACGAGGTGTCGGGGTAAAGGGGAGTAGCGAGGGGGGCGAGGGGGACCCCACGCTATCTTGGTGGTCTCGCGCCCCAAAAGAATCATGCCCCGGCACAAAGCCGGGCATGATGAACATAAATGCTTGCGTGGAAGACGATCTAATGCGCCGCCGCAGCGACAGCCGCGTGCGGCGGATTTTCCAGGGCGCTGATGCGGCTCTTGACCGCCTTCTGCACCTTCTCGAAAGCGCGCACTTCGATCTGGCGCACGCGCTCGCGCGAAACGCCGAACTCGTCGGCGAGCTCTTCGAGCGTGATCGGCTCATCGGCAAGGCGGCGCGCCTCGAAGATGCGCCGTTCCCGGTCGTTGAGCACGGTGAGCGCTTCGCCCAAAGCCTCGTGACGGTTCTCTGATTGCTCGGATTCGGCGAGCCGGCTTTCCTGGCTGACGCTGTCGTCCACGAGCCAGTCCATCCACTCGCCGGAATCGCCGTCCTCGCGGATCGGCGCGTTGAGCGAGGCGTCGCCGCCGAGCCGGCGGTTCATGTCGACCACGTCCTGCTCGGTCACGCCCAGACGCTTGGCGATGAGCTTGACCTGATCGGGCCGCATATCGCCTTCGTCGAGCGCGGAAATCCGGCTCTTGGCCTTGCGCAGATTGAAGAACAGCTTTTTTTGGTTCGCGGTGGTACCCATCTTCACCAGCGACCACGAGCGCAGGATGTATTCCTGGATCGCGGCCTTGATCCACCACATCGCGTAGGTCGCCAGCCGGAAGCCCTTGTCGGGCTCGAAGCGCTTGACCGCCTGCATCAGCCCGACGTTGCCTTCCGAGATGACTTCCGAGATCGGCAGGCCGTAGCCGCGATAGCCCATGGCGATCTTGGCCACGAGCCGCAAATGGCTGGTGACGAGCTTGTGCGCGGCTTCGCGATCTTCGTGCTCGCGCCAGCGCTTGGCCAGCATGAATTCTTCCTGCGGTTCCAACATCGGGAACCGCCGGATCTCTTCGAGGTATCTGGTCAGGCCGGTTTCACCCGACAGAACCGGCAAGGCAGCAGTGTGGGCCATGACAGCGCCCTTTCCTAAATTCGCGCCCCCGCTAGCGGCAGGCGGTGGTGCCGTCGCTCCCTAAGCCGACGGCATAAATGTCCTTATCTCGCACCTGCAGCATACACGGTCTAACCCGGCGAGCGGTAGTAAAGAGGTATCAATTCGGCGCGACGCTGCCTTGATTTGGCTCAACAGGCTAAATTTGCCTGAGCCAACAAGCTCTATTTATCGCCAGAATCAGCCGATACGGCCGCCAGCATAGCATGCAAACGGGCAAGATCGGCCGGCAGTTCCGATCGGAACCGCAGGATTTTACCGGTAAGGGGGTGTTCGATTGTCAATATGCGGGCATGAAGGGCCTGTCCGCCAAGGGTCCTGAGCGCCTCCTGAGCCGGTCCGGGCAGCAGGGCGGCCTTGGTCCGGAAACCCGGCCCGTAGACGTTGTCTCCCAGAAGGGGATGGCCGATGGCCGCCAAATGCACCCGAATCTGATGGGTGCGGCCGGTTTCGAGCCGGCAGGCGAGCAGGCTTGCCACCGGCTTTTTCCGGGTTCCCGGTAGACCGCCATAACGCTCGAGCACTTCCCAATGGGTGACCGCTTCGCGCCCGTCTTCGCGGACCGCCATGCGGTCGCGGGCGGTACGGTGCCGGGCGATTGCCCGGTCGATGCTGCCGCGCGTCCGCTCGGGCGCACCCCAGACGAAGGCGAGGTAACCGCGCTCGAACGGCCCGCCATCGCGGCCGTGGCCGGCGAATTGTGCCGCTAGCGCCTTGTGCGCGCGGTCGTTCTTCGCCACCACCATCAGCCCGCTGGTGTCCTTGTCGAGGCGGTGAACGATGCCCGGGCGCCGCTCGCCGCCGATGCCGGACAGGCTGTCGCCGCAGTGGGCGACGAGCGCATTGACCAACGTGCCGGTCCAGTGCCCGGCGGCGGGATGCACGACGAGCCCCTTCGGCTTATCGATTACGATGATGTCGGCATCCTCGAAAACCACATTGAGCGGAATAGGCTCCGCCGCGGGCTTGGCGGGAGCGGCCGGCGGCACGTCGACGACGATCGCGGCGCCGGAATTGACGCGGTGGCCGGGATCACGGATCGTGCGGCCGTCGACCGCGACGGCGCCGGCCTCGATCAGCGCTTTGAGTCGCGTCCGCGAAAGCTCGGTGACGTGTGCGGCGAGCACGCGGTCGAGGCGTCCGCCGGGTTCGTCGTCCGCGACGCGGACCGTTTTCTGCGTGGACTTCATTTTTAGCTTCTTTGGGCAATAACCCTGGCATCCGGAATGAACAAATTAGCTGCCGCGCAATCGCAAAGCGACGGGGACGAAGCCGCCCCGCACCGGATCGCTGCAGAGGCGGCCGACGCCGCGGCTTCCCGCATGGTCGCGCGGGTGCGCTTGCTCATGATCATATCCGGTCTCACCACACTCATCGCAATCGCTGCGGTGGTGAGCGTCGTCGGCTACCGTGTTTTCCGCGCCGGGGGCGCCGCCGCGACCGCTGAGGGCATCATCGTCTTGCCGAAGGGGGCGCGCGTGGTCGGAAGTTCCCTGGCCGACGATCGCATCGTGGTCACGCTCGATATCGGCGGTGCAACGGAAATTCGCACCTTCGACGCCAAGACGCTCAAGGAGACTGGTCGCATCCGGTTCGCCACCGAGCCGTGAAGCAGCTGTCATTCCGGGGCGCCGCGAAGCGGCGAACCCGGAATCCATAACCACGCACACTTGCAGTCGGGCACAAGGCTTCCCCTCGAAAATAGTGGATATGGATTCCGGACAGCCTCGCTTCCGCCTTCGCGCTCCGCGCTTCGGCGGACTCAACCCGCCGTAGCTCGCAAGGCGAGCGAAGGCGGGTCGCTCGGCTTCCGGAATGACGCACCGCTTGCACGCCTCCGCCATTCGGGGTTTATTCCAAAAACGCAGGCTCCCTTCGTCTAGCGGTCTAGGACGCGGCCCTCTCAAGGCTGAAACACGGGTTCGATTCCCGTAGGGAGCGCCAGCGTTTTCAGTGATTTACAGTTTCCTAAAAATCCACTTTCAACGGACTTTCAATATCTAGCTTGTGGACTTCGCGTTTTTTTGCGTAGTCGCCTGTCCGCCGCACTGAACCACTAGGCCTAGAACCGCGCCGGTAGCAGCGGCGCTGATCAGTTAGCGGCCTCCGTCACGAACCATTTACCATCCACCGCAATCTCAGGGTCTCTGCAGGCGGTAAGTCGTCGGAATGCGCAGTTGTTAAGGCGTGGATCCCACTTATTACCGGGCAGCAGCGTCGATCATTTGTGCGAGCGCGAGACCAACACACTTATAGCCTTCAGCGGAGTTGTGGAGGCCGTCCCACGAGACCAGCCCTGTGACGCCCCCCTCGATCGCCCGCTTCATCATCAGAAATCGTGGAAAATAGCCGACTTTCTGCTCGTCCGCGACATCTTCGATTATTTTTTCCATCCGAATATAGCGCGTAGTCGCGAGCACGAGCGGCGCATACTGGAGATCCAGCAGCACGACGTCGATTTTGGCGGTCTTGAGCCGCCTCACGGAATCGCTGAGCATTTCCTTCGCGTTGTCGGCAATACCCCGCCACACCACGTCGTTGGTTCCGATCTGCCACACCAGCAAATCGGGCTTGTAGCGCAGGACGTCGGCGTCGATTCGACTGATGTTGTCGGCTAGGTCCTCCATGATACGACCGCTGTTGATCAACTCGATTCTGCCGGAGGAGCGCAACCGCGACAACTCCTCCTTCATCACGTCGGGGAAGGCCCCGCCATGTCCAAAAGTTCCGAAACCGGTTGTGGACGAGGAGCCGAGCGCGACGATAGTTAGTGGCTCGCCCGCTTTCAACTTCGCCCTAGTGTGCGCGAGTGTTGCGCCGAGCGTCAATCCGTTTTTAAAGGCAAGGCAGGCGGCGGAGGGGGCGTCTGAGCCGCTTTGGTCCTGCGCATCACTAGCAGTCCAGCAGAGATTCAGCAGGAGCGCCAACAATAGCAAACCGGGAAAACGAAAACGCTTGGACATCGGTTGGCGGAATCTTTTTTTTGTAGCTGCCACCGGTCCGATCGATTTCGCCTTTTCAACGATCATTTCGCGGTTTTCCAAATTGTTAGAGCGCACGAAGAATACCCACGCTGGGCGCCGCGGCCTCCGCGAATTCCCACTCACCTTCTATTGGGGGCAACGTTAGCAATAGCGTAGCTCAGCCGCCGGACCGCACAGCTTACGAATGATAAGCAAAACTGGTCAGTCTTGATGATATAGCTAAATCAATAATAGCGTCAGTGGACCGTGCTCGGCGCGGCCGTATTCTGGTCCAGCAAACTAGCTATCGGCTCCTGCGAATTTGAAGGCGCGTGTGACGTTTTCGCTGCCGTAGGCTGCGGCTTGACTGCACCGTGCGCCTTCGGCGCGACCTCAGCCGGAAGCGACCCGGACGCGTCCTTGAGCGGGGCTTGCTCTTTCTTCACCCCATTGGCTTCGCGAAGCATGTTCACCAAGGTCTCCGGGAACATCACAATGCTCGGTGCTGCCGCGATTGCAAAGGGAACCTTCAGGTTCATGAACACCGCGACGTCTCGTCCGAAGGTTACACAATTGTTAAAGAATGCATTCCAAGGAGTTATGTGAGCTTTCCGCTGTCTGATATAAGCCACTAACCTTTGGTACTGAGCGGCATCTATCCAGACGCGAAAGCGGGCCAGTACATATTGTTCTTCAAGATCGCCGTCGCTTGCTCCAATTTCGGACGGGACAGGTAGCACATGCCCCACCGTCCAGTTGTAGACGCTACAATTCAGGCAATCCCGCCTATCGCCAGCCGGATAGAAGCCAGCGATCTCGCTCCTTATGATTTCCTGCCGATCGTTTACTTCGCCGTACATAACGTACATATGGCCATAGCTCGCGGCATTGCGCGCGCGAAACTCGACAAAATACCGCTTGACCGGAGTGTCCGGAGCGTAATGGCCGGCGGCCGCAGTTTTGGCCGCCGACGTGGTCTTTTTTGAGAGTGCCATTGTCACGGACGACGCAACAGGTTCAGTAACGCGAGTTTCGGCGTTAGCGTCCTGCGCGCGGGCTAAGGGAGATTGCAGCCCTACAGTAGCCGCCAAACCTGCTACGAACAGCAAGACGGCGGCGCTGTCTAAATCGTACCTCATGACTAGCTCCCCAACCGGAACGCCAGTTGCTCATAAAAAGAACCAGAGTTGGACTGGGCATCAAACGGCTTCCCCAAGGATCGCCTGGGAATCGTCCATAGGCCGTCAATGAACGATCGCGTAATGAGCTGGCCTGCGCGATCGTTCAGCCGAAACTAGCCCTTCGTTACGACGGGAGGCGGAGGGGCTTTCCCCTTGCCGACCGGGGACTTGCCTTTGCCCGCGCAACCAGCAACGCTTAGTGCCAATGCCAGCGAACAAACAATAGCGAAGACTTTATTCATGGCGACCACCCCAATTCGCGTGACTGTAAGCACACGTAACTACATGCTCGAGCCGCGAACTAGTGCAGAAAAGCCACAGTGTAGGGCAAAAGAAATAGGGCGGCTCTTTTGAGATGGAGCCGCAGTTAATCTAAGTCTTTGATTTACATCATCAATCTGGAAACCGCCGCGATATCCCCTCATGATATTGCAATCGCGAATCCGCTCAATGAAATTCCTCGCAGCTTCCGACCAGTGGATAGCGCTCTGGGTATTTTTTTTCCAAACTCGACTCAGTGACCTTGAGCGCGGCCTTACATTCTTTTTCGGTGCTAAAATGGGGAGAAGCCTGCCGTTCGCCGTTTGGGCCCTTCGCGACGAACTGCCAATAAGCGAGCGCAGGTGATACCGAGCTCGCAAGGGTCGCGCCGGCAATCAGCAGCAATGAGATTGCAGGGCGCCTCATTTTGTTTCCTTGCTTGCTTGAATAAGAGGACGATTAGGGCAACACGACCACTTTTGTTCCCAGACTCACGCGTTCATAAAGATCCATGATGTCGCTGTTGTACATGCGGATGCAGCCATGAGAGACGAACCTGCCAATTGACGCTGGATTATTGGTGCCATGGATGGCGTATTCCCCGCCGCCGCTCAGGGTCATTGCCGCCGCCCCCATCGGGTTTGCTGAGCTGCCGCTTGGAATGACATTCGGTATCCGAGGATTTTCACGCTTGATCATGTCAGGCGGCGACCATGCAGGTTTCAAATACTTGCCTTGGATGTAAGCCGTTCCCGACCAAGCCATGCCCGCCCTGCCAACGCCTACCGGATAGCGAATCGCTTTGTCATCGCTGCCGACAACGTAATAAAGACGCCGCTGGCTGGTCTTCACAACGATTGTGCCCGCCGAGTAGCCACTGAGGTGGACGACGTCGCGGGCCTTAGACGACGAGGGCGCCATTATTCCCAGACTTAGGAACGCAATTATACCTAGAGAAGGAACGCGCAGGCTCCCGCGATTCATATCAGCCGCTCACACATGTTTTTATTGCAGCGCAAGTTCAGTTAAGGTCGAGAATAAGCCACACCCGCGATAGGAAAAGGCACGGGAAAATAGTCGACTGCCACCGGTTTTTCAAGATCACGTCATGGCGATAGGGACAGTCTGTGTAGTCATCTGGTTTGCCGGTATCGCCGGTTGGTACATCATCCGATTTCCGTTTGAGCGACGGGCGAAGAAAGTTGCAGTCAGTAAGTCGCGTTTTGGTCGGCGGGAGTCGAGCATCCTCGGCTTTGCTCTTATTGGGTTGTTCGTGATCCCGGCGGCATACGCTTTGACTGGATTTCCAGCGTCGCTCGATCGTCCATTTATCCCAGCGATCGCTTGGCTTGGGCTGGTGACTTTGTGCGCAGCATTGTGGCTGTTTCGCCGAAGCCACATGGATCTGGGCCGGAATTGGTCCATCTCACTTGAAGTCCGCGAGCGGCATGTGCTCGTAATAACCGGCGTCTATCGGCTTATCCGGCATCCGATGTATTCCTCGTTTTTTCTCCTGTCACTCGCTCAGATGTTGCTATTGCCCAATTGGTTTGCGGGCGCATCTGGACTCTTAGGAGTCGCCGTCCTTTATGCTTTTCGGGTCCGACAGGAGGAACGGATGATGCTAGAATATTTCGGCAATGACTATCTTAGGTATATGGACCACACGAAGCGCCTCATCCCTTGGATCCTGTAGCTTCCGTCTCTGTTTCGGAGAGAATTGAATGCGCGGGCGAGCAATCCGATTGTCGGTGCAGCGGCGGATGGTGATCGACTTACTCTATTTTGCGCGCGGCGTTCCAACCGTTCCGGTCCAGAAGCGCATGTCACTCGCTCCGCTGGTTGCTGCACGTGCCGCTTGCCGGGATCGGCCGCCGTGGACCGCCATCTTCACAAAGGCTTATGCCTTGTTAGCAGAAGAAGTTCCCCAGCTGCGACGGGCGTACGTTAAGATTCCCTGGCCCCATTTGTACGAAGTTACCACGAGCAAGGCCAATATCATCATCGAGCGCGACTACCGGGGCGAGCCCGCCCTCTGTCCCGTCTCGATCAAAGATCCGGCGCATCAGGCTCTGCAGGACATCGGACGGCATCTCCAACAGGCCACAACCGCTCCACTGCACGAGATTAAAGAATTTCGGCGATGGATGCGGTTCTCGCGCCTGCCGCGACCCTTACGTCGGACATTGTGGTGGATCGGCCTGAATGTCGGTCGCCAGCGTGGAAATTTTTTCGGGACTTTCGGGGTGTCCGTATACTCGGCGCTAAATGCTGAATCGCTGCATCCTCTTTCCCCCCTGACAACGCTGCTCAACTACGGCGTTATGACCGACGATGGCTTGGTCGATGTGCGGATCATCTATGATCATCGCGTGATGGATGGCGCGACGGTTGCCCGAGCGTTAGTCCGCCTGGAGAAAATCCTCAACTCCGTCATCCTCGAAGAAGTGCGGTCGCTGGAGAAATGAGCTGACATTACGATGTGCCGGCTCGGCACTGTGTCAAGAGCGCGAGTTCCGCGGCCTTACCTTCCAATCACATAAGCCTGCCGGCTTCAGTGGCCTAAATCCAGTGAGACCCTAACGGTCCTGAACCGTTCGCCCGAGTCGACCAATGTCTGATGTTGGGCCGGAGCCAGCTTTCGGAGGTGCGGCGCGAAGTCCTGTGACCGATTCAGGGTTTCGAGCGAGCGCAGCGGAACACTTTAGCGGCGCGCGAATTGGAGCGGCGCCTTCCTAATTCTACAGGCGGCTTGTAACATTGCGAGCGCGCGCCAGCGACTTTCGATTTCCTCCACTTCCACCTCGACTATTATCCCTTCTCGCTGTTTTCGCGGCAGTCGACGCCGTTCGTGACCACGCTGCATGGTCGGCTCGACCTGCCGGAGCACCAGCCGATGTTCGACACTTTTTAGTCGGTGCCGGTGGTGTCGGTCTCTAATTCGCAGCGGCGGCCGCTGCCGCAGGCGCATTGGGTGCGCACGGTTCATCATGGGCTCCCTGCGCGGCTCCTGGCGCCGAAGCCGGTCAAGCCCAGCTATTTCGCGTTCCTCGGCCGCATCGCGCCGGAGAAAGGCATCGACCGCGCCATCTGCATCGCGCAGCATTGCGGCGTGCCGCTCAAGGTCGCGGCGAAAGTCGACAAAGCTGACCAAGATTATTTTGTCGAGCAAATTGCGCCGATGCTCAAGTCGGCAAATATCGATTTCATCGGCGAGATCGCCGACAAGGACAAATCCGAATTCTTAAGCGGCGCGATCGTCCTGCTCGTTCCGATCTACCGGCTGGAGCCGTTCGGCCTGGTGATGATCGAGGCCATGGCCTGCGGCACGCCGGTGAGTTCGTCTTGGCCTGATAGGCGGCGGCCAAGCGGCGCAGCACGCCGCGCGCCACTTCCGGCGACCACCACAGCATTTGCAAGGCGGTGATCAGGCCGTCGCGCCCGAAAGTGGTCGCGTACCAGGGGATACCGGCATAGGGGTAACGGCCCTGAGGCGTATCCGTCATCAGCATCGCGAGATCGGCGGCGGAGCGGCAGAGGATCTCGTTGAAACGATCATTCGAGGCTTCGACCGAGGTGCGCTCGCGCGCCTGCTCGCGCATTTCCCGGCGCGCCGCGATCAGCCCGCGCAGGAACGGCGGCGGCCGTGTGGCGGTCTCATCGCAGCTCACGGCAAGAAAGGTCGGCCGCATCTCACCCGGCTCGAGGTGAAGGTCGTAGATGGCGCTATCGGTTGCGAGACGATCCGGCTGCGGATCGAAGGAGAGCGCCGTGCGCCGCACCCTGGCGTCCAAGCCGTGATAGACCAGCAGCACCTGGTCGGCGCCGCGCAGCTTCGTCGTCGAGTGGCCCCGCAGCGCGATGCGAGCCGCGGACCTCGAACAGGTCGGCAAAATCATGCGCTCGCCGGCCATCAGATCGGGATTGGTCAGATCGACGATGAACGCCGAATTGTCATCGCGCAAATTGGAGCCGAGCAGGAGCGGTGGCGCGTCGTTCACCAGCAATTCGAGGCGCGCGAGGTGCCGCGTGTCCTGATGGAACAGGCCGGCGGATCCGCCTGACGAGGCGCCGATGTCGCCGCGGCTGTCGAGCACCACGAACGTGTCGCCGGATTTGAGCGCGCGAGGCGGCCGGCCTGGCTGGCTGGCGGTGATGGTGAACGCCGCTTCCGCGGGCGCCGCGGTGGGGAATGCCGGCCCGGCGGGCTTTGCAGCTGTTTTGGCGACAATCTTCACAGCAGGCTTGGCGGAGGATTTGGGGGACATCGCTGTTCGCTTGGCTACACGCTACGGCGTTGCGGCTTGCGGACGACTTTTGGTCTTGCGCCGCCGTGGATGACATCGACGACGCGCATTCTGATCGGGTCGACGACCACGACATCGTCTTCCACTAAGGCGTATTTGAGGTACGTCGCCCAGGCATTGCGGCCCGCCGTCTGGTCGGGCAGTTCGGAGAGCCGGACCGAGCGCGACAGCGCGCCAACCGTTACCGGGATAGCGCTGCCTGAGGGGCGCCACCCGCTCTCTCACCACGGCGTTATAGATCGCGCTGCGCCGCGCCGCGGTGAGCGCCAGTGGCTGGCTGACGGCGCCGTCAGGTTTTACCGCTTCGTCGGGGCCGACGCTTTGCGCGCGCACGCCCGCCGTGCCGAGCAAAAACGTAAGCACCACCAAAGATGGAACCCAGATGCGGCTCGCCATGCATTGCTCCATCTGGAGGCTGCCTCCTCCCCCAACAACGAACGCGCAATGGCTGCTATCCTTTCATTTCTTTTTTGTTGCACCGCAACGTTTTGCCGCCGGTTCGGCGCCGTTATCTGGGGCCGTGGCCACGCCGGCGACGCGCTGGGGGTCAGCTGCGTTCCTTCTACTGCTACTCAAGCTGTGCAGGTTTGCCAATTCCAAAAAAACCTATTGTGCTCCAATGGCAATTCTACAAGCCGCCAAATTGGCTAACCCCCTTAGCCACAACATCTTTTCACTCATCCGTAGGGAGCGCCAGCAGGCGCGTAATATCAGAACAATCGCCGCGCCTCATATCGTGCAAACGTTGATCGCTCGGGTTCATGCCATCGCGCTCAGCTGCGATGCACGATATGATCTTTTCCGTTCCATTCCCGGGCGGCCTGGTACATCCCGCGATAAACCTCCTCCGTCGCGGTGTTGATCTCGATCACTTCGAGCAGGCCGGGCAAATCGCGGCCGGTGTCGAAATAGATGACGCGGCAGGAAAGCGGGGCGGGAGCGGTATCGGAGAATGCTTCCTGGTATCCGCGCGCGCGGTAAAGCGCGGCGGTCTTTTCGAAGTCGCGGGCACCGATCGCCCAGTGATGAAAGCCGTGCGCTCCACGCGCTTTCAGCATCTCCTGGAAAACGGACGGCTCCCGGTCGTGCTGCTCGATCAATTCGATCATGAGCTCGCCGGTGTAGGCGAAGGCGAGGCTCACCCGCATCTTGGTGGGCGCGCCGCGATAAACACCTTTGGGCGGCACGAACGGGCCGACCAAAAACCACGGGCCGACATGCAGCAGCTCCGTGTAACGGCGCATGTCCTCCTCAATGTCGGCAACCGAGTAGGCAATCTGAATGATGCTGTTGTCGCGTGGCCCGAAACTGAACCGGTCCATTCCGCTCTCCCTTTTTCCGCAGCGCGCTCGCGCCGCCCGCCAACCCGCTCGCGCGCTGCCAGTTCAGTTCTTTTCCGCAGCGCGCTCGCGCCGGCATAGTGCGTTCACGCGCGTTACCGCGCTATCGCAACCCGCTCGCGCGCTGCGGATTCAATTTAGTCGTCCGATAGCGCCACGCAGCGCGTCCAGCCCGCCGAGGCCGCTTCGATCTTGACCGGGAAGCAGCACACCTTGAAACCGAATGGCGGCAAGAGATCGAGATTGGTGAGCTTTTCCATGTGGCAATAACCGATCTCGCGGCCGGCTTTGTGCCCCTCCCAGATCAGGCTGGCGTCGCCGGTTTCGGCAAAGCGCTTGCGCGTGAACGAGAACGGCGCGTCCCAGCTCCACCCGTCGATGCCGGTGACGCGCACGCCTTGCTTGGTCAGGAACAGGGTCGCCTCGCGACCCATGCCGCAGCCTTTGTCGATGAAGTTGGGCTGACCGTAGAAGGCCGCCGCCGACGTATTCACCAAGACGATGTCGAGCGGCTTGAGCGTGTAGCCGATGCGGACGAGCTCACGTTTGACGTCATCGGCCTTGCACACATAGCCGTCCGGTTTGTTGCGGAAATCGAGCTTCACGCCGGAGGAAAAGAACCATTCGAGCGGCACCTGATCGATTTTCAGTGCCGGCTTGCCGCCATCCATCGTGCTGGCGAAATGCCACGGCGCGTCGAGATGGGTGCCGTTGTGGGTGGAGATGCTCACGTGCTCGATCGCCGCCCCTTCGCCATCGGGGAGTTGCCCGGGCCTGAGCCCGGGAAACGTGGTCGCGAATTCCTTGGCGCCTTGCTTGTGGTCGCGATATTCGATGCTGGGCAGCATGCTCGGCGGATCCGAAGCAATCCCAGCCTTGAGCGCAACCGAAAGATCGATAATCCGCATGAATGCTCCTCCCGCGCACGTTTGCGTCAGCGTACGGCACTTTGCCGCTTGTGCTCAACCGTGTGCCGCCAATCCCGACGCCCGGGCGGCTTCCGAGACGAGACAAGCTCGCCTATGATCTCGATCGGTCTAACTGCGCGCGTGAAGCGAAGACGACCAAGGGGGCCATGACCAAGTTCGGCATCGGACAGGCGGTACGGCGGGTCGAGGATCAGCGCTTCGCCACCGGCAGCGGCCAGTATGTCGGCGACTTCGAGCTTGCGCGCCAATGCTACGGCGTGGCGGTGCTCTCGCCCCACGCCCATGCGGCGATCAGATCGATCGATGTGCGCGCCGCCAAGGCTGCGCCGGGGGTCGTGTGCGTGCTTACCGGAGCCGATGCGGAGGCCGATAAGATCGGCGGCATCCCGCCGTTTTTCATGCCCGAATCCTGGGGCGGACCGAAAGGATTTCCGACCACGCGTCCGGTGCTGCTCGCCGACCGCGTCCGCTGCGTCGGCGACCGCGTGGCCTTTATCGTCGCCGAGACCGAGGCGCAGGCGCGCGACGCCACCGAACGCGTCGTCGTGGACTACGAGTTGCTTCCCGCGCTCATCGACGTCGAACAGGCGGCCAAGCCGCAGGAGCCGAAAATCTGGGACGATTGTCCGAACGGCAATATCGGGGTCACGATCGCATTCGGTGACAAGGCCGCCACCGACGCCGCGTTCGCGGCCGCCAAATACGTCGCCTCCCTGCGCCTCGTGAACAACCGCGTCACGGCCAATCCGATCGAGCCGCGTTGTGCGCTTGGCGGCTACGACGCCGCGGACGGCAAATACACGCTCTACACCACCTCGCAGGATCCGCACAGCGTACGCACCGCGCTGTCCGCTTTCGTGCTGCATGTCCCGGAATCGAAGATCAGGGTGATTTCGCCCGATGTCGGCGGCGGCTTTGGCATGAAGGCGAATATCTATCCTGATGACGTTCTCGTCCTCTGGGCGGCAAAGCGCTGCGGGCGCCCGGTCAAATGGACCGCGACCCGCAGCGAAAGCCTGCTCTGCGACAATCACGCCCGCGATCAGGTCGTCTATGGCGAGCTCTGCCTCGACGCGAACGGCAAGTTTCTCGCCATCAGATCCAAAGCCTACCAGGCGCTCGGCGCCTATTGGTGGGGGGCGGCGACCGCACCGCTGTTCTGGTCGTTGATGTTCATCCCCAGTCTCTACGATGTGCAGACCATCGATATCAGCACCAGCGCCGTGTTCACCAACACCGCGCCGACGTCGGTCTATCGCGGCGCCGGCCGGCCCGAGGCGATCTATCTCATCGAGCGCCTGATCGAGCGTGCGGCGCAGGTAACGGGCATCGACCGGGTCGAACTGCGGCGGCGCAATCTCATCAAGCCCGACGCGCTGCCGTATCACACGCCGACCCATCACAGTTACGACAGCGGCGAATTCGAAAAAATGATGGACAAATGCCTGGCGCTTTCCGACTGGGACGGCTTTGCCGCGCGGCGCAAGGCGAGCGAGCGTCAGGGCAAGCTGCGCGGGCGCGCGGTGACGCCCTATATCGAGCTCGGTGGCATCCTCAACGAACGCATGGAGCTGCGCTTCGATCCCGGCGGCATGGTGACGATCATCGCTGGCACCCATTCGCACGGCCAGGGGCACGCCACCGCATTTGCGCAGCTCGTGGCCGAATGGCTCGGGGTGCCGTTCGAGGCGATCAACTACATCCAGGGCGATACCGACAAGGTGACGTTCGGGCGCGGTACGTTTGCGGCACGCAGCTCGCTGGTCGGCGGCAACGCTTTGCGCGTCGCCGCCGACGCGGTGATCGCGCGCGGCAGAGAAATGGCCGGCGCGCTGATGGAGGCGGCGCCCGCCGACATCGAGTTCAAGGCCGGAACCTACACGGTGGTGGGGACCGACAAGCGCATGTCGATCGCCGACGTGGCCCGCGCTTTCTTTGCGCCCGTAGGTCCGGTCTTGAAGCTCGGTCTCGGGCTCGACGGCGTCGGCACGTATTCGGGCCGGCCGGGCGGTGCGCCCAATTATCCGAACGGTTGCCAAGCCTGCGAAGTCGAAGTCGATCCGGAAACCGGCACGGTCCGCATCGACCGCTTCGCCGCCGTCGACGATCTCGGCATGGTGATCAATCCGTCGATCTGCGAAGGGCAGATTCACGGCGGCATTGCCCAGGGAGTCGGGCAGGCCTTGCTCGAAAACGTCGTCTACGATGGATCCGGTCAATTGCTGACCGGCAGCTTCCTCGATTACGGCATGCCCCGCGCAGCCGACTTCCCGCTGATCCAGTCCGAGCTGGTGGAGATTCCGGCCACGACGAATCCGCTCGGCATCAAGGCCATCGGCGAGGCGGGAACGATCGCCGCGCCGCCGACGGTAGTCAATGCCGTGCTCGACGCGCTGGCGGCCTTCGGCGTCGAGCATATCGACATGCCACTGACGCCGGCGCGCGTCTGGCAGGCGACCAATGCCGGCGCGAAAGCGAACGGAAAGCAAAAAGGATAGCCTGCGCATGACTCCACACGCTCCGTCGACGCGGCCAAGCACGACGCGCAGACGCGCAAAGCCCGTCATCCGCGAACACCGGATTCCGACGCGCGACAGCAAGCCTTACATCGCCGTCGAGGGACCCGACGGAAACTTGTGGTTCTGCGAAAGCGGCGCTTCGCAGATCGGCTGCTTCGATCCGCGCGCCGGCAGCTTCCGCGAATTCGCGCTGCCCGCACCCAATTCCACGCCGATCGGCATCGCGGTCGGCGCCGACGGCAATCTTTGGTTCGCCGAGAAGACCGGCAACCGCATCGGTCGCATCGGCCGCAACGGCGCCATCGCCGAATTCGCCCTGCCGACCGCCAACGCCGGTCCTGACGGGATCGCGCTTGGGCCCGATGGCAATGTCTGGTTTTCCGAAGGCGATGCCGACCGGATCGGCCGCATCACTCCGCAGGGCCGCGTCACCGAGTTTGCCACTGGCATTACGCCTGGAAGCCGCCCGCTTTCCATCGTCGTGCGCGACGGCGCGCTCTGGTTCAGCCAAGCCGGTGCTGGCCGCATCGGTCGCGTCACAATCGATGGCGAAGTCACCGAATTTCCCATCCCAAGTCCCGACAGCGCGCCGCGCGCCATGGCGCTGCATCCGGACGGCGGCATCTGGTTTGTCGATACCGGCGCCAACGCCGTCGGCCGCATCACCGGCGACGGCACCGTCGTCGAATTCGCGGTTCCGACGCCGGACGCGTCGGTGCGCGGCATCGCCGTAACGGCCGACGGCGACGTCTGGTTCACTGAAAATTTTTCTAACAAAATCGGTCGAATGGACGCGAACGGCGCCGTGATCGGCGAATATGACATTCCCACACCAGGCAGTGGCGCGCGCTGCATCACTGCCGCGTCCGACGGCCGCCTGTTTTTTACCCAATATGACGCCGGCCTGATCGGCGAGATCATCCCGGAGTGGACTGTGAACGGCGCGTGACACTGAAACCGGCGAGTGGCGCGGCGGCGCCATGGGCTCGGCGCGCCCTTGCGAACAAGGCGAGTTCTCGCTAAATAGGCGGGATCGAGTTTTCGGCCGAACGACTAGGCCACGCAGCGACGAAAACCGCGCCTGACTGACGATCTTTCACCAAAATCTCGAGCGAACCGGGCCGTGCATCTCGCGCGGCTCATAGTCTTGATTCTAAGCAGGAGTGTCCCGTGAGCAACGGAACAGTGAAGTGGTTCAACGCACAGAAGGGCTATGGATTCATCCAACCCGACGGCGGCGGCAAGGATGTCTTCGTTCATATCAGCGCCGTCGAGCGCGCCGGACTGCGTGAACTGCGGGAAGGCCAGAAAGTCGCGTTCGAGGTCGTGGTGGACCGCAAGACCGGTAAATCGGCCGCCGAGAATTTGAAGACCGTCTAACCGGACTACGGCGAGACCGCTTGGCGGTCTCGTCTCCAGTTTTATCTTCCTGCGATGGCGATCCGGCCGGTTACTTGTAGTAGCCGACGCCGCAGCCGAGGTCGCCTATTCGAGTCACGAAGGATTCCTTTGGGACCGGCTCGATTGTTCCCGGTTTGGGAAAAACGTAATCCACGGTGGCAATGCCCGCGCCCTTGGCGGCATCAAATAATCTTTGTCCGATCGGGTCGTCCTTGAACCTGAAGGCGCGCACATCCGTGCCCATGAGCGCGGGGTTTGGATGCGCCAGCGTGTTGCCGGTGGTGGCGTTGAAGCAGAAAACATAAAGATCGTTTTCGTGGAATTGTTTGTTGCTCTTGTCGTTGAATTCGCTCAGTGCATTTGCCTGGTCGGCCTTGAGCGCAACGACGGCGCGTTCAAGCATCGCCTTGGCTTCGTGAGCCGTGCCCAATTGCTGGGCGCCGGCCGACAAGGCGCTCCATAACAGCGCCAGCGCCGCGATCGCGGACGCCGCCGTCAGTTTGTGCATGATGGTTCCCCACGGACAGGCCGCTTGCGTCATCGCGCGGCTCTTGGATTCGCACGGCCAATAAGCACGAATGGCGGCTCGTTTATGCGTGCACCATCGCGGTTTTGATGTGCAAAATTGAACACCTGCGCGCCGGGCCTTTGAGGCTCGTTCGCCTGCGTCAGTGCACGGCGGAAAGCCCGGGAAGGCTGATCCCCAGCGTCTGCACGATGAGGAAGATATTGAGCAGCAAAACCACGGCGGTGCCGACCAGCGCCGCGATGCGGGTCAGGCGGCCATTGACGAAGGCGCCCATGATGTCGCGCCTGCCAGTGAAAATGATGAGCGCGATCATCGGTAGCGGCAGCGCGATGCTGAGCACGACCTGGCTGACCACCAGCGCACTGGTCGCGTTGACGCCGATCGCCACGACGACGAAAGCCGGCACCATGGTGACCAGCCGGCGCACCCAGACCGGGATGCGAAAACCAACGAAACCTTGCATGATCATCTGGCCGGCCATCGTCCCCACCGTCGAGCTCGACACGCCCGACGCAATGAGCGAAAGCAAAAACACTCCGGCCGCTCCGACGCCAAGCAGCGGGGTCAGCGTGTGATAGGCCGTCTGGATTTCGGCGACCTCGGGATGGCCGGCGTGAAACGCGCCTGAGGCCATCATCACCATAGCCATGTTGATGAGGCCGGCGATGGCCAGCGCGACGATGACCTCCTGATTCGAAAAACGCAGCACTTTGCGTCGCTCGTCGTCGTTGCGGACCGGCATGCGCGCTTGCGTCAGGCCGGAATGCAGATAGACCGCGTGCGGCATCACGGTCGCACCGATGATGCCTACCGACAAGAGTAGCGCCTCGGCATCGGCAATCTGCGGCGTGAAGCTATGGAAGGCCGCCGACGCCCAATCGACCGGAACGATGAACAACTCGGCGAGATAGCAAAGACCGATCAGGCTCACCATGGCGCCGATGATCAGCTCGAGCGGCCGGAAGCCGAAACGTTCGGACATCAGCAGACCGTAGGTGACGACCGCGGTGACGCCCATGCCGGCAACCAGTGGCATCTGGAACAGCAGCGAGAGTCCGATGGCGCCGCCGAGAAACTCGGCGAGATCGGTCGCCATGGCGGCGATTTCACTGACGATCCACATCACCCAAACGATCGGCTGCGGAAAGTGGTCGCGGCACAGTTCCGCGAGATTGCGCCCGGTGACGATGCCGAGCTTGGCGGAGAGCGCCTGAAGCAACATCGCGATCAGATTGGCGAGCAACACCACCCAGAGCAGGCTGTAGCCGTACTTCGCTCCCGCCTGGATATTGGTGGCGAAATTACCCGGGTCCATGTAGGCGATCGAGGCGATGACCGCGGGGCCGGCGAACACCGCGTAAGCGCGCACGCCGCCGCGCTGTCCGTCCAGCACCTGCCGTGCCGTGGCCACGGCGCGTTCTGATAGCGATCCTCTATGCCGGTCGGTCAGATTAGTCATCGCGGCCGATATGAAGCACTTACTGAAAATTGTAGCATCAATTACATTTTATGGCGGCATGCCGATTGCGTCAATGGTTACAAAATGTAGCATCGGCTATATTTTGACACGATCGGAAAAATATGGTCTCGGCTCGCCGGCCGGATCGGTGCGAAACGTGGCTTTGGCGATGGCGGACACGGCAAGACACAAGGGCGCGGACACTGCGGAAAAGCTCCCCGCGGAAGGCACCCAGGCGCGCCGTTTCGGCAAGACTCGCTCGGCGCAGTCGACGGCCCTGCTGGAGGATTACGTCGAGCTGATCGCCGATTTGCTCTCCGGCGCCGGCGAAGCGCGGCCCACCGACATCGCCCGCCGGCTCGGCGTCTCCCACGCCACCGCGGTGAAGACGATTTCGCGCCTCAAACGCGCCGGCTTGGCCACCGCGCGCCCGTATCGCGGGGTCTTCCTCACCGAGAAGGGACAAGCGCTGGCCGACCGCGTGCGCGTCCGCCACCGGCTTGTCGTCGACTTGCTCTGCGCGCTCGGCGTTCCGACCGAGTCCGCCGAAGCCGATGCCGAAGGCATCGAGCACCATGTCTCGGAAATGACGCTGAAGGCGTTTGCCCAGTTCCTCAAATCGCGCGGCTAGACCTGGGTCTTAAGCCGCGTGATCGGTGAGTGCGTCGACGATGCCGTCGACGACTTCCTCGACAAGCTCCTTGTCGTCGCCTTCGCCCATGATGCGGATCACCGGCTCGGTTCCCGACGGCCGCACGACCAGCCGGCCGTGCCCGTCAAGGCGCTGCTCCGCATCTTCGATGGCCGAGCGCACTTTGGAATTTTCCAGCGGCTTGCCGCTGCGGTAGCGCACGTTCTTGAGCACTTGCGGCAATGGCGCGAAGCGGTGGCACACCTTGGATGCCGGCTTGTCCTGTTTCTTCACCACCGCAAGCACTTGCAAAGCGGCGATGAAGCCGTCGCCGGTCGTGGTGTAATCGGACAAAATGATATGGCCGGACGGCTCGCCGCCGACATTGTAGCCGTGCTCGCGCATATGCTCGAGCACGTAGCGGTCGCCGACCGGCATGCGCACCAGCGACAGCTTGAGCGACTCCAGATAACGCTCGAGGCCGAGATTGGACATGACGGTGGCGACAATGCCGGGTTTGGCCAGCCTGCCGTCTTCGCGCCAGCTTCCCGCGATCACCGCCAAAAGCTGATCGCCGTCGATCAGCTGGCCCTGTTCGTCGACGATGACCACGCGGTCGGCGTCGCCGTCGAGCGCGATGCCGATATCGGCGCGCAGCTCGCGCACTTTGCGGCAGAGTGCGTCGGGCGCGGTCGAGCCGCAGTCACGGTTGATGTTGAAGCCATCCGGCTCGACGCCGATGGAGATGACGTCGGCGCCGAGCTCCCACAGCGCCTCGGGTGCGACCCGATAGGCGGCGCCGTGGGCGCAGTCGATGACGACGCGCAGGCCTTCGAGCGAGAGATTGCGCGGCAGCGTGCGCTTGGCGAATTCGATATAGCGGTCGTGAACGCCGTCGATGCGCTTGGCGCGCCCGAGCTCCGTGCTCTTCGCCAGCTTCGCGGTCATGTCGCTGTCGATCAGGGCTTCGATCTGGTGCTCGACCTTGTCCGAGAGCTTGTATCCGGCGGGCCCGAACAGCTTGATGCCGTTGTCGTCGAAGGGGTTGTGCGAGGCCGAAATCATGACCCCGAGATCGGCGCGCATCGAGCGCGTCAGCATGGCGACGGCGGGCGTCGGCATCGGGCCGAGTTGCAGCACGTCCATGCCTACGGAGGTGAAGCCGGCGATCAGCGCGGTCTCGATCATGTAGCCAGACAGCCGCGTGTCCTTGCCGATCACCACGCGGTGACGATCTTGCCCGGCGCGGCGGAAAACGACGCCGGTGGCCTGCCCGACCTTGAGCGCGAGTTCCGGCGTAATCACGCCGTTGGCACGGCCGCGAATGCCGTCGGTGCCGAAATACTTGCGGACCATGTTCCCCCACCGCCTTAGTCAGGCGGGATATTAACGCGTTCGGGGTGATATCTGCCTCAAATAATATTCAATAATCTTACCGGCGCGGGTAACCCTTTCTCCATCCTGCTGCCGCGAAATCTTAAGCCAAATCAATGGCCTGGAGTCGACTGCCGCCCCGCATCGGCCGGCATTCAAGGGTTGTGCTTGTCGCGCTTGCTGGGCGGCGGCTGGGTGACGACACCGGATTGGATCCGGGAAACGTGTCCTCCAAGCCGCGGTCGAGCGTGTCGTCGAGCGCCTCCTTGCGCGCTTTTCCGGCGTCCCTCGATACTTGCCGGGGTGGTCCTTGTCGTCGCGCTCAAACGCGCCGTGATCGGGTTGCAGCCACCGGTTCCGGTCCCATTCGTCCATCATGGTGCTCTCCCGATGTCTGAATTGTCGTGACACACAGTAAACTCGCCACGCGGCGCCCCTGTTCCGCCGGCGCGGAAGTACGACAGACTTTGTGCTATTCGAAAGGGGCGTGAAAGCCGGGGGGTTGCCATGAAAACAATGACCTGCATCGAGGACCTGCGACAGGCCGGGCGACGCCGCGTGCCGCGCATGTTCTTCGATTATGCCGAGAGCGGCTCCTATGCCGAAGAGACGCTCCGCGCCAACCGCGCCGATCTCGAGCGCGTCACGCTGCGCCAGCGGATACTGGTCGATGTCTCCGGCCGCAGCACCGCGACCACGATCCTCGGTGAACCGGTTTCATTGCCGCTTGCTCTGGCGCCGATCGGGCTGTGCGGTATGCAGCGCGGTGACGGCGAAATCTTGGCCTGCCTCGCCGCGCAGGAAGCGGGCATTCCGTTTACGCTTTCGACCATGTCGATCTGCTCGATCGAGGATGTGGCCGCCGCCGTTGACAAGCCGTTCTGGTTCCAGCTTTACGTGATGAAGGACCGCGGCTTTGTCCGCTCGCTGATCGAGCGGGCGAAGGCGGTCAAATGCAGTGCGCTCGTGCTCACGCTCGATTTGCAAGTCGGCGGCCAGCGCCATCGCGACATCAAGAACGGCATGACCGTGCCGCCGGAAATGCACATCAAAAATCTCATCGACATCGCCACCAAGCCGGCCTGGGTGCTCAGCGCACTGCGCGCCAAGCGCAGAGACTTCGGCAATCTCTCCGGCCGTGTTCCCGGCATGGAAAACGTCAATACGCTGGGGCGCTGGGTCACCGAGCAATTCGATCCCTCCATGAACTGGAAGGATATTGAATGGATTGCCGGCCAATGGGGCGGCAAACTCATCCTCAAAGGCATCATGGACGTCGAGGATGCGCTGATCGCGGCAAAGACCGGCGCGGCTGCGCTGGTGGTCTCAAACCACGGCGGCCGCCAGCTCGACGGCGCGCCGTCATCGATCTCCGCGTTGCCGGCGATCGCTGAGGCGGTCGGCTCCTCGATCGAGGTCCTGTTCGACGGCGGCATTCGCTCCGGCCAGGACATCATGCGCGCGATCGCGCTCGGCGCACGCGCCTGCCTCTCCGGCCGCGCCTATATCTACGGGCTCGGCGCCGGCGGACAGGCTGGTGTCGCGCGCGCCATCGAGATCATGCGGAACGAGCTGAGCACGACGATGGCGCTGACCGGCGTCACCGGGACCGACAAGATCGACCGGAGCGTAATCGCCGGCCATTGACGGCCGGCCATCATTCTTCCTTGTAGCCGTAGGCCTGCGCGTTGCCGGTCGCGCCGTAATATTTGTACGGCAGGAATTTCCCCGACATCGTGAGCTTGACGCGATCGCCCTTGGAGTCTGGTTGGCGCTCCATCAGCAGGTCGAAGTCGATCGCCGACATGATGCCGTCGCCAAACTCCTCCTCGATCAGCGCTTTGAGCGCCGGACCGTTGACCATGACCAGTTCGTAGAAGCGGTAGATCAGCGGATCGGTCGGCGGCATCGGCGTGCCGCGATGCGGCACCTCGTTGAGCAATGCCTGCTCGCTCTTGCTCAGCCCGAACAGCTCCGCCGCTTTGGCTGCCTGCGGCTTGGTCAGCTTCATCTGCCCGAGCACCGCGCCGGTGACGAGCAGCGGTGACATGCCGCCGATCTCGCCGCAAATGTGCTTCCAGCTCCATCCCCTCTCGCGCTTGATGCCGAGCATTTTCTCGGTGAGTTCGGCTCGATTCATGGACGACCTCCTGCCATCCTGGATTTTACTTGCAATGCTGCAAGGCGGAGCAATTGCCATGCCAAAAGGCCGCAGCGTCATTCCGGGGCGCACCGAAGCGCGAGCCCGGAAATCCATGTCCACCAATCCGATGGCGGCGAGGCGTACTGCCGATCTGACCTTACGCTGGGAGAGAGATCTTGAACTTCACCGCCAGACGCCGTAGTCGCCGACCGAGATGTTCGGCGCCTCAAGCATGCCGTCCGGAAGCTTTTTCGCGGCAACAATGAAGATTTTTTCACCCGGCTTGACATCGCTCAGGGTCGCGCGGGTGGAGGTGACGATTTCGGTCGTCGGCGGCACGATGACCTTCTGTTCGCCGCTCTTATATTTCAAAACCAGCGTCTGGCCGTCCACGCTTTCGACCGCGTTGTCCACGGTGCCATTCGTCATCGTGCTGTTCGGCGTCAGGTCCCATGGCCGGAAGCCTTCCGCGATGCCGCGCAGCGCCTCCGGGAAGATGAGGATCGCCACGGCCTTCTGACTGCCGTCCGGCTGCGGCATGGCGGTAACGGCGATGTATGAGTTCGGCTTGATATCGGCCAGGGAGGCCTTAACGATCGCGTTCACCGGTGCGCTGTCGGCGACCTTTACCTTCATCGTTGCGCCGTTGCGTTCTTTTACGCTCAATATCTGGCCATCCACGCTTTCGATCGTGCCGCGTACGCGCACGATGTCCGGAGCTTGCGCCGCCGCCATCGAGGCGGCAAAGATGAGCGCGCAGACGCTCACGCCAATCGTCCGGTGTTTGGTCATTGCTGCCTCGCAATCCTGATCGCCCGTGGCGAAGACGGTAGCGGATTAACTTGCGACTGGAAAACGCAACTGCATCGCAGCAAAACACAACTGCGTTATCCGCTCACGTTTTCCCGTCGGCGAGGTCGGCCTCGACCAGCACCCGCAATTCCGCGCTCACCGTGGGCGTTGTCCCAAACCACAGCGCGAAGCCGCGCACGGCTTGATGCAGCAGCATGCCGAGCCCGTCGGCAGTGCGCAATCCACGGCTTTTGGCGGCGGCGATGAGCGGCGTCACCGCGGGCGCATAAATCAGGTCGGCGACGACCGCCTGGGCGGGCAGACGCGTGACGTCGAGAGCGAGAGGTGGCTGTCCTTGCATCCCGAGCGTTGTGGTGTTGACCAAAAGCGAAGCGTCGGCGAGCGCGGTGTCGCGTTCTTCCCAGCGAGCCGATTGCACGCGCGCGCCGAAGGTTTGGCGCAAAGCCTCGGCGCGTGACAGTGTGCGGTTGACGGCAATAATCCGCTGCGCGCCGCGGCTGAGAAGCCCGTAGATGACCGCGCGGGCCGCGCCGCCCGAGCCGAGCAATACGGCTTTGCCCAGGTTGCGATCCCATGCCGGCGCGCGTGCATCGAGGTTGCTCAAAAAACCCTCGACGTCGGTGTTGGTCGAACGCAGCACGCCGTCGTCGAGCCAAAGCGTGTTGGCGGCGCCGATCGCGCGCGCGCGTTCGTCGGGCTGCGATGCCACGAGCGCTGCTTCCTTGTGCGGCAAGGTGACGTTGGCGCCGACATAGCCGCGCGCCGCGAGCGATCCGACGAAAGCTACGAACTCTTCCCGCGGCACCAGCTCGCGCCGATAATCGCCGGCAATGCCGTAATGCTTGAGCCAGTAATTGTGAATGAGCGGCGAGCGCGAGTGCTCGACCGGCCAGCCGATGACGCAAGCCGCGCGCATGATTCCCGTCACGCCTCGTCCGCCACGACATTGCGCAACACGCCGATGTCGGGGCATTCGACTTCGACGGTGTCGCCGGGCTTGAGCCACACCAGCGGGTCGCTTTTCGGTTCCTTCTTCGCCGGCGTGCCGGTGGTGACGATGTCGCCCGGCTTGAGCGTCATGAAGGTCGTGATGTAGGCGATCAGATCGGTGAAGGAAAAGATCATGTTCGCCGTGGTGTCGTCCTGGGTGACTTCGCCGTTCTTGCGCACGACGAGGTGCAGCGGCTTTCCCGGATCGGCGTCGGTTTCGATCCACGGGCCGATGCTGCCGCTGGCGTCGAAATTCTTGCCCTGGGTGACGTTGAACTTGCCGTGGCGGATCCAATCGCGGATCGTGCCCTCGTTGCAGAGCGTCAGGCCGGCGATCACGGAGAGCGCGCCGTCCTTCGGCACGTGCTTGCACTCGCGCCCGATCACCATGGCGATCTCGCCCTCGTAATCGAGTTGCTCGGAGATCTTCGGCCGGATGAGCTTTTGTCCGTGCCCGACCAGCGACTTCGGCGCCCGGTAGAACATGCTCGGATATTTCGGCCGCTCGGCCATATCGTAGTCCTTGGTGCGGTCGCCGTAGTTGATGCCGATGCAGAGAATCTTCTCCGGCGCGGACAAGGGCGGCAGCAGCTCGACCTCGGCGAGCGGCACTTCGGGCCGCACGCCTTCGATCGCGGCTCGCGCCTCGTTGAGCGCCTGCGCCCGAAAGACGTCGAGCAGTGTGGCGAATCGGCCGCGGGCGCGCAAATCGACGATGCCCTCGCCGACGACCGCACCGAAACTCGGCCGGCCGCGCAGATTATAGCTTGCAAGGCGCATGTCGCCTCTCCGGTCCTGGGCTTCCGTCACCCGCGCGATGTGTTAGAAGTCGGCACAGGAACCGTCAACGGCGATCGATCATGCCGATCAGCGATCCGGTCTTCGACCCGCCTTTCAATATCGTGCGCGCCAGCCATGTCGAGCTTGGCGTACGCGATCTTGGCCGCTCGCGCGCGTTCTACGTCGATTGCCTCGGCCTTCTGGTCAGCGACGAAAGCCGCGATGCGCTTTATTTGCGCGGCGTCGAGGAACGCAATCATCACTCGCTGGTCTTGCGGCGTTCGCGCGAGCCTGACGTGCGCGCGCTCGGTTTCAAGCTCGCCAGCGAGGACGACATCGACCGAGCCGCCTTCTGGTTTGGCCGCCGCAACCTGCCGACCTCGTTTCCCGATTTGCCGCATCAGGGCCGCACGTTGCGCACCGCCGACCTCTTCGGCATGCCGCTCGACCTTTACGCGCAGATGGATCGCGCCGAATCCAGGCTTCAGCATTACAGCGCGCACCAGGGCGCGCGCATCCAGCGCATCGATCATCTCAACTGCTTCACACCCGACGTGCAGGCGAGCTACGACTTCTACCGCGAGCTCGGCTTCCGCCTGACCGAATACACCGAGACCGACGGCGACGATGCCGAGCTTTGGGCGGTGTGGATGCATCGAAAGGGCAACGTCCACGACCTTGCTTTGACCAACGGCACAGGTCCCCGGCTGCATCACGTCGGCCTGTGGACGCCGGGCGTGCTCGACATCATCCACATCTGCGACGTGATGGCGACCAGCGGCTATCTCGCCAACATGGAACGCGGCCCGGGCCGACACGGCATTTCCAATGCCTTCTTCCTCTATATGCGCGACCCCGACGGACACCGGGTCGAATTGTTCACCTCCGACTACCTGACCGTCGATCCCGACCACGCCCCGATCCGCTGGTCGCTGACCGATCCGCGGCGGCAAACCTTGTGGGGCCAGCCGGCGCCCGCATCGTGGTTCAACGAAGGCTCCGTTTTCTCCGGCGTCGTGCCGCGCGCGCCCGTGCTCGAAGCGCGGCCGATCGTAGCGATGTAGGCGCGCGAACGCGCCGGCGCAATCAGGCGGCGCGGTCGCGGTGGGAGATTTCGACCACGCGGGCGCGGGCGGCGAGCGCGTCGACCAGTGCATCGGCCTTGGCCTTGTTCGCCGCGTCGAGATTGGCGTCCCACTCGTCGAGCAGATAGACCTTGGCGTCGGTCGCGTTGACGATTTCCTCGAGCGATTTGAGCTGCCGCTCGCCGGTGGAGAAGCCGAGCTTCTTGTCCATCGATTCGGCGACCACGACCACCTCGCCCTCGTGATCGCCTTCGACGTCGACGGGTACGACGCCGCCGGTAAACTTGAACGCCAGCCGGTCCGAGGCCGGCCAGTAGAAAGCGCGACGGCGCATTTCGGTTTTCAGGCTCGCCAATAGCGAGGATTTGCCGGTGCCATTGCCCCCGCGCACGTTGATGCGGCCGGTTGGTCGCGCCTGCACGATGCGCAGCGCGTCGTTCACCGAGGAGACGACGTTGGCGTCCTCGCCTTCGCGCAGCACCAGCCGGTCGAATTTGATGCGCTCGTCGAACGTCGCATCGGCCAACGGCAGCATGTTGGCGGCGACGCCGCCGAAGCGCGTCCAGATGGCGATGAAATCGTTCCAGCCGGTGGCCAGCAGATGCAGCTCGTAGGTCATCTCGATCTGCCGCGGCAGCGTGGTCGCCAGCGCAACCAGCATGATCGTGTTCCCCCGGTCGTGCACCGCCACGACCGTGATGGTGGCGAAGACGATGGCCAGGCTGACGATGCCGCTCATCGCGCTCATGCCCTCGCGCGCTACGATGGCGCGGATCTGGGCGACCAACGCTTCGCGCAGGCGGCGTTTGAACTCGGCGAGCCAGAGCCGGAGGTTGTAGCGGTTGCCGCTGAAGATATTGTCCCACGCGGTATAGCCCTGCGCGGTGACGCGGTTGTTCATGCGCTGGTTTTCGAGATAGGTCCGGGTGATCGGTTTCTGCAGCGCCCACTGCATCAGGAGCAGCGCGCCGAAGGCGCCGACATAGGCGAACGGCAGGCTCACATCGATTTCGGCGCCCAGCACGATGGCGTTGAAGACGAGCCCGAGCAGGAGCTTCAGCGTGAATTCAAGCTCGTACATGAGGTTGAAGAAGCACTGGAACGTCTCACCGGTGAGGAACGGCTCGACCTGCTCGCGCGCCGTCTTGTCGCCGAACAGCTTGACCTTGCCGCGGTTCTCGCGCGCGAAGCGCAGCATGAATTTGCCGAAGCCGCGATAGCCAGCACGCTCGGCGAAAATCCAGCTGATGACGCCGGCGACGTATGAGGCCGATTGCGCGGTCAAAATCCAGACCAGATCGTTGATGAGGAATTCGCCGACCGCGACTTTGCGGCCGGCGCTGATGACGAGCCAGGTGGTCGCCGCCGCGAGCATCGCTTCGGCCACCATCAGCGCGATCATCCCGAATAGCGAGGGAGAGAGTAGATAGCCCGCCAGTTCGACGCGTGAGATCTGCTTTTCGTTCATGGCTTTCCGCTGCGCGCGTCGCGCGACTCGTTATCGTCCGCTTTCATCCTACATCCGAGAAAGCGAAATAAAATCAGCAATTCGATCAAGCTTGAGCCCGCGCGGCCCGCTGCCGCGCCAACTCGCCTTCCAGCTTGCCAATATTCTCGAACAGCCGCGCCGTCGCCAGCCGCAGGAAGTAAAAGCCGAAGGTCGGGTTCTGGTAATAAAGCTGCTCGACTTGCTCGTAGGTAATCGAGAGCACGACGCCGTCTTCGATGCATTCGAGCGTCGCCGTGCGCCGATTGTCCGGCGCCAGCATCGCCAGCTCGCCCACCACCTGATCGGGCGTGATTTCGATGCCGAGCTCGACGAGCACGTAGCGTCCGGTCACGGTGTAGAACATCTCTTGTGCGACTTCGCCCTTGGCGAACAACAGGTCGCCCTTGCGGAAATGGCGCTCCGCCATGAACGGCTTGAGCCAGTCGAGCGACGGCTTGCCGCGGATCGCTTCGCGCACGTTGCGGATCAGGACGAGCATCTGGTAGAGGCGGTATGCGTTGAGCGGCAGCGCGACCGCTTGCATCGCCAGCGGAACCCAGCCGTGCGCGACCGCGAAAACGGTGATCAGGAAGCAATTCGCGATAATGGCAAGGATGCGCAGCGGCACCATCGTCTTGGTCGAAGCGGTCGCCACGATGAACAGCGATGCACCGCTGGTGAAGAACTCGGTCCAGTGCGTGTCCATAATCGTCCCTCCGCGCTTTCCTTCGGTTGCCGCCGCGCAATTTCGACTGGTGATGCGAACTCCGACGGCGTAATTTATCGGCCGGAAGGGCGCACGGATTGCAGCCCGTTTGGCGGCCATTAAACGCGTGATGTCGGAAAGCGCACCCTCCAGTCTGAGTCATTATAGCGCACCGCTGCGCCGTTTCGGGGCGTCGTTGCTGGTGCGCTATGTGGCGATCGGCGCCGGTCTCATCGCTATGACGGTGCTGACCGTGCCCGAGGCGCGCAGCGCCTCGGGCCTCTGGCTGCAGGCCTTGCTGTGGTGCTGCTTCGCCTATTTCGCCATCGACTGCGGGTTGCGCCTGCGCAGCGCCTGGCGCCTCGGCGCGGCGCGGCACTATCTCCTTTCGGCGCCGGGCGTGATCGACATTCTCGGCGTGCTGCCCGTGCCGATCGCGCTCGGCTTCGGCGCTCCGGCGGAAACCGCCTGGCTCCTGGCCAGCCTCTGGGTGCTCAAGCTCGCGCAAAATTCGCCCGGCTTCGCCCAGCTCGGCCGCGTGTTCGTGCTCGAAGCAAGACCGCTTGCCAGCGTGCTGGTGCTGTTCCTCATCGCGCTGTTCCTCGCTTCCGCCGCCATGCATGTGATCGAGCGCGAAGGCCAGCCGACGGCGTTCGGCACGCTGCCCGCGAGCTTGTGGTGGGCGGTGGTGACGCTGACCACCACCGGCTACGGCGATGAAGTGCCGCTGACGAATCTCGGCCATCTGCTCGGCGCCGCGGTGATGATCTGCGGCATCGCCACCTTCGGTTTGTGGACTGGCATTTTGGCCACCGGCTTTGCCGCCGAAAGCCGGCGGCGCAATTTCATCCAGACCTGGGACGTGGTCAGCAAGGTGCCGTTCTTCAAGACGCTCGATCCGACGGCGATCACCGAGATCACCCACACGCTGCGCCGCATAGAATTGCCCCCGCGCACCGCCGTCATCCGCCGCGGCAAGATCGGCGACTGCATGTACTTCATCGCTGCCGGCGAAGTGCAGGTTGATGTCGCGCCGACGCCGGTGCTTCTCGGCGCCGGCACGTTCTTCGGCGAGCTCGCCTTGCTCGGCGACCAGGTTCGCACCGCCGACGTCGTCACCACCAAGCAATCGACGCTGCTGGTGCTCGATCTGGCCGATTTCCGCGAGCTGATGGCGCACCATACCGAGCTCGCCGGCGCCATCGAGGCCGAGGCCGAGCGGCGGCTTGGCGACATCAAGCGCCGGCGCGAGCTGCATCTGCACGGCGGCGCGCCGTCGCCGTGACCGCAACCGCTTTCCCGCGTCCATTACACTCAGTTCCATGACCATATCGCTGAATGAAACGCACGATCCGGCGCGAAGGAGCTTCGTCGACAGCGCCAACGCGCCCGGCTGCGAGTTTCCCATCCAGAATTTGCCGTTCGGCGTGTTTCGCCCGGCGGCCGGAGAGCCGCCGCGCGTCGGCGTGGCGATCGGCGATCAGATTCTCGATGTCGCAGCGGCGGCTCCGTCGTTTAACGGGCCCGCTGCCGCGGCGGCGAAAACTTGCGCCGCGCCGGCGCTCAATCGCCTGATGGCGCTCGGCCCGGAAGCCGCCTCGGCGTTGCGGCTCGCGCTGTCGCGGGCGTTGAGTGTCGAGCACGGCGACGAAAGCCTGCGCCGGCATCTCGTGCCGATGGCGCAAGCGGAGATCGTTTTGCCGGTCGCGATCGGCGACTTCACCGATTTCTACGCCTCGGTGTTCCACGCCACCAATGTCGGGCGTATGTTGCGGCCGGAAAGCCCGCTGATGCCGAACTACAAATACGTGCCGGTCGCCTATCACGGCCGCGCTTCGTCGGTGCGCGTCAGCGGCACGCCCATCAAGCGCCCGCAAGGCCAGCGCAAGCGCGCCGAAGACGCCGCGCCGAGCTACGGGCCTTCGCGCAATCTCGATTTCGAGCTCGAGCTCGGCCTCTATATCGGCGCGCCGTCGGAACTCGGCGATACGATTCCGGTCGGGACGGCGGCGGAGCATATCTTCGGCTTTTGTCTCCTCAACGACTGGTCGGCGCGCGACGTTCAGGGCTGGGAATACCAGCCGCTTGGCCCGTTCCTCGGCAAGAATTTCGCCACCACCGTGTCGCCCTGGGTGGTGATGCGGGAGGCTTTGGCGCCGTTTCGCGTGCCGGCATTCGCGCGGCCGCAGGGCGATCCGGCGCCGCTGCCTTATCTCGACGATGCCGCCGACCAGGCGCAAGGCGGCCTCGCCGTCACGCTCGAAGCCTATTTGGCCAGCGAGAAGATGCGCCGCGCCGGCATCGCGCCGTTGCGCCTGACCCAGACGTCGTTCGCCAACGTCTATTGGACCGTGGCGCAAATGGTCGCCCACCACGCCAGCAACGGCTGCAATCTCCTCACCGGCGATCTCATCGGCTCGGGCACCGTCTCCGGCCCGGAGAAGACGAGCCTCGGCTCGCTGCTCGAATTGACTGCGCGGGGCCGCGAGCCGATCGCGCTGCCGGGCGGCCAGCAGCGCGCCTTCATCGAGGACGGCGACGAGATCATCTTCCGCGGCTTTGCGGAAAAACCCGGCTATCCGCGCATCGGCTTCGGCGAATGCCGCGCCGTCATTTTACCGGCGGGGTGACGTAAGGGTCTTCTCCCCGCTGACGCCGGTTTGTTACTCCACCGGCGCCCATTTCTGGAGACGTTTGCCGGTATCGACTTCGCCGGTATAGAAATTGCCGCGCGAGTCGAACGCTGCGGCGTGCACCCAATGCAGTTCGCCGGCGCCGCGCCCGGGCCGGCCGTAACTGCCGACCACGACGCCATCGCGGCGGCGCACCGTCTCGATGACGTTGCTGGTGCCGTCGATCAGGATGAAGTAATTCTGCGTCTTGTCGAGCGGCGAAAACGCCAGGCCCCAGGCGGAGCCCGGTCCTTTCGTGTTCGCATCGAACACGAATTGCCGCACGAAGCTGCCGTCCTTGCGAAAAACCTGCACGCGGTTGTTGCTGCGGTCACAGACATAGACCAGGCCGTCCTTGCCGAGCGCAATGCAATGCACCGGGTTGGCGAATTGCGGTGAATCGGGATTGTACGGCGGCAACGCGTCATCGGTCGGCGGCTTGCCGTAGGCGCCCCAGACGCGCTTGATCTCGCCGGAGTCGCCGTCGAACACCGCGACGCGATGGTTGCCGTAACCGTCGGCGGCATAAATTTCGTTCGCCGCTTTATCGAGCGCGAGCGCGGCAACCATGCCGAATTGGCTCAAGTCCGCGCTGTTGGTCAGCGCGCCGCTTTTGCCAATTTGTTTGACGAATTTGCCGTCGGTGGTGAACTTGAGCACCATATTGTCGCCTTTGCCGTTGCCGGAAAGCCAGACGAAGCCCTTGTCGTCGACCAGGATGCCGTGCTCCTGCAGCGGCCAGTCGTAGCCGAGATTATCGCCCGGCCCGCCCCACGACTTCACCACGTCGCCGGCCTGGTTGAACACGAGCACCGAGGGCGCCGGCGCACAGCACTTCGAGCGCGGCGGGTCGAGCGTCGCGCCTTTTTCATCGTCGGTCAGCGAGCGCGGCCGCTGAAACACCCAGACATTGTCCTTCGCATCGGTCGCGATACCGCCGATCTGCCCGAGGATCCAGTTGTTGGGCAAAGGCTTCGGCCAGAACGGATCGACCCGAAATGCCGGGCTTTGCGCGTGCGCCGAAAGCGTGGCGAGCAAAAGCGCGCCGCAGATGACGAACGTCCTCGGCCATGAGTTTCGCATTCGCTAATGTATCTCCGGCTCGGGGATGGGCGCCGTGCCTTCGAGGAAATCGAAGTCGCAGCCCTCATCGGCCTGGCCGATATGCTGTGAATACATGGCGCCGTAACCGCGCGCGTAACGCGGCGGCGGCGATTTCCAGGCGGCGCGGCGGCGCGCCAGTTCGTCGTCGCCGACATGCAGATGGATGCGGCGGGCGGCGACGTCGATCTCGATCTCGTCGCCGGTCTGCACCAAAGCCAGCGGCCCGCCGACAAAGCTTTCCGGCGCCACATGCAGAATGCAGGCGCCGTAGCTCGTACCGCTCATGCGCGCGTCGGAGATGCGCACCATGTCGCGCACGCCTGATTTGAGAAGTTTTTTCGGGATCGGCAGCTGGCCCCATTCCGGCATGCCGGGGCCGCCCTTGGGGCCGGCGTTTTTGAGCACCAGTACATGGTCGGGCGTGACGTCGAGGTCGTCACGCTCGACTTCGCGCGCCATGTGCTCGTAATTCTCGAAGGCGATCGCCTTGCCGCGGTGCTTGAGGAAGCGCTTGTCGGCCGCGGCCGGCTTCATCACGCAGCCGCGCGGGGCGAGATTGCCGGTGAGCACCGCGGTCGCGCCCTCGGCGTAAAGCGGCGCCGACAGCGGACGGATCACCTCGGGGAGATACACCGTGGCGCCGGCGAGGGCGTCGCCGAGCGGCCGCCCGGTGACGGTGAGGCAGGACAGATCGAGCAATTCGGCCATCTCGCCCATCAGCGCGCGTAGGCCGCCGGCATAGAAGAAATCCTCCATCAGGTATTTGCCCGACGGCGTGATGTTGGCGATCACCGGCACCGTTCGCGAAATTTCGTCGAAGCGGGCCATGTCGAGGGCGATGCCGGCGCGGCGCGCCATGGCGATGACGTGGATGATGGCATTGGTCGAGCCGCCGAGCGCCATATGCACGCGGATGGCATTGTCGAAGGCGGCGGGGTTGAGAATCTTTTCCGGCGTCAGGTCTTCCCACACCATGTCGACGATGCGGCGACCGGCGGCGGCGCACATGCGCGGATGATTGGCGTCGACCGCCGGGATCGACGAGGCGCCGGGCAGCGCGAGGCCCAGGGCTTCGGCGATCGCCATCATGGTCGCCGCGGTGCCCATCACCATGCAGGTGCCGAACGAGCGGGCGATGCCGCCCTCGATCTCGTTCCACTCGCGCTCGCCGATCCGGCCGGCGCGTTTCTCGTCCCAGTATTTCCAGGCGTCGGAGCCGGAGCCGAGCGTGGCGCCGCGCCAGTTGCCGCGCAGCATCGGCCCGGCCGGCACGTAGATCGCCGGCAGCCCCATGGAGATCGCGCCCATGATCAAACCGGGCGTGGTCTTGTCGCAGCCGCCCATAAGCACGGCGCCGTCGATCGGATGGCTGCGCAGGATCTCCTCGCATTCCATGGCGAGGAAATTGCGGTAGAGCATGGTCGAGGGTTTGACGAAGGGCTCCGCCAGCGACATCGCCGGCAACTCGATGGGAAAGCCGCCGGCTTCCCAGACGCCGCGTTTGACGTCTTCGGCCCGCGCGCGTAGATGGCCGTGGCAGGCGTTGATGTCGCTCCAGGTGTTGAGAATGCCGATCACCGGCTTGCCGACCCAGTCGGCGCGATCATAGCCCATCTGCTGCAAGCGCGAGCGGTGGCCGAAGGCGCGCAGATTGTCGGGCCCGAGCCAGCGGTAGCTGCGCAAGGTCTCGGGCGATTTTTTCGCTGTCATGCGCGAAGCGTCAGCGGGCCGGCACCGCGGCGACGCCCGCAACCAAAATAGGAGAGGACGTTGCGCGCGGTGGTCAGCATGGGATCGGCTCCCCGTCGTTGCTCCCGGCGATTTTAGAACTTGACCATGTCGATCGTGGTCAGCGTGATGTGCGGCGGAATCACCGGCGCGTTGGTGAGCTGCCACACCGCGTATTGTTCGAAATATGTGTTCGGAGCCGACAATCCGTCCGCCGGAACGATGACCTCGAAGCCGATTTGCGCCGCGTGGCTGGCCGTATTCATAACGGCGCCGACGGCGGAGGTGCCGACGGCGATGACCGTCTTGATGCCCTTATCCTTGAGGATTTTTTCCAGGTCGCTGTTGAGGAACTTGTCGATGAACGATTGCACAAAAGGCTCGCTGCCGGTCGCGGCCAGGTCGGGCACAACTTCGGTGATGGGGACCTTGGGAATGCTGGTGTAGACCACCATCGTGCCGCTCTTGCGCGCCCCCTCGAGCAGCTTTTTGACTTGCGGCACCGAGGCGACGCAGCGCGGATAATGCCCGCAGATTGGGTTGACGAAATCGAGCATCAGGAGCGCCGTGGTCTTGGGATCGACCGTCACTTCTTTCACCGGCGGTGGCGCCGGCGGCGCTTTCACGCCGGCCCATTCGTCGAGAATCGAAGCGGCATGGAGCGGCAATGCGCCCCAGGATGCGCCTAAGCCGATGACGGCGGCGAGCGCCAATGCCAGGAGCCATTTCTCACGTTGCATAACTTCCTCCCCGGTTGTGCCCGTATTTCCTTTGGATCGGCGATGTCGGGCGATTGCTGCAAGAGCTTAAAGGCTAGGCTGTTATTCCAGCCTTTTCCAGCGACGCACGCAATTGCCAATTTTGGCCCTGCCGCTTTCCCGACGCATGGGCGACCTTACCGGACAAAGCAAATTGTTCTCGCGGCGCGATCCGCGCCCGAGTTTTGCAACGGCGGTAGCCCGGTGATCGATCTCGCCGCCATCACGTATTCCGCCGGCCCGATGGGCAGCAGCTATTCTGGCACCGCGACCAGCGGCGTGCTCAAGATTACGAGCGGCGCCACGACGGTCGCCAGCATCGCCTTCATCGGCAATTACAGCGCGACCGACTTTCATCTTGCCTCGGGCGCCGGCGGCAGCGGCACCACCATCACCGATCCGTCGGGGGGTGCAGTCCACAATGCAAATATCGGGCTGCTCGGCAGTTACATGGCCGGCAGCTTCGCCACCGCCGCCGGCGGCCAGGGCGGCGGCCTCTTTGGCGAGGAGCCGCAGACGCGGCAGCCGCTGCTGACCCCGCACGGCTCGTGACCGCGCGGCGCTGAGAACGCGCTCAGCCGCGCGCGGCGGCGGCCGCCGCCTGTGGCGCGGTGGCTTGGCGCTTGGCCATTTCCTCGGCCACCAGTTCCTTCTTCGATAATTTCCCGACCGGCGTTTTCGGCAGGCTCGAGCGGATTTCCATCTCCGTCGGCATCTCGTATTTGGCGAGCTTGTCGGCGAGGAAGGCTTTCAGCTCGTCGATGCCGAACGGCGCCTGTCCGGCCTTGAGCGCGATAAACGCCTTGGCGGACTGGCCGCGATAGGAATCGGGAATGCCGATGACGGTGACCTCGGCGACGCCCGGATGCTCGTATATCGCTTCCTCGATGTTGCGCGGAAAGACGTTGAAGCCGCCGGACAGGATCATGTCCTTCTTGCGGTCGACAAGGGTGACGAAGCCCTCCTGGTCGAGAAAGCCGATGTCGCCGGTATGAAAACGGCCGCCGCGAAACGCTTCCGCGGTCGCTTCCGGCTTATTCCAGTAACCCTTCATCACCTGCGGGCCGGTGAAGCAGATTTCGCCCCGCTCGCCGACCGGCAGCACCCTGGTGCCGGTTTCGAGATCGACGACTTCCAGAAGCGTATGCGGCGCCGGCAGGCCGACGGTGCCTTGCCGCGCCGGCAGGTCCTTGCACTGCATCGTGCCGAGCGGCGCCGTTTCGGTCAGGCCGTAGCCTTCGCGCGGCGAGTGGCCGGTCAGCGCTTCGAAGCGTTGCAGCACGTCCATCGGCAATGGCGCGCCGCCGGACACCCACATCGTCACCGAGGAGAGATCGAACTCCTTCACCTTCGGATGATTGACCAAAGCCGTGTACATGGTCGGCACCGCCGGAACGACGGTGATCTTCTTACGGGCGATGTCGGCGAGCACCCGGTCCGGATCGAAGCGGATGTGCATCACCATCTGTGAACCGGTGGCAATCCCGACCACCATGAGAAAGGTCAGGCCGAAGATGTGGAACAGCGGCAAGATCGCGAGCGCCTTGCGCGCTTCCTCGTCCGCCCCGATCCCGTTCCAGTGCACGTAGATATCGAGCACGGCGCAGAAGTTGGCGTGGGTGAGCATCGCGCCTTTGGGCGCCCCGGTGGTGCCGCCGGTATATTGCAGCACCGCCACCTCGTGCGCGAGCGGACCGTGCGGATGGCGCGTGAACGCGCCGTCATTGGCGATCAGCGCCGAGAAATCGATTTCGCGGCCGGCGCCGCCGACGCGCTCCGCAGCCGGTCCGAACGCCGCCGCCGCGATCGGGGCGGGGAGGAAGTCGGCGATGCTGCACACCACGAGCGTGTCGAATTTGCTGGTGCCCTTGAGCGCGGCGATCTGCGGATAGAGCATCGGCAGGCCAAGCGCGATCATGACTTTCGTCTCGGCGTCCTCGATCTGATATTTGAGCTCGCGCGGCGCCAGCAGCGGGCTGAAATTGACGACACGGCCGCCGGCCATCAGCACGGCGAAGAAGGCGATAACGAAATGCGGTGTGTTCGGCAGATGCAAACCCACATGCACGCCGGGACCGACGCCGAGCGCCTGTAAACCCTTGGCGGCGCGGCAAGCGAGATCGTGCAGCTCGCGGAAGGTGAAGGTGCGGTCGTAGAAGTCGATGGCAACGCGATCCGGCCACCGGGCCGCGGCTTTTTCCAGGAGGCTTTCCAGCGCCACCGGCGGCGGCAGGGCGACGTCCCAGGACACGCCGGGCTCGTAAGATTTCTCCCAAATGTGGGCCATTCCCTGGTCCTCCCTCGTCGGGCGTCTGCCGCGCGCGGCGACGCCCGTTGTTGTTGTTCGCCGCCAGATTAGCGGGCGGTGCGGGCAAGGTCGATGGGTCACTCCATTTCGTCATTGCCGGGCAAAAGGCGCGAAGCGCCGTCTTCGCGCCTGACGACCCGGCAATCCGTTCGGCGTCGCCCAATTTGGAATGAGGCAGCATGGACCCGCGGGTCAAGCCCGCGGGTGACGGCGTGATTTACCCGGCCGTCAAATTTCAGAACTTCTTCAAATTCGCTTTCTGCTTGGCATTCCGCGGCAGCAGCTTGAACAAGCGCGCGGCGGTGCCGCCGAGAATATTGTGCTTCGCTTTCTCCGACAAAAACGGCAGGTCCCAGATCGTCGCCGGCAGGTCGAAATCCCAGTGCGGATAATCGGATGAATAGACGAGCTGCGTCTCCGCATTGATCATGCGGAACGTCGTCTCCATCGCGTTGTAGTCCTGAATCTCCATCGGCTGCGACGAGTAATACATGTCGCGCATGTAGTCCGACGGCTTCTTCTTGAGCAGCGGACATTCCGACGGCCGCAACATGTATTCGTGGTCGAGCCGCTGCATCAGGAACGCCACCCAGGCGAGCCCCGATTCCATCCAAATCACCGGCAGCTTGGGAAAGCGCTCGCCGATGCCGTTGATCACCCAATTGGTGCAGTTGACGATGTTGTACCAGGTGAAGCCGAGCGCGTGCACGGAGATGAAGCGGTTGCAGCTCTTGAATGCCGTGTCGCTCCAATTGACGCCCGAATGAAAGGCGATGGCGAGCCCGCGTTCCTCCATCGCCCGGTAGACTTTCATGTAGGCGTTGTCGTGCACGCCCATATTGGAGCGCACGGTTGTGATCATGAAGCCGCCGACATGCTTGCGATCGCCGAAGGTCTCGACGTGGCGCAACGCTGCCTCGGGATCGGCGAACGGCAGGCAAAGGAGGGAGAAGAAACGGCCGCCGGCCTCGGGCAGCACCTTCTCGGTGAGCCAGCGGTTATAAGCCCAGCATAGATCGACTTCCATTTCGGTCTGCGGATGCAGCCCGATATTGAGCATGCCGGTGGGGAACAGGCAGGAATAATCGACGCCCATCGCATCCATCCAGCGATGGCCGAGCTGGACGTCGCGAAGCTTGCCGTCGTCGGTCTTCTCGCTCGAGCGCAGCGGATAGCGCGTCACCCGGCCGCCCATGTCCTGGTAGCCGGTCGGGATCGGCACCAGGCCCGGCCGTTGCCGCGTGCCGCGGCCGACCATGGTGAGCTGGCGCAGCACGTCGTTTTCCATGAACGGCAGGAATTCGTCGTAATGCTCGTTCTCGTAGTGATGGGCGTCGACGTCGACGATGAGGATGTCGTCGAAGCCGCGCTTGTGCGCCTGCTTGCGCGCGTGCGCCAACAGCCGCGTGGTATTGAGTTCCTCGATGGTGACGCGGCGGCTGCGATCGGCGATCAGGTCCATTTCATTTCTCTCCCGCCATCATCGTCCCGTCCAGCCTTGCCACAGACCGAGCTCAAAGGCGGCGAGGTCGGCTGAGCGCAGCAACGCGCTTGCCGTCACCATCACGTCGGTGGCGGAAACCGCGTTCTTCGGCACCGGCGCGATCTCCTCGCCGGCTTCGCGCCGCGCCGTATAGAGCCGGCAGCCGGCCGCGATCAGCGCCTGCAGCGCTTCGGCGCTGAGCACGTCGAGTTGTCCGTCGGCAATGCCGCGCGCGATGGCCGCGGCCACAAGCTTTGCCTCCGCCGAGGCGCGCTTGGCGCTTTGCTTCAGCGGCTCGGCCGGGCGCGGCCGACGGGCGGGTTTGGCGGCGCGCTTAGGCGAGGACATAGACCTCGTCTCCCTTTTGCACCACCGGATATTTTTTCAGCTTCATGCGCCGGTCGGACACGCATTCGCCGGTCTTCATGTCGTATTCCATACCGTGCCACGGGCAGACGAAATGCATCTCGCTCTCGGAGAAGTAGAGGCCCATGGAGGTCTTGTCCGGCCGCAGCCGCTCCTCGACCTTGGCGATGGTGAGTCCCTCGCAGGCCGGCCCGCCCTGATGCAGGCAGAAATTGGAGTAGGCGTAGAACGCGCCCTCGTGGCGGAACACGCCGATCTCGTTGTCGCCGACGAAGACGATGCGGCGCTCGCCGTTCTTAAATTCGTTGAGCCTGGCGACGAATTTCTCGGGCATTACTTGGTCCACTATCTCGGCCGCTCGTCCCCGCGGAAGCGGGGACCCAGAGCCGGATTCCCGCTTACGCGAGAATGAGCGGAATCTATCACAGGCCGCAATGCGCGCGAACTACACGATCTTATTACTGAACTCGCCGATTCCCTCGATCCAGATTTTCACCACGTCGCCCGATTTGAGGAACTCGCCGCTTTCGCCGCCGGTGCCCGCCGGCGTGCCGGTGAGGATGAGGTCGCCGGGATGCAGCGTCATGTTGATCGAGAGTTGCGCGATCTGTTCGGCGAGCGTGAACAGCATCTTGTCGGTGTTGGAATCCTGCTTCAGTGTACCGTTGACCCAAAGCTTGAGCCTGAGCTTCTGCGGATCGGCGATGTCGCTCGCCGGCACGATCCAGGGACCCAGCGGACACGAGCCGTCGAAGCTCTTGTGCTTGGTCCAGTCCATCTTGAAGAACGAGGTCGCGTCGATCCCGGGGCGGCGGCCGCGGTCGCGCGCCGATAGATCATTGGCGGCGGTGTAGCCGGCGACGTGATCAAGCGCCCTCTCGACCGGTACGTCCTTCGCCGGCCGGCCGATAACGGCGGCAAGCTCGATCTCCCAGTCCAGCTCTTTGGCGTAGTGGGTGGCTTTGATCGCCGCGCCCGGAGCGGCGAGCGTGCGCGCGGCTTTGATGAAATGCCAGGGCTTCAGACCCTGTTCGTGCGGGTCGGCCGGCACCGGCATGCCCTGCTTCTTCGCCATCGCTGCGGCATGGTCGGCGTAATTGGCGCCGGCGCAAAAGATGGTCGGCGGATTCGGCAGTGGCGCGAGCAATTTGGTCTTGGTGAGTTTCTGCCGCGCGACGCGGCTTTTGCCGGCTCGGGCGGCGGCCTTTTTCAGCGCGCTTTCGGCGTGCTTCCAGTCGGCAAGGATGCCGATGACGCTGGCATAGGCCGGCTTGCCGGTGAGCTTTGCGGCGTCGAACACCTCTTCGCCGACGACGATGCCCGCGCGCGGGCTTTGTTTGGTCTGATAGGTCGCGAGCTTGTAACCGGCCCGCTTATTCCCGGCCATGTGCGTGTACTCCCTGGTAAGCTTCGGCGGCGACCAAACCCCGATCCCGCGTCATTGGCAAGGCCGACCAGCATGCTCGGCTTAACCGGTGCTGCCTTGAGTTGAACCGGTTGCGGTGATTGATTGTCACTCGTGGCCATAGAACAAGCGACCGGTCGGGAGAAACATGATGATCAAGCTCAGACGCATCGGGCACGCCACATTCGAGACGCCCGATCTGCAACGGATGATCGACTATTACACGCAGGTCATGGGCTTGGTCCTCGCCGAGCGGGAGAAGGACCGCGCGTTTCTCGCCACCGCGATCGGCCAGCTCGCCGTCGAGCTCAATAAAGGCGACGCGGAGCGTTGCGCCGTGCTGTCATTCGAAGTCGCGCCCGATTCCGACTTCGGCGCGCTGGCGCGCGAACTCGATAAGGACGGTGTCAAGAGCGAGCTGCGCAACGACTGCGTCCCCGGCATGGGACCCGCACTGACGTTTCGCGACAACAAGGGCACCGGCATCGCGCTGTTCAAGCAATGGAGCTATCTCGGCAGGCACTTGGCACACCACGGCGTCGGGCCGCTCAAGCTCGGCCACGTCGCCTGGGTGGTGGACGATCCGCAAAAGGCCGCGGATTTCTACGCCAAGGTTCTCGGCTTCAAGGTTTCCGACTGGATCGACGACTGGTTCGTTTTCATGCGCTGCAACGCCGACCATCACACCGTGAATTTCGTCCGCGGCGCCCATACCAAGATGCATCACATAGCCTTCGAGCTGAAGGATTTCATCCATATGCAGAATGCCTGCGACCTGTTCGGGCAGCGGAACATTCCGATCCTTTGGGGGCCGGTGTGGCATGGGCCCGGACACAACATCGCCATTTATCACCGCAATCCCGACGATCAGATGATCGAATTCTTCTGCGATCTCGATCGGATGCTCGATGAGGAGCTCGGCTATTTCGAGCCGCGGCCCTGGCATCGGGATCTGCCGCAGCGGCCGAAGACCTGGCAAAGCGGCGACAGCTCCAATATCTGGGGCCCGCCGCCGCTGCCGGACTTTCACCGCGCGCTGGGTTGATTTTGTTCCTCCCCGCCAAGCGGGGAAGCATCACTCACGACGCCATGGCCGGCGCCGCCGCGGCGCCGCGCGTCAACTCTCTCTGCTCGCCGTAGAGCCATTCGACGCCGGCGAGCTGGTCCTCCATCGTGCGCGCGCCGAGCATCATGTTGCGCAGTTCCTTGGCCACGCCGCCGGCGTGAAAGACCTCGCCATAGACCCGCGCCATGATCTGCACGCGGCCGGTGCGCAGATAGCGCGCCGCCTGATAGTCGCGGAAGGCGGCTGCATAATCGCCGCGCCGCGCCACCGCCTTGGCGGCGAGGCAGACTGCGTCCTCGATCGCCATGTTTGCGCCCTGCGCCAGATATTGCAGCATCGGATGCGCGGCGTCGCCGAGCAGCGTGATGCGGCCGCGGCTCCATTCCTTGATCGGCGGCCGGTCGCACAGCACCCACATACGCCAGCTCTCGATCTTGTTGAGCAAGGTGCGCACCGGGGCGCAGGTTTTGGCAAAGCGCTCGTGCAACTCGGCCGGGTCGCCGTAGCTGTCCCAGCCTTCTTCGTAACGGTCGGAGTGGAACACGGCGACGAGGTTGAACAATTCGCCGGTGCGCAGCGGATAATGCACCAGATGCACCTTCTCGCCGGCCCAGACCACCATGTCGCGCCAGCGGAATTTCTCCGGCATCTCCGAGGTCGGCAGCACGGCGCGATAGGTGATGTGGCCGGCGGGCTTGGGCTTGCCGTCGCCGACCACGATCTGCCGGATGCTCGACCACAGCCCGTCGGCGCCGATCAGCGCCGCGCCGCGATAGGTCTTGCCGCTTTCGGTCCTGACCGTGACGCCGTCGGCGGTCTCCTCGACCGAGGTGACTTTCTGCGCGGCGTCGAGGCGGATGCGCTCGGATTTGCGGCAGGCTTCCAGCAGCACCTTGTGCAGATCGGCGCGATGGATCAGTGCGTAGGGGTGCTTGAACTTCTTGCGGAAGGCGTCGCCGAGCGGCATGCGGGTGACTTCCTCGCCCGTGATCGAGTCCATCATGATCATGTTGTCGGGAAAGACCGCGAGCGCCGAGATCGGCGCGGTGAGGCCTAGCGTCTCGAACATCCAGAAGACGTTCGGTCCGAGCTGGATGCCGGCGCCGATTTCCTTGAACTCCGCCGCCTGCTCGATCACCTGCGCGGCAATTCCCGAGCGCGCCAAAGCCAGCGCCGCCGCCAGCCCGCCGATGCCGCCGCCGACAATCAGAACGTCGCGATCTTTCCAGTCGCCCATGCGTTCGTTTCCTCCCGCGGCGCATTGTAGGGGAACTTCCGCCCCCGCGAAGCGGGGGAGGGGGACCATGCGCAGCATGGTGGAGGGGGCGCCCCCTCCGGCTCGCTTCGCTCGCCACCCCCCCGCACGCGGGGGAGGGATCACACTTTCCCCAGCGCGCGCAGTACGCGCTCCGGCGTGAACGGCATCTCGACCAAAGACGCAGCGCCGAGCGGGTGCAACGCGTCGTTGAGCGCGTTCATCACGCAGGCTGGCGCGCCGGCGGTGCCGGCTTCGCCGGCGCCCTTGGCGCCGAGCTCGGAATCGGCCGTCGGCGTCACCACGTGGCCGATATCGATGTCCGGCATTTCGCCCGCCATCGGCACCAGATAGTCCATCAGATTGCCGTTGAGCATTTGCCCGCTCTCGTCATAGAGGCAATGCTCGTAAAGCGCGCCGCCGATCCCCTGCACGATGCCGCCGCGGATCTGTTCGTCGACGAGTTGCGGGTTGATCACCGTGCCGCAGTCTTCGACGCACCAGTGCCTCAGGAGCTTCACCTCGCCGGTCCTGGTGTCGACTTCGAGATAGGACGCCTGCACGCCGTTGGTGAAGGCGAACGGCCAGGCGCGCGGCACGTAATGGCGCGTCACGATGAATTCGGCCTGGAAGCCGGGCGGCAAAGTGTCGGGCCGGAAGTAAACGACGCGCGCCACTTCTTCCAGCGTGACCCGCTCGCGCCCGGTGTCGGCGTCGACCACGATGCTGCCGCGGATATCGAGCGTCTTCGGGTCGGCTTGTAGCATGGAGGCGGCGGCGGCGAGCACGTTGGCGCGCAGCGCCTTGCCCGCCTGCCAGGCGGCTTCGCCGCCGATGCCGGCGGCGCGCGAGGCCCAAGTGCCGCCGCCATAAGGGGTATTGTCGGTGTCGCCGGTGATCACCCGCACGCGCTCGATAGGCACGCCGAACGCGGTCGCCACGCATTGCGCCACGACCGACTCGGCGCCCTGGCCCTGCTCGGTGACGCCGGTATGCACGAACACCGCGCCGGTTGAGTCGAGGCGGAGCGTGGCGCCGTCCTGCGAGGAGATTTTCGCGCCGCCGACGCCGTAGAACGCCGCCGACGGATTGGTCACTTCGATGAACGAGGCGAAACCGATGCCGCGATGGATGCCGCGGGCGCGCAATTCCGCCTGCTCGGCGCGCAGCTTTGCGTAATCCATCATCGCCAGAATCTTGTCGAGCGAGGCGTGGTGCGAAAGCTTCTCGAATTTGATGCCCGACGCGCCGGCTGTGGGATAGGCGTCGTCGGCGATGAGATTGCGCCTTCGCAGCTCCGCCGGGTCCATGCCGATCTTCGCCGCCGCCAGATCGACCAGCCCCTCGGTCACGGCGGTGGCGATCGGATGGCCGACCGCGCGGTACTGGCACATGACGTTTTTGTTCTGAAAGACGACGCGGGCGCGGGCGCGGTAATTTGGGCAGGTGTACGGCCCGCCGACCAGGTTGACCACCTGGTTGGCCTCGATACCGCTGGTGCGCGGATAGACCGAATACGGGCCGATGCCGGTGAGGTCGTCGATCTCGAAGGCGGTGATGGTGCCGTCGTTTTTGACGCCGATCCGCGCCTTGACCCGGTGGTCGCGCGCGTGGATATCGGTGACGAAGCTCTCGAAGCGGTCGGCGACGAACTTGACCGGCCGCTTGAGCAGTTTCGCCAGCGCTACCGTCGCCATCTCGTCGGCATAGGTATGCACCTTGATGCCGAAAGAACCGCCGACGTCCTTGGTGATGATGCGCACCTGATGCTCTTCCAGGCCGAGATGCTTGGCAAACAGGTTCTGCATCATGTGCGGCGCCTGCGTGCCCTGATAGGCGGTTAGCCGCTGTTCACCCGGATTCCAGTCGGCGACGATGGCGCGCGGCTCGTTGGTGACGCCGGTGTGGCGGCCGAACACAAAGGTGGTTTCGGCGACCGCGTCGGCTTGCGCGAAGCCTTTGTCCGGATCGCCGGCGGTGAGCGCGCGCTCGAAGGTGAGATTGTCGCCGAGCTCGGGATGGATCACCGGCGTCGTCTTGTCGAGCGCGGTTTCCGCGTCAGTGACGGCGGGCAGCGTTTCATAATCGACGGCGACGAGGGCGCAGGCGTCCTCGGCCTCGGCGCGGCTGCGGGCGACCACGGCGACGACTGCTTCGCCCTGCCAGCAAGCGCGATCGACGGCGATGGCATGCTGCGGCGCCGATTTGATGCCCTTCAAATGCGTGAGCACGCCGACCCAGGGCGTGATCACCTTGGCAAGCTCGGCGCCGGTGACCACGGCGACGACACCCGGCGCCTTCTTCGCCGACGCGGCGTCGATCTTCTTGATGCGCGCATGCGCATGCGGCGAGCGCACGAAGGCGACGTGCGTCATGCGCGGCAGGGTGACGTCGCTGACATATTGGCCGCGTCCCTGCGTCAGCCGCGCCAGATTGGGCCGCGGCACCGAGCGGCCGATATAGGAGTTCGGCCGGTCGAGCGCGGAGAGCCCGGAAGGCTGGTCGTCGGCGATTTTCATGACGCTCCCATTGTCATTTCCGGGGCCGAGCAAAGCGAGGAGCCCGGAATCCATATTCGCTGACCTGTGGTTATGGATTCCGGGCTCGCGGGCAAGAGCCCGCGCCCCGGAATGACGATCAAAGTTTTCCTCCCGCACGCGCCTGCGCCACCGACTCGATGGCATCGACGATCGCCTGATAGCCGGTGCAGCGGCAGTAATTGCCCGACAGATGCTCGCGGATGGCGTCGCGGCTGGGCACGCCGCCACGCGCCAACAGGTCCTGTGCGCCGATGAGCATGCCGGGCGTGCAATAGCCGCATTGCAGCGCATTTCTTTGCTGGAATGCGAGCTGGAGATCGGCGATGGCGCCGGAATCCGACACCCCTTCGATGGTCTCCACCGCGGCGCCGTCGCACTGCACCGCGAGCACCAGGCAGCCGCGCAGCACCGCGCCGTCGAGCCGCACCGTGCAGGCGCCGCAGACGCCGTGCTCGCAGCCGATATGGGTGCCGGTAAGCGCCAGATCCTCGCGCAGGAAATCGACCAGGGTCTTGCGCGCTTCGACGCGGGCGGAAATATCCTCGCCGTTGACCCGGATATTGATGTCGAGGATGCGCGCGCTCATCGGATCCCGGCGGCCGCTGATTATAGGCATTGATAGCATCGCCCATTCGGGCAAGCTATCACTATGGTATTTCCGAACAGCCACCCAGGACGGGCTGCCGCAACAAGAGGAAACGACCGTGCCGGACCGTATGAACGAAATCATCGAAGAACTCGCAATCGCCAACCGTATTCTCGGCCATGAAGGCGTGATCGACGCCTTCGGCCATGTCAGCATTCGAGACCCGAACGATTCCGCGCGTTATCTGCTGTCACGCTCGCGCTCGCCGCTTTTCGTCGAACCGGACGATATCCTTGAATACTCGCTCGATTCCGAGCCGGTGACGCCGCCGGACGTTCAGCAATATTCCGAGCGGGTCATTCATGGCGAAATCTACAAGGCGCGCAGCGACGTCATGGCGGTTTGCCATCATCACGCCCCGGCGGTGATGCCGTTCGCCATCGCCGGTAAGCCGATCTTCCCGGTGTTCCATGTCGGCGGCGCTATCGGCGCAGAGGTTCCATTCTGGGATCAGTACGACGAGTTCGGCGAGACCAATCTGCTGGTGGTTAAGCCCGAGGAAGGCCGCTCGCTCGCCCGCACGCTCGGCGGCCATTCGGTCGTGCTGATGAAACGCCACGGCGCGACCGTGGTCGGCGCGACCTTGCGCGAGCTTGTCTCGCGCTCGATCTATCTGTGCTGGAACGCCGAACACCAATTGCGCGCGTCGCTCATCGGCACGCCGCAGCCTTTGCATCCCGGCGAAGTCAAGCTCGCCGGCGCGATCAACGTAAAGACCACGGCGGCAACGCGGACGTGGGAATATTGGAGTCTGCGGCTCAAAGCCGCCGGCTTCTGGCCGCCGCGTCAGTCGAAGGCAAAGCCTGCACGACGCGCAATGCCTCGCGCCAAATCGCGCGCGGCCGGCAAGAAGAAGCGCCGGTGAAGTTTTCGCGCCGCCGCGTGCTGCCGCTGCTCGCAGGCTTGCTCGGCCTGAAGCGGGCGGCGCACACTTCCGCGATGGCAGAAGACAACAATGCCTTTCCCGCCGATTTTGTCTGGGGCGCGTCGACCTCGGCCTATCAGATCGAAGGCGCGGTCGATGCGGACGGGCGCGGCCAGAGCATCTGGGATGTTTTTTCCCATACGCCGGGGCGGGTGAAGGGCGGCGACACCGGCGACGTCGCCTGCGACCACTATCACCGCTGGCCCGAGGACGTGAACTTTCTGGCGAGCGGCGGGTTCAACGCCTACCGCTTCTCCACCGCCTGGCCGCGTATCCTGCCGAACGGCGCCGGCGCGGTGGAGCAGCGCGGCCTCGATTTCTACGACCGCCTGGTCGACGGCCTCGTCGCGCGCGGCGTCGCGCCGTGGCTCTGTCTCTATCACTGGGATCTGCCGCAGGCGTTGCAGGATCAGGGCGGCTGGACGAACCGCGACATCGCGGCAAAATTCGCCGATTACGCGAGCATCGTGGCGCGCCGCCTCGGCGACCGCGTCAAGCATTGGGCGATGTTCAACGAGCCGAACGTCCACGCGCTGTTCGGCTACGGTACCGGCGATCACGCGCCGGGCGTCACCGGCCTCGCCAATCTGCGCGCCGCCATCCATCTCCAGAATCTGGCGCAAGGCCGCGCGCTGCAAGCGTTGCGCGCGGAGCACGGCGATTTTCGCCTCGGCACCTTGACCAACGTCACCGCGGTGCGGCCGTCCGCGGATACGGATGCCGATCGCCGCGCCGTCGAGCTGTTCGATGCTTATTGGAACGGCGCCTTCCTCGACCCGCTGTTCAAAGGCTCTTATCCGGCCGCGATCGCCGCCGCGATGGCGCCGCTGGTCGCCGACGGCGATCTGCAGGCGATCCGGCAGCCGATAGATTTTTTCGGGCTCAATTATTATGCGCCCGCCTGGGTCATGGACGCGCCGCAAAGTCTGTTCGGCGCGTGGTTCGGCGCCGTGCCCGCCGGCATGCGCTTTACGGCGATCGGCTGGCCGATCGACGCCGGCGGCCTGACCGAAACGCTGGTTCGTTTGCGCGACGAATACGGCGATCCGGAAATCTATGTCACCGAGAACGGCGCCTGCTACGACGATCCGCTCGCGGCGGACGGTATCGTGCACGACGAAGATCGCATCGCCTATCTGCGCGAGCACCTTGCCGCCGCGCGCGAAGCCCTCGCCAAAGGCGTCAAGCTACGCGGCTATTTCGTCTGGTCGCTGATGGACAACTTCGAATGGGCGGAAGGCTGCAGCCGCCGCTTCGGCGTTATACACGTCGATTTCGCCAGCTTAAAGCGCACGCCGAAATCTTCTTTCGCCTTTCTCGCCGAAACGATCAAGCGGCGCAGGTGATCTGGCTTCTTACCGCTCATTCCCGCGCAAGCGGGAATCCAGATCGGGTGCGCTGGGTCCCCGATTTCGCGGGGACGAGCGTAAAGTAGATCATCAGTGCCGATCGCGCGTAGCCGCGCTGATGGCATTGAGCATCGCCGCGCCGTCTTTCTTGAGCGCGCCGCGTACGGAAGCCTGCGTGCCGAGCTCACCCATTTCGCGCTGGCGCTTGACCGTCGCCTGCGCCATCAGCGGCTCGACGCCGAGTTCGCGCAAGGTGGCGGCGACTTCTTCCATCTCGGCGGCGCGGCGCTCGCCGTGCCGCGCCATGCGTTCGAGATTGTATGGAACGAGCTTTGACCAATCGAGGCCAGGAAAATTGTTCTTCAGCGAAGCGGCGACCTCCTCGACCACGCCGACGCGCGCGGCCGCGAGAAAACACTCAAGCGTCAGCGCCTCGATGCCCTTGACCATGACGCTGCGCACCATCTTGATCGCCGCCGCGGCGCCGACATCGGCGCCGGCGATGCTGATGCGCATGCCGAGTGCGCTGAGCGTGGGCGCTGCGGCGCCGGCGTCAGGGCCGGCGAGCAACATCGGCGATTGGTGCCGCGCGGGATGAATGGGCCCGAGCACGGCGACGTCAATATAGCGGGCGCGGTCGCCGAGCAGCTTCGCCGTCTCCTGTTTCCTCCCCGGCGACACCGAGTTGATGTCGAGGAAGAGCGGTTTGCCGGCCAGGTGCGGTTGCACTGAACGCGCCGCCTCGAGACTGGACGCGGCAGTGACCGCGGAGACAACGATCTCGGCGCCGAGCACAGCGTCGGCGGCGGAAGACGCGCAGCGCACGCCGATTGTCTCGCTGTCGCGCTTGAGCCGCTCGCCTGCGGTTTGCGGAAACAGATTGTCCCAGGCCGCGATGCGTTCGATTCCGGCCTCGCGCAACCCGGACGCGATGGCCGCCCCCGCCTCGCCGAAGCCAATGAAACAGAATGTCGGGTTTCCATCCGCCATCATCATCTCTCAATCGCTCGGGTACTCCCTGATGATGGCAGGATCGGTGTATGGTCCGCAACGGCGCCTTGATCACGCCTTAGCCGCCGGGAACGCTTCGCATGAAACCTCTCGCCTGCCGCGATCGGCTTGAACAAGCGCTTGCACGCATCGCCGATCCCAAGGGCGAAGGCGCGCGCGCCTGCCTCACCGTCTATGCGGGGGCAGCCCGCGCCGCGGCCGATGCCGCCGATGCCCGCGCGGCGCATGGCGTGTCGCTCGGCCCGCTCGACGGCACCATCGTCAGCATCAAGGATTTGTTCGACGTCGCCGGCGAGCCGACCCGTGCCGGCTCGAAGGTGCTTGCCGAGGAGGCAAAGCCCGCGGATGCGGACGCCGCAATCGTGCGCCGGCTGCGCGCCGGCGGCGCGGTGATCGTCGCCAAGACCAACATGACCGAGTTCGCATTTTCCGCCATCGGCGCCAATCCGCATTTCGGCACGCCGGGCAATCCGCACCACCGCGCGCGCATCCCCGGCGGCTCGTCCTCGGGCGCGGCGGTTTCCGCCGCCGAGGGCCTATGCGAGATCGCCATCGGCAGCGACACCGGCGGCTCGGTGCGCATTCCGGCGGCGCTCTGCGGCATCGTCGGCTTCAAGCCGAGCCGTCGGCGCGTGCCGACGCAAGGCGCGTTTCCATTAAGCTTCACGCTCGACTCGATCGGGCCGTTGGCCCGCAGCGTGGCTGATTGCGCCAAAGCCGACGCAGTGATGGCCGGCGAGGAGTTCGCACCGGTCGAGCCGCTGCGGCTTGCCGGTCTGCGTCTCGGCCTTACCGAGGGCATGCCGTTCGACGATCTCGACGACGTTGTCGCCGCTTCCTTCGCCGCCGCCGTGGCGGGGCTCGACGACGCCGGAGTGCGTACCACCAGGGAGGAGATATCGCTGCTCGACGACATGGCTGCGGTCAATGCCAAGGGTGGCATTCCGCCGGCGGAATCGTGCGCCATCCATCGCGACCGCATCGCCCGGCGCGGCGACGACATCGACCCGCATGTGCGCTTTCGCATCGAGCGCGGCTGCGCTATCTCTGCTGCGGATTATGTCGAAGCCCTGCGCGCGCGCGAAGGTCTGATCCGCGCCATGGAGCGGCGGCTCGCCGCGCTCGATGCGCTCATCATGCCGACAACGCCGATCGTCGCGCCGACCATCGCCGAAGTGGCCGATACCGACCGGTTCTTCGCCTGCCACAATCTGCTGATCCGCAATACCGCGATCGCCAATTTTTTCGACCTCTGCGCCATAACGCTTCCGCTGCGAGCGCCGCTGCCGGTCGGTCTCATGCTCGTCGGGCGCAACGGCGCGGACCACATGCTGCTGCGCATCGCCGCGGCAGTCGCCGAACATTTAGCGACGTGATCGCTGTTGCTGCAAATCGGGCCGCCCTCGTGTAGCCTGGCGGAACGGGGGAAGGAAAAACGGCGGTGTCGTCAGACGTCTATCTCAACGTCGCCGTCGGCGGAGTTTTGACGGGGCTCGTCTACGGGCTGATGGCGCTCGGCCTGTCGGTGATCTTCGGCGTGGTGCGCGTGGTCAATTTCGCCCATGGCGAGATGATGACCATCGCCATGTTCATCGCCATCGTGCTGTGCACCGGCCTTCATCTTGATCCGCTTATTTTGCTCGTTCCGATCGCCGCCGCGATGTTTGCGTTCGGCTATGTACTGCAACGTGGACTGATCAACCCTTTCATCACCCGGCCGGAGCACACGCAGTTCCTGCTGCTGGTGGCGTTGGCGATCATCATCACCAACGTCCTACTCATTATCTTCGGTCCCGACGCGCGCTCGGTGCAGACCTCCTATGGTTACGACAGTTTCCAGGCCGGCCCGATCCTGGTCGACGCGACCAAGGTCTATGCCGGGCTGGCGGCGATCGTTTTCGCCGCCGCGCTGTTTGCGTTTTTCCGCTATACGACGATCGGCACCGCGATCCGCGCCTGCGCCGACAACCACACCGGCGCGCTGGTGGTCGGGCTCGACGTCAAACGACTCTACGCGCTCACCTTCGGCCTCGGCGCGGCCTGCGTCGGCGCCGCCGGCACGATGATGGTGCTGATCATCGACGCCACCCCGATGCTCGGACCGAGCTATACGCTGCTCGCCTTCGTCATCGTCATCACCGGCGGGCTCGGCTCGATGCCGGGCGCGCTCCTGGGCGGCGTCTTGATCGGCGTCACCGAAGCGCTGGCCGGCCTGCTGTTCACGCCGTCGGTCAAAAGCATGTTCGCGTTCGCCATTCTCGTTCTGGTCCTGCTGTTCCGGCCGCAGGGCCTACTCGGCAAGAGGCTCGCATGATGGCGCCGTTCACCGCCGCAATGTCGGGCCGCGGCGCCGTGCTGCTTACTTTATTGTTCGCCGCCTTGCTGGCGGCGCCGTGGATCGTCAACGATTACCTGCTCACCGTCCTCATCATCATTCTTTATTTCGCCTATGCCGGGCAGGCCTGGAACATCATGATGGGCTTTGCCGGACAACTTTCGCTCGGGCATGCGATCTATCTCGGGCTCGGCGGCTACGTGGCGGCGATGTTGTTCACTCTGTACGGCGTTGCGCCGTGGCTCGGGCTGCTGGCGGCCATTCCGGTCGCCGCCGCCTGCGGCGCGGTAATCGGCTTCCTCGCCTTCCGCTTCCGCGTCGCCGGCGTCTACTTCGCGATCCTCACCATCGCCTTCGCCGAATTCGCCCGCATCGGTTTCGACAACTGGAACTTCGTCAACGCCTCGAGCGGGCTGTTCCTGCCGGTCAGGCAATACGCCCACGACGACCTTTGGCGGCTGCGCGGCGATCCGACGATGTTCTACTACGTAATCCTCTGCGCGACCGCCGTCGTCTTCCTGCTCTGCCATTTTTTGCTGAAGAGCCGCATCGGCTATTTCTGGCTCGCCATCCGCGAGGACGAGCAGGCGGCGCGCGCGACCGGCATCGACACGTTCCGCTACAAGATGATCGCGGTCATGATATCTGCGGCGGTGACGTCGTTCGCTGGCGTATTCTATGCGTTCTTCTACAACAACCTGTTCCCCGAGCAGGTGTTCAGCATCGTTCGCTCCATCGAGATCATCCTCGGGCCGATCATCGGCGGGGTCGGTACGCTGTTCGGCCCGATCCTCGGCGCCTTCGTGCTCACCGGATTGGCCGAAGCGCTCAATTCCGCCATGACCGCGTTCGGCGTCGATTTGCCGGGGGCGAAACAGGTTTTCTACGGCATCTGCCTGCTGATCGTCATCGTCGCGCTGCCGGAGGGGGTCTGGCCGCCGCTCGCGCGGTTGCTCGGCGTCAAGTGGTCGGGCCGATGACCGCGCTGCTTTCGCTCGAAGCGGTCGGCAAGCGCTTTCGCGGCCTGGTCGCGGTCGATCAGGTCAGTTTCGCCGTGCCGCAAGGCGCGATCTTCGCCGTCATCGGACCGAACGGCGCCGGCAAGACCACGTTGTTCAACATGATCGCCGGCGCGATGGCGCCGGACGCGGGCGCCATCGTCTTCGCCGGCGAGCGCCTCGACGGCCTGCCCGCCGATACGATCTGCCGGCGCGGCATCGCCCGCACCTTCCAGATCGTGCGGCCGTTTCCGGCGCTGAGCGTCGAGGACAACGTCATCGTCGGCGCGCTTTTGCACCGCCGCGACGTCGGTGCGGCGCGCGCGCAGGCGCACGAACTCTTGCGCCGGCTCGATTTGTTCGACCAGCGCCACCGCATCGCCTCGACGCTGACGCTGCCGGATCGCAAGCGCCTGGAAGTCGCCCGCGCGCTCGCCACGGGGCCGCGGCTGCTGCTGCTCGACGAGGTGATGGCCGGGTTGCGGCCGACCGAGACCGACCGCATGGTCGCGATCCTGCAAGCGCTCAACCGCGACGGACTGACGATCCTCTTGATCGAGCACGTCATGCGCGCGGTGATGGCGCTTGCTTCCCGCGTGCTGGTGCTCGATCACGGCGTCGCCATCGCCGAGGGCGCGCCGGAAGCGATCGTGCGCGATCCGGCGGTGGTGCAATCTTATCTCGGCGCCGAGGCGGTGTGATGTTAACCGTAGAAAATCTCGACGTGTTCTACGGCGACGTGCAGGCGCTCGACGGCGTATCGCTCGATATCGAGGAAGGTGCCATCGTCGCCATCGTCGGCGCCAATGGCGCCGGCAAGACCACGCTCATTCGCGCGCTCGCCGGCATGCAGCCGCAGGCGCAGGGCCGCGTCGTGTTCCGCGGCACCGATATTTCCGGCTGGCCGAGCCATCGCGTCTGCAATCTCGGATTGGGCCAGGTGGCGGAAGGCCGGCAGGTGTTTCCCACCTTGTCGGTCGCCGAGAATCTCGACGTCGGTGCCATAGTGCCGCGCGCCCGCGCGCAGCGCGCGCGGAACCGCGAGCGCGTGCTCGCGATGTTCCCCAAGCTTGCTGAACGCGCGCGCCAGCCGGCCGGCACGCTGTCAGGCGGCGAGCAGCAGATGCTCGCCATTGGCCGCTGCCTGATGGGCGCGCCGGCGCTGATCATGTTCGACGAGCCTTCGCTCGGCTTGGCGCCCAATATCGTGCGCAATGTGCTCGACACCATCCGCGAGCTCAACGGCGAAGGCATCACCTGCCTTTTGGTCGAACAGAACGTCGCGCTCTCGCTTAAGCTCGCGAGCCGCGCTTATGTCCTGGAGAACGGCCGCGTGACATTGTCGGGCAGCGGCAGCGAGCTTCTCGCCGACGACCGCGTACGCAGCGCGTATTTGGGATTGTAGAACTCGTGTTTGCGAGGGATCAAAACGTTCGGCGCAGCCGTTCCATAATGACGGTCAGCGCCGCCACTCGCGCGCTCAGCGGCGCCAGCGGGAATGACTGCCGCAGCCGGCCGTGGATTTCGGCGGCCGTCGGCGCCTCGATATCGGCGAACGCCGCCGCCATGGCGCGGGCCAGATCGGCTTCCGGCCGGGCGCTCAAGGTCGCCGGCACCAAGGTGACGTCGCCGTAGGGGACCGGCGGTTGCACGCGTAAGGTGATACGGCGGGCGCGCATGAACGGGCTCCAGAGAGGTTGCGATTCTCTCCTAACCCGCCACTTCTACGAAAGTTCCGGTTACGGTCTGATGACAGAGGAGGGGAAGCGGACGACGGATGTGCTTTCGTCCTCGCTCTCCGGCGCGCGCTGCTCGCGCAGCTGCAGGCGATAGAACGAGGCATAACGGCCGCCTTTGCGCAGCAATTCCTCGTGGCGCCCGGATTCGACGACGGCGCCGCTCTCCACCACGAGAATGCAGTCCGCGTGCGTGATGGTGGCGAGCCGGTGGGCGATGACCAAAGTCGTGCGCCCGCGGCACAGTTCGGCGATCGCCTCTTGGACGTGACGCTCGGATTCCGAATCGAGCGCCGCCGTCGCCTCGTCGAGCAGGATGATCGGCGCGTTCTTGACCAGCGCACGCGCGATGGCGATGCGCTGGCGCTGGCCGCCGGAAAGCTGCATGCCGTGCTCGCCGACGGGCGTGTCGTAACCGGCGGCAAAGCCCGAAATGAATTCGTGCGCGTGCGCCGCTGTGGCGGCGGCGACGATCTCCGCCTCGCTGGCGCCTATCCGCCCCATCCCGATATTCTCGCGGATCGTTCCGCGGAACAGCTGAACCACCTGGCCGACATAGGCGATCTGCCGGCGCAGCGAATCGCGCGATACCGCGGCGATGTCCTGGCCGTCGATCAGGATGCGGCCGGAATCGACTGTATAGAAGCGCAGGATCAGATCGAGCACCGTCGATTTGCCGCCGCCCGAGGGCCCGACCAGCGCCGTCACCTTGCCCGGCTGGGCGACGAAGCTCATGCCGCGCAGCACCGGCGTGCCGGGACGATAGGCAAAGCGCACGTCGTTGAATTCGAGCTGCGCCGAAGCAAGCTTCAGTGGCGGGCGGTCGGCTTCGCTCGATTCGCCCGGCGGGGTGTCGATCACCTCGTAGAGGACGCGAACGCCCACCAGATTGTTGTTGAGGTCGATGTTGAGCCGCGCCAGGCGCTTGGCCGGCTCGTAAGCGAGCAGAAACGCGGCGAGAAAGGACACGAATTGGCCCGGCGTGGCGCCGGCTTCGATCACGCGATAACCGCCATAGATCGTCGCCAGCGCGATGGCGAGGCCGCCCAGCGTCTCCATCAGCGGGCTGGCCCGATTGGCGACGCGGGCCATCTTGTTCGATTCGCGTTCGACCGCGCCGACATTGACGGCAAGCCGCCGCCGCATCTCGTCTTCGAGCGAGAAGGCTTTGACCATGCGCAGGCCTTGCAGCGCCTCTTGCATGGTCTCGATGATGCGCGTGCCGCCGGTGAACTGCATGCGTGCGATGCCGCGCACGCGCCGGATCAGCTTGCGCAAAACCAAAAAGGCCGGCGGCGCCACGATGACGCCGGCGAGCGACATGACCGGATCCTGGACCATCATCACGATCGACAGGCCGATCAGCGACAGCAGATCGCGGCCGATGGCGGTGATCAGGAGATTGATCACCTGCGTCACGGCGGCGGCGCCGGTGGTGAGGCGGGCGATGAATTCCGACGAATGACGATCGGCGAAGAAGCCGATATTTTGCCGCAGCAGCTTGTCGAACATGCGCTGCTGGTTGTCGGCAATGATGCGATTGCCGATCGAGTTGAGCATCACCGCCGCGCCGTAAGTGGCGATGCCCTTGATGGTGAAGATCGCGACCGCGATCACGCCGATGATGACGATGCCGCGGAAGTTACGCTCGACATACGCCTCGTTGGTCATCGAGCCGAGCAGGTAGGCGCTGAGCGCGGTGCCCGCGGCGGCGATCGCCATGAGCAGGAAGGAGACGGCGTAACGCGGCCAGTGCTTCCATGCCTCGTCGACAAGAAGCCGACGCACAAGCGAAGGCGTGGAATAAGCGTCCGGGGTTTCGGCCGTGGCTGCTTTCATACGCGATCCGTTCCTTCCGCCGCGGCCGAAATGCCTTGCCCTTTGAGCGTTCCATGCCCGGAAGAGCCGCGCTTTTCAAGCCATTTCGCGCGGCATTAAGACCGCTTGGAACCCGTGGTGGCGGCCGTCACCGGCGCACGTTCCGCTGCCTGATCTGCGCGTGCCCGCCGCTTCATCAGTTCGCGCTCCCAGGCGAGCGCATGCGCGACGATGGTCGACAGATCGTCGAAGCGCGGCTGCCAGCCGAGCGCGGCGCGCGCCTGCCGCGAATCGGCGACGATGCGCGCCGGATCGCCGGCGCGGGGGCCGGCGATCTCAACCTTGAAATCGACGCCGGATAGGCGCTTGACTGTCTCGATCACTTCCAGCACCGAGAAGCCGTGACCGTAGCCGCAGTTGAGCGTCTGCGACGGCGCGCCGGCGCGCAGCCGCCGCAGCGCATCGGAATGCGCGCGGCAAAGATCGCTGACATGAATATAGTCGCGGATGCAGGAGCCGTCGGGCGTCGGATAATCGACGCCGAAAACTTCGAGCTTGTCGCGCAGCCCGAGCGCGGCCTCGACCGCGACCTTGATCAAATGCGTCGCCGCTTTGCTCGATTGCCCGGCGCGGCAGGCGGGATCGGCGCCGGCGACGTTGAAATAGCGCAGGATGACGTGACCGAGACCGTGCGCATGTGCGGCATCGCGCAGCATGATTTCGCTCATCAGCTTCGAGGAGCCGTAGGGAGAGATCGGCTGCGTCGGCGCGTCCTCTTTCACCGGAACTTCCGCCGGATTGCCGTAAACCGCGGCGGTAGAGGAGAAGATGAAATGACGCACGCCGTTGTTCACCGCGCATTCGATCAGTGCGCGGGTGTTGACGGTGTTGTTGCGGTAATAGCCGAGCGGATCGCGCACCGATTCCGGGACCACTACCGAAGCGGCGAAGTGAATAATGGCGTCGATGCGGTGCTGGCGGATGAGCCGCGCGACCAGGGCCTGGTCGCCGCTGTCGTCGACGACCAGCGGCACGCCTTCGGCGACCGACCAGGCAAAACCGGTGGACAGGTTGTCGAGCACGACCACAGGCTCGCCGGTATCGGCGAGTTCGAGCACCATGTGGCTGCCGATATAGCCGGCTCCGCCGGTGACCAGGACCGTCATGTGATATCCGCTCGATGACCGCTTCCTAACCCTTCCGCCATACGCCGATTTGATGAATACGGCGTTATGCCGGCACTTTATGCAAGCATCTATGCTGGGACTTGCGGCCCGCGCCTCGCGGCCGCCGCCAGCGCGTCGCGCGCGGCGGCAAAGACCGTGTCCGGGCTGATGTCGCGCAGACAGCGATGGTGGCCCAGCGGGCAGACATTCTGATTGCACGGCCGGCAAGGCAGTTCGCCGTTGATCTCGATCGCTGCGGCCAGCGGGTTGAGCGGCGCCCACAGGTCCGCAGTCATCGGACCGAAAATTCCGATCGAGGGCGTGCCCAAGGCGGCCGCGACATGAAGGAGGCCGGAATCGTTGGCGATGGCGATGCGGGCCGATGCGAGCGCTAGGATAGCGTCGCGGATATCGGTGCCGGTGAGGTCGCGCGCCTTGCTGTCGCCGATTATCTCCGCCGCCAGCGCCTTTTCGCCCGGACCACCGAGTATCCAAACGTTGCAGCCGTCGGCGAGAAGCCGGCGGCTCAATGCGGCATAGGCGCCGGCGGGCCAGCGCCGCGCCGGTGCGACCGAGCCCGGCGCAAGCGTCACGACCGGACGATCACTCCCGAAAAGTCCGCGGTTTCTTTGCCAGGCGGCGATCGCGTCGGCAGGGACTTTCAGCTCCGGCAGCGGCCAGGCCGGCGGCAGCTTCGCATTGCGCGGCAGTGCCAGCGCCGCGCAGCGGTCGATGGTGCGCGGCAGTTTCCACTCGCCAAAACGCACATCGTTGAGCAGCAGCAAACGGCCTTCGCCGAAAAATCCAGTGCGTTCGGTAATGCCGGCGAGGAAGGGCGCGAGCGCCGACTTCCAGGTCCGCGGCATGACCAGCGCGCGGCCATAGCCTTCGCGCCTGAGACGCGCGGCAAGCTTGAACTGCTGCGCCAGCGCGATGCGGCCGCGCGGCAGATCGGCAACGATCGCTTGCCGAACGCCGGGCATGTAATCGGCTAGCGGCGCGCACAATGTCGTCGCCAGCATGTCAATCGGCCGCGCGGGAAAGCGCTGGCGCAGCAGCGTCACCACCGAATGGCAGCGAACGAAATCGCCGACCCACATATAGGGCACAAGCAGGATCGGCCGGGCGTCGTCGCCGTCGCTCGTGGCATGTAGTTGTGAACTATTATTCATTATTATACTGAACAAAGATTCATTTTATTAGAGACCCACATGCGGTTTACCCAGTGGCGGCTATAAGCGGCTATAATGTTCTAATGTTTGGCCATGTGCGAGGCTGCGGCTAAACGGGTCCAAGACAACGTCTCAAGTCAACCTCTCAAGCCAACCTCTTAAGCGGTGTCACGGCGTCGATGTTGTTGGTCACCGGCGGGGCCGGCTTCATCGGATCGAACGTGCTTGCGAGCCTCAACGAGGCCGGGCGCACCGACATTGCCGTCAACGATATCCTCGGCAGCGACGGCAAGTGGCACAATCTTTCCCACCGCCAGCTCGCGGAATTCGTGCCGCCCGCCGACCTCATGCGCTGGCTCGAGGGACGCAAGCTCGAAGCCGTGGTGCATCTCGGCGCCATCTCCTCGACCACTGCGACCGACGGCGACCTGGTCATGGAAACCAATGTGCGGCTATCGCTGCGTTTGTTCGACTGGTGCGCGGCTACCCGCACGCCTTTCATCTATGCCTCCTCGGCCGCGACCTATGGCGACGGCGCCGCCGGCTTTTCCGACGACTGGTCTTCCGGCGCGCTCAAGGCGCTCAAGCCGCTGAACCTGTACGGCTGGAGCAAGCATACGTTCGATCTCGCCGTCGTCGAACGCGTCGCGCGCAAAGACAAATTGCCGCCGCAATGGGCCGGGCTTAAATTCTTCAATGTCTTCGGTCCCAATGAATACCACAAAGGCGAGATGATGAGTCTCGTGGCCAAGCGTTTCGGCGACGCCAAGGCGGGCGAGCCGATCCGGCTGTTCAAATCGCACCGCGCCGGCATCGGCGACGGCGAGCAGAAGCGCGATTTCATCTATGTGGACGACGCGGTCGCCGTCGTGCGCTGGCTGATGGAGACGCCGTCGGTGTCGGGCATTTTCAACGTCGGGACCGGCGAGGCGCGCAGCTTCCGCGATCTGATGACGGCGATGTTCGCGGCCCTCGGCCGCGAGCCGAAAATCGAATATATCGACATGCCGGCGGCGATCCGCGACAGTTATCAGTATTTCACGCAGGCCGAGACCGCCAATTTGCGGCGCGCGGGTTTCAATGCGGATTTCACCTCGCTGGAAGACGGGGTAAGGCAATACGTGACCGGTTATCTCAATCGCGCCGACCGCTACCGGTGAGACGGCAAGGGGGCGAGGGGCCCCAGGGTAGACGATGTTCGATTTCGAAGAAGCGTTGCGGTTGATCGGCGAGCAGACCGTGCTCTGCATCGGCGACGTCATGCTCGACGATTTCGTCTATGGCGAAGTCACGCGGATTTCGCCGGAAGCGCCGACGCCGGTGCTCAAGGTCAGCCATAACTCGATCGAGATCGGCGGCGCCGGCAACGTCGCGCGCAACATCGCCGCGCTCGGCGCGCATTGCATTCTCATCGGCCTGATCGGCGACGACGAGGCCGGCCGCGTCCTCCGTAATGCGCTCGCCGAACTCGGCGCCATCACGCCCGATCTGGTCGTCGACAAGACGCGGCAAACCACGCGCAAGGCGCGCTACGTCTCCGCGCACCATTCGACCCACCTGTTACGCGCCGATTGGGAAACGGCCGGGCCGGCGAGCGAGCAAAGCGAGGCGGCGATCATCGCGCATGCGCAAGCCGCGGTCGCCAAGGCGGGCGTCGTGGTGCTGTCCGATTACGCCAAGGGCGTTCTCACCGAGCGTGTCATACGCGCGGTCATCGATAAGGCGCGGGCGCTTGGCACGCCGGTCATCGTCGATCCGAAGGGCGACGATTACCGCGTCTATCGCGGCGCTACCCTGATCACGCCGAACGCCAAGGAGCTCGCCGCCGCCGTTCATCGTCCGGTCGCGACCGCTGCCGAGATCGACGCCGCCGCTGCGGATCTCGCTCGCCTGGTCGGCAGCGACGCCGTTCTGGTGACGCGCAGCGATGAGGGCATGAGCCTCCACGTCGAAGGCCAGGCGCCGATCCATGTGCCGGCTTATCCGGTCAAGGTGCGCGACGTTTCCGGCGCCGGCGACACCGTCGCCGCCGTGATGGCGGTGCTGCTAGCGATGAAAACGCCTTATGAATTCGCCATGCGGGCGGCGAATGCCGCCGCCGCCGTGGTGGTCGGCAAGCGCGGAACGTCGACGGTGTCGCTCGGCGAATTGCGCCATCGCCTCTTGCCCGCGGCTTCGCTCGCGCCCGAGGACAAGATCGTGTTCGACTGGTCGGTGCTCGACGAGCGGCTCGCGGATTGGCGCCGGCGTGGGCTGCGGATCGGCTTCACCAATGGCTGTTTCGATCTTCTGCATCGCGGCCACATCCGCCTCCTGGCCGAAGCGCGCGCGGCCTGCGACCGCCTCGTGGTCGGCCTCAACAGCGACGCTTCGACGACGCGGCTCAAAGGCCAGGGCCGCCCGATCAATCCGGCAGAGGGCCGCGCCGAAGTGCTCGCCGGCCTCGAGGCCGTCGATCTGGTCGTCGTGTTCGAGGAGGACACGCCGCTCGAATTGATCAAGCGGGTGCGCCCATCGGTGCTCGTCAAAGGCTCCGATTACCGGCCCGAGCAGGTGATCGGCCGCGAAATCGTCGAAGCTTATGGCGGCGACGTCATTCTGGTCGGCCTCGTGCCCGGACAATCGACCACTGGCCTGGTGCAGCGCTCGGCCAAATCCGCCGCAATGCCCGGCGCGCCCACCGCCGCGGCGGCGCGTTCGATCAAGCCCGCCAAGTCCTGACGGCAGGGACGCATGTCCAGCATTTCGATCCTGCCCGGCTTCGATCGCGCGCGCTGGCTCCTGGTCGTCGACTGGCTCGCGGTCGGCGTCGCGGCGTCGCTGCCGTGGTCGACCTCGGCGACCAGTATTTTGATCGTGCTATGGCTGATTGCGGTTTTACCGACGCTCGACGTGGATTCGCTGCGGCGCGCACTGACCATTCCCGCCGGCTTCCTGCCCGTCGCCCTTTGGCTGCTCGCCGCTTTCGGCATGCTGTGGGCCGACGTGTCCTGGGCCGAGCGCGTCGGCGGTCTCAACGGTTTCCACCGCCTGCTGCTCATTCCGCTCGTGCTGCTGCATTTTCGCCGATCCGGGCATGGCGCGTGGGTGATCCAGGGATTCTTTTACGCCACGCTCGCGCTGCTCATCGTCTCCCTCGGCCTCGCTCTCATTCCCGGCCTGCATTGGCGCGGCGTCCAGATCGGCGTGCCGGTGAAGGACTATGTCTATCAGAGCATGGAATTCGTGCTCTGCGCATTCGTGCTTTTCGGTTACGCCTTCGCCGCCGGCCGGTCGCAACGATGGCGCCAGGCCGCGGGTTTGGCCGCGCTGGCGTTGCTGTTTTTGACGGACGTGTTCTTTGTCGCGACCGGGCGGACGGCGCTGATCGTGGCGCCGGTGCTGCTGTTTGTGCTCGGCTGGCGTGAGTTCCGCTGGAAAGGAATTGTCGGCGCCGTCGTGCTGGGCGGCGTTGTCGCCGCCACGGTCTGGTTCGGATCGCCTTACCTGCGCGCCAAGCTGACGATCTCGTACCACGATTGGCAGGCCTATCGCGTCAGCGACGCGCCCAACTCGACGGGTCTGCATCTCGAATTTTTGCGGAAATCGCTCAGCTTCATCAAGGCGTCGCCGGTCATCGGCTATGGCACCGGCTCGATCGCGGAGCAGTTCCGCAACGCCGCGATCGGCCAAAGCGGTGCCGCGGCGGCGCCTGCGGTCAATCCGCACAACCAGATTTTCGCCGTCGCCATCCAGCTCGGCCTGGTCGGAGCGGCCGTGCTGGTGGCGATGTGGATCGCGCATTTGTTGCTATTTACCGGCGGCGGATTGACCGCATGGATCGGAATGGCCGTCGTCGTGCAGAACATCGCGTCGTCGACGTTCAACTCGCATTTGTTCGATTTCACCTCGGGCTGGCTTTACGTATTCGGGGTCGGCGTGGTCGGCGGCATGATATTGCAGCAGCGCGATTCCAGAGCGGTTTAAGCGAGCGCCGCCACGCCCGCTTTCGTTTCGTGCACTGGCTGCCAGCCGGCGGCGATAAGCTTGCCCGCATCCACGCGCAGATTGCCGCCCAAACGATCCCACAGATCGTCGCGCCGCAGCATCCGCAGCGGAATTTCCAGATAATGCGTCGGCATTGGCACGATCAGCGGCCAGCGGGCCTGCGCCTCGCGAAATGCCGCGAGCAAATCGGCAAGAAGCGGTGGAATTCCCGGATCGGCGACCACATAGGTCTGGCCGATCGCGGCGGGCGTGGAGAGGACGAAACGCAGCGCCGAAATGAAATTGTCGATGCCGAGCAGCGAGCGGCGGTTGACGAAATCCTTGAGCGGCAATGGCCAGCGCGAGCGCGCCGCCCGCAACAGCAAGGCGAAATTGCCTTTCACGCCCGGTCCGTAAAGCAACACGGGCCTTAAGATCGTGAACGGCACGCCGGCCCCGCGCACGGCCGCCTCTGCGGCGAGCTTGGAACGGCCATAGGCGTCGGTCGGCGCCGCTTCGTCGCGCTCGGTCAAGGCGTGATCGGCGGCCGGCCCGCTCTGCGCCCGGATCGAGGAGACGAATATGAATTGCCGGACGCCGGCGCGCGAAGCCGCCGCCGCAAGCTCCGCCGTCGCCTGCCGGTTGACGCGGTCGTAACGCTCTTCGGCGACGCCGCCGGTATGCGCGATGCCCGCGAGATGGACGACCTGATCGACGCCATCGAGCAGCTTCGCCCAATCGAAAGCCTGCGATAGATCCGGATGCTGCGCGATTTCGACATTGGCGGCGAAGGGCGGCTGCGGCGAATGCCGCACCGCCGCGCGCAGCGTGCGGCCATCTTGCGCGAAAGCGCCGATGACGGCGCGGCCGACGAAGCCGGTAGCGCCCGTCACCAAGAGCCGCGTCGCGCTGGGTTCGGACATGGCATGCACCTAATGCAGCGGTTGCAAGCCGCCGGTCATCAGACCGAACGGAGCATAAGCCTGCGTTCCGCAGCCGTCAGTCTCGACCGCGTAGCGGCCGTCGATGATTTTGCCCGATTGCAGAAACAGCGCATAGATGCGGCTGCGGCCGCGATCCTGGAAGCGCACGCAGGTGAGCCAGCTCCAGCCCTGGAGCGCATGCACCCAGCGCGGCTCCGATATTTCGAATGAATCGTAGGATCGGTAGTCCTTGAATGTAGACCGCAGATAATTGGCGACGCGTTGCTGATAGGCCGGATCGGGCCCCGCCGCCGGAGCTTCATCATTCGATGCCGCAAGTCCGCTGCACGCCGCCAGCACGACGGCGGAGGAGATGAGCAGCGCCGCAACAGCGGCACCGTGCAAAAGGGCGGCGGCACCTTGCCGGTTTCTTGGGATCACCCCCTGCCATCCTCATCGCTGTTTTGGGCAACGACTATGCTGAAACTTCGGCCGAGGCAAACTGCGCCATTAGCAAATCCTTGATGCCGAAAGGATAAAAGTTCGTGGCTTGCGGCCATCGGGGCGACACAGTGCCGCCATGAAGGCGCTTCTAGTTCTGCCAATGCCCCGGGGCCGGTCTGATAAAAAATGGTCAAAAGCGCGCAGTTTCGATTCCGCCGCGGCGACAATCGCGACGCAAATTCGGCGGCCGGCATGATGATGCGGGTTTTCGCGTTGACCGCGGTGCTGCTCACGGGCCTGGCGCTCGGCGCATGCAGCTCGGTGTCCGGATACGTCTCGGATCATTGGCCGACCTGGGCCGGCGGCCTGCCGACCGACGTTCCGCCGCGCCCGGGCGCGCCCGGCTATGAGGAGTTCATAAGTCATCAGCAGGCGAAAGACGCAGCCGCGTCGGCTCCCGCTTCCCAAGCGGCGCCCACCGCGACGCCCGTCGCCGCTACCGCGGCGGCCGCCGCCACACCACCCGTGGATACCGTTAACGCTCAACCCGCCTCTCCCGCCATGCGCCGAACCGACGATCAAGGCGTGGTGCAGGGCGGCCTGTACTGACGGTAAGGCCCGGGATTCAAACAAAACGGGCGTCTTCGCGGTCGCATCGAATTGTTTGGAGGTGCCCGTTCGTCGGTGCTAAGCTATAAAATTGCGCGAGGTTCAACGAGCGCGCAACCGGGGGGCAGACCATGACCGTGCATCAGAATCCCACCGTGACCCAGGCGAGCGCGCCGATTGCCGGGCGGAAGGCTGTGAACCTGGCGCTCCAGGGCGGAGGCAGCCACGGCGCCTTCACCTGGGGCGTGCTTGATCGCTTGCTCGAGGAAGAGCGGCTCTCTTTCGACGGCATCACGGCGACCAGCGCCGGCGGCGTCAATGCCGTCGTGCTTGCCGACGGCCTGGCGGCAGGCGGCCGCGAGGGGGCGAAGGAGTTACTGCGGACGTTCTGGAAGAAAATGTCCGACGTAACGTCTTCAAGCATCATCGCGCCCTCCTTCATCGACAAGATGAACCCCAACTTCGGCCTCGATCATTCCCCCGGTTATGTGATGGTGGACATGATCAGCCGCTTCATGTCGCCCTATCAGCTCAATCCGATGGATATGAACCCGATGCGGGACCTGCTCAACGAGGTCGTCGACTTCGAGCGCGTGCGCCAGCAAAAGGTGGTCAAGTTGTTTCTGTCCGCGACCACGGTGCGGACCGGCAAAGTGAAAGTTTTCGCCAACGAGGAAATTACCGCTGAACACGTTCTTGCTTCGGCATGCCTGCCGTTCATGATGCGCGCGCCCGAGATCGGCGGCGAGCACTACTGGGACGGCGGCTTCATGGGCAATCCCGCGCTCTTTCCGGTGATATATGCCTGCGAGTCGCAAGACATCATCCTAGTTCATCTCACGCCGACCGAGCGGAATGAGAATCCGCAGGATTCGCGCTCGATTCTGAATCGCATGCAGGAAATCAGCTTCAATTCCTCGCTGATGCGGGAAATGCGGGCCGTCGCCTTCGTCACCAAGATGATCGACGAAGGCAAGATGACCGGCGCCAAACGCATGTTCATCCACTTGATCGAAGCCGAGGATGTGATCAGCAAGTTGGCCGGTTCCAGCAAGATGAACGCCGACTGGAAATTCCTGACGTATCTGTTCGAGCTCGGCCGCGGACGCGCCGACCAATGGCTGGCGGCGAATTTCGACCGGGTCGGTGTCGAGACGACCGTCGATCTGCAGGCAAAATATTTGTGATCAGGCGACGCCGGCACGCAGCAGATCGTGGAAATGCACGATGCCGACCGGCCGCCCGTCGTCCACCACAATCAGCGCCGTGATCTTCGCGGCATTGAGCAGCTGCAACGCCTCGCTCGCCAGTTGATCGGGCCGCACGGTCTTCGGCGACGCCGTCATAACCTCCTCGACCCGGGCTTGCAGCAAATCGGCGCGCATGTGGCGGCGCAAATCGCCGTCGGTGACGACGCCGGCCAATCCGCCGTCGGCGTCGGTGACGGCGACGCAGCCAAAGCCCTTGGCCGACATTTCGACGATCGCCTCCGACATCGGCGCTCCGCGCCGGATCAGCGGTATGGCGGCGCCAGGATGCATGAGGTCGCGGACGAATTTGAGCGCCGCGCCTAGCGTGCCGCGCGGATGAAACACGCCGAAATCCACCGCGGTGAATCCCCGGCTTTCCAAGAGCGCGATCGCCAGCGCGTCGCCGAGAGCGAGCTGCAGCAGGGATGACGTGGTCGGCGCCAGATTGTGCGGGCATGCTTCGCGCGTCTGCGGCAGCGCCAAGACGATGTCGGCGGCCTTGCCGAGCGTGCTCTCGGCGTTGACCGTGAACGCGATCAGGACGATGCCGAAGCGGCGCGAGTAATTGATCAGGTCGGTCAGTTCCTCGGTCTCGCCCGACCACGACAGCGCGATCATCACGTCATCCGACGTGATCATGCCGAGATCGCCGTGGCTGGCGTCGGCCGCATGCACGAAAAACGCCGGCGTTCCGGTCGAGGCGAGCGTCGCCGCGATCTTGCGCGCGACATGGCCCGATTTGCCCATGCCGGTCACGATCACGCGGCCGCGCGCCTGGCGAATGGTATCGACCGCGGCGACGAACGCGCGGCCCAGCCCGTCGCGCATCGCGGCAGCGAGCGCGGTCAGGCCCTCGCCGTCGGTGTCGAGCGTGCGCAGCGCCGAGGCGATGAAGGCATGCGGCGCCGGATCGCGCGCTCGCGCGCCTGCCGGACTCATATTCGCGCGTTTGTCCAACGCCCTTGCTCCGTCACTTCTTTTGCCAGGCGGCGAACGCGTCGGCGAAAGCGCGGTCGCCGGGCGGACCCTTCTCCATCGCCAGGATGGCGCGGCCGCCATTGGTATAGACGATGGGAATGTCGAACCACGGGCGCTCCTTGAGAAGCTGCAAGTTGCGCTGGACGTCGGCGTCGACCGCGGAAAGCCCGATGAGGAAGAAACCGTTGGTCACCTTGACAGCAAGTCCGGCGAGCGGCGTGCCGCGCGTCTGTTCGGATTGTTTCATCAGGATGCCGGGAACGTTGGCGATGCCGCCGCCGGCAAAGTCGGACGGCAGCGTGAACATGATCTCGACCGTGTGGCTCGCGGGCAACGCCTGATCGGTATTGCGCCGCAACGACCAGGTCATCGAAATCCGACGCTCCGGAATCGTCACGTCCGCGCGCACGACAAGCTCCGGCGGGAGCCCCGGTCCGGGCGAGACCGTTTCCGTGCGCCAAATTGCGGAGCCGACGTAGCGCTTGCCCTGGGGATCGTTCGAATCTTCCTCGTAGAGCACCACGCGCTGCGCCACCGCCGGCACTGCCTGACTGCCAGGCGTTCCGGCGCCGGATGGTTGTCCGGCGCTCTGCTCTTGCGGCACCCGGCCGGGGAGTTTCGGCTGCGCGGTCGCTTCGCGCGACGTTGGCGCGGGCTGCTTCGATCCGAACTGGGTGATGGATTGATAAAGCCCGGTGATGTGCGGCCACTGCCAGGAGATCGTTGCCGCTACGCCGAGAAAGACGATCAGCGCCACCGCGAGCCGGATCATGCCGCGAAGGGAACGCGGCGGCCGCTGGTGCTCCGCTTCCGCGTGCGCCGCATGGCGCACCTGTTGCGGATGCGTCTCTCCGTGGTCAAGCTCGTAGGCGCCTTCGCGGTCATGCGACGGCCATGCGTATTCTTCCGTGCCTGCATGTTCCGCGAGGCGTTGCGCTTCGGCGCCATGCATGGAGGATTCCGCCGCTTCCTCCTCATCCTCGCGATGGATATGCGGCGACGGCATCGGACCATAGGAGTCGCGGTCGTCGCGCGCGGCTTGTGCGCTTTTGGCGGTCGCGCCGCGATCATGCGCTTCGCCGACGACGTCGCGGAAACCCTTGATGCCTTCCTGGGCGAGCGACTGCGGCCGCGCGCCCAACAGCCGCTCGCGCGCGCTCGGCGCGCCCGCATCGTCGCGGCTCGGCCGCGGCCCCGGTTGCTCGCGCCGCGGCGA
>JARLIY010000172.1 GCA_031291475.1 Xanthobacteraceae bacterium
GAAGTCCTCGCGCTTCGAGTTCGGCGATGGTCTCGGCGCTGATCATGCCGCGATCGGCGACGACGCAAACGCGGTTGATGCGAAAACGCCGCTGCAAGCGATCGATCGCCGGAATGAGGCTCTTCACATCGGCCGTGTTGCCGGGCCACATCTCTGTGCATACGGGCCGGCAGTCGCCGTCGAGGAGCGCGGCCAGAATCATCTGATTGAGATCGGGTCGATGGTCTTTGGAGAAGCCGCGCTGTCCGAGCGTCTCACCGCCCTCGCCTTCGAAATAGAGGCTTGTCGTGTCCATGAACACGACATCGAGGGTGGTTAGCAGGTCGCCTCGACAGGCGAACAGCTCTTCCTCCAAAACGTCCTTCACGCAGCGCGGCGAAAACGGCGTCGCCCCCTCTTGTTGGCTCTCAGGCAATTCCTCGCCGAGCCACGCCATGGCGCGATAGAGATGATGCAGTTCGAGATCCTCGACGCCGCCGATGCGATAATCCTCGCGCCAGCGGTCGGCGGCGCGGTCGGAGCCGCCGCAAAAGAGGCGATGCAGCACGGTGAGGAAGGTCGCGCGCTCCAGCGAAAAATCGTGCTTGCGCGCGCTCGCCAGGCGTTCGATCACGCTCTTGCAGCCCGTCTCCTCCCACACCCGCTCGAACGCGAGCGCCGGCCCAATGCGCCGCGTCGCCACGACTTCCGCCTCGCCGCGATTGAGCGCGTCGAGCACGATCGCCTTGTCGGCAAAACGCGCCCCTGAGCGAAGCAGCCGCTCCAGTTGCCCGCTCGCTTGCAGCTCGTCAATCCTCCCGAGCGTGGCGATCACGCGCTGGCGCACCGCCGCGCCTTCGCGCTGGCTTTCGACGATTTGCAGATAGGCGCGGCCTTCCGAGGTCTTCTTGCGGAAATACATGGCGGGGAGCCGGGCAACGACTCAATCAGGGTGTGCACAGTATCCGCGCGCTGTCCGCCAGAATCAACAGAAATCCAAACCAAACACGGCACTACACTTTCGCGATCGCGCCCCACCACCCTAAATAATATCAATGGCTTGCGCGAGCGAACGCCACGGAACGTAACTCCCAAGCCGGGGTGAGTCCGAAAAGCCACAGTTTGGTGAAATGCGTTTTGGACGGCGAGATTGGGAAGACAAAGAGGCGCGAATCTGAATCAAAGGCGAGATGACGCTTCCCGCCGAAGTCGAGGAATTGATAGCTTCGCTGAGAGCGGAGATATCGTCCCTTCGTGCCGAGGTCGCCGAACTTCGGCGACGATTGGGTCTCGACAGTTCGAACAGCTCCAAGCCGCCGTCGAGCGACGGGTTGAAGAAGAAGCCTCGGGTTGCGCGAAGCCTGCGCTCTCGCTCGGGCAAGCCGAGCGGCGGCCAGAAGGGCCATGAAGGGGGCACGCTGCGGCAAGTGGCCGATCCCGATGCCGTTGTTCGGCATGAGGCTTGTGCGTGCGGCCATTGCGGTTCGTCACTCGACCCGAAGGCGGCGATAGGGATCGAGAAGCGCCAGGTCTTCGACCTTCCCGAGCGTCCGCTTGTGGTCACGGAACATCAGGCGGCGATTTATCGCTGCGAGCGTTGCCGAGGCGTAACCAAGGCGGCGTTTCCCGAAGGGGTGGTCTCGCCGGCCCAATATGGCGAGCGCATCAAGGCGGCGGCGATCTATCTCAACGTCCAGCAACTCATCCCGGAGGATCGAACCGCGCAAGCCTTGAGCGATCTGTTCGGCGCCCCGTTGATCTGTCCGGCCAGCGTCGTGGCCTGGGTGGGAAAGAAGGCGGACGAACTCAGCCAAGTCTGCCAGGCCATCGGCCAGCGCGTGGCCGAAGCCGGGGTTCGCCATCTCGACGAAACTGGCTATCGCATCGCCGGCAAGCTGCACTGGCTGCACACCACGTCGAGCCTGACTTTCACCTTCTACCGCGCCGGCGAAAGGCGCGGCGACATTCCGACGGACCTGCAGGGGGGCGTCGTCGTCCATGACCATTTCCTGCCCTATCGCGGCATGGACAAGGTCGATCACGCCTTTTGCAAC
>JARLIY010000024.1 GCA_031291475.1 Xanthobacteraceae bacterium
CTGCGCAAGGCCGCCGAACGAACCATTCCACATCTCTGCCGCAGGATCGGCAAACTGATTGCCGCGTTCAGCGCCAGAGAATGCACACACTACTTCATCCATGCAGGCTATGCTTCCACCTGATAGGAATCCGCTCTAGCAGGGAGCAATTGCGGTTGTATTAAGTTTGCGCCCGCGAATGCCCGCCCGGCTAAGTCCGATGTGCGGTCCGCTGTGGTTAATACATGATGAAGCGAAAGCAGACATCGCCCGCGCGTTCATCAAGTCAGCGCTAGCTCTGCGGCACCACCGCCGTGGTCTCGATCTCCACGCGTGCCTGTGGCTCGACCAAACGCGTGACGGCAACAAGCGCCATGGCCGGATAATGATCGCCCATCACCTCCCGGTAGACATCGCCGAGCGCCGGCCGGGCTTTGAGATACTCGTCCATGTCGCGCACATACCAAGTCATGCGCACGATGTGGCGCGGCGAAGCGCCGCCTTCGGCGAGCACGGCCGTGATATTGCGGAGAAGTTGCCGCGTCTGCCCGACGAAATCGCCGGGAAAGCGGCCGCGCTCATCCCAGCCCACCAGGCCGCCGATAAAAAGAAGATCGCCGCGCGCCTTGATGCCGTTGGCATAGCCTTTGGGCTGCGGCCAACCGGAAGGCTGCAACACCACGTTGGGCATCGCACGCGGCGCCAGTGTGTCGATCGGGCTGTCAGACAATTCAATCTCCCTTCAGCATGATCCGGAAAACTCCTGTCCTGGATTTGAACCGGGATCGAATCCGGCTTCCCGAAAAGATCATGCTCCACTCATCACGACGCGAGCCTGCTGGCGGCCGATTCCGCCGCTTTACGCCGCAATGCGAAGCGCTGCAATTTGCCGGTCTCGGTGCGCGGCAAGCTGGTGACGTATTCGATCGCACGCGGATACTTGTACGGCGCCACCGTCGATTTGACGTAGTCCTGCAGTGTGCGGGTGAGCGCGATATCGGCGGTAAAGCCATGATTGAGCACAACGTAAGCCTTCACGATCTGTCCCCGCTCGTCATCGGGTTGGCCGACCACGCCGCACTCGGCGACCGCCGGATGCGTCAGCAAGACCGTTTCCACTTCGGGCCCCGCGATATTGTAGCCCGCCGAAATGATCATGTCGTCGGAGCGTGCCTGATACCTGAAGTAACCGTCGGCGTCCTCAATATAAGTGTCGCCGGTGACGTTCCAGCCGTGCTGAACGTATTCGGCCTGCCGTTTGTCGCCAAGATAACGACAGCCGGTCGGGCCGCGCGCGGCGAGGCGTCCCGGCGTGCCGGGCGGCAATGCATGGCCGGCTTCGTCAATAACGCGCGCTTCATATCCCGGAACCGGCTTGCCGGTCGCGCCCGGCCGCATATCCTCCTCGCGCGAGCCGATGAAAACGTGGAGCATTTCGGTCGAGCCCAGGCCGTCGATGATCCGGATGCCGGTCGCGGCAAGCCAGGCCTCAAACGTAGCCGCGGGCAAGGTTTCGCCGGCGGAAACGCATTTGCGCAGCGACGAAAGCTCATGAGCCGCCACTTTGCCGACCATGTTGCGATACGCGGTCGGCGCGGTGAATGTGATCGTCGCGCCGAATTTGCCGATTGCCGCCAAAAGATCGTCGGGGGCGGCCTTCTCTAGCAGGATAGCGGCGGCGCCGACGCGAAGCGGGAACAGCACGAGCCCGCCTAATCCGAAAGTAAAGGCGATCGGCGGCGAGCCGATGAATCGGTCGTCGCACGTGGCGCGCAGTACGTATTTGCCGAACGTGTCGCAGATGGCGAGCATGTCGCGGTGAAAGTGCATGGTGCCCTTGGGCACCCCGGTCGTGCCCGAGGTGAAAGCGATCAGGCACACGTCGTCGCTTGCGGTATCGCAAGCGGTGAGATGCTCGTAACTCGGCTTGTTCATCAGCGCTTCGAGGCTGTCAACCGTGCCGCGTCCCCAATAGACGACGCGGTCGAGTAGGGGCGCGAGCGGCTTTGTTTTTTCCATTTCGTCGGCGAGCCGCGCGTCGCAGAGCGCCAGCCGGATCTCTGCTTTGGTCAGCGGAAACGCGATCTCCTTGGCGCGAAGGAGCGGCATGGTCGCGACCACGACGGCGCCCGCCTTGATGACCGCGAAATATGCCGCCACCATCATCGGGCTGTTCGGCCCGCGCAACAGCACCCGATTGCCGGGGACGACGCCGAGGTCGCGCGTGAGCACGTTGGCGATGCGGTTGATGCGCTCGGCAAGCTCCGCATAAGACCAGCGCTCCGTCGGCGAGATCAGGCAGTCGCGGCTGCCGCCGCCGGCAGCGATCCAGTCATCGACGAAGGCGGTGGCGCAGTTCAGACGGTCCGGATAGCGGAGCTCCGGCAGGTTGAACAGGAATTCCGGCAACTCCTCGGGTGGCGGCAGATGATCGCGCGCAAATGTGTCGATGTGTGCCGAGCGGATCATGACGATCTTCCTCGTGCGGCCGGTCAGTTGCCTTCGAATACCGGCTTGCGTTTGTCCGCGAACGCCCGGTAGGCGCGGACAAAATCCTCGGTCTCCATGCACAGGGCCTGAGCCACGGCCTCGGCCTCGATGGCGGTTTCCACCGACATGGCCCATTCCATTTCCAGCATGCGCTTGGTCATGGAATTGCCGAACGTCGGGCCGGCGGCGAGTTCGGTGGCCAGCGTATTGGCATCGGCCAGCACGTTAGCCGGCGTCGACAGCCGGTTGAAAAACCCCCATCGCTCCGCTTCCTCGCCGCCGAGAACGCGGCCGGTGAACAACAGTTCCGCCGCACGGCCCTGGCCTATGATACGCGGCAGGATCGCGCATGCGCCCATATCGCAGCCGCCGAGACCGACGCGGTTGAACAGGAAAGCGACTTTCGCGTTCGGCGTTCCGATGCGGATGTCGGAAGCCATGGCCATAATGGCCCCGGCGCCGGCGCACACGCCGTCGACCGCGGCGACGATCGGCTGCGGAGCGGCACGCATGGACTTGACCAACTCGCCGGTCATGCGCGTGAAGTCGAGCAGCCCCGTCGTATCCATCTCCGTCAGCGGCTTGATGATCTCAAATACGTCACCGCCGGAACAGAAATTGCCGCCGGCGCCGATGATGACGATCGCTTTGACGCTTTTGTCGCGGGCGGCGGCGCGAAAGATATTGGCAAGCTCGGCGTAGCTCTCGAATGTCAGCGGATTTTTGCGATCCGGACGATCGAGCGTGATGGTCGCGACTGCGCCGGCGGCGGCAAGGCGCACGTGCTGCGCGGCGTAACCCGACAACGGCAGCGTCACCGGATTGGCGCTTGTCATCGCTGCGGCTCTCCCGCGATCGCCTCGCGCGCCGACGCCTTCGTTCGCGCCAGAAGCCGCATCAGCGCGTCGACGTCGGCAGGTGAAAGCTGCGAGAATATTTCGGCGATCCATCCCTCATGCGCACGCGCCATGGCGCGGAACACGCGGCGGCCTTCCGGCGTGAGGCTCACAAGCTGCGCCCGCCGATCGCTGCGCGACTGGCGCCGGTCCAGCAGCCCGAGCGCCACCAGACGCTCGGAAAGGCCGGTAACATTGCCGTTGGAAACCATCATGCGTCGCGATAACTCGCCCAGCGTCATGCCGCCGGGCGCTTTGTCCAGCTGCGCCATGAGATCGAACCGCGGCAAGGTCACGTCGAAGTCCTGCCGAAGCCGGCGGCGGACTTCGCCCTCGATCAAGGTGGTGCAGGTCAACAGCCGCAGCCAGAGTCGCAATTCGCTTTCATGATCGCCGGGTCGCTCGGCGACCTTGGTTTCGGCGTCCAGCGGGACGCTCGCAGTATCCTGCACGCGATGCCTCTTTTGTCAGTTGCTGGATAGCATTGCGCGGCCGAGTCGTAACCAAGTGCGGTGGAAAACATTTTAAGGTTCAAATTTATAGGCTTCAAGTAGCCAGAAGGTCTGATTTCAGCCGGCCATTACTTCGCCGCCGGCGACCACGATCGCCTGGCCGGTGATGGCACTCGCCGAGGTCGACGCGAGCCACAACACCGTCGCCGCCACCTCGTCCGGAGTTACCAGGCGGCCCTGCGGATTCGAGGCCGCAAGTGCGGCGCGCGCGTCCTCGCGACTGCGTTTGGTCTTGGCCACGATATTGTCGACGGCACGCTCGAACATCGGCGTTTCGGTGTATCCCGGGCAAACCGCATTTACCGTAATCCCGGCGCGGGCGAATTCGAGCGCCAGGCTGCGCGTCAGTCCGACGACGCCGTGCTTGGCGGCGACGTAAGCGGACACATAAGCATAGCCGCTTAGCCCCGCCGTCGAAGCGATGTTGATCACCCGCCCGGCGCGCTTGGCCACCATGTCGGACACGACTTCTCGGGTCACCAGGAAGGTGCCGGTGAGATTCACCGCAAGCACTTTGTTCCAGGTGGCCAAATCGGTTTTCGCAAATGGCGCGCTCGGCGCTTCGCCGGCATTGTTGACCAAAACGTCGATCGGACCGAACGTGGTGCGCGCGGCCGCAACGCCGGCGCGGACTTTGTTCTCGTCGGTCACGTCGAAATCCGCCGTCACCTGCGCGCGGGTTTTGCCAATCGATGCTTGCAGCTTGACGAGCGGATCGCGGCGCCGGCCGGCCAGACTGACGCGGGCGCCGGCGCCGGCGCATGCCGTCGCAATCGCCGCGCCGATGCCGGTTCCGGCCCCAGTGACGAGCACATGCCGATTATCGAGAGAAAGCTCCGTCACGATCGTCTTGGCCCTCAGGTCGGCTGCGGGCCCGCAGCGGCGCGCGCGAGATTGGTTTCATATTGCATTTTGGCGGAAAGATACTGCTTGGGCCAAGCGATCGATTTCACGCCGATCTTTGCCGCCTCGTGCAAGGTCCACGCGGTGTCGGCGAGATGCGGACGGGCGATGGCGCAGAGATCGGCGCGGCCGGCGGCGATGATCGAATTGGCGTGATCCGCTTCCGAAATCGCGCCGACCGCCACTGTTGCGATGCCGACCTCATTGCGGACCTTGTCCGAGAACGGGGTCTGGAAGAGCCGCCCGTAGACCGGTTTTTCCTCTTTCGATACCTGGCCGGAGGAGCAATCGACGAGATCGGCGCCGGCGTCCTTGAACATTTTGGCATAGATCGCGGCATCGGCGGGCGTATTGCCGCCCTCCGTCCAGTCGTGACAGGAGAGCCGAACCGAAATCGGTTTGCGTTCCGGCCAGACCTCGCGAATGGCGCGGAAAATCTCCAGCGGAAAGCGGGCATTGTTCTCGTGCGAGCCGCCGTATTTGTCGTTACGCCGGTTGGTCAGCGGCGACAGGAAGCACGACAGCAGATAACCGTGCGCGCAGTGGAGTTCGAGGATGTCGAAGCCGACCTCGATGCCGCGCTTCGCGGCCGCCACGAAATCCGCCTTCACCCGATCCATGTCGGCGCGCGTCATGGCGCGCGGCGTCTGGCTGCTCGCCATGTAGGGTACGGCCGAAGCGGAAATCAGCGGCCAATTGCCTACCGGCAGCGGCTGGTCGATGCCCTCCCACGCTACGCGCGTCGAACCCTTGCGACCGGCGTGCCCGAGTTGCAAGCCGAATTTTGCGGATGTCGTCGCGTGGACGAAATCGACGATGCGCTTCCAGGCCGCCGCCTGCCCGTCGTTCCACAAGCCGAGGCAGCCGGGCGTGATGCGCGCATCCGGCGAGACGCAGGTCATCTCGCCGAAAATGAGGCCGGCGCCGCCAAGCGCACGGCTGCCGAAATGGACGAGATGGAAATCGTTGGGCACGCCGTCCTTGGCCGAGTACATGGCCATGGGCGACATGACGATGCGGTTCGCCAGCGCCAGCCCGCGCACATGATAGGGCGTGAACATCGGCGGCACTGAAGGCCCGTCGGGATCGATGTTGATGCCGGCGCGTGCGGCGAACCACCGTTCGTAGCCTTCGAGCCACGTCTTGTCGCGAAGCCGCAGGTTCTCGTGACTGATACGCTGCGAGCGCGTCAGCAGCGAATACATGAACTGCTCCGGCTCCAGCGTGTCGGCATAGCGGCTGCCGACCACCTCGAACCATTCCATGGCATTGCGGGCGGCGTTCTGGATGCGGGCGACGTCGACGGCGCGTACCTCCTCATAAGCGGCGAGCACCGCCGGGATTTTGTCGCGCGTGCCGCCCAGATTGCGGAATTGCCGCGTCAGCTCGATCGAGTCTTCAAGCGCGAGCTTGGTGCCGGAGCCGATGGCGAAATGCGCGGTATGCGCGGCGTCACCCATGAGCACGACGTGGCTTTGCCCATTGAAATGGCTCCATTTGCCGCAGGTCAAGCGGCCGAAATTGAGCCAGGCCGAGCCGCGCAGATGCCGGGCATTGCTCATCAGCTTGGCGCCGTCGAGCACTTCGCTGAAAAGCTCCTCGCAAAAGGCGATCGACCGCGCCTCGTCCGCCTGATCGAGGCCATGCGCCATGAAGATGTCTTCCGTCGTCTCGACGATGAAGGTCGAGGTGTTTTCGTCGAATTTGTAGATATGGGCCTGGAACCAGCCGTGCTCGGTGCGGCGGAAGTCGAACGTGAAGGCGTCGTATTGCTTGTTCGTCCCGAGCCAGATGAAGCGGTTCGGCCGCATGACCAAATCGGGCCTGAAGACTTCGCGGTACCGGTTGCGAATCTTTGAATTGATCCCGTCCGAAGCGATGATGAGATCGGCATCGGGAAATTCGAGATCGGAATCGACCTCGCGCTCAAATACAAGCTCCACGCCGAGTTCTTCGCAGCGCGCTTGCAGGATGTTGAGCAGCTTTTTGCGGCCGATGCCGACAAAGCCGTGGCCGGTGGTGCGCATGCGCCGGCCTTTGATCAGCACCTCGATGTCATCCCAGTGGTTGAACGCGCTCTCGATCTCGTCTGCTGTCTCGGCATCCCAGGCCCGCATGTTCTCCATGGTGGCGTCGGAAAACACCACGCCCCAGCCGAATGTGTCGTAAGGCCGGTTCCGCTCCACCACCGTTATGTGATGAGCGGGATTTTCCTTTTTCATCAGCAGGCCGAAATAGAGCCCGGCCGGACCGCCGCCGATGCAAACGATGCGCATTATTTTTCTCCGTCCTTTCCGGCTGACTTTGCGGCCGGCTCCGCGCCTTTGTAAGAGCATCTCTTTATCGCGAGCAACACAGGCACCGCACGCAATTCTACCTAAATATTTGGCTTTACGGCCAAGCATTAACACTCATTGAGTAGAGCCACACAAGCATGAGGGCCGCCTTACAGGCATCTTGGACGGCCGCGTGTGGTTTTTGTAAGCATGGCCGCGACAGACACCGCCCGTATTCCCATCGACCCGCAACTGGCTCTGGTCATCGACGACGAGGCCGAGCTGCGGCAGTTCATCGGAGCAGCGCTTGCGCAGCTCAACGAGCGGCCGCCCGAATTTCACACCCGGCCTGGAACCTGAGCACGGTCGCAAAGTTCCGCACCGAATTTACGTCAAGGCGACGCTGAATACGCGGCTTGGTCCGACTTTGCGCCGGAACCCGCCGTTGCGTCGCACGTTGGGCAATGAGCGTGCTGCGCTCGACGACGGGACAGAGGGAGGACATAATCGGCAGGAAAAGCCATCATCGGGAGAGTAATATGGCCAAGAGGAAACGAAGATATTCACCCAGCGCCGGCAGCGACGTGAAGAGCGAGATGCATCGCTTTAAGCGCGGCACCGCCCGCAGCGGACCCGGCGGCAAGGGCGGCAAAGTCAAAAGCCGCCGGCAAGCCATTGCCATCGGCCTGTCGAAGGCGCGAAAGGAAGGCAAGAAGGTCCCGAAGAAAGCTTCGTAAGCCTGAGCCGAGCAATCAATCCCAAATCCGTCGCGCCACCATGCGGCGCCTTCCGGCGTGCCCTCGGTTTTAAGGGGCCGACGATCCATGCACGCCGCACGGCGCCGCTTTTCAAGCCGTTTGATGCCGGCGTCCCGCCTCTATCTCGCAGGCTGCCGTGACGGTATGTTAGCCGCCATCGGCATGAGCACTTTCACGCGTTTCCACCCTCATCAACGGGAATAATAATGAGTGAAACCGCGCCACTTTTGCTGACTGAGCGGCGGGGCGCTATTGCCATCGTTACCATCAACCGCCCGGCCAAACGCAACGCACTGAATGAGGACCTTTGGCGGCAACTGAAGAAGACCTTTGAGGATTTTGAACCGGAGGTGCGGGCCGTTGTCCTCACCGGGGCCGGCCCGCACTTCTGCGCCGGCCTTGACCTCGCCGAACACCGCCATCGCCAGCCGTTCGAAAGCATCTCCATGTCGCGCCTCGGACACGCCACCTGCGAAGCCATCCAGTTCGGCGCGCGGCCGGTGGTGGCCGCGATTCCCGGCGCGGTGATTGGCGGAGGGCTTGAAATCGCGGCGGCGACCCATGTGCGCGTCGCCGACACGACGACGTTTTACCAGTTGCCGGAAGGCCGCCGCGGTTTTTATGTCGGCGGCGGCGCCAGCGTGAGTGTCTCCCGCATTATCGGCTCCGGCCGCATGATCGAGATGATGTTGACCGGCCGTGTGCTCGATGCGGCGGCCGGCGAACGGATCGGCCTTTCGCATTATGTCGTCGAGGCCGGCAAGACGCTGGACAAGGCGATGGAGCTCGCCGGGGTCATCGCCAAGAATGCGCGGATCCCCAACTATCTCATTATTCAGGCGATTCCACGTATCGAGAAAATGGCTTCGGCCGAGGGACTTTGGACGGAAAGCGTGGCGCAGGCGATTAGTCTGACGTCCGAAGACGCCCGCGCCGGCATCGACGCCTTTCTCAACAAGCGGAAGATCGAGTTTTGAACGCCTGGCTCAGCGTCGCTGCGACGGCACGATTCTGTTATGGGTAAACCTCGCGGCAGACCGCCGGCGTGCTTGACATGACGGCCGCCCGGCGAGAACATTTGTATACAAACGAGGCCGAGGAGCATCGATCTCGTGTATGCGCGTCCCGCGGACTTCAGCGAAGCTTTACGGCTCCTCACCGAGCCCGACGCGCGCGTTTTAGCGGGCGGCACCGACATATTTCCGGCAGCCGGCGAGCGACTTCTGGGCGGACGGCACGTGGATGTCGCCGCGCTCGAAGCGCTGCGCGGAATTAGCGTCGAGGGCGATTGGATTCGCATCGGCGCCGCCGTCACCTGGAGCGATCTCGCCAAGGCCGAGCTGTCTCCCGCTTTCGACGCCTTGTGCGCCGCCGCACGCGAAATCGGCGGCGTGCAGATACAAAATCGCGGCACGCTGGGCGGCAATCTGTGCAACGCCTCGCCCGCCGCCGACGGGGTTCCGCCGCTTCTGGTCCTCGACGCCGAGGTGGAACTTGTTTCGACGCGCGGTCGACGGCGCGCTCATCTCGGCGAATTCATCACCGGCAATCGCCGCACGACTCTCCGCGTGGGCGAGATGATGACGGCGGTCCTCGTTCGGCAGCCGGCCCCGACCGCCCGCTCGACTTTCTTGAAGCTCGGCGCACGCCGTTATCTCGTTATTTCGATCGTCATGGTTGCGGTGCTGCTCGATGTGATCGACGGACACGTGCGCAACGCGCGCGTCGCGGCGGGAGCTTGCTCGGCCGCGGCCAAGCGGCTCCCGGACGTCGAACGCCGGCTTATCGGCGCTGCGGCACACACCGGCCTCGGCGATCTCATAGAAGGCGAACATCTCGCCGCGCTGTCACCGATCGATGACCTGCGCGGCACTGCCGATTACCGTCGCGACGCGGCCTTGACGCTGGTTCGCCGCGCGATCGAACTCTGTCTCAACGCCGAGGCCGGAGGCGTCGTCTGATGCTTGATCGCGCGGCAGGCGTATCGCTGACGCTCAATGGCGCGCCCGCTCGCCTCGCCGCTTCGTCGCTGGAGCGGCTCAGTCACGCGCTGCGCGAGCAATGTGGTCTCACTGGCGTCAAGGTCGGCTGCGATGCCGGCGACTGCGGTGCCTGCACCGTGCTGATCGACGGTGAGCCGGTTTGCGCCTGCCTGACCGCGGTCGGCCAGGTCGAGGGCTGCGTTATCGAGACGGTCGAAGGCCTCTCCGCCAACGAAGATATTGTCGGCCGGCTTCGTCGAGCGTTCCATAGTCTGGGTGCCGCGCAATGCGGCGTGTGCACGCCAGCGATGCTGCTCGCCGCGACGGCGCTGCTGCGTAAAAATCCGCGGCCGAATGAACGTCAAGTGCAAGATGCGCTTGGCGGCGTGTTGTGCCGCTGCACCGGATACCGCAAGATCGTCGACGCCGTGATCGAGGCACACCGCTTCGAGGGAGAATCGCCGGCGGCTTCGCCCGAGAAAAGCGCAGTCGGTCGACGTCTCCCGCGGCTTGACGGAGCAGTGAAGATCTCCGGCGCGGAGATTTTCGGCGCCGACGCTTGGCCGGGCGACGCTTTGCTTGCCCGCGCGATCCGCTCGCCGCATCACCACGCGCGCTTTACCTTGGGCGACATCGCGGCGTTCACACGCGCGCATGCCGGCATAGCCGCCGTGTTCACGGCGAACGACGTGCCGGGCGAAAATTGCTTCGGCGTCATTCCGCCTTTTGCCGATCAGCCGGCGCTGGCCGAAGGCGTTGCGCGGTTTCGCGGCGAGGCCGTCGCGCTCATTGTCGGCGAAGAAACGGCCGTTCGCGCGCTCGACCTTACCGGCTTCCCGGTCACGTGGGAGGTCTTGCCGGCGCTGACCAGCCTGCAAGAAGCGACCGCCGCCGGCGCGGCGCCGATTCATTCGTTTCGTCCCGACAACGTCTTGACGCGCGGCCGTGTCGTGCGCGGCGACGTGGAGAGCGCGCTCGCCGGCGCGGATGTGCTGGTCGAGGGTGAGTTCGAAACCGGTTTCGTCGAACACGCCTATATCGAGCCCGAGGCGGGCTTCGCGCGGCGCGTGGGCAATCGCATCGAAATCCAGGCCTGCACCCAGGCGCCCTACATGGATCGCGACGCCATCGCGAAAATCCTGGGCCTTGCACCCGAACAGGTGCGCATCATTCCCACCGCGGTGGGCGGCGGCTTCGGCGCCAAGCTCGATCTCTCAGTTCAGCCTTTCATCGCGCTCGCCGCGTGGCGGCTCAACCGGCCGGTGCGGATGATCTATTCGCGGACGGAATCGATCATGAGCACGACCAAGCGCCATCCTGCAGTCATCCGCGCAAAAATCGGCGCAACCGTCGACGGCCGTCTCAAGGCCATGGATTTCTCCGCCGATTTCAACACCGGCGCCTATGCCTCCTGGGGTCCGACCGTCGCCAATCGCGTGCCTGTCCATGCCTCCGGCCCCTACCGCATGCCGCACTACCGCGCGCTGACGCGCGCGATTCACACGCATCTCGTGCCGTCCGGCGCCTTTCGCGGTTTCGGCGTGCCGCAAAGCGCGATCGCCCAGGAGCAGCTTTTCGACGAATTGGCGATCAAGCTCGACATGGACCCGCTGGAATTCCGCATTCTCAACGCGCTTGAAGCCGGCGGCCCGACCGTGACCGGCCAGGTGTTCACCGAAGGGGTCGGCTTCAAAGCGTGCCTTGAAGCCCTGCGGCCGCATTGGCGGCAGCACCGCGAAGCGGTACACACTTTCAATGCGGCGGCGAGCGGCCCGCTGCGACGCGGCGTCGGCATCGCCGGCATGTGGTACGGATGCGGCAACACGTCGCTACCCAATCCATCGACCATGCGGCTTGGCCTCAAGCCGGACGGCCGGCTCACCTTGTTCCAGGGCGCAGTCGACATCGGGCAAGGCTCGAATACGGTGATCCCGCAGATTTGCGCCGACGCCCTGGGCACGCCGCTCACGCTATTCGATTTGGCATCGGCCGACACCGACACGACGCCCGACTGCGGCAAGACTTCGGCGTCGCGGCAAACTTTTGTTTCCGGCAAAGCCGCTTTCCTCGCCGGCAAAGCGATGCGCCGCGCGATTCTGCGCCTCGCCAATGTCGGCGACGAAGCGAACGTCCAGTTTGACGGCGGCACGGTCGTCATCGAAGGCGCCGGCGGCCGCCGGCGCGTGAAACTGAGCGCGCTTTCGCTTAACCCGTCGGGCTTCGTCGCCGAGGTTCGGGAGACTTTCGATCCGCCGACGACGCCGCTCGACGAAAACGGCCAAGGCGAGCCCTATGCCGTCTTCGGCTACGGCGCCCACCTTGCCATGGTGGAAGTCGATATCGAGCTTGGCAGAGTCAAAGTCCTTCGTTTGATCTGCGCCCACGACGTTGGAAAGGCGATCAACCCGACCTTGATCGAAGGTCAGATCGAGGGCGGCGCGGCACAGGGCCTCGGCATGGCGCTGATGGAAGAATTTGTTCCCGCGAAGGGCGAGAACCTGCACGATTATCTCATTCCGACCATCGGCGACATGCCGCCGGTCGAGAGCATTCTCATCGAAGACGCTTCCTCCATCGGTCCCTTTGGCGCCAAGGGCATTGGCGAGCAGGCGCTGATCCCGACCGCGCCCGCGATCCTCAACGCTATTCATCACGCGACGGGCGCGCGCATCAGACGCACGCCGGCGACGCCGGATCGCTTGCGCGCGGCGATCCTGGCGCTGCAGGATGAGAACGAGAATGGCCGACGTTGACGATAAGATCCGTTGCGACGCCTGCCCGGTGCTTTGCTATATCCGCCCCGGCATGACCGGCGCCTGCGACCGTTACGCCAACCGCAACGGCGAACTTGTGCGCGTCGATCCCCACGTGCTGCTGGAACGTACTTTGCGGGACGGTGGCGAGGTGGTGCCCTTCATGAGCCGGGCACGCGAATGGAGCGGCGACATGGTCAACGCGCCCGCGCCCATCATCACCGCCATCGGCGCCGGCACGACCTACCCCGACTACAAGCCGGCGCCGTTCATCGTCTCGTCGGAGGTCGACGGCGTGGACATGGTGACGGTCGTCACCGAGGGCATCTACTCCTATTGTGGCGTCAAACTGAAGATCGATACCGATCGCCATCTCGGCGCGGAATGCGCGACCGTCCGCGCCAAGGGCGAACCGGTCGGCCACGTCACGACCGGCGAATACGGCTCGCAAATGCTTTCGCTCGGCGGGGTCAATCACCTCACCCATGGCGGTAAGAAAGAAGGGCGGGTCACCTGCGAGACGTTGCTCGATCTGTGCAATCGAAAGGCCGTGGAGCTGACCGTCGATGGCGGCGCCAGCGTCATTGTCGAAGCGGGCAAACCTCCCGTCGTCAACGGTCAGATCGAGGAGCGCATGCGGGTCGGCTGCGGCTCGGCGACGATCGGCATGTTCGCCAAACAATGGTACGGCAAAGTCGACGAAGTCGTCGTGGTCGACGATCACATCACCGGCGTGCTGTCCGAGCATCAGGCCGGCAAGCTTTTGGGCGCGCGCGATACCGGCATCAAGATGAAGGGCCGACGCTCGACACCCGGTCGCTATTTTCACGTCGCTGAGCCGGGAACCGGTTGGGGCGGCGCCAATATTTCCGATCCGCTCGAGATCGTCGCCGGCTTCGACCGGAAAGTCGCGTGGCCCGGTTTGACCATGCTGATGGTTTCCACCACCGGTGAACAGCACGCTTTCTACCGACTCGATAACGCTTTAAAGCCCATTGAAGCGCCGCTACCCGATAATCTGCGCGTATCTGTCGAGCGTATCCGGGAGAATTGCGAACCGGCGCTGTGCTCGGTGCTGTTCATGGGTGGGGCCGGCGGATCGCTGCGCGCCGGCGTCACCGAAAATCCGGTGCGCCTGACCCGCTCGGTGCGCCAGGCGCTGACGACGGTGACGGCCGGCGGCGCGCCCGTGATCGTCTGGCCCGGTGGCGGCATCACATTCATGGTCGACGTCACGCTGTTGCCGGATAATGCCTTCGGCTACGTGCCGACTCCGGCGATCGTTGCGCCGATCGAATTCACCATGCGGCTCGACGATTATGCGGCGCTCGGCGGCCACGTCGATCACGTCCGCCCCTTGCGCGATATCCTCGCCAAGCACACAAAGACCGCGGGCGGCAGTGCCGCAACGTCCGCGCCCGAGCGGAGCGAAGCATGAGAATGCCGCCGCAACAGAGCCGGCTGCCCGGCGGCCGTCTCCATCTCCACGATGGGCCGATCGATTTGATCATCGGCGCGTGGGGTGAGGCTTTGGCGGTCGAGACCGCTTACGCGGCGGCTTGCCGGCGCTTTGCGACCGTCCTCGACGAGCTTTGCGCCGAACTGCCGCTGCTGCGCAGCCAAGCAACGCCGACAAGCCCTCGTCCGTCCGGTGTTGTCGCTCGCCGCATGGCCGACGCCGTCGCGCCTTTATGCCTTGCCCGTTTCATCACGCCGATGGCGGCCGTGGCCGCCGCCGTCGCCGAGGAGATTTTGCACGCGATGACGAGCGCCGCACCTCTGCGGCGCGCTTACGTCAACAATGGCGGCGACATCGCGCTCCATCTTCTCGCCGACGAACGCTTCATGATCGGCATGGTCGATCGGCCTGACCGGCCGAGCCTGATCGGCAGCGCGGCGATTTCCGGCCGCGACGCGATCCGCGGCGTCGCCACATCGGGCTGGCGCGGCCGCAGCTTCTCGCTGGGAATAGCCGACGCCGTCACGGTTCTCGCCCGCTCGGCCGCGCAGGCCGACGCCGCGGCCACGCTCGTCGCCAATGCGGTCGATCTTCCCGGTCACCCGGCGGTCGGCCGCGCACCCGCGCGTTCGCGCGATCCGCAGAGCGATCTGGGCGAACGGCCGGTGACGATCGACGTCGGGCCATTGACGCAGCATGATGTCGACACGGCACTCGCCGCCGGTCTTGCCGAGGCGGAGCGCCTGCGCCGCGCCGGCGCACTTGCGGCGGCGGCGCTGCAACTGCGCGACCAGACCTTGCTCTGCGGCGTCAGCGGCGGCGCGGGTATCGGCATCGGCGTCTCGGCGGCGCACGATGGCGGCGAGGCCGTCCGGCCGGGCGAATTGGAGAACGCGTTGCATCCCATTCGGATCGGGCGCCGTGAACCGGCGGAATTCGGCGGACAGGATGGGCGCAGATGAAAGCCAAGATCCGGAAACTTCTCACCTTCCTGGAAGAGACCCGATACGAAATGGGCCAGCCGATCGAGCCGCCGACGCGGCGCGCGGCCGCGGTCGCGGTGATCGAGAATCCTTTCGCCGGCCGTTACGTCGAGGACCTGTCCGAGCTGATCGATATCGGCGAAGAACTCGGCGAATTATTGGCGACCCGCGCGGTGAAGGCGCTGGGGATCGAGGGCCGGCGCGCGGAAAGCTACGGCAAAGCCGCGGCCGTCGGCGAGAACGGCGAGCTCGAACACGCGGCGGCGATTTTGCATCCGAAGCTCGGGGCGCCAGTTCGCAAAGTTCTCGGCACGGGTACGGCGCTGATCCCTTCATCGAAGAAGCGCGGCGGACCGGGCGTCACGCTCGACGTGCCGCTCGGCCACAAGGATGCGGCTTTCGTGCGCAGCCATTTCGACGGCATGGAGGTGCGCGTCGCCGATGCGCCGCGCGCCAACGAGATCATGGTGGCGGTAGCCGTGACCGATTCCGGCAGGCCGCTGCCGCGCGTCGGCGGGTTGAAGAAAGACGAGATCAAGGGGCTCGACGGTCTTCGATAAACGGCGCGATGCCGCAGACAATCGACGAACAACATCTCACAGGAGCAACGATCATGAAATCCGTATCGGCACTATTGGCGGGCGTGACTTTGGCGGCGGCGCTTTCCGCGGTCGTTCCCGCATCCGCTCAAGACACGATCAAAATCGGCGAGATCAATTCCTACTCGGGCCTGCCGTCCTTCACCGAGCCCTATCGCAAGGGCTGGCAGCTGGCGCTGGAACAGATCAACGCCGCCGGCGGCGTCAACGGCAAGAAGCTTGAGGTCATTTCCAAGGATGACGGCGGCAAGCCGGCGGATGCGGTGACGGCGGCGAACGAACTCGTCTCCAACGACGGCGTCGTGATGCTGGCCGGCACGTTCTTCTCCAACATCGGGCTCGCCGTCTCCGATTTCGCCAAACAGAAGAAGATCCTGTTCCTCGCCGCCGAGCCTTTGACCGACGCCATCACGCTCGCAAAGGGCAATCGCTATACATTCCGCTTGCGCCCCTCCAATTATGAGCAAGCAGCCATGCTGGCGGAGGAAGCGGCCAAGCTGCCGGCGAAGAAATGGGCCACGATTGCCCCCAATTACGAATACGGGCAATCGGCGGTCGCGGTCTTCAAGAAACTCCTCTCCGCCAAGCGGCCCGACATCGAATGGGTTGGTGAGCAGTGGCCGCCTCAGGGCAAGATCGACGCCGGCGCGGTGGCCGAGGCGCTCGCCCAGGCCCAACCCGACGCCATCCTCAACGTCACCTTCGGGCCCGATCTCGTCAAATTCGTGCGTGAGGGCAATACGCGCGGCTTGTTCAAGAACCGCTCGGTCGTGAGCTTCCTGACCGGCGAACCGGAATATCTCGACCCGCTCAAGGACGAGACGCCGGAAGGCTGGATCGTCACCGGCTATCCCTGGAATGCCGTCACCATTCCGGCCCACGCCGCATTTCTGAAAGCCTATCAGGAAAAATATAACGACTATCCGCGACTGGGCTCGGTGGTCGGCTATTCGACGCTGAAAGCGGCGGCGGCGATTCTCGCCAAGGCCAAATCGACCGACAGCGAAAAGCTGGTCGACGCCGCCGAAGGCATCCTGGTCGAAACGCCGTTCGGCGAGGTGACCTTCCGCAACTCCGATCACCAGTCGACGCTCGGCGCTTTCGTCGGCAAAACGGCACTCAAGGACGGCAAAGGCACATTGGTGGATGTCATCTATCGCGACGGCGCGAAGTATTTGCCGCCGGAAAGCGAGGTCAAGGCGCTACGCCCGCAGGATTGATTCAGGCCGCGAGGCGTCGTCACCTTTTCCTCTCCGCGCCAGGACCAAGCCGGTGACTTTCCTTTTCAACCAATTCGTCACCGGCTTGGCCAGCGCGTCATCGCTCTTCCTCGCCGCCTGCGGTCTGTCGATCATTTTCGGCGTCACGCGAATCGTCAACTTCTCCCATGGCGCCTTTTACATGCTCGGCGCCTATGTAGCCGTCACCGTAACCGAGTATTTGTCCAGCAGCTTCGGATTCTGGAGCGGAATCGTCTTCGCCTCGCTATTCGTGGCGGCTATCGGCGCATTGGTTGAAATGACGCTCCTTCGCCGCATCTACGCGGCGCACGAGTTGCTGCAATTGCTTTTGACGTTTGGCGTCACGCTCGTGGTCGAGGACCTTGTTGTACTGATCTGGGGGCCGGCCGATCTGCTCGGGCGGCGCGCACCCGGATTGAACGGCGCGTTCGATCTCTTCGGCCAGCCGTTCCCGACCTATGATTTGCTGCTGATCGCGCTGGGGCCGCTCACCCTCATTTGCGTTGAACTGTTATTGCGCCGCACGCGGTGGGGCGTGCTGGTGCGCGCCGCCACGCAGGACCGCGAAATGGTCGCGGCGCTCGGTGTCAATCAACAGTGGTTGTTCACCGGGGTGTTCACTTTGGGGATTTTCCTCGCCGCGTTCGGCGCCGCCCTCGAATTGCCGCGCGAAGCGGCGAGCCACACAATGGATTTGCAGATCATCACCGAAGTGCTGGTCGTCGTCGTGATCGGCGGGTTGGGCAATGTGCTCGGCACATTCCTCGCCGCGGTCATCGTCTCGGAGCTGAACGCATTCGGCATCCTGGTCCTGCCGAAAATTTCAATCATCCTCGTATTCCTGGTCATGGCGCTGGTGCTCGTGGTGCGGCCGTGGGGCCTGCTCGGACGCACCGAGGCGATGACGCGCGCGGCGAGCGGCCTGCAGATCGTGCGCTGGCGTCCGCTCCTTTCGCGCGAGCGGCTTTTGGTCACGGGAGGGATTGTCGCCGCCGCGCTGCTGCCATTGGTCGCCGGCGACTATGCCCTGACGGTCGCCAGCGAAGTGCTCATTTTCATGCTGTTTGCGGCAAGCCTGCATTTGCTCGTGGGCGCCGGCGGCCTCGTCTCCTTTGGCCACGCCGCCTATTTCGGCTTGGGCGCGTACGGCGCGGCTTTGACGTTGAAACAGTTGGGCCTGCCGATGGCGGCCGGACTTGTAACCGGGCCGCTTCTGGGATTCGCCGGCGCACTCCTTTTCGGCTGGTTTTGCGTTCGTCTGTCGGGCGTCTATTTTGCCATGCTGACGCTCGCCTTCGCGCAGATCGTCTGGTCGATCGCCTTTCAATGGACCGAGGTGACCGGCGGCGACAATGGCCTGATCGGAATTTGGCCGAGCCCGTGGGCGGCTACGGCTGCGCATTTTTATTGGCTGACGCTTGCGCTCGTCGCCGCCGGCATCGCGCTGTTGCGCGTCATTCTGTTTTCCCCTTTCGGCTACGCCTTGCGCGCGCTGCGCGACAGCGAACTGCGCGCTGAAGCGATCGGGCTGTCGCGGCATCGGATACAGTGGTTCGCCTTTGCCATAGCCGGCGCCTTCGCGGCGCTGGCCGGCGCACTCTACGCGTTTCTCAAAGGCAGCGTATTTCCCGACGATCTCGGGATTCCTTTGTCGATCGACGGGCTGGCGATGGTTTTGCTCGGCGGCGTCGGCACCGTTGCCGGCGGGGTCGTCGGCGCTGCGCTTTATAAATCGCTTTCGATTTGGGTGATCAGCCACACCGATTATTCAAAGCTCGTGCTCGGCCTTTTGATCGTCATACTGGTCTCGGTCTTCCCGCAGGGCGTGCTCGGCGCTTTCTCCCATTGGCGGACTCGCCACGCCGCAGGTGAACGGCCATGAGCATCCTAACCGTCGAGAATCTGGCAAAGTCCTATTCCGGCTTTCAGGCGGTCAAGGGCGTCACTTTCTCTTTGCAGGCCGGCGAGATGCTGGCGCTGATCGGCCCCAACGGAGCGGGCAAGAGCACCTGCTTCAACATGATCAACGGGCAAGTCGCGCCGAGCGCCGGACGCATTCGCATTTTCGGCCGTGACGTTACCGGCATGGCGCCGCGCGACGTGTGGCGGCTCGGCGTCGGCCGCACCTTCCAGATCGCGGCGACGTTCGGATCGATGACCGTCGCCGAGAATGTCCAGGCGGCGCTGTTGTCGTATCGCCGTCGCTGGGCGGATTGCCGATGGGCAGCCCGCTTTTATCGGCAGGAGGCGCACGACCTTCTCGCACTGGTCGGCATGGCGGACCAGTCAACGCGCAGTTGCGGCGAGCTTGCTTACGGCGATGTCAAACGGCTCGAACTCGCCATCGCGCTCGCCAACGATCCCAAGCTCTTGTTGATGGACGAGCCCGCCGCGGGCATGGCCCCAAGCGAACGCGCGGCGCTCATGGCGTTGGTCACGCGGGTTGCTCGCGAACGACGGATCGGAGTCCTCTTCACCGAGCACGACATGGATGCGGTCTTCGGACACGCCGATCGGGTCCTCGTCCTCAATCGGGGCGACCTCATCGCCGAGGGGCCGCCGGCGGCAGTGCGCGGCAATGCGGAAGTGCAAGCGGTTTATCTCGGCGCCGGCACGCTATTTGGGGCTTCACACCGATGAACGCGCCGCCAAAACTCGCCGTCAACCGCCTCAATGCCTCCTATGGCCGCGCGCGTATTCTCTACGACGTCGCTCTGGACGTCGGCCCCGGCGAGGCTGTGGCACTGCTCGGCCGCAACGGCGCCGGCAAATCCACAACGTTACGCTCCATCCTCGGGCTCATTGCCAATTGTGACGGTCAAATCGTCTTCGATGGTGAGCCGCTATCGCGTCTTCCGGCGCACGAGCGCGTGCGCCGCGGCCTCGGTTACGTGCCCGAGGACCGCCGTATATTCTCGGATTTGACGGTCGACGAGAATCTCGAGGTTGGCCGGCAAAGCCCGCGCCAAGGCACGCCGCGATGGACGCGCGAGCGTCTTTTCGAAGTCTTTCCGAATCTCATCGAGTTGCGCAACCGGCTGGGCGGCCGCATGTCCGGCGGCGAACAGCAGATGCTGGCCATCGCCCGGACGTTGATGGGCAACCCGTCCCTCGTCCTGCTTGACGAGCCGTCGGAAGGGCTCGCGCCGAAAATCGTCGAGCAGATGATCGAGGCAATCCTGGTGATGAAACGCGAAGGGGTGAGCCTGCTCTTGAGCGAGCAGAATCTTCGCTTTGCGATGCTTGTTGCCGATCGCGTCTGCGTCATCGAGAAGGGACGCGTCCGCTTCTCCGGAACGGCCGCCGAATTCGATGCGCGCCCGGATATCCGTGACGCCTATCTGGCGCTGTGAAGACTAACCCAGGAGCACTGCTTTCAGGAAAGCTGCCGAGGAAATCAATGAAACCGATGCAAGCGGCCAAGGAACATCGGCGCGAGGACGATTACCTCCTCGACGCGCAGATCGGATTTATGTTGCGCCAGGCGCATCAGCGCCACGCGACGATTTTCGCATCTCACATGATCGAGGACCTCACGCCGACCCAGTGGGCGGCGCTCGCCAAGCTCAAAGAGATCGGTCCCTCATCGCAGAATCTGCTGGGGCGGCTGACCGCGATGGATGCGGCGACGATCAAGGGCGTCGTTGATCGTCTCACCAAGCGCGGCTTCACCAGGACCAAATCCGACCCCGCCGACGGCCGCCGTCTGCTGGTCGCGCTCACCGAGCGGGGCGCGGCGCTCTATGAGCGCGCCAGGCCGATCGCCGCGCGTATCACCGAGCATACGTTGGATTCCTTAAACGAGCGCGAACGGACGCAGCTCATGGCGCTGCTGGCGAAGTTGATGTGAGGGATCGCGACTTCGCCGCGCGCGTTCGATGTCCACGCTATCCGGGGACGATGCTGGGCAGCTTCGTGGCCGGCGGGGTGTTGCGGCTGCGATGCGAGCGCACAATCCCGTCGATCACGGTCATGCCGACGCCGGGGAGATCGCCAAGTCCGACGCTCTCGAGCAGCGTCTTGCCGGCGGAGTGCTGAGCGCGATCGAGGAAGACGAAATCCGCCGCCCGGCCGATTTCAATGAGGCCGCAGTCGAGCGCGCGCAGCTTCGCGGTATTGCCGGTTGCAAAGCAGAAAGCCGTTTCGGCGGGAACTTCGCCGAGCGAAGCGAGCATCGCGATCATCCGCAAAATTCCAAGCGGTTGCACGCCTGAGCCTGCCGGCGCGTCGGTGCCGAGGATGACGCGGTCGAGCTGGTTAAGCTCCTTGGCCGTCCGCAGGGTCACCAGCGCGGCGCGCTCGTTGCCATTGTGCACCAGCTCCAGGCCGCGCTTGCATTGCTCGCAAAGGCATTGGATTTGGTCGTCGGGCAATGCGGTGTGGCCACCATTGATGTGACCGATCACGTCGGTGTCCGCCTCCAGCACCACGTCCTTGTCGATCAGGCCGGAACCGGGAATCGAGGGGCCGCCGGTATGGATCGTACTGTTGATCCCGTATTTGCGCGCCCAGGCAACCATTTTGCGCGCGGTTGGACCGTCCTTCACGCCGCCGAGGCCGACCTCGCCGAGGTAGCGGATGCCGGCGCCGGCGAGTTCGGCGAAATCTTTTTCCTGCAGGCCCGGCTCGATGACCGGCGCGCCGGCGTGAAGCTTCACGCCGTTGACGCGAAAATTCGAAAAGCAGCGTTGCGCGGTGATGGCCATGGCCTTGAGGCCGACGACGTCGCGCGGCCGGCCCGGGGTGTGAACCTCGCCGGCCGAGATCATCGTGGTGACGCCGCCGTGCAGGCAGGAATCGATCCAGCCGAGCTGGTTCTGCCGCGGCGTCCAATCGCCGGCGACCGGATGCACATGGCTGTCGATGAGGCCAGGCGTCAGCGCCGCCCCATTGGCGTCGATCGTCGTGGCCGCGCCGGAGAAATCGAGGTCGCGCGCGCAGCCAATCGCGCTGATCCGGCCGTCAATAGCGACAACAGCGTCGGCGTCGAGGATCGGCCTGGCCAGATCGCCGCTCAATATCAGGCCGATATTCTTGACGACGAGCTTTCCCGAGCCACCGGCCGCAATGTCCTCACCCGCCATACGACGCCTCCCCTTATTTGATACGCCGGCGACGCCGCTCTACCGGGAAAAACACGGCCAAATGCGGAAACGCTCCACGGCGATGGCTGGTGACGCAATCCATTGCGAACCAGTCTCTGCATTAAATTCCCTGCTAACAGGGAAATAAACAGGGAATGTGCGGTATGTTAGCGCAAACGCCACAAGCGTTTTGATAGGCATTGCCTACGTTACGGAAAGAAAAGCCCCGGCGCTACGCAGCACTTACCGGGGCTAGTTCGGGGTTGGGATCATCCGTCCTTGGGGAAGGACGGTCACCACCCTTTCTGAGCTTAATCCGATGGCGTAAATAGGCAATGGCCGAACCTCACGTCATTACAGCACTCAGAGCAAAGCGTGCTGAAATCAGCGGCAACGTTCACGACCTTGAACGCAAGCTCGCGCGCCATCGGGCAAGCCTCGCGGCCATCGACGCCACGATCCGGCTGTATGCGCCCGAGCTAGACCCCGACGCTATCCCGCCAAAGCGGACCTATCGGCGCACGCGCTATTTCGCCAAGGGCGAGTTATCGCGCCGCGTCATAGACGTGCTGCGCCAGGCGAGCGGCAAGCCCATGACGACGGCGGCCATCACGTCCGCCATCGTGGCAGACAAGGGCTTCCCGATTGGTGAGGGGGCGCTATCCGAAGCCGTGACGGATATGGTGCTTGCGGTGCTGCGACGACTCAGCAAGCGGGGAGAGGTAGCCAAGTCGGGCACCAGCCGGAACGCTCAGTGGGCGCTTGCGCTTGAGCTCTTGTATTGACAGGCAGTTTGATTTGTAGCGGCTTACGCCTGATTTTATTGATTTTCTTGCCTCATGAAACATTCGCAACGCTGCCCCGTTAACCATTGCCTAACGGGCTGGTGAGACCTATGCTTACATGGATAGCATTCTAGGAGCACGAAGATGGCGACCGCTGCTGCCACTTCTCATGATGGCGAGTTGGAGGTTTTGCGCGTCGTAGTTTATCGCGACGGCGACCTCTACATGGCGCAAGGTCTAGAAGTAGACGTTGCCACGCAGGCTAAGGACATTCCTTCGCTCCTTGTGCGCCTTGACCTCACCATTGAGGCTGAGTGTGCCATGAGCAAGGAACGCGGCGGCGAACCCTTTGCGGGCATCGGCCCGGCCCCAAATTATTTTCATGGCCTGTGGGACAAGCGTTCTGTCCAGCTCAAGCACTTGCTATTTCCGATTGGGCACCATTTTCGCTCCGTGGAAGTAGCGTTGGCGGCGTGAAGTTGTGGCCGTCCCTTTTGGCGGCCATCCGACCCTTGAGCATTTTATAGATTGGGCTACGGAAAACGGCTGCACGGCACAAATCCAAACGCGCGTGCATTCCGTTACTGGACAGCCATATCGAAGCCTTGAGGTCACAGCGCCAACCGGCGCGCAAGTCGCGCTCGTTGATCCTGACCTCAGTGAACATTTAGCGCCGTCACAAGTCACTTACATGCAGCGTCGTCTTGGGCTGAAATCACCGTTCCCCGCCACGCCTGAGCAGCCCAAGCCAAACGACACCGAATTTGTCCAAGAGGACGGGCAACCGTTTGATCCGCCTATGAAGGGCGAAGGGAAAAAGCCTTAGCCTTGAATGTGCCGTTGCCAATAGCCGCTGAAATCGACGCTCGGCTTTTGCTTCATCGCCAAGCCCGCAAGGCGGTCCACCTGTTCGCCATTTGAGGAACGGCGGTTGTCCTCGCGCCATGACGCCTCTTGCGCGTAGCGGAGCAAATAAGCGCCAGCGATATGGTGATGGTGGCCAATCTCAGCCCGGCGCATACGGCTGAAAAATTCCTCCGCCCAATTCGTGCAAGCGCCGTCCAGCGAATAGGCTTCCTCGTGATTGATCCGGCGGACCTCGTAACGCTTATGCAATTCCTCCCATGATCCGGCTTCGTCCGCATTCAAGATCGTGCCCTTGGCGACGTGCGCGCGAAGGAAGGCCATTGCCTTGGCTTCCGACTTGAACACCGCCGGGACGGAATTGCCGCCACGCTCGCGGACCACAACCACAACCTTGCGCTTGCCGTTCTGATTGCGGAAGCGGCGCCGGTCGCGGCGGTTCTCTCTGATGTTGGCAGGCTTGATGTAGCCGCCGAAATAACCGCCATCCACTTCCGCAACTTTGCCCTCGCCGCCGATCACGCGGCCTTTCAACTCTGCCGCCATCGCTTCGCGCAACTTGTGCAGCAAAACCCATGCGGATTTGTGCGCGATCCCTAGATCACGCGACAGCGCCAGCGCGCTCTTGCCTTTTACCTCATTGCAAAACACGGCGATGGCCGCGAGGTAGCCGCGAAGTGGCAGCTTGTGCGAGGCGAATAGCGTCCCGGACGTGATCGAAAAATCCTTGCCACAAGCCCGGCAGCGGAACCGTGGCGCGCCGTTCGGGCGGCGGCAGTCGTAAGCGTCAACGCCGCCGCAGTGGACACAGACTGGCTCGCCTTGCGTTTCCGGCCAACGCACGCTGCGGAACGCCGTCTCGGCTTCCTGATCCGTCATGCGGAAGACCTGAGCGAGGCTCAGGGTCCGGGCCGCCTTGGATTGGAGGAAGTGAAATGGCATTGCCGTATCCGCTATCGTGTTAGCGAATATGACAACTATTGTCCCTCTTGTCAACGACAATGTTAGCGTATATGCTAACTTTTATGCGGATATGCCAATTATGGAACGGTAATGGGATACGCCAAAACCGAGCGGGAATGGGCAGAACGGGCCGCCCAGCACCTTAAGGCCGAGCTGAAGCGTGCGGACCTCACCTACGAGGATTTGGCCGACAAGCTTAGGAAACACGGCTTCAAGGAAACCAAGGCCAGCATCGCCAGTAAGCTCAGCAGGGCGACAATGTCGGCCCATTTTTTCCTAGCGTCGCTGGCGGCAATCGGGCGCGAAGAGGTCGCGCTAAATAAAATTTAGCCTGGGAGTTTTCCAAATTTTGCAATCGCTTCATCGTCAAGCGCGCCATCAACGAAGTACCGCAGCAGCCGTTCAGAGTATTGCTTTTTACCTTCATCCTCGCGCACGCAGGTAGGATTATACATTTCAAATTTCTCAAGCGTCATTTCGATATACCGCCTGTAGAGGATCACGTTGCGGTCGTAAGGACTCTGGCCGCCGCCTAATAGGCGAGCTGTCGAATCGGCAATAGAGGATACTGGCTCGCGGAGTTTTGCCCAATCCGAAGCCCTAATCAGCTTGAGCGCATCTTCTCGGCTAATCCAAGTTTCTTCGCCCAAGAATGTTCTCCACACAAACCGTAATCGGTGCCGCAAGCTCCAGAATGGACGCCACCCCCATATTAGTATTGCTACGCCGACGATGACCAGAGCGACCCGAACCGGCGTCTGATTTACGAAATCCGCAACGGCAACCGCCTTCTGGGCCAGATATTGAACGCGGGGATCGGTCATGATGGCACCGATCTGCACAAGCGCCCAATCGATAAAGCGCGCCCACTGATTGAGCGTATCTGGCAAGCCGACGAAGCCCAGGAAGGCCAACGGCCAGCCGACGGCCCACTTGATGAACCGCCAGTATCCTCTCGCCCAATGCTTGCCGCTCGGCCGTCGCATAGAAGCAAGCATAGCTTCGCGCCGCGACCGTCAACCGATGAAAATCGCTTTTTTCGATATTCCGGCCCTAACTGCGCGGCGCGGCAGGCGGTGCCCGCCGTCAACCGTAAGAAAGGTCCATCTCGGGCTGACAACCCCATCGCTCATTCCTTCGAATGAGCGATATGTCGCGCCGCCGAAGCCGTTCGGCTTGTGGCGTTTGCGCTAACATACCGGGAATGTGCGGTATTATGGCGCAAAGGCGTTTGCGCCGTAATACCGGGAATTTCGCAGAATCCCTGCCCTACGCCGCGGTTCTCGCGCCTAGCCAACGAGCGAATTTGCCAAGTTCCCTCCCCCAACAAAACAGAGAATTTTTAAACGTGTTACAGTGAAGCACGACGAACGGGGAAGTTATCGGCCCACGGCACACGCCGCAGTCAACTGGCAGTGGGCGCCCAATGATCACACTTCTCGGCTGGACCCATAAGCCCACCGAAAATTCTTTGATAAGACAGATCCTTCAAATGGTGCCGATCATTGATCTAGCTCAATTACTCCGACCCGATGACAAATTACTGTTCAAAAACAAGGTAATTGCCATGACAAGAATAATTGAGAGTTTACGCGAGGAACATCGAAACATCGAAGAGTTGCTTCTCGTTCTGGAGCAGGAATTAAGTGTCTTTGATCGAGACGAGCGGCCCGATTACGAAATCATAAAGGCGATCATCAGTTATTTTCAGGACTATCCCGATTGTTGCCATCATCCGAAAGAGGACATGATCTTTGAGAAACTGAAGCTGCGTGACTCCAACGCCGCAGAAAGCATCGGCGACCTCGAAGCTGAGCATCACAATGAAAGTAAACGCTTGCGACGGGTTGCTGACATGATCAGAGCAATCCTGACCAATCATGAGGTCCCAAAGCAGACGTTCGACAACATTATGCGCGATTTCATAGAGCAAGAGCGCAGACACATGAAAATGGAAGAGCGACTTCTGTTTTCAGCTGCACTCAGCGCATTGCAACACGAAGATTGGACAGGGATCGATGCGAGGTGGAGCGAAGCGAGGGATACGATGTTCAACGTGGCCATTGAAGAAAGATGTCAGTCTCTTCGAGAGCGTATTTTGCAGTGGCAACGGAAACACCGGGAGAATTGGATCACGCCGCACGCAGACCCCCAGACGAAGAGCCAACATTAGAGCAGACTACTAACTTAAATAGAATTAAAACGTTCGATCGCGAGGGGCCTTGGCATTCGAAGCATACAAAGGGGCAATGTTCAGCCGTCGGTAGAAAACCTCCGAGCGGAAATACGGCGTCATTGCCGAGCAAGATATCAAGATTCCGATGAGCGACGGCGCCAAGCTCAGCCGATATATGGAAGCCGAACGGCGTAGCAAGGGTTCCCGTCATTCTCGGCTTTCATTGCTATCATTCGATAGGTCAGAGGGGCCCGATCAAGCCTGCCGCTTTGTCAACGGCCCAATGGCGTAACCCCGGCCAGGAAAGAACGAACGCGTCGCTGGAGTCCCGCGATCCGATCTTTTTTGCGCGGCACGGCTATGCGCATGTGGTCTGCAACGCGCGGGGACCGGGAAGTCGGAAGGAACGTGGGACTTTTCTGGGCCTCAAGAAACCAAGGACGTTTACGAGACCATCGAATGGCTGAAAAATCCAGAGGCAGGAGTCAATCCCTTCATAGTCGAGTTCGCCCTGGGCGAAAAGAACTATCGAGATTCAAGGCCCGGCTCACGCATTGCAGTGAGGATTCGATGTGTCGATGATGAACCGAAGAACCCGTTCGAATTGGCGGGCTCGGGAAGCCTCGCGCGGGCAGCGGTCAGCCGGATCACCGTTGTTTCACAACGAGGACTACCCATCGTATCTGCTCTTGCCGATCACCAGGGGCAACGTCCTGAATACCTTTCTGTCGGGAGGTGTTTACCCCGAATGATCTGGCGCCGGGTCCGCCCGCAATGGCGGAGGGATCGCTCCACTGCTAACGTCTGCACTCTCACGACTTGGCGGATACTTGTTGAACAGGTCATCAATGGTGTGGTGCTTGAAAAGCTCGATATTTTTCTACGAGTAGATATGATTTCCAAAGCGACAGGCATCGCTTTACTCTGGTTCCGCGCGGGCAACCCGGCACAGCAACGCCCGCAGCTGATACGTCCCCATGGCTGGATCATAGGGCGGCTGGTTGTCGGTAAGCAGGTTCACATTCGACCGCCACACGCCGTACTCCGGCGCGGGTTGCTCGGGAAACCACCAGCCGTGCTCCGCAGCGATCACCCGCGGATCGATCCCGGTAGTCAGGCGCGCACGCTGCCGGATACGGCCGCGCTTCGTCTCGATCCACATCCAGTCGCCCTTCGCGATGCCGTAGCGTGCCGCCGTCTCCGGGTGGATTTCGGCAGTCGGATGGCGATGGGCCTTGCGCAGATTCTCGATCTGGCGGTGCTCCGAGTTAAAGAAGTACGGAATGCGAGCACCTGTGGTGAGCACTAGCGGATAGTCTTCGGCAACTTCCGGGCGGCTGATCGGGCTTTCCGGCGGTTCTTCGTAACAGGGCAGCGGCGCGTAGCCCATTGCCGCGAAACGCGTCGAGTACAGCTCGATCTTGCCGGTCGGCGTCTTGAACCCGCCGTCCTCATATTTGCGATATTTGAAGGGAATCGTGACCGAGCCCTTCTCCTTCAGCTCCGCAAAGGTCATGTCGAGGCCGCCCCGCGCGAGCTGCGAATTCAGCACCTCCTCGACCGACTCGGTGCCGACCGGAAGCTTCATCCGCCGCGCCAGCTCGACGAAGATCTCTTCATCTGACATGCTCTCGCCGATGCGCACCGCTCGCTGATTTGCCAGCACAACGTTGGCGGCCACGGTTGGCAGCCCGGCAATCTGATCGATCTCGGGCCACGACGCCGCCGGCAGGACGATGTCAGCGAGCTCGGCCGTCGGCGTCATGAAAAGATCGGCGCAGACCATGAAGTCGAGCTTCATCAGCGACTCGTAGACCAGCGCGGAATTGGCATAGGTCGTCAGCGTGTTGTTGCCGAAGACAAGAAACGCCTTCACCGAATAGGGAATGCCTTCGCGCATCGCCTGCAGCAGGGTTGGAATGTGGGCCGATGGCAGATCGGCACCTTCGCCGCCGAGCAGCTTGAAACGATCCGCGCCGAGCCGCTTGGCGTTTGCTTCCGGGGTGAGATTTTCGATCAGGCTCGGGAATCGCCCGATACCGTGCATACCGAATACCCAGCCGCCGGGTACGTCGACGTTGCCGGTCAGCGCCGGCAACATGGAGAGCGCACGGACGGTCTGAATGCATTTAGGCGTGTGCTCGATCGCGCAACCCCATTCCAGCATGGCCGGCTTGGTGCGCGCGAACAAACGCGCCGCCTCCCGAACTTTTTCGGCGGCGACCCAGGTGATCGGAACTGCCCATTCCGGCGTGAATGCACGCACATGTTCGCGCAGCAAATCAAAGCCGTGGGTCCATCGCTCGACGAACGGCGCATCGTAGAGTTGCTCACCGATGATGACGTTGAGGAAGGCGAGCGCCAGCGCATCGTCGGTTCCCGGGCGCAGCTGCAGCCATACATCGGCGCGGCGCGCGAGCTCCGTCTCGCGCGGATCGACGACAATGATTTTAGGGTTGGTATCGAGCGCCTCGCGCACATTGAAGCGGGTCTCGCCGTCGGGGCCGGAATTGAGCGGATTGTGGCCCCAGAACAGCATACAGGCGGGCGGCGTTCCGCCCGTGAAATCGGAGACGGGAAAGTCGCCAAAGGTGAGAATGCAGGTGTTGACTCGTGGATGAAAGCATTGCGCAAAGCCCGGTTCGCACCAGTTCGGCGTGCCGAGCGCATGACCAAATCGCGATACCCAGCGGATGTGATGCCGGCCGGTGCCGGTGCCGAGCGCGATGGCTTCGGGCCCAAATTCCTCGCGGATCGCGAGTAAGCGTTCGGCGATCTCGTCGAACGCTTCGTCCCAGGAGATGCGCGTCCACTGGCCCGAAGCGCGCGGCCCGACGCGACGGCGCGGGTATTGCAGGCGATCCGGATGATTGACGAGGTCGACGGTGACCGTTCCGATCGGACACAGCCGGCCGTGGTTGAGCGGCGATTGAGGATCGCCCTCGACTTTAACGAGGACGCCATCGCGCACATGCAGCAACGTGCCGCAACCGCCGTGGCAGGAGCGGCAAACACTCTTAAAGACGACTGTGGGCGTGGCCAGCGCCGGCATCTTTCGCCTGGTTTTGCTCGATCGTCATTTGATCGTGCTCCCCACTGGGCGGTGGGACACAATGAAATCGTGACAACTCACCCGGTATGCGATCGCGCAGTTGTGCACCACACGCTGGACCTTTCACCAAACGATCTCCTTGATCTATATCAAACGAAATTCGCATCAACCGTCGTAATTGCTCAACTACACTAGCGAACCGGAAGCGATGGAGCGAAGCGTAGGGGACATGCCCGCTTTTGCGCATATTGAATTCGGCGAGAGACAAGCATGATGTTATCGCGGCTGAAATTCTCTATCATCCTTTTTGCCTTGCCTTTGGTGCTCAAGCTCACGGCGCGCAGGCACCCAGCCTTTGCCGCACGGCTCAAGCAGCGCAGCCTGGTTGCGCAGATCAAGGCCCGCGACGAGGGGATCGGACGCTGGATTTCAATTCGCGACGGCGAGATCGGCTCCGGTAGGGGCATGCACGCGAAGCCAGACGTCACGCTTTCGTTCAAAAACGCTGCGATCGGCGCCTCGCTGCTCACACCGCCGATCAACTGGCTCAACCAGATCAACGCGCAGAAGGACTTCACGCTCGCGATCGATGGGCCGGAGGGCCTCACCAATTGGCTGGCACAAACCTTGATGATGATGCAGACCGCCGGCTGGAAATTCGGCGTCCGCTTGCCCGATGGCACCATGCGCTATTGCAACATGGCGAACGGCGGCCCGCTCTTCGTCTACGTCAAGGACGGCAAGATCATTCGTACCACACCGATCGACTTCGACGAAACTGATCCGCAGCCGTGGACAATTCATGCGCGCGGAATGAATTTCACGCCGCCGCGCAAGACGTCGCTCGCCCCGCACGGTCAGAACAGCCGGTCGATCATTTATTCGCCCGACCGCTTGCTCTACCCGATGAAGCGCGTCGACTTCGATCCGAAGGGTGAGCGCAATGCGCAGAACCGCGGCAAGTCAGGTTACGTGCGCATTAGCTGGGACGAGGCGCTCGACATCGTTGCCAGCGAGATCAAACGCGTGAGGCACGATCATGGCATGGGCGCCATGACCGTCTCGCACGGCTCGCATCATACCTGGGGTCATATCGGCTATTACCTCAGCGCGTTATACCGTTTCAGCAATGCCGTCGGCCACACGCCTGTTCACCATAATCCGGACAGCTGGGAAGGCTGGTACTGGGGCGCCGCGCACCACTGGGGCTACACGTTGCGCGTCGGCCAGTGTGAAACTTACGGCACCGTCGAAGATCTGCTGCAAAATTGCGAGATGGTCGTGTTCTGGGCCGCCGATCCGGAAACCACCAGCGGCTCCTATGGCGCTCAGGAAGGCACGGTGCGCCGGCAGTGGCTGAAGAAGCTCGGCATCAAGGTCGTGCACATCGATCCCTATTTCAACTCGTCGGCCCAATTTGTACCGGGCAAATGGATCTGCCCGAAGCCGACGACCTCGCCGGCACTCGCCATGGCGATCGCTTACGTTTGGATCAAGGAAGGGCTCTACGACAAGGAATACGTAGCCACGCACACGGTCGGCTTCGAAGCCTGGAAGACATATGTCATGGGTGAGCGCGACGGCGTGCCCAAGTCGCCCGAATGGCAGGAGAAGGAGACCGGCGTCCCAGCCAAGGACGTGCGCGCGTTGGCGCGCGAATGGGCGGCCAAACGCACCTATCTTGGCTGCGGCGGCTGGGGCAACGGCCACGGCGGCGCCTGCCGCAATCAGACTGGCATCCAATGGGCGCGCACCATGGTGTGCCTGATCGCGATGCAGGGGCTGGGCAAGCCCGGAATCAACATGGGCAATCTGCAATGGGGCGCCCCGGTCGACCTCAACTTCTATTTCCCCGGCTACGCCGACGGGGGCATGTCCGGTGATATTGAGAAAACGGCGATGGCGGTTGAGCTTTTTCAGCGTATGCCGCAGCTGCCGACGATGAACACGCCACAGCAGAGGATTCCGCGCATCTACCTACCCGAGGCGATTCTCGAAGGGAAAGCCGACGGCGGCTACCCGTGGAACGGCAAATCGATCGAGTCGCAGTTCGCCAAGTTCAGCTATCCGGCCGCTGGTCACGCGCCGGTGCGGATGATGTTCAAGTATGGCGGTTCGCTGATCCCGACCATGAACAACACTAACCGCCACGTGAAGATGTTCCAGTCGCCGAACCTCGAGTTCATCGTCAGCCAGGCGATCTGGTTCGAGGGCGACACCAAATTCGCCGATGTCATTCTGCCCGCCTGCACCAATTTCGAGCGGGTCGACATCAGCGAATGGGCTGGACTCGGCGGTTACGGCCATCACGGCCAGCAGCAGCTCAACCATCGCGTCATCATCTTCCAGGCGCCGGCCATTGAGCCGCTCGGGGAGTCCAAATCCGACTTCTGGATTTTCAACGAGATCTGCAAGCGGCTCGGGCTCGCCAACTACTTCTCCGAAGGCGTGAACGAGATCGATTGGGTCAAGCGCTTATTCGATGCGTCCGACATGCCCAAGGTGATGTCGTGGAAGAAGTTCATTCGCCGCGGCTATTTCGTGGTGCCGTCGGAGAAGGAGCATCTGCGCGCGCCGGTCGCCTTCCGCTGGTTCTGGGAAGGCCGCAAGAAGGACGTTCCGGAGCCGCACCCATTGCCTTCCGACTACTCAGTGGAGTTCCTCAAAGGTCTGCAGACCCAATCGGGCAAGCTCGAGTTCGAGTGCAATAGCCTCAAGCGTTTGAACGATCCCGAGCGGCCGCCGATCGTCGAATATGTGCCGTCATGGGAAGGCCCGCAGTCGGGCGAACTGTTCCGGAAATATCCGCTGCAGCTGCTCACGCCGCACAGCAAGTACAGCTTCCACACCCAGGGCGACGGCAAGGACAGCTTCCTGCTCAACATCCCGGACCACCGGGTGAAGGTGAAGGATTGGTACTACTGGATCGTGCGCATGAATTCGCAGGACGCCGCGGCGCGCGGCATCAAGCAGCACGATCTGGTCAAGGTCTACAACGACCGTGGCGCAGTGATCTGCGCGGCGGTGCTCACCCAGCGGCTGTCGCGCGGCGTCGCCCACAGCTTTGAATCCTCGGCGCTGTACGAACCGATGGGCGAGCCCGGCCGGTCGGTGGATCGCGGCGGCGTGGTCAACTTGTTGACGCCGCACCGCTCGCAGACCAGCTCGACGCATTCGCTCGCCGGTTCGCAGGCCCTGGTCGAAATCGAGTCGTGGGACGGCAACACCGAATACATGTCCGAGGCATTCGCCCAAGCGGAAAAAGATTTGCAGGTCAAGCGCACGCGCGAGGCGGCGCTGGTGCCGGCGAAGTGATGATTGACATGAACCCTATCGTTCGCCGCCGTGATGGGCCGCGCAGCGGCCGCAACCAGAGGAAAAGATTCCAATGGCTTACATCTTCAAGGAGGACGAGTTGCCGTCGCTGATATCAGTCGTGCCTGGCCGCGAGCGAATTTTTTTCGTTAATCAGGAGCTCGCCAATATCGACGACATGTTGGCCGGCGTCATGCACTACAAAAAGGATGCGGCGTCTCCCTTACACCTGCACAAGAACTGCGAGCACTTCTATTTCATCATCAATGGCAAGGCGACGGTGGAATCGGACGACGGAATACGCCCGGTGGGACCCGGTGACATGATCTTCATCCCGGCGGAAGAGAAGCACCGCCTGCGCGCGACCGAGCCGCTGTTCTATTTCGAGTGGCAGGCGCCCAATCGCTTCAAGACCACGATTCTCGAAGGCACGGAGGCCGACCTGCGCTGGGAGCGCAAGGACGGCCGCGTCTGGGTGCAGACCTGACATTCTTCTGACAGCAGAGGAGAACGATTGTGTCGCTCACATTCATCGACACCAACAAGCTGCCCAAAAAGGCGTCTGCGGGCCAAGGCGAGGTCACCGAGGTGCTGAACGAAGCCCTGTGCGGGGCGCGGAACGTGCAGGGTTCGTTGCGCTGGCTCAAATCGGCCGAAACGTTCAAACCGGATGCCATCAGTAAGCACCAGCTCATTTATCTCATGGAAGGCAAGGGCAGAATCTGGCTCAACAACCAAGATTACGACGTCGAAAAGGGTGCGGGCATCTACCTCGGCCCGTCCGAGACCGCGACCATCCAGGCGGCGAGCGGAGCGTCGCTGAAGCTTTTTCATCTCGTCGTACCGCAGATACCGAAGTGAAGATTGGTACGCGCGAGACGTGGTGCGGATATTTACGGGGAGCGATTGACAGCGTGCGGCCGAGGACGACGGTGAGGCTCGATCATTGGGCTGACGGACGATGGAACGATGCGAGATAAGCGATGAAAAAATGGAACATGATCATCGACGTCGCCGAGTGCACGAACTGCAACCTGTGCACGCTGGCGACAATGGATGAGTACGTCGGCAACGACTGGCCGGGCTATTCAGCGCCAATGCCGAGGCACGGACACCGGTGGATCAACATTTTACAAAAGGAGCGCGGACGGGCGCCGATGATCGACGTCGCCTACGTACCGACTATGTGCAACCATTGTGACGACGCACCCTGCGTCGCAAAGGGCGGCGGCGCGGTGAGGAAACGCGACGATGGCATCGTGCTCATCGATCCTGTCAAGGCAAAGGGGCGCCAGGACCTTGTTGATGTCTGCCCCTATGGCCACATCTGGTGGAACGAGAAACTGAAGCTTCCGCAGGCTTGGCCGTTCGATGCCCATCTCCTCGATCAAGGCTGGAGCCAGACCCGCGGGCAGCTCTCCTGTCCAACCGGCGCCATGCGGGCGATCAAGGTTGACGACGACGAGATGCAACGTATGGCGCGCGCGCAGAAGCTCGAAGTGATGAAGCCTGAGCTTAGCGCTAGGCCGCGCGTCTACTACCGCAACCTATGGCGCTACTCAAAATGCTTCATCGGCGGCACCATCTCGGCCAATACCGGTGACACTGTGGACTGTGTTGAGGGTGCGAAGGTGCGGCTTACGAAGGATAACCACATCATTGCTGAAACGGTAAGCGATAACTACGGTGACTTCAAGTTTGATGGGCTCGACGAGAACTCGGGGCTCTATTTCGTGGAGGTCTCGGCCAACGGCGGAACCAAGAAGGTGATCGAGACTAAACTCGGCGCCAGCATCAATATCGGCGAGATACGTCTATAGGAAACACCGTGCAGTCACTGACCGCGGGGCAAACGAGCGCCGTCAGCTGGGCGACCGCCGAGGCGGCGCCAGAGGCGAGCAGACTCCCTCCTGCCCGCCAGATAGGCGCGCGCTTATTGGTGCCAAAGGCGCAGATGTGCCCCGCCGCGGCGCCGGCCTCGGCGAGCACATTCTGCCTGCTCGAACAGGAGAATGAATAATACTCCTGACTAGTTGGTTCGCACGCCCAAAGGTAAGAGTTCAATTTCCCGCGAACGTGGGCCGCTGTTTGTTCACAAACGCCAGATAGGCGCGCTCGTAATCCTTGGTCTGCATGCAGATCGCCTGCGCTTGCGCCTCCGCCTCGATGGCCTCATCGATGCCCATGTTCCATTCCTGATGGATGCATTTTTTTGTCATAGCATGGGCAAAGGTCGGTCCGTCAGCAAGTGATTTCGCCACTGCCTGCGCGTCGGCCAGGACGGCCTCGGGCTCGCACAGTTTATTATAGAAACCCCACCGCTCGGCCTCCGGTCCATCCATCGACCGGCCGGTGTAGAGGAGCTCGGCGGCGCGGCCGGCGCCCACAATTCGCGGCAGAATGTTGCAAGCACCCATGTCGGCACCGGCCAGCCCGACCCGGACGAACAGGAAAGCCACCTTGCTGCGCGCGGTACCGTAGCGCAGATCAGACGCCATCGCTAGGATGGCGCCGGCGCCGGCGCACACGCCGTCCACAGCCGCCACGATCGGCTGCGGGCAGGCACGCATCGCCTTGACGAGGTCGCCGGTCATGCGCGTGAAGGCGAGCAATCCGGCCATGTCATCCTTGCGCTGCATCTCGACCAACGGGCCGATTATTTCGTGCACGTCACCGCCGGAGCAGAAGTTGCCGCCAGCGCCGGTAACCACCACCGTCTTGATGGCATCCGAATAGACGAGATCGCGGAAGGTATCGCGTAGCTCGGCATAAGAATCCAAAGTGAGTGGATTTTTCCGTTCGGGGCGGTTCAAGGTGACCGTCGCGACCTTGCCATCGACCTCCCAGAGAAAATGCTTGGCCTTGAAGGTGGTGAAATCGAGCCGGGACGGTAGAAAACGCTTGGCCGTATCGTTCATCGTGATGTTCCTTCTTCAAGTTAGCACCGACGGAACGGACTGATTACTCCGAGCAGCCGTTATCCCGCAAATGTCAGCCCCCCGCTGATGCTCAAAATCTGTCCGGTGACGTAATCGGATCGCGAGCTGGCGAAAAACAGGATGGCGTCGGCGATCTCCTGTGGCTTGGCGAAACGGCGGAACGGAATGGACTTGATGAAGGCTTCCCGCAGCTTTTCCGGGCGTGTCGCCAGCATCGGCGTGTCGGTGGGACCCGGGCACACGCAGTTGACGTTAATCGCGTGGCGCGCCACCTCGCGCGCGAGCGACTTAGTAAAGGCGATAGTGCCGCCCTTTGCGGCCGCATAAACGGTCTCGCCGCCGCTGCCGACGCGGCCGGCATCACTCGAGACATTGACGATCTTGCCTTTTCCGGCCGCGATCATGGGTGGCAGAAGCGCCTGCGTGAGATGCACGGGACCGCCGAGATTGACGGCGATGACGCGATCTATGTAGTCAGGCGAATTGTCGATGAACGGTTGGATGTCGCTCCAACCCGCCGCATTGACCAGAATATCAATGCGTGGATGCTTCGCGAGCATGGCTGCCGCTGAACTACGGATAGAGACTTGATCGGCGAGATCGATTGCGACGAACTCCACCGCGAAGTTGGTTTGCCTCGCTTCATTTTTTACCTCGGCGCCTTTTCGTTCATCCACGTCGGCGCAGATGACGGTTGCTCCGCAACGCGCGAATTCCATAACCGTCGCCTTGCCAATGCCGGAGGCGCCGCCGGTAACAATGGCCACCTTATCGCTTAAATTCATTGTCCCGCTCCTCTTTTCATTTCTCTCGAAGGTTCGGCCGAACCTGCGAGGAATGCTTGAACGCGCTGCCGCGTCTCGGCATCGTTCAGCAGCAGTCGAGTGAATTCCAATTCGTCGGTAAATCCGCCGCGATCTTTTTGACCGGCCGCCGCGATGCACGCCTTGCTGGCGGAAAGCGCCGCGGCCGGAAGGCTGGCGATGCCGCCGGCAATCTCGGTGGCACGTTGCGCCAGCTCGGCGCGCGGCACCGCCCAATGCACTACGCCAAGCTCGCTCGCGGTCCGACCATCGAGTATCTCAGCGCCGAGAATGAGCCGGGCGGCGACCGCAGGGCCGCATAACCGGGTGAGACGTTGCGTGCCGCCGGCGCCGGGAATCAATCCGAGCCGAACTTCCGGCAGCCCCAGCTTGGCTTCGGCCGCTGCGATCCGCAGATCGCACGCCAGAGCTAGCTCAAGTCCCCCGCCCATGGCCGCGCCGCCGATCTCGGCCAGCGTAATCAGCGCAAGCCGCTCAATCCGCGCATAAAGTCGTTGGATGCTCGCCACATAGGCATACATTTGGTCGGCGCCGTCACGCGCCGCCATGCGTGCGCGTATTTCTTTAAGATCGGCACCCGCACAGAATGCCTTCTGGTCCGAGCGGATATGCAAAACGGTACAACGCGGGCCATTGGCCAACTCGTCAAGTTTTCGGTCGAATGCCCGCACCCATTCTTCACTGATCGCATTCACCGGAGCGTGGCCCAGCGTCAGAATGGTTACGGCGCCGTCGGCGTTCGTCAGAAACATCATCAGTTCCGCTTCTTTTTCTCTGCCTGGGCAACGAGCGCGCGGCTAATGACCAGCCGCTGAATATCATTCGTCCCCTCGTAGATCTTGCTCGCGCGCACAGCCCGAAAAATCCGCTCCACAGCGTAGTCGGTCATATAGCCGGCGCCGCCCAGCGTCTGAATTGCGTCGGAACAGATGCGCTCAGCCGCTTCGGTAGCGAACAACTTGGCCATCGATGCCTGTTTCAGGCATGGCAGGCCCTGACTTCGCAGGGCGGCGGCGTGCAGCACGAGCTGACGCGCGGCTTCGAGCTGTGTCGCCATATCGGAGAGGCGGAAGGCAACGGCTTGATGTTCGATGATCGCTTTGCCGAAACTTTTACGCTCTTGCGCGTAGTCGAGGGCAATCTCGTAGGCCGCGCGGGCCATGCCGACGGCTTGCGCAGCGATGCCGATACGGCCGCCTTCCAGATTGGCAAGCGCGATACGGTAGCCTTGGCCTTCGGCTCCGAGCCGATTCTCCTCCGGCACGCGAAGCTCTTCGAAGTGAATTTCGCAGGTATCTGATGCGTGCTGCCCCATCTTGTTTTCGATGCGGCCAACGCGATAGCCGGATTGCTTGGTGTCAACAATGAAACAGCTGATGCCTTGTTTTCCCTGCCCGAGCTCCGTCGCAGCAAACACGAGCGCGATGTCAGCGTTCTTGCCCGAGGTGATGAACTGCTTTGTTCCGTTAAGAATGTAAGTTCCGTTTCGACGTTCGGCGCGGGTCCGAATCGCGCTGGCATCCGAGCCGCTCTGCGGTTCGGTAAGGCAGAAGGCGCTCAGCATCTCTCCGCGCGCCATTGGCCGCAAATACTTCTCCTTCTGTTCGGGCGTTCCGTACTCAACGAGCGGCATACAGCCGACGGAGTTATGGCCGCTCATGATTGTCGAGACTGCCCCGTCGCCCGCTGCGATTTCCTCCAGAGAAACAGCATATGTGACATAGTCCGTACCGGCTCCGTCCCATTCTGGAGGGACCGTCATTCCCATGAATCCGAGCTTGCCCAGCTCGAGCAGCGCCACGCGCGGAAACATCGCCCGGCTGTCCCATTCGGCCGAATGGGGGGCCAAGGAGACCTTCGCGAATCTGCGCGCGGCGTCCCGAACCTGTTCCTGCTCTTCGGTCAGCAGCATTGTTCCTACTCCGCTGCCAGACGGCGCGCGACGTCGTGCAGCTTTAGCAACTCCCGCGCCACGATCAGCTTTTGTACTTCGGTTGCCCCCTCATAGATTCGCAACGCGCGAATTTCGCGGTAAAGCGCCTCGACCTTGGTCCCGACACGCACGCCGTTCCCGCCGAAAATTTGCACTGCGCGATCGATCACGCGCTGCGCCATCTCGCTCGAAAACGCCTTCGCCGACGATGCCTCGCGCGCAATGCGTGCCGCGCCGCGATCCTTTTCCCAAGCGGCGCGGTAGACCAGTAATGCCGCGGCATCGATATCGATGGCGCTGTCAGCCAGCGCCGCCTGCGTGAGCTGCAGATCCGCCAACGGCGCGCCGAACAAGTTGCGCGTTGCCGCGCGGTCAATCATTTCATCGAAAGCGCGACGTGCCAGCCCGAGCGCGGCAGCGGCGACGGTGGAGCGGAAGATATCGAGCGTCGCCATCGCGACCTTGAAGCCTTCGCCTCCGCCGCCGAGACGATTTGCCAGCGGGACGCGGCAGCCGGTGAAACGAATTGTCGCGAGCGGGTGTGGAGCGATGACGTCAATGCGGCCGGCAATCTCAAGACCGGGAGTCCCGGCATCGACGATGAAACTGGAAAGACCCTTTACACCGGGACCTTCACCGGTTCGCGCGAACACCACGTAATGGTCCGCGATCCCTCCATTGGAGATCCAGGTTTTGATTCCATCGAGCCGGACATGCGCGGGGCCGTCATTCACGGCGGTCGTCGCAAGCGCGCCGACGTCGGACCCCGCTTCCGGTTCCGAGAGCGCAAACGCCGCGATATGACGCCCGTCGCGCACCGGCGGCAGATATTTTGCTTTTACTTTATCGCTGCCGAAAAGCGATATCGAGCCGGTGCCGAGGCCCTGCATGGCGAAGGCAAAATCGGCGAGGCTGTCGTGCCATGAAAGAATCTCGCGAGCGACGCACAGCGTGCGAACGTCGAGTTTTTCCCACAGCCCGCCGTTTTTTGCCGGCACGACGGCTTTAAGCCAGCCCGCTTCGCCCAAAGCACGAACGAGGGATCGGCAGGAACGATCCACATTTGAGTGATCGATGTATTTGCCGACCTCCCGGCTAGCCCAGTCGGCGAGCACCGGGCCAAATTGCCTGTGTGCGTCGCTGAAAAAGGGCCATGCAAGATGAGAAAGCGGCGGCATCATCGGTCTGCACCGTTCAGGTTGAGCCCAACGTCGCGCAGCATGAATCGCTGGATTTTTCCGGTCGCGGTCTTGGGCAGACTGTCGACAAATTCGATCCAGCGCGGATATTTCCAAGGACCGATGGACCGCTTGACGTGCACCTTGAGCTCTTCATAGAGCGCGCGGCCCACGTCGTCCTCTCTGTGATCCCTGAGCACGACAAATGCTTTTGGCTTGATCAGACCGTTGGCATCTTCGGCAGGCACCACCGCGGCCTCGAGAACCAACGGGTGGCTAATCAATGCCTCTTCGACTTCGAAAGGCGACACCCAGATACCGCTGACCTTGAATATATCGTCGGTGCGACCACAATAAGTGTACACCCCGTCCGGGCGCCGCACATATTTGTCGCCGGTGCGGGTCCACTCGCCCACAAACGTGCGGCGCGATTTTTCGCGTTGATTCCAGTAGCCGGCGGCGGCCGATTCCCCGCGCACTAAAAGCTCGCCAATTTCATCGTCGGCGACGTCCTTTCCATCTTCATCGACCAGCCTGAGATCATAGCCCTCTATGGGCACGCCGGACGTGCCGTACTCCACGGCGTTCGGAAGGTTCGACAGAAACAGATGCCCCATCTCGGTCGAGCCGACGCCATTGACGATGTCGAGCCCAAATCGTTGCTTCCAGGATTTACCGACATGGGCTGGCAATGGTTCGCCGGCGGAAACACAGATTCGCAGCCGACTGGAATTATTTTTCGGCTTGCACTCGGAATCCGCAAGGATCGCGGCATACAGCGTCGGCACCGCAAAAAACATCGTAGGCTGATAACCCCGCAGCATCTCGAATACGGTCTGTGGAGTTGGTCGCTCGGGGTAGAAGACCGAGGTTGCTCCTACCCACATCGGACAGAAAATGGCGCTGCCCAAGCCATAGGAGAAAAACAACTTCGCGGCGGAAAACACGACATCATTTTCCTGATAGCCGATGCGGCGCTGGCCGGCATTTCGCGCCATGACCATCGGACTCGAGTGCACATGCATGGTACCTTTCGGCATCCCGGTGGTGCCGGACGAATAGAGCCAATAAGCAACATCATCGGCGCAGGTTCTGGCCGGGGCCGAGCCTTCATTCTCGGCCGCTAAAAGCGTCTCGAGCCGCGGCCCCGACGCCGGACCACCGCCAACGACGACAATTGTCTTGAGATTGGGGAGCTCGGCCGCTGCCTCCTGAATTGCAGGCAGTAGTGCAGTCGAAACAAACACTGCCTTGGCTCGCGAATCCTCGAATAGGTAGCGATATTGGTCAACGGTCAACCGTGTATTGATGAGAACCGGAACAATGCCAGCCCGGATCGCTCCCCAGAACAGCACCGGAAACTCGACCGTATCGAGCAAAACGAGCGCGATGCGGTTTTCCGGCTCGATGCCCAAGCGTGCCAGCATTGGACCGATGCGCGCACTTGCATCGCGTAGCTCCCCGTACGTCAGATTGCGGGCGGGATCGATGAAAGCCGTCTTTGCACCACGGCCCTCGGCGACGTTTCGATCTACAAAATCGACCGCCGCATTGTAATCGCGAAGCGACATAATCCCCCGCTCATGAACCGCTATCTCTTATTTCTATTGTTTACTGTTTAATCGCGGTCCAATCCTTGACTTCAGTCAAGGAGATGGCGCGGCAGTCGGTATTCACTGGCTTGATTTTTGTCATGGAAATTAGACGCCAAGCGGCGCAGTCTTTTTGCCTGGAGAGCCGAGATGCATGCACCGGGCCCACAGCTGAAAAAACGTTTGCTAAGACTGAGGCTCAACGGACGGTGGCGTGAAGATGCTGTCGCCGAAGGCGCGTTACTTATCGACTATTTGCGCGACGTCGCACACCTCACTGGCGCGAAGAGCGGCTGTGATGGCGGCGAGTGTGGCGCATGTACGATTCTGCTCGATGGCGAAGCCGTGCCATCCTGCATTACGATCGCGGTGCGCTGCGCCGGCCGCAGCGTTGAGACGATCGAAGGCATAGCGACTCAAGGTCGGATTAGCCGGCTGCAGCGGGCCTTTCATGAGAAGCTCGGCGCGCAATGCGGCTTCTGCACGCCGGGAATGATCATGGCAGCGGAGGCACTCCTGCGCCGCAATCCGACACCAACCGAGGGCGAAATACGGACCGCTTTGTCAGGAAATCTTTGTCGGTGTACCGGCTATGTGAAAATCATCGAGTCGGTCAAGGCGGCCGTGGGAGCAACGCCATGACCGCTGAACTGATTACAGAAGGGGGCCTCACCCGCCGCGGCGTGCCGCTGATCGACGGCATCGAGAAGGTCACCGGTCGCGCACGCTACACGGCCGACCTCGACCACGTCGGCGCTCTTATCGGCCGCATCCTGCGAAGCCCGGTGAGCCACGGCGACATCGTTCGGTTGGATGTGTCCAAGGCGCGCGCGCTTGAGGGTGTGTTCGCGGTCGTGACCGGCGACGATTGCCCGCACACCTACGGCGTCTTGCCGGTCGCCATGAACGAATATCCGATGGCGCGCCAACGCGTACGCTACCGTGGCGAACCGATCGCCGCGGTTGCGGCCATCGATGCTGAGACCGCCGAGCGCGCAATCGATCTGATCGAAATGGAGCTGCGCCCGCTGCCGGCATATTACACGTCAGAGGAAGCGCGCGCTCTAGGCGCGACGCTGCTGCACGACAACAAGCCCGGCAATATCGAACGTGAGGTTCATCACGGCTTCGGCGATTGGCAGCTAGGCTTCGCTAATGCGGATCTTGTCCGTGAGGAGAAAATCAGTTGTGCGGAGGTCAACCATGCGCAAATTGAACCGCACGCCTGCCTCATGGACTACGATCCAACTACTGAAAGGCTCACGGTCCAAACCGTTTCCCAGGTCGGCTATTACGTGCACCTCATGCTGGCGCGATGCCTCGAAATGGATTCTTCGCGAATCCGAATGGTGCAGCCGTTTATCGGCGGCGGTTTTGGCGCGCGCGTCGAAGTCCTCAATTTCGAGATCATCACCGCCCTTCTCGCTCGCGCCGCTACTGGGAAAGTGCTCATGCTTTTGAGCCGTGAGGAAACATTCCTGACCCATCGGGCGCGCCCGCAGACCGACATAAAACTACGACTGGGGATGCGGCGCGATGGCCGGATCACCGCCTGCGCTTGCGAAGTTGTCCAGCGGGGCGGCGCATATGCCGGTTACGGGATTGTAACGATCCTTTATGCCGGTGCGCTGTTGCAGGGCCTCTACGAGATTCCGGCGCTCAGATACGACGGATATCGGGTCTACGCCAATCTTCCGCCCTGTGGCGCCATGCGCGGTCATGGTGCGGTCGACACGCGTCATGCCTTCGAGTGCCTGCTCGACCGGATGGCGCGCGATCTCGGGCTCGATCCGTTCGCCGTGCGCCGCGCCAATCTCCTCCATGCACCGACCCGCACGCTGAATGACCTGATGGTCAATAGCTGTGGACTGGCGGAATGCCTCGACCGCGTTGAGCATGCCAGCGGATGGCGGGACCGCCTCGGCAAGCTGCCGAAAGGCAAGGGACTAGGCATGGCCTGCTCGCACTACGTCAGCGGCGCGGCCAAGCCTATTCATTGGACCGGCGAGCCGCACGCGGTCGTCAATGTGCGGCTCGATTTCGATGGCGGCATAACCGCGCTCACTGGTGCGGCCGATATCGGTCAAGGCTCGTCAACTATGGTGGCGATTGCGGTTTCGGAAACGCTCGGTGTGGCTCTGAATCGCGTGCGAGTCATTTCGGCAGATAGCGCACTAACGCCCAAGGATAATGGCGCCTATTCTTCGCGCATCACCTTCATGGTTGGCAGTGCCGCAATCGATGCGGCGAAGAAGCTCAAAGTTATTCTCGTGGAGGCGGCGGCGCGCAAGCTCGAAGCTAGCCCTGACGATATCGAGGTGCTTGGCGAAACATTTCGCATCGGCAGCGGCACACAGGCGAGCCTTCCATTCGCTGAAGTAGTGAAAGTCGCGCTGGTCGATCGCGGCGCGATCACGGTCAGTGGAACGTTTACGTGCCCGCCCGAGGCACAGGGAGGGCGGCACAAAGGTGGTGCCGTTGGCTCGACCATGGGCTTCAGTTATGCCGCCCAGGTCGTTGAGGCCAGCGTCGACGATGCGACGGGAATCGTCACCGTCGACAAGGTCTGGACTGCACTCGATTGCGGCCACGCCATCAATCCATTGGCTGTCGAAGGGCAGATCCAAGGATCGGTATGGATGGGGATGGGACAAGCGTTGTGCGAAGAAACCCGTTATCTCGAGGGCCTACCGGCGCACGCAAGCCTGCTTGAGTATCGCGTGCCGACCATCGCCGAATCCCCGCCGATCGAGGTTCATATCGTCGAAAGCCACGATCCATACGGGCCGTTCGGCGCCAAGGAAGCGAGCGAAGGCGCGCTGGGCGGTTTCGCACCAGCCCTGGTCAACGCAATCGCCAACGCCATCGGGATCGATCTCAATGAACTGCCGGTGACACCTGACCGGGTCATGGAAGCGCTCATTCGGCGCCGGCGGCAGGCGAGGCTTGCCAGCAGCTTAAAGGCCGCATCATGATCGCACCGTCTGATTTCCGTCTAGCCCAGCCGGGCACCATCAAAGAGGCAATAGCCGCGCTTGTATCGCATCCCGGCAGCCGCTTCGTCGCGGGCGGAACCGATCTAATCGTAAACATGCGGCGTGGCATTAGCCGCCCCAATTTGTTGGTCGATCTTTCCGGTATCGACGAACTGAACAAGATCAAAACCAACGGACACGGAGCGACGATTGGGGCGGGTGTAAAAATCGCCACACTTGCGCGCAACGAAGCGATCGCAAGCAAATATCGGGCACTCGCGCAAGCCAGCGAGGCGATTGCCGGACCTGGTCACCGCAACATGGGGACGATTGGCGGAAATTTGTGCCTCGATACCCGCTGCATCTACTACAATCAAAGCGAATGGTGGCGGAACGCAAACGCATATTGTCTAAAGAATCGTGGCGATGTTTGTCATGTTGCCCCACAGGGACAGCGCTGCCACGCCGCCTACAGCGGCGATCTTGCGCCCGCTTTGCTCGTCCTTGGCGCCGAAATTGACATCGCCGGCACACAAGACGATCGCCGAATTCCCCTGAGCGAGCTTTATGTGGAAGACGGCAAAGCGCATCTCGCTTTGGCTGACGGCGAACTCATCGTGGCCGTCCACTTGCCTGCAGAGCCTCCCTCGTCAGCTTATGCAAAAATTCGGGTGCGGGGGGCAATTGATTTTCCGTTGGCGGGCGTCGCGGTTGCGTTTGCGGCGGTCGGTACCAGCATCGGTTCGCTTCGCATCGCACTGACGGGCACGAATTCCCGGCCGTTCCTTATCGCCGGAACGGATGACTTTGCCGGGCGATCAATAGACGAAAAACTGTTGCAAGAGATCGATCGGCTTGTGCAGAAGCAAGTCCAGCCCATGCGAACCACGATTACATCCGCCAATTATCGCCGGGTCGCGGCCGCTGCGCTTGCCCGGCGTCTGACCGCGATGCTATTCGCCGAATGCACGGCTTGAGCCTGTTTCAGGCAGCGCTTCAACCGCGCATTCCCCTGATGAGGCATTGATTTGCGCAAAGCTCACGCCGATTCAGATGTAGCATCAGAACCCTATCCCGCATCGAGCGTCCGGTGATGGCGACAAGGTTGCCAAGCTCGATTTCGATCGCCACCTCACGCTCCAGTTCCGCGGGCCCGTGATTCCTCCGATGCCGGATTGTTAGAGTCGAATTCGGTTTTGACGAATGGCAGTTCGCGTTTACTTCCTTAGCCGGGAATAACGGCGGTTGCTTCCAGTTCGATTTTTGCCGGGGTATCGAGAAGATCGGCAACAAAAATCATGCTCATCGCGGGGTAATAGCTTCCCATCAGCGACTTCCAGATGCGCCCGAGATCGTGCCGGCCCGCAAGATAGGCGGGCTTGTCGATACAGAATGCCGTTAGTCGGCAAATGTGGCTCGGCATTCCACCTGCCTGCGCGAGAACGGCCAATACGTTCTTGAGCGCTTGCTCGAATTGCGGAACGAGTTGCTCACTATGGAAATGCTGGTTGGTATCCCAACCAACCTGCCCGGCAATAAAGACAATGCGGCCCGCCGCCACGCTGATGCCGTTGGCATAGCCGATCGGCGGCAGCCAAGCGGGCGGATGAAGAATCTGCAATGACATTCGGAGGCCCCTTCGTGACTGCATGTGGCTTGGCGTTATCGTACCGATCGCAACGTGTTGCGCACCGCGCTGCGATCGTCGGCCGCGAGTTGACGCAGCTTGGCAACATCATTGACGATGACGTGAGAAGCATCGACTACGACGCCGATGGTTCGCAATCTCGCGAAAGCACGAGATAACGACTCTGGAGTCAAACCAAGTCGGCCCGCAATCAGAACTTTATCGTAAGGCAGCGCGAGCGCACAACGACCATGCTCTGCCACGGACAGCGAGGCGAGAAACTCGGCGACCCGCTGTACTCCGCTATGTCCCTTGAGCTGCTCAACCTCTTGAACGAGATAGTGCATATGTTGGGAGATCGATGCGATCATCGCCAATGCAATATCGGGACTGTCACGAATGCACCGGATAAGATGGTCGGCGGGAATACGTCCAACACGCGCTTCGCTTACCGCTTCTGCGGTCGCGATATAATGGCTCCCAGTGAATGTGACCGCCTCCGCGAAGCTGTCGCCTTTTGTCATGATTTCAATGACAGTTTCATCGCCCGATGGAGTGCTACGATAAAGTTTCACCCATCCGTCAATCACGATAAAGAACGCGGTCGCCGGCTCGTCCTGTCGCATTATCCACTCGTGCGGTCTCAACATAACGGCGGTCGCGGGCGCGATGATATGCTGAACGGTCTCTGGTTTGAGTCCTCGAAAAACCGCAACGCGCGTTATAATTTGCAGATCGCCGGCCGTCAGTCTTGAGGACATTGGAGACGCCCCAAAATTAGCCACCTTTTCGCTCATAGCTTGGATCGATCGGGCCGCCTTGATCTCGATCAAACTATTGCGGTGGAGCCTATTTATGTTGCACTGCACTCTGCGAGTGCGAGCCCAAATGCAGGGCGCGGGTAACGCCGGTTGGAATTCGCGAAATCGTCTCAAGCAGTTATTGCTCGTCAAAGCCGCGGCTGTTTCCGCCGGAGCGCTTTCGGACGCTGACCGCGGCTTAACCCGCGGCAATCGACGAGCTTACGCATCGTCGCAATGGTGATTGATCCAAGAGTCGCGCGCGCAATATCGTCGATTTCATTGAGAACTCCCCGCAGGGCTTGGCCCTCGGGCGTCGCATCGGCAGCAGTGACGACCTGCTCAACGGAGTTCAGATTTTCGAACAGCTCAGCCACGTCCAGCAGCGTTATGCGGCGAGCATTGCCGGCGAATTGATAACCGCCACCAGCGCCACGAACCGAGCGGACCAGACCGGCACGGCCCATGACGTGCATGACTTTCGCCAAGTGATGGCTGGAGACGCCGTACTTCTCACCAATTTCGGCGACGGAAAGCCGACGGCCTTCGCGCGCGGCGAGTTCCAAAACCGCGAAGATCGCAAGCCCAGTCGAAATCTGCAGCCTCATGACGTAGCCATCGTTATGCCGCTCCCGCGAGATCCTGATTGCCGCGCTAGGGGTTTTAATCGAGGTCCTTCTCGAGTTGAATGTAGGGTCCAGCCATCATGCCTTCGCTACGGAAAAACAGCAGAGGAAGCCGGCCGTCCCTCGCGACCATTGTTCGCATCTTACCAACGCCTGCTTTCTTGAACTCATCTGAGATCGCATCGAGCAACGTGCTGCCAACACCATGCAACCGCACTTCCGGTTCAACTGACAGTGCAAACACCCAGCCACAGGGTGTTGAACCGAATTCCCAAGCGCGTATCTCGCCGATAATAAAGCCAACCACGCTCGAACCCGCCTGACCTTTGCAATTCTCGGCAACAAGGAAAAACCGCTCGTGCGGTCGTCTTTTGCCGTAACGACGGAAAATATCGCTCCAGTATTCGGGCTTCGGGAGTTTGGTCACGTGGGCGTCAAGCGCGATCACCTGCGGTATGTCGGCAGGCTGCACGCGCCGGACGAGCACAGTCACTGCTCGTGCGTTCATATCCGTTGCCAACGATTCCATTCCTTTCACCTCGGACACGATAGCGCCTAATTGAGCATTGCAGGACCAATTTATCCCAGCCGCCGCAAAAGGCGGGCGTCACCATCGCTCGCGCTCAAGCAGCGGTAAATTCCCGGATAGCCAATGCGTTTACATGGACCTGCACGGCTTCGAAACGCCCGGGCCCATCGTGATACAGACCTCAAATGAGGGTCCGATCGAAACATAGCTGTTGCGAAGGACGGAACCCACTGCGACCGAGATAGGCGAGCAGGCCGTAGTCCTGCCAGTCAACTTCTGTCCGCACCTTCTCGACGCGCAGCGTGCCGAGGTTTGCCAATAATTGCGATACCAAAGCGTGACCGACGCCCCGATTCTGGTAGTCCGGATCCACACCAATCGTATCGAGGACCGCCGTGGTTTCCACCCGGCCAAATTCGCCGAGGTCGACCCGAGCCATGATGAAGCCGACCGGCACGGAATCGAGATCGGCAACAAGCGAGACGCGTACATCCGATTCGGTAAGTGCATCGGCCAGCAGGCGCTGGAAATATTTGGAACGGTCGCGGCCGGTAATCCGGCGATCGATAGCCACCAGCGCATGCAAATCGCCTTCAGCCAACGAACGCACCGGTATCCTGTCGCGCGCGAGCGGCCCGAAATCCGCGGCTGGCTCTCCACTGTAATTGATCTCCGCGGATTGCCCCACGTTTTGCGGGATGACGATGCCGGTGCGCCGAGCCACTGCCGTTACTCCTTGTCCTATTGTCGCTCGGCCTCGACCGGTTCCGCTAGCGGAGTCAGAACCGAACGCTCTAGGATCAGGCGTGGCGCCAAGCCGAAGTCGCACGCCTCGAAGTACCGAAGCAAAACATGGTTGGTCCAGTCAGCCTGCGATTGAAGCGACTGTACCTTTTTCCGACGCAGGACGTCGGAAAGGCCATTCATCAGTGCATGGCCAACGCCGCGGTCCTGGCTGCTTCGCTCGACGCCCAACGCGTCGAGCGTGGCCGTGGCCTGGTCGCGGCCGAACTCCCCGCGCAGAATCCGCGCGAAGGCAAAGCCGACCAGCATGCCATCACGCGTGACGCCAACATGCACGAAATCTTCGCGGTGCTGCTCGGCATGGGCCAGGCGTTTCTCGAAAAAACGGCGGCGCGGCTCGCCCACGTGGGCCGAATCGATAGCAATGATGCGTTCGAGATCGATCGAACATAGCGGGCGGACATTGTTATCCTGAGTCGCGGCAGCATTGCTCATGCAATAGCCTCACATATGCTCGACGTATTTCTCGTAAAGCTGCATTTCCTTTTCAGGATCCATCAAGTCGTCCAGCAGCGGCAGTAGTGCCATGTCTTCTTTCCGGGCATGCGGCACCAGACAATCGTTCAGTTGCTGTCCGAGCCGACGGAATTCGGCCCAGCGCGCCGCATCGAAGCCTTGCGCGCGGACGTCGCCGATGAGCTTGACCAACGCGGCGCCGATCGGGCGAATAATGCCGTGCTCGTAAGTCAAATGCGCGCCGATGCCCTGATTGCCTGCTTCGCCGAGGTAGGAGAACAGCTCGGCCTCTTCGAAGGCGAAATGACGCTCGACCTCGCCTGGCAGTTCGGCGGCAAGATCACTCAAAAGCTTCGCCACCATCGGATTTCTCGCGTCGGGAGCGTTATCCCGGCATCGTGCAATGGTCTGCGCCAGCTCCTGCATCAGGGCGATCACGGCGGCGTGCTCCTCGTGCAGCTTCTGGCAGACGCGGTTATGAAAGTTCATGGCTTAGCCGTGCAACTGCTCGTATTTGGCGAGCAGATCCTCTTTCGTTTCGTTCCAGTCCGGATTGGGCTCGATGCAATTCGCCGGACAAACGAGCTTGCACTGCGGCTCGTCCTCGGCACCCACGCACTCGGTGCATTTAAGTGGATCGATCACGTACATCGGATTCCCGGCGGTGATGGCCTTGTTCGGGCACACCGGTTCGCAGGCGTCGCAGGCCGTGCAGGCCGCGGTAATCATCAGCGCCATAGCGTTGCCTCCTTACGTTCTTATGCTGCCTTGGGCACCCGGCTAGCAGTGGCAAGTTTCTCAAATCGAAACGCGCCCCACAACGCAGCTCCGATCGCGCCCGCAAACATCGAATCGGGATGGCTGCGAACCGTGATCTTCATGTCCTTGATATGCGAGATATCCTCCTCCAGCGCAGCGACTAGCCCTTTGTCGAGCGCGAGTCCGCCGGTCACCATCACCGCCCCATCGACCACCCCGATCGATTTCAGCAGCTTGGATAACCGGGCTGCCATCGAAAGGTGGATGCCCTTGAGGATGTTGGGCGTCGTGATGCCGCGCGAAACCATATTGATAACGTCGGTCTCCGCGAGCACGGCGCAAATGCTGCTAACGACCTCAGGATTATCGCCTTGTCGCGAAAGCAATCCGATCTCCTCCTGCGCGATACCCAGATAGCGGGCGATGTTCTCCAGGAATTGTCCCGAGCCTGATGCGCACTGGCTTGTCATCTTGTAGCTGAGAACCTTCCCGCGACCGTCGATTTGGATCGCCCGGCCGTGCAGCGCGCCAATGTCGAGCGCTGCACGAGATTCGGGGTCGAGGTAGATGGCGCCTCGCGCGTGGGTCGTCATCGAGTAGAAATGGCCAGTGTGGAACGGCACGCTTTCGCCTTCGCCCGTGGTCGCGACATAATTAATATTCTCAGGCTGAAGCTTTGCGTCTTCGAGCACAGCATCATAAGCGACGCGGGCCAATTCCAGAGGATCGCGTTGCCGGATGCGCATCACGTAACGCGACAACCAGGTTTCCTCACCATTCTCAACCTTGAACAGCGCCGCCTTGATGGTGCTGGTGCCAATATCGATTCCCGCTGTGATAGTCATTGCGCACTCCCGCCCGCCTCTCCCAAATGTGCTCGGCGCGCGAATTCCGCCGCTCCGAGCGCACCGGTATAGATCGAATCCGGGTCGATGTTGATCGTCACCTCTCCGTAATTCTCCTTGATAACCTTTCTTAGTTCGCGCACCGCAGCCTCGTTCTTTGCAACGCCGCCGGTAAAGGTGAACTGGTCGGTAACGCCGCCCGAGCGCGAGATTATGGAGATCGCGCGTAAAATGATTGCACGATGCAGCCCGGCCAGAATGTCTTCACGCTTTTCTCCGAGCGAAAGCCGGTCACGCAGCTCGGCGCCGGCGAACACGGTGCACGTCGAATTGATGCGCGCCGGCTTATCCGATTTCATGGCCATGGGACCCAATTCGTGCAGGCCCATGTTCATCTCATCGGCGATGTAGCCAAGATAGCGCCCGCATCCCGCCGCACAGCGGTCGTTCATCTGAAAGTTCGCGACGATCCCATTCTCGTCGATCTGAATGCCCTTGGTGTCCTGACCGCCGATGTCGAGAACGGTGCGCGTCTGCGGATACATAAGATGGGCGCCCAGACCATGACACAGGATTTCCGAGCGAATATGCTCCTTGGAGAACGGCAGCGTCACCCGGCCATAGCCGGTGCCGACGAGATAGGTTTCCTCCAAATCGACGGCGAGCGCGCTCTCGATCATTTTCTGGATGTCAGCCGCCGCCGATTGGACCGACGGCTCCGATGACAGGATGCGGCCGAGCGCGCGGCGGAATTTATCGCTCAATTCACCCGCCGGCGGCCTGTTCTCCACTTCGATGATCGATTTGTCGTAGACGTTGAGCAGCAGGTCATAGGGAAGGCGTGTTTCTCGTGCGACCTCTTCGGCGTGGGCGTGGTACCGCGATCCTGCGATATCGCGAAAGAAGTCGGATTTGCGCTTGGCGCCAGGGGCATAAAGTTCGGGTGCCTCGCTGCGTAAGCGACGGAACACCTCGCGGAGCGAATCTCGTATGCCGGACTCGATCTTGGCGAAGCGTTCGCCTTGGATCTGGCCTGCGCAGGTCTGCTCAAGATCGTCGAGTTGTTCGAGAAACTGCTCGAGACGAAAGGCGCGCACGAGCGCCCCGAGGAAGGTATCGAGCTCGATTTGGGCGTGGGCATCGGTCAGGGCCCGGCGGAACAGCGTAAACTGCCCGTCAACGAGGGCCTCCTGACTGGCCACGCGGGCAGCAGTTGCGTAATTCGAGCGCGAATTGGTTATGCCGTGGCCAATCACCTGGCGATCCTCGTCGAGGAGGACAGCCTTGGTCGTCGTCGAACCAAGATCGATGCCGACGAAAGTCTTCATTTATGCCTCCTCAAGCCGCCACGTCCACGCCGGCACGTTTTTGATCGATCATCTGGAAATAGCTCTCCAGACGATTCTTGATGTTGGCCGCCGAAAAATAGCGCGGATCGACGAGGTCGGATTCCACAAACGCCGCCGGCTTTCCGGTGCGCTTCTCGACCTCGCGCATCATCAGCAATTGCCCGGCTGAGAAGCTGTTGCAGCTCTTGATGGAGTTGATCAACAGGCCATCCGCTTCGTATTCGTTTATGTAATTGACCAGCATGTCGATGCGCATCGGCAGGCTGCGGTTGGTGTAGACGCCAAGGCAATATTCGGCCAGCGTTTCCAATGGTTTGTCTGGATCGTGGCGGAAGCCGAAATCGTAGACGCCGCCGACTTTGGTGTAGCTTGACGCGACAACGACCGCGCCTTCGTCGTAGAACATCTTCCAGAACTGGCGGAAATTTGTATAGTTGGGTGGTCCCTCGACGACCAGGCGGTACTTCTCCTTACCCATGTCGCCATCGGGCGTGACCGGGCCCTCGCCTTTGGCCAATCGCTCCTCGACCTCCTCGCGCAAGAACCGGTAATAATCGATGGCATCTTGCGTGCCGCGGAAGGCACCGAAGATCGGCCCGATGTAATAGATGCCGCCGAAATAGGCGTCGATCGGCGACGGCTTGGCTTTGGCGCTTTGCAGGACGCGAACCAGATCGTCCTCAGCCTTGGTCGATTTCTTCAGGTATTCGCGCAGGCGGTCGATGTCGAACTTGACCCCGGACACGCGCTCGAGCGTGGGGATGACCTCTTCCTTGAGCTGCTTGACCATGTAATCGACCATGTTCTTGGTGATCTTGCCATCGCCCATGTAGGGCGTGTGCAACATGACCGTCTCGCACTTGTACTGCTCGCGCAGAAGCTCGAACCACTTCATGAAAGTAAAGCAGCCGGTGTAGGAGAGCAGCAACACGTCGGGATTGGGAAACTTTTTGCCGTTGGGCGCGAGATTGCCTTTGGCCATCATGCCGATGTCCGACTTCACATAGGTGCAGACGTCCTCCGAATGACCGATCTTCTCCGCCTCGAGCACATAGCTGCCGCTGGTGCGCCGCAGTCCGTTCTGAATGGCATTGACCTCCGGAAGATTGTTCAGAAGGTCGAAGCACATGATCAGCTCGTTGAGATTTCCGGGCACGAAGGTGGCCGCCACCTTGTCGCCGGCCTCGGACGCTCCGGTCAGACGATCGTAATGAGAGGCCATCATCTCCTTCTGCTTCACCATGGAAGCATCCTTGACGACCTCCTTCGCCGGTGCCCTGGAGGTGACAAACTTTGTCTGCGTCGTCATGCTGCGCTCCATAGTTTGATCGAATCGGCGAACGTGCCGGCCTGTTCCCTGATCGGCTGCATCTGGCCGGAATTTTCGGCATATTTGAACGCGATATAAGGAATGCCGGCCTCCTTGAGCACATGCTGGAGCATCGGTCGCTCCAGCAACGCCGGATCGCAGAAGCTCGGTGCGGCAAAAATGACGCCTTCCGCCGCGGTCCGTTTGACCGCGCGAACAAGGTGCTGGCCCTTTTCCTTCTGATTGGGTTCGTACTTGGCTGCCGTCGACTCGGAATGATGCAGGAAAGCAAGCGAGAGATTCAGGAGCGGATCGCCCGTGATCTCGACGTCGCCGGTGAGCCAGCGGGTGACCAGCAAGAGATCGTCGTCCACTACGTAGCAGCCGGAAAGCTCAAGCGACTTGATCAGGTTGAGCGGCGGCTGCTCGCAGAACATGCCGGTTAGAACGATGCGGCAGTTATCGCGCATCGGTCGTTCCTCGGCACGCGCTGCCGCAAGATAATCGCGCAGCATGACGGTATGCTCCTCAACTGGGAGCACGAGGCCGGCGCGCACCAGCAGATAGACCTCGGCGGCGGGCGCCTGCCACGGCCGTTCCGTCCGAAATGCGTAGAGGTCGCGCACCAAGCGGCGGTTCTCGTTGTAGACCGCGATCGAATGTCGAAGCGCGTCGTCGGTCACCGGCTTGCCGCTGAGCTCCCCAAGATCGTGCCTGAGCTCTGCCAGTTCGTTGACGTAGAAATTTCCGCCGATGTCATCCCGATAGTTCTGCGGGACGTCAAAATAATGTGAATAGACATGCGGGAACATCATCTTCCACATGCCGGAAAGATTGCGGATCACGTCGCAGATCGACGGGAACAGCATGCCATCGACGAAATCGATACGACCGGACACGCCCAGCTCGATAGTCGAGCGTGGAATGCGGCAGATATAACTCTGGTAATAGGCGTCGCCGTGGATGACTTCGAGCTGATCGCCGCCTCCGACGATGCCGAGTGGTAGCATGCCGGCAGCGTGAATAATTTCGCGCGGTACGTAGATCGGCATATAGCCGATCACCTTACGGCCGGGCTTCGCGGCTTTCCACTCGCGCGCGGACGTGAAGGACAGATCCTGGAACAGCGCGCTCGCGCGCGCGACGATGTCGGCTGTGGCCGAAGGGTTCAACGATGTTGCCATTGCGGCGACCTCTTCGCGATAAATGCTTCGAGACCTGCCACCGCGTCATGGGTGGCCATGAGTTCGTCGAGATAAAGCCGCTCAACGGTGCGGATCTTTTCCTTAACGCGCGCGACGTAGTCGAGCCGCGCTGCCTTGACCGCGAGGCGCAACGAGCTCGCGCTTTTCGGCTTCAGGTGCTCCTCGAAATAGGCGAGCGCGGCGCGCTCCGGATCGGTGGCCGCTTCATGCGCGATGCCGATGGCTGCCGCTTGTATGCCAGTGATGCTGCGGCCCGACACCAGCAGATCGAACGCCCGCTGCGGGCCGACTAATTCCGGCAACAAACAAGAGGCGGCCGGCGCGAACACACCGAGCTTCATTTCCGGCTGGCCGAGATTGGCTTCCGGGGTAACAAACATGAGATGACCGGCAAGCGCGAGTTCCAGCCCGCCGCCAAGGCATTGGCCGCGCACCGCAACTAGCAGCGGCACGGGCGACTCGATCATGCGCAGGATCAGACGATGCAACCCGGCCAACATAGCGGCGCATTGACCTGGCAGATGTTCTTCGATGCTAGCGCCGAAACTGAAATGCGGCCCCTCGGCATCGATCAGCAACGCGCCGAACTCACCATTGTCGAGATGCTCTGCCAGCTGGCGGTCAAGCGCCGCCACCATGGCCGCATCAATGAGATTGGCCTTCGGACGATTTAGCCGCAGTCGCAGCAAGCGACCCTCCGCCTCGTGCCAGATCTTGACCGGCCCGGTCATGGCTACGACCTTGCACGCGGCATGATGCTTTCGGTGAGTTCATCGCTCCACGGCGTGTTGGCGGCGAGCGCCCGGCGTAGCGCCACGAAATCGACTTCCCGCCCGGTCTCCCGCGTACCTTCGTTGAATGCGCGGAAGCCAGCGCGCGCTTCCGTCATCATGTTGAGCGCCAACCAATCGCGCGCGTTCTCCTTGTTCGCATTCCACGCGTTGAGCTTCGGCTTGCGTAGCTCCTCGACCGTCTTGGTCGTGCAATCGGGGAAGGTATAGAGCAGCTTCGTGCACAGCGCTTCGACCCGCTCATCGAGCAAGCTGAGGTCGGTGGTGCCGCGTTTCAACAGTGCCTGACCTTCGGCGGCCGCCGCTCCGGTCTTGGGCTCTCCGAGGACGATGCGCCCATACTCATCGAGGTAACGATCGGTATAAACCATTGGGTTTGCGACGAAGCTGCCGTCAACTTTCAGCGCCGGCACAATCTCGCTGATGATGCCGAGACGATATGCCTTGTGCGCCGAGAACGGTTCGCAAAGCAGGCCAGAAACCATGGCCTGTTCGCAGCCTATCATGTAGGGGAGAAAGTCGGTCGCCCCGCCGATCGGAGCCGAGCCGTGCTTAGGCCCGGCCTGTCCGAAGCGAGCGAGGTCCTGCGCAATCGAGAAATCGCACGCCATGCCGATTTCTTGGCCGCCGCCGATGCGCATGCCGTTCACGCGGCAAATGACCGGTTTATCGCAACCAATAATCGCCGAGACCATATCATTGAACAGCCGCATGTACCCCCGGTATTCTTGGGGATTGCCGGCGTAGTATTCGGCATATTCCTTGGTGTTGCCGCCAGTGCAAAACGCTTTGTCGCCGGCTCCGGTGAAAACCACGGCGACGACGTCGCGCGCCGCGCTCGCGGCGCGAAATGCCAGAATCGTCGCCTTCGCCATATCGGTGGTGTAGGAATTGAATTGGCTTGGATTGTCGAGCGTGATCCAGGCGTTGAACAGACCAGCCACCGGGTTTCCATTCGTCCCTTTCACCCGGCGCTTCTCGTAATGCACGCCTTTGGAAACTGTCTCGCGCACCGCCTCGGTGACGAGATTGTGATCCTTGGGCTCGGATCTCTGTGCGGCGATAATGCGGGTTGCTTCGATAGTCATGGAGAGCTCCTCACGATGCAGGAACCAGAACGGCACGGCGCTTGAGTGCGCCGGCATGGGCTACTTCGAACACATGGTTGATCTCGCTGAGCGGATGCTTTTCAATAAACGACGTGACCTTGACGCGACCGTTCAACACGAGCTCCAAGACGTCGGGATAAAGATCAGGCGGACATCCCCAGTTTCCGATCGCCCGCGCGTGATAGGCCATCAAGTTCGACAGCCTCACCTCGACCTTGTCCATGGTGAATCCAACGACGGCGAGCGTGGCGCCGTGATTAAGCAGACTGAATGCGGTTTCCTGCCCGGCGCGGGTGCCAGAGCATTCGAAAATGATCCACTCGGTCTGGCGCAGGCCGCGCTCCTTGGCGAAGGACTGGATCGCCGCCTTGATGTCGCGTGGCGTCATCTGTTTGGCGTTCAGGCTGAGCGAGGCGCCCTGCCCCTTCATCGCGGCGAGTTTTTCATCGCTCAAATCAATTGCGATAACGATACCGCCCAGGGCGGCAGCGATTTGGGCGGCATAGCCACCGACGCCGCCAACACCGTTGACGACAACAAGATCTCCGGTCGTGACACCGGCCTGCACCACCGCTTGATAGGGCGTGGTCACCGCATCGGCGATGACGGAGAGATCGGCGAGTTCGATTCCAGCCGCTGCCAGGCGGTTCTCATCAACGACACACAATCCACGCGCCGGCACGATGATGTGAGTTGCGAAGCCGCCGTGAATATCGTTGCCTGGCATCTTCTGGTTCGGGCAGATCGTCGCTTTGCCGCGCAGGCAGACATCGCAGTGGCCGCACGGGATGACCGCCGGAATGATCACGGCGCGATCGATGTATGAGAGCACATCCGCACCCGCATCGATAACACGGCCGCTGATCTCATGCCCGAGCGTCAGTGGCAGCGCATGCTTGGTGCGTACACCATCGTAATAGTACCCCAAATCGGTGTGGCAGACTCCGCACCCGGCGATCTCGACCAGAACCTCATCGGGGCCCAGCTTGCCGATTTCGAATTCCATCGCCACTATGGGCTTGCCCGCGCCCGTCATCATCCAACGAACTGGCTTGGCGCTCATGGGACCAACCCTCCGGCTCGCTCGGCGAGCCCATCGGCGGACTTGCACGCGGCCTTATGTTGAATTCTGGGTCCATTGACCGAGCGCCGCCTTGATCAAGGTCAAGGAACAGCCCAGAAAAACGTATTGTAGTACTTAAATAGATATTGCCCGTCGGGCGACCGCCGGGCGGACTCGATCAGGAGGTGACGACCATGGCAGGCTCGCCGAGCATCTCGATCGCAGTTCTCGGGAGCGGTGGCGCCGGCGCTCTGACTACAGGGAATTCCCTGCTCGAAACGGCCAGCGCTGCCGGTTGGCATGGGCTATACACACGCACTTTGGGCCCGCAGATCCGCGGCGGTGAAGCGGCAGGGCTGCTCCGCCTCGCCGTTCATCCGGTCGAATGCCTGCCTGACCAGTTCGACCTGCTGATCGGCATCGACTGGCTGAACGCCCACCGTTTCGGGGCGGAAATCAAGATCGGGCCGCAGACCCTGGTGATCAGCGACCCGCAAGGCGGCGAGCCGCCGCCGATGGTCACCGAAACCGGCGCCCGCGTCGTCGAGGTGCCGATGAAGGACTTGGCCAAGACCATCCCTGAAGGCCGGCCCAACATGATCGCGCTCGGCATCGCGAGCCGTCTCCTGGGTTTCAGCACCGAGCAAGTTTTCGCCGCGGTCAAGAACCGTCTCGCCGACAAAGGACCAGCCGCCATCGAGGCCAGCTTGACCGGTATCAAATTGGGATTTAGCGCAGCGGCGGCCATCGACTTCGACAAGCGGCTCGCTACGCCCAGGGCGAATTCAAACCGCCGTTGGCTGCTCTCGGGCAACGAGGCAACTGCGCTTGGCGCCATCCGGGGCGGTATTCGCTTCGCCGCCGCCTATCCGATCACTCCGGCGACAGAAATTCTCGAATGGCTCGCGCCGAACCTTCCCAAGGTTGGCGGCGCGCTGCTGCAAGCCGAAGACGAACTCGCCGCAATCAACATGATCATCGGCTCATCCTTTGGCGGCACGCCGGCCCTGACTGCGACCTCCGGGCCCGGACTCTCGCTGATGATCGAAGCGCTCGGCCTCGCTACATCCGCCGAAATCCCGATCGTGGTCGTGGACGTGATGCGCGCCGGTCCATCGACCGGCATTCCCACCAAATCCGAGCAGGCCGACCTGAATATCGCCGTCTACGGCCTGCATGGTGACGCGCCGCATCTCGCGTTGGCGCCGCAATCAGTCGGCGATTGCATGTTCACCACCCAATGGGCGACGTATCTCGCGGAATCGCTACAAACACCAGCCATCATCCTGTCGGACCAGTTCATGGGGCAATCACGCGCCGCCATCGAACGGCCCGCCGACATCACGTTCATCGGCGCGCGCACCGTTGCCGCCGATATTGCCGGCGCCTACAAGCGCTATGCCACAGCCGGTAACGGTGTGTCGCCGATGGCCATTCCTGGATTGCGTGGCGGTCAATACACGGCCGAGGGCCTCACCCATTCCGAACGCGGGACCCCAACCAGCGGAGCTGCGGACCATCTGGCGCAGCTCGACAAGCGGCGCGACAAGCTCGAACACTTCAACTTCGGCGACCATTGGGCGAGTATCGAAGGCACCGGTGATTTCGCGGTCATCACCTGGGGGTCGCTCACGGGCGCTGCGCGCGAGGCAACCGGGCGCGCCGCCGCGGACGGACTCGATACCCGCCTCGTCGCGCCGCGCCTGCTAGCGCCAGCCCAACCGCAACAGATGGCAGCCGCACTTGAAGGCGCCAAACGCATCTTGGTCGTCGAGCAGACCCATGGCGGCCAGTTCCACAAATATCTGCGGGCCCACTATGACCTGCCGGCATCGGTTCGTGTCCTCAACCGGCCGGGACCACTGCCGATCACGGCTGGCGAAATCCATCGTGCGATTACGGAATGGAGATAACCATGTCGAGCGTCGAAACGCGCCCGGCTACCAAGCCGGCGGACTACACATCCGACGTGAAGCCAATCTGGTGTCCCGGCTGCGGCGATTATCACGTGCTCATGTCGTTCACGCGCGCATTCGCCCAACTAGGCCTGCCACCTGAAAAGATCGTCGTCGTGTCCGGTATCGGTTGCTCATCGCGCATCCCGGCCTACACCAATTGCTACGGCTTCCACGGTGTGCACGGGCGTTCGTTGGCGATCGCAGCCGGGCTGAAGGTGACGCGGCCTGACCTGACCGTTGTGGTGGCGAGCGGAGACGGCGATGGCTATTCGATCGGCGGCAATCACTTCCTCCATGCCTGCCGGCGCAACATCGACATGACCTACGTGGTCATGGACAACCGCGTTTATGGCATGACCAAAGGTCAGCCCTCGCCGACCACGGAGCCGGACTTCGATACCGCCCTGTCCCCCGGGGGCACTGGTCTGAATCCTTTTCATCCGCTGGTGATCGCGCTTGCATCGGGAGCCAACTTCGTTGCCCGCGCCTTCTCGGGCGAGCCAAAAGAAACCGCGGGCATTATCGTCGAAGCCATCCGCCATCCAGGATTCTCGTTTGTGGAAATTCTCAGCCCGTGTGTCACCTTCCGACCTGACGAAAGGGAATGGAAGAATCTTGTTCATCCGGCGCCGGTCACCGCCACCAGCGAACCGGCTAAGGCGGCGCGGCGCATCATGACCGACGACGGCTTCAATATCGGCATCCTCTATCGCGGCGCGCGGCGGCCGTATCAGGCGCGGACGGAAGATCAGAACATCGACCTTGCCGATCTAGAGAAGGATTTCGAGCTATGAGCAAGACGCCTTCCGAACGCCCGGTTACCAGTGTCGCCGATCTGCTCGCGCTCGCCTACCAGATCGAGACCGATGCCGTGCAGCGCTACAGCGAGCTCACTGAGCAGATGGAAACGCATAACAATCAAGACCTGGTCAAATTGTTCCGGGATCTTGCCCGGGCTGAAGGAGCTCATGCCGAAGAAATTCGGAAAATGGCGGGCGACATCGACTTGACGGCACATGCGGAGCGCCTGGCGCGATGGAAAAAGGGCGGCAGTCCAGAGGAAGCCGATCTCGGTGCTGCGCACTACCTGATGACGCCATGGCATGCGCTGCAACTTGCGCTTACCGGTGAAAAGCAGGCGCTGGCCTTTTTCACCTCCATCCTGGATACGGCAAACGACGCCAAAATCAAGAAGATGGCGGCCGAATTCGTCGAAGAGGAAGCCGAGCACGTCAATCTAGTATACCGGCTCTTACGGAAATATCCCAAGCCGTCCGACGCATGGTCAGAAGATGACGATCCGCCGGCTCCACAGGATTGAATTGCGAGCGTTGATGTTTTTGAGCGCTACGCGACGAATAAAAAGGAAACACAAGGCTGCAAGTCAGCCTTGACTTAAAGCAAGGCGGCAGCGGCAAAACCGCCTTATCTAATAGGGTCGAAGCTGGAACGTCGTGCAGCAAATGGCGTTACCGGGGCTCAAAACCGGGAGGAGGTTTCTATGATCAGGAAAAATCTCAGCGTTGCCGCCGCACTCGGTGTTGGGCTTGCCATCGCGCTTGCCGCCGGTTCTGCTTCGGCTCAGGTAAAGCTGGGCGCCGTACTCTCGACCAGCGGTCCGGCGTCGTTCCTGGGCGATCCGGAAAAGAGGACGCTCGACATTTACGTCCAGGATATCAACGCTAACGGCGGGATCAACGGCCAGAAACTACAGCTTGTCATCTACGATGACGGCGGCGACGCCAATGCTGCGCGCACCTTCGCCACTCGTCTGGTCGAGGAAGACAAGGTCTTCGCCATGGTCGGCGGCACGACCACCGGCACGACCTTGGCAATGATGCCTGTCTTCGAGGATGCCCAGATTCCGTTCATCTCGCTCGCTGGCGGCATCCAGATAGTTGAACCAGTTCACAAGTGGGTTTTTAAGACTCCGCATACCGACACCATGGCATGCGAGAAGATTTTCGCCGACCTCAAGCGGCGCAATTTGACGACGGTGGCATTAATTTCCGGGACCGAAGCCTTCGGCAAGTCGATGCGCGATCAATGCATCGCCGTGGCGCCGAGAGCCGGCATTTCTATCGCCGACGTGGAAAACTACGGCCCAGCTGACAGCGACGTGACGCCCCAGCTCACCAAGATCAAGTCCTTGGCCGGCGTGCAGGCGGTGATCAATACAGGTTTCGGCCAAGGCCCAGCCATCGTAACGCGCAACTACCGGCAGCTCGATATCGCATACCCGCTCTATGAAAGCCACGGTGTCGCTTCAAAGCAGTACATCAGCCTCGCGGGCCCAGCCGCAGATGGGGTCCGCCTGCCGGCCGCGGCGCTGCTCGTCGCCGACAAACTTGCGGAAAGCGACAAGCAAAAACCGGTCGTCGTCAGCTATGAAAAGACTTTCGAGGCGAAGACCGGGCAGTCGGTCTCCACATTTGGCGGCCATGCCTACGATGGGCTGATGATTCTCATCGAAGCAACTAAACGCGCCGGCAGCTTCGACAAGGCCAAGGTGCGCGACGAAATTGAGAAGACGAAGGGCTATGTCGGCACCGGCGGCATCGTCAATATGTCCCCGACCAATCATTTAGGCCTCGACCTTTCAGCCTTCCGGATGCTCGAAATCAAGAACGGCGATTGGACGCTGGTACCCGATTCGAACTCGTAGAACTGCACGCGAGCCCCTAAGGAGGGCTCGCTCTTCTGGTCGGTCGACCTCCGGCGATAGGCGCCTGCACCAATGGCGGAGTTCTTGCAATTCATCTTTTCCGGGCTCACCGTTGGCGCTATTTATGCTCTTGTCGCGATCGGCTTCACGCTGATCTATAATGCCTCCGATGTGGTGAACTTCGCCCAGGGCGAGTTCGTCATGCTGGGGGGAATGACAACCGTTTTCCTCGGGTACGCCGGTCTGCCGCTGCCGCTCGCCGCGCTTGTCGCAATCCTCTTCACCACCGCCGTCGGCCTTTTCCTGTATTATTTTGCCATCAAGACCGCGCGCGGAGCGGACGCGGTGACGCTCATCATCATTACTATCGGCGCCTCAATCTTTCTACGCGGCGCGGCAGAGATTGTATTCGACAAGCGCTTTCACAGCCTTCCGCCTCTCTTCGGCGATGCGCCGATCCGCTTTGGCGGTGCCGCCATTCTGCCTCAGAGCCTGGCCGTGCTTGCTGGTGCAGTCGTCATCGTGGCGCTGCTGTGGGTCTTCATCGACCGAACGCTTTTTGGCAAGGCGGTAATCGCGACGTCGGCCAATCGGACCGCCGCGCGTCTCGTGGGAATCGATATCCGCGTCATCGTCGGCGTCTGTTTCGCGCTGTCGGCAGCCATCGGCGCTGTTGCCGGCATCCTGATCACGCCGATTACACTCACCAGCTACAATACCGGCACACTGCTGGCGTTGAAGGGCTTCGCTGCCGTAATGCTCGGCGGCATCGGCAGCGCTCTAGGGGCCGTAGTCGGGGGCGTCTTGCTTGGATTGTTTGAAGCATTCGCGGCCGGCTACATCTCCGCTGAGTACAAAGACGCCGTCGCGTTCCTGGTCATCCTGGCCGTGCTGTTCGCTATGCCGCAGGGATTGTTCGGCAAGGCGACGGTCGAGCGAGTGTAAGCATGCTCGCTCGATTTCACCGATTTCGTTTGTGGCAGCGGCACCGGTTGATTTCCCTTGTCCCGCTTGCAGCAATCACACTGTTCCTGCCACTGCTGTCGCCGTCCGCCTATTACTACCGTATCGCGGCTCTCGTCTTCATCTTCGCGATCGCTAGCGTCGGACTCAACCTGCTGATGGGCTTCGCCGGTCAAGTCAGCCTGGGCCATGCGGGCTTCATGGGGCTCGGCGCCTACGCGGTAGCGATCGGACCCGCCCAACTGGGGATTCCGCCATTATTCTCTTTCGCCATCGGGGCCATGCTATCTGCGCTGGTAGCGTTCGTCGTCGGCCGGCCGATTTTGCGCCTCAAGGGACATTATCTTGCAGTCGCTACCCTGGGCTTTGGAGTGTTGCTCGCCATCGTCTTCGCCAATGAAGCGAACTGGACCGGCGGGCCGGACGGCATGACGGTGGCGCAGCTCACACTGCTCAATTGGCCACTGCGCGGCGCTGACACTTGGTACTGGGTTTCGGCAATCAGTTTTCTCGTCAGTGCAACACTCGCTCTCAACCTGATCGACAGCCCGACGGGACGTGCGTTGCGCGCAATCCGCGACAGTGAAATAGCCGCACGCGTGATCGGAGTCGATGTTGCGCAAAAGAAGCTTATGATCTTCGTCGTCTCGGCAGTTTACGCCTCTGTCGCCGGCTCGTATTTCGCGCTCCTGAATGGTTACATCACGCCCGATGCATCCGGTTTCCTGCGCTCGATTGAACTCGTCGCCATGGTGGTGCTCGGCGGCATGGGGTCGGTCACTGGATCGCTCGTCGGATCCGCGCTGCTGGTGATCCTACCGCAGGCTTTGACCTTCTTTCACGACTACGAACACATGGCACTGGGACTGATCACGATGAGCGTCATGATTTTTATGCCGCGCGGGATCGTGCCGAGTTTGGCGGCCGCGCTCAGCGGGAGAGCTAAATGACCGCGCTCTCGGCCGAGCGTCTGTCGGTCTCGTTTGGCGGCGTGCGCGCGGTCGACGCAGTGAGCTTCGATGTCGCTCCTGGCACTGTGTTCGCGATCATTGGACCGAACGGCGCCGGGAAGACGACATTGTTCAACCTGATGTCCGGGCTATACCCGCCCGACGACGGCCGCGTGCTGCTCGGCGGCACAAATGTGACCGACCTACCCCCGGAGCAACTTGCCCGCCGCGGCCTGTCGCGCACTTTCCAGAATTTGCAAATCTTCTCACACCTGACCGCAATCGAGAACGTCATGGTCGGCCGACATCGCCACGAGGCGACCGGAATTGTCGCCGATCTCCTGCATTTGCCAGCGGTTGGACGGCAGAACCGTCGCACGCGGGAGGCGGCCACCAAAGCGCTTGCCCGCGTCGGCATCGAAGACATGGCCGAATTGCCGGCAGGCTACCTAGCCTACGGCGATCTCAAGCGCCTGGAGATCGCGCGCGCTCTCGCCAGCGAGCCAACCGTGTTGCTGCTCGACGAGCCGGCGGCAGGCTGCAACCCGGTAGAGACGGGAGAAATCGAAGATATCATCCGTGGCATCGTCAGGAACGACATCACGGTTGTGCTCGTCGAGCACGATATGCGGCTGGTCATGAAAGTCTCCAACCGCATTCATGTCCTCGCCAACGGCCGGACGCTCGCTGAAGGCACCGCCGCCGAGATACGCACGAATCCCGCGGTGATAGAAACCTATCTTGGCGTTCATGGTACGCACGAGGCCGCCGGTGCTGTCGGTTGAGAATCTCAGGAGCTGCTACGGTCGTATCGAGGCGCTGCACGGCGTCTCGGTCGAGGTTGCGTCCGGTGAGATCGTAACGCTGGTCGGTGCGAACGGCGCCGGCAAGACGACGCTTTTGCGCGCCGTTTCCGGCGTTCAGCCAATCTCAGCGGGCCGCATCCGCTTCGACGGCCGCTCGATTGAGGGTACGTCCGCACACGCCCGCGTCGCACTTGGGATCGCGCAAGTCCCCGAAGGCCGGCAATTGTTTGCACCGCTTTCGGTCGAGGACAACCTGAAGCTCGGCGCATGGACCCAGCGCAGGAATAACTGCGGAAGCGACATTCAACTCGTCTACGAGCGGTTCCCAATGCTTGCCGAATTGAGGCACGCCATCGCCGGTGCGTTGTCAGGCGGGCAGCAGCAGTTACTAGCGATCGGCCGAGCCTTAATGGCAAAACCGCGCCTGCTTCTGCTCGACGAGCCATCGATGGGGCTTGCTCCCATTCTGGTCGATCAAATCCTCAATGTCGTTCTCGACCTAAAACGCAATGGTTTGACCTTGCTGCTGGTCGAACAGAATGCGAGTGCAGCGCTAGCCATCGCTGACCGGGGCTATGTGCTCGAGACCGGCACGATTATCGCAAGCGGAGCCGCGGCGGATATTCAAGGCGACAAACGCGTCCGCGAAGCTTATCTCGGCGTGTGAATGCGCGGCGAACAGACCGCTTGACTTTGGTCAATTTGTTGCAGCGTCGGTCTAATAAACTAAATTATGATGGATGACTTATTAGCTCCGAAAACCCGTATCATGAAACCGGCCGTTCATTGTGCCGAATCAGTCATGTTCGATCGCGCTATCGAATGCATGCCGCGTGCCGAACTCGCGGCGCTGCAGCTCCATCGTCTCAAGAGCACGTTATCACGCGCCTACGCCAAGGTTCCCCACTTTCGACACAAGTTCGATGTCGCGGGCGTTACACCGGACGATTTGACGTCGCTCAACGAACTCGTACGTTTTCCCTTCACGCTGAAATCCGACCTCCGCGACAACTATCCGTTTGGCATGTTCGCAGTGCCACGCGAAGAGGTCTCGCGTCTGCATGCGTCCTCCGGGACGACTGGCAGTCCGACCGTCGTCGGCTACACGCGTGGCGATCTCGATTTGTGGTCGGACCTCATGGCGCGCTCGCTGGCGTGCGCCGGCGTCCGCCCCGGTGATATCGTCCACAACGCGTACGGCTACGGGCTGTTTACTGGCGGGCTCGGCATGCATTACGGCGCCGAGCGACTCGGTTGCACCGTCGTGCCGGTCTCGGGCGGCGGTACCGAACGTCAGGTCACGCTGCTGCAAGATTTGGGCGCCGATGTTCTTTGCTCGACGCCGTCCTATGCGCTCAACATTGCCGAGGTCGCCAAGGCGATGGGCGTCGATGTCGGCGAGTTGCCGGTCCGTTGCGGCGTCTTCGGGGCCGAGCCGTGGAGTGAAACTATGCGTCGTGACCTTGAAGCGCGGTTAGGCATCACGGCCGTCGATATTTACGGATTGTCGGAAATACTCGGGCCGGGCGTCGCCTGCGAGTGCAGCGCAGCGCAGAATGGCTTGCACGGCTGGGAGGACCATTTTCTGTTCGAAATCGTCGATCCGAAGACACTCGATCGGCTCCCGATCGGGGAACCCGGCGAGCTGGTGATCACGACGCTGACCAAACAAGCGCTACCGATGATCCGCTACCGCACGCGTGACATCACGACGCTGACAGACGAGCCCTGCGTCTGCGGCCGGACACACACCCGCATCATGCGGGTGACAGGACGCGACGACGACATGCTCATCATTCGCGGCGTCAATATCTTCCCCTCCCAGATCGAGGCGTTCCTCGTCAGCTTCCCCGGACTCGCCCCGCATTATCAGATCGTGCTCACGCGCGAGGGCCCACTCGACGCCATGACCGTCGATGTCGAACTCGCCATCGATGCGCCATCGGATGAACCATTCATCGCGAGAAAAGCAGACGAGGTCCGCCAGCACCTGAAATCAATGATCGGTGTGACCTGCTCTGTCGTCGTCAAAAGGTCGGGCATGGTGCCGCGCTCTCAGGGCAAGGCGGTGCGGGTTAAGGATCTGCGCGGAACGACGACTTGATTGCCAGGTAAGAACCCTTTCAGGAAAGGCGCGCAGGCATCGCCACGATCTCCTTTTGATCGGTACCGAAGCCGCAGTGAGCCCCGCTTCCGAGATCAGGGGTGGCTTTTTCGAAAATACCGCGAGGGGAATTGATTAAAGTCAATGCAATTAGGTTCGAACAGAGCGCAGTTTTTGACAAAAGGGAGGTATGGTTGTGGCTGTTAGCGCGACGCACGCCGTGAAGCATGTTCCGAGCTACTGCTACAATTGCGTGGCTGGGCCGGATCTTCTTACAGTTAAGGTTATGGACGGGGTGGCGACGGAAATTCTGCCGAACTATGCCGCAGAAGGCATTCATCCCGGCGAAGGTCGCATTTGTGTCCGTGCCCTGGGCCTGATCCAAAAAACCTACAACCCTCATCGCCTGCGCACACCGATGAAGCGGACGAATCCGCGCAAGGGGCGGGCCGAGGATCCCGGTTTCATACCAATCTCTTGGGACGAAGCGTTGGATACGATCGCTTCGCGCCTCACCGAAATTCGTGCGCATGGCATCATGGACGACGCCGGTATGCCTCGCGTCGCCGCAAGCTTTGGTCACGGCGGAACGCCACAGAGCTACATGGGCACCTTTCCGGCGTTCCTCTCCGCTTGGGGCGCCGTCGATTACAGCTTCGGCTCGGGACAAGGCGTGAAGTGTGTGCATTCCGAGCATCTGTACGGAGAGTTCTGGCACCGTGGCTTCACGGTAAGCGCTGACACGGTGCTCTGCCGCTATATCGTCTCGTTTGGCGCTAACGTTGAAGTTTCAGCCGGCGTGTGCGCCGTGCGCCGGCACGCCGACGCCCGTATCCGCGGCATCAAGCGCGTGCAGATCGAGCCGCATCTGTCAGTGACTGCGGCTGCCTCCGCTGAGTGGGTGCCGATCAAACCTAAGACCGATGCGGCATTTATGTTTGCGATGATGCACGTGCTACTCCACGAGCATCCGCGGGAGCGCCTAGACGTGGCGTTTCTGCGCGATCACACCGCCTCGCCGTATCTGGTCGGGCCGAATGGATACTATTTGCGCAATCCGCGCGACCGCAAGCCGCTGCTTTGGGACAACGCGCAATCAACTGCAGTTCCTTTCGACCGACGGGGCACCGCTCCAGCGCTGGAGGGAATTTTCACAGTCGAGGACTGTATCGAAATCGGCCCCGACGGCGCCAACTGGCGCCATGAGCAAGCCACCGGCACGACGGCTTTCACGCGAATGGTCGAGCACATGCGTGCCTATTCGCCTGAATGGGCTGCACCGCTGTGCGACGTGCCGGCAGCGACCATGCGCCGGGTAGCGAACGAGTATCTCGCCAACGCTTGTGTCGGCGAAACGATCGACATTGGTGGCAGTACCCTGCCGTTCCGCCCGGTTGCTGTCGTTCTCGGCAAGACGGTGAACAACGGGTGGGGTGGGTACGATTGCTGCTGGGCGCGCACGATGCTGGCCGCGCTGGTCGGAGCGTTGGAGGTGCCTGGCGGCACGCTTGGTACCACGACCCGGCTCAACAAGCCGATCGGTAATCGGCTGGCCAGCGTGCAGCCCGGTGAGGATGGCTTTATGGCGGCGCATCTTAACGCCACCGACCGGCAGCACTGGGCGCAGCATCCGACCTCGCGTAATGCCCATACCGCGCTGGTACCTTTGGTCGGCGACTCGGCGTGGAGCCAGGCTCTCGGTCCCAGCCATCTTGCCTGGATGTTCCTACGAGAGGCACCGCCGAATTGGCAGCGGCCCTCGGCGCCTGATCTCTGGTTCGTATTTCGCAGCAACCCGGCCATCTCGTTTTGGCAAAGCAGCCGGCTTGTTGAAACCATGGCCAAAATGCCGTTCGTCGTCGCCTTTGCGTACACTTTCGATGAAACAAACCACATGGCCGACATCCTTCTACCCGAGGCCACTGATCTGGAAGGCACGCAGCTCATTCGTATTGGCGGCACGAAGTTCGTGGAGCAATTCTGGGAACATCAAGGCGTAGCCTTGCGCCAGCCTGCGGTACCGCCGCAGGGCGAGGCTCGCGATTTCACCTGGATTTCCACCGAACTTGCGTGCCGCAGCGGATTGCTTGAACATTACAATGCCGCAATCAACCGCGGCGCCGCGTGCGTGCCGCTCAAGGGCAGCAATTACGATTTCTCGCTCGCTACGAATCTCGCGCACTCCGTTGAGGAAATCTGGAACGCCGAATGCAAGGCCGCGTCGGCACAATTCTCGAATGGAGCGGAGAGCAAAGATCTCGCCTGGTTCAAGGAGCACGGCTTTTTTACCGTGCCGTTCAAGCGGCTTGATTGGTACCTTTATCCGACAATGGTGGAACACGACCTGCGTTTTGAACTTCCCTACCAGGAGCGTTTGGTCCGCGCCGGTCGGGAACTCGCGAACCGCCTGCATGAGCAAGACGTTCACTGGTGGGATGACCAGCTGGAAGAATATGCGCCGCTGCCGGTATGGGACGATGTTCCAGCCCGCTGGGAGCGCGCGTTACGCAAAATGGGCGGCGATCCAGCCGACTATCCGCTTTGGCTCATCACCACCAAGAGCATGCAATATTCTGCGGGTAATAACGTCGGCATTCCGCTGATGAATGAAGTCGGGCGTAATATGCGCGGCCACGGCGGCGTCATTCTTAACGTCGCGACCGCAAAGCATCTCGGCATTTGCCAGGGAGACCAGGTTGAAGTTCGTTCCACCACTGGCAGCACGCGCGGCTGCGCCGTTTTAGAGCAAGGTATCCGTCCCGACACGGTCGTCATTGTCGGTCAATTCGATCATTGGAAGACGCCGTACGCCAAAGAGTTGAAGTTCCCGAGCCTTAATACGGTGGCGGCCCTGTCGCTCGATCTAACTGACTCCACTGGCTCGGGGTCGGATCTCGTCCGCGTCTCCGTCCGAGGGAGTGCACAGCCATGACCCGTTACGTCATGGTCGCCGATCTCCGCCGATGCATCGGTTGCCAGACCTGCACGGCGGCGTGCAAGCAAGCCAACGCAACGCCACCAGGCGTTCAATGGCGGCGAGTACTCGATATGGAGGTCGGCGAATATCCCGACGTGAGACGGGTATTTGTGCCGACGGGTTGCCAGCACTGCGCCGATCCGCCGTGCGAGTGGGTCTGTCCAACCACCGCAACCCGCAGGCGCCCTGACGGCGTCGTACAAATTGTCTACGATCTTTGCATTGGCTGCAGTGCCTGCGCGGTCGCCTGCCCCTACGAGGCGCGATACAAGGTCGAAAAACGCGAGTTCGCCTTCGGCGACCAGCCGACAGCCGACGAGGAGATGCGTGCGAACGACTCTTTGATCGGCGTCGCCACCAAATGCACATTCTGCGCGGACATCGTTGACGCGGGCGTCGCGCGCGGCCTGACGCCGGGCGAGGATCCCGAGGCAACACCCGCTTGCGTCAATCTTTGCATCTCCGGCGCACTTGCCTTCGGCGACATTGATGATCCGCAAAGCCGCGTGTCTGAGCTCCTCCGAAATAACAAGCACTTCCGAATGCACGAAGAGTTAGGCACTAACCCGGGCTTCTATTATCTATGGGATCAAGAACCGTCATGACCACGACCCTCACCGGTAGCGGAGCGCCACGACTCCAGCACAACTGGGACAGTCGCGCGGCATGCAATTTCATCGGCGGCGGGTCGGGGACCGGACTGCTCTTGGCGGCGGCTGTAGCGTTTGCGTCCGGCTCACCCTATTTCCTTGCCGGCACGTTGGCGCTCGCCTTGATTGCCTTTGGGTTATCGATGGTCTGGCTGGAGATCGGGCGACCGCTGCGCGCTTTGAATGTATTCTTTCACCCGCAGACCTCGTGGATGAGCCGCGAGGCTCTCTTGGCGTTGCCGGTTCTCGCGCTTGGTACGTTAGCAGTTGTGCTGGACCAGCCTTTCGTTTCTTTGCCGTTTCAGGGGCATCTCCCGGTCGCCGTCCTTGCGTCGGCGACGGCAATCCTCGGTCTGGGTTTCTTATATTGCCAGGCTCGGATTCTTTACGCCTCAAAGGGTGTACCGGCATGGAGTGAGCCAGCTCTGCAGCCAGTTATTATCATCACCGGACTCGCGGAAGGACTCGGTCTTCTGCTGATGCTCACCGCCCTCGACGCGCAACCGCCTGTCTGGGCGGTACCGGCAGCGATCGTCGCTCTGCTGGCCAGAGCGGGCGCTTGGGACCACTACCGAGAGCGATTAAAAAGACGGGCTCCGGCGCCGGCCATCGCAGCACTGAACCGTATCTCTGTTCCGGTCCATTTGCTTGGCCACGCGCTGCCAGCTGTGCTGCTTGTGTGCGCGCTCCTCGTTCCGAGCGCGCCAGCATTGGCGGCCGTAGCTGGCCTTGCGCTCGCGGCTGTTGGTGCGTGGATTAAATTTGCGGTCGTGACAAGCGCCGCATTCACTCAAGGATTCTCTATTCCATTTGTGCCGACGCGAGGACTCAGCCATAGCGCGACGCTGTGACACCAAACCGTGTGGCTTCAATCACTACTATGGGAGCGCCACGATGATAGAAATCATCGATGTCTTACGCCAGGAACATCGCGACATCGATAAATTGCTTCGCGTTCTGGAACGGGAGTTGAGCGTGTTCGATCGTGGCGAACGGCCAGATTATGAGGTCATCCTCGCGGTAATCGATTATTTCAAGAACTATCCGGATATCTGCCATCACCCAAAGGAGGATATTATCGTCGAGAGGTTCCAAGCGCGCGACCCCGTCGCAGCGGCGGCCATCGGCGATCTCCAAGCCGAACATCGGGAGGGAGCGAAACGTTTGGGGCGCGTCGCCCATGCCGTTGAGCGCGTGCTGAGCGACGAGGATCTCATAAGGCAGTCAGTGCACGATATTATTCGCGATTTCATTGACCATGAGCGAAAGCACATGGAGACAGAGGAGCGCGTCGCGTTTCCGGCGGTGGTTAAAGCGCTGCAGCCGGAGGATTGGGCAGATATCGCTCTGCATCTGGCAGATCGCTATGGCTCCCCCTCTGAGCCAGACTTTGAGGAGAAATTCAGTACGTTGCGGCGAAACATCCTGGAACTTGAAGAAGCTGCGGAGATCGAGCGCTCTGACTAAACTTCATGGCCGAAGTCTTGGAGATGGGGCCATATTTGCTGATCCTCGGACAGGTCTTGCTGCTTGCAGCGAACCATGTGTGCAGCGGCATTCATGAAGGCCGCTGCCGTGGCTAAAGCGCTCCTCCAAACGGAAGGCTTGACCCGGCGATTCGGCGGCCTGGTCCCTGCAAATGCGATCACACTCGACGTCGCTGTGGGCGAAATTCATGCTGTGATCGGTCCAAACGGAGCCGGCAAGACAACGCTGATCGGCTTGCTTAGTGGCGAAATTATCGCGCACGCTGGCATCATCCGTTTCGATGGCGCCGACATCACCCAACTTCCCGTCTATCGCCGGAGCCACCTCGGTCTCGCGCGTTCGTTCCAGATTACCTCCCTGATCCATCACTTCACCGCGCTCGACAACGTCGCGCTTGCCGTCCAGGCCCATTGCGGCCACTCGTTTCGCTTTTGGCGCGACGCACGCGGCGAAGCCGAGTTGCGCAAACCCGCGCTGGCCGCGCTCAACCGCGTCGGGCTTGGCGAACGTGCCGGCGTGCGCGTCGACAAATTAAGCCATGGGGAACATCGGCAGCTTGAGATCGCGATAGCGCTTGCGACGGAGCCGCGCCTCCTACTGCTCGATGAGCCGATGGCCGGGATGGGGCCGCAAGAGTCGGCGCAAATGGTGCACCTGCTGCGCCAGCTCAAGGGCAGCGTTACGATCCTTCTGATCGAGCACGACATGGAGGCGGTATTCGCGCTGGCCGATCGCCTTACGGTATTGGTCGAGGGCCGCATCATCGCAAGCGGCCAGCCGGAAACGATCAGAGCCGACGCCGCTGTCCGGCAAGCGTATCTTGGCGAAAGGGAAGGCGGCGGTGGGCGCGGCGGAGGCTAAGCTGTGTCGCTTCGTCGTTTTGTTTGCAGTAGTCGTCACGCCTACCTTGGCGCAGGCAAGGGGCGGTCCGCTGCACTTATCTGGTCCGTTGAGTCCGCAACCACAGCCGATTTCCCGAGCTGGTATTCCAACTCCATCCGTATCGCCGAGCAATTTCTTAGCGGGTTTGCGGACGAGGTCGTTACCGCGATCCCGCAACGCAAAGATGCCGAGGCCCGGCCGATGTTAGCAATTGAGGCCGCTCATCTGGCGGCCTCGTCTTTTTGCTCTCGCGCGTTTTGGCTTGCTGCTGCGCTTGAACAAGCATTAGCTTCAAAAACAACACCATCATCTGCGCGCTCGAGACCGACAAGTCCAGATTAGCCAGCCTTCTTGGCCCATAATTTACACCAAGCAGAGGGGCTTATGTCGCCGTTCGTCGCGAAGTTGGATTCGATTGAATATGCGTTGAGTGGGTCATGTCTGGCTCCAGAATTCCCGACCGTTAATCACAGATCGTTGACGATCATATCATTGGGACCGTGGAAAATTGTAAGCTCGAATCCCAACTGCGCTCAGTTGCGTAGGAGCGGCCACAACGCGAACCTTTTGTATTAAAAGGCGCGGTCAAGGTCGCCGGGCTCTTTGGTGCCCTCTTTTTTGTCCGGGGTGCCGTCGACTCGGTTACTATTCAACTTCCACTGATCGTCGCCGATAAATGATTGCGACCGCTGAAACTACGGCCGGTGATATCCTCGGCATCTTGCGCACCAGATCGCGCAGAGGTTCCACCAGTCGACGGTTCAAAATCGCAAGCCCCGCTCCCCCCCCCCGATGATCGCCGGTGTCGCAACCATGAGCAGCGTCCAGCCGCGCCATTGGCCCGGCATGAAAGTGAAGGCGACAGCAAATCCGGCGAGCCACTGCACCAGAAAGATGAAATACGCCCATTCGCCGAGCGTCCGATCCACCCGCACTATTATCGCAGCGAATTCCCGCCCCGCCAGGCCAGCAACGACGATCGTGAGCAGGGCGACGCAGACGTAGTAGCCGAGACCAAAAATATACGAATCAGGAAACATCCAACCGCCGGCCATTACATTCGCACACCACGCCACAAACGCTATGACGGCGGTGCCCGGACCGATGGTACACAGCTGGCGCTGGCGCAGAAAATAGACCAGCGCGCCTGCCGCGAAAGGCAATACGGCTGACGGCGCGGTGAAGTAGTGCGCCGCCCAGGGAAACTCCACATAGGAGCACGCTAGATGATAGAAGAGGCCCGCCACAAGCGCGACCGAGGCCCAAGCCAATCGTCGCGCGATTACCAAGTACAGCATCAGATACATCTCGACCTCAATCGCGATTGACCAAACCGGCGGCACCATGCGGAATGCGGGATCAGAGGTCTGAAGCGACAGAACGGAGAGATTGAGCAGCACGTCGCGCAGCTGTATATCGGCGCGCCAAAATTTAAGAAATTGTCCTGCCTCTTTCGGCACAACTGCGATGACGACAAGCGTAATCATGCTCACCAGATAATACGGCGGCAACAGTCGCAGAGCGCGATTGATGCAGAAGCGTACCCCGTCGAAGCGATATATCTCGTTGAGCGCTGACGTCATGAAAAAGCCCGCGACAACGAAGAAACCGACCACGGCGTAAAACCCGAAATGCGCCAGATAATCGCTGCCCACGAGGTGGCTGATGACGACCAGATAGGCCAACATGAACCGTAGCAATCCCAACATCAGCGCCTCGCCGGTTATTTTTATGCAACGAGTCTCTGCAGCACTGTTGCCATCACCACAAGAACCGCAACCATAAACGCCACCACGAACGTCAAACGGCGGCGCGCCGCAAAATCCGCCACGAATGACGCAAAGAAGCGCAGCGGATCGCGCGGAATCAAAAACGATGTCTGCGATCGATAGGCTATGAAGTCAGGGAAAGCTTGCGTGAGTACGCCTTCCTCCCAGCGTGCCCGCAGCACTTGCAGTGTACTTGCCAAGATCAACAACCCGACAGCGGGCAGCGACCGGTATTGCAGGGCGACGCCGACGGTGGCCAGCATCTCGCACAGATACAGTGGGTGGCGGACGACTGCATAGGGACCGCTTTGCACCAACTGCCTGGCTTCCGGCATTACACTAAACGACCTACCGAGAAAACTGACAGTGACCACAGACATTATGTTGGCGAGCAGGCTGATGAATACGGTTAGCAGATTAAAGCCAAGACTTGGCGGCGCCCGCTCAAGCTGCAAGAACATCAGGGGCGCGCAGACCGCCATTAGCGCCGCGATACGAGGCGAGATGGCCTCGGATTTCGCGATCGGGCGCAGCCGAAACAGTGGCTGGATCGACAGCAGGACCACGAACATCCACTGCGAGATCCGAGCCAACATGGCGATGACCATGCCGTCGTCGGGTCGTTCGAACATGCTCGGATCTTGCAGAACCTGCTGACAGAAGCCGTAAACGTCGCCATACAATATGAACGAGGAATAAGCCGCGACGGGACATCGCATCGCCCAGTCGTAGATCAGGCTCTGATCGAGCCTGCGGCGGAGATCCCCGAGCGGTAGGAGAAAAAAGTTGGTGATCGCCACGATACGCAACACACAAGTGCCACGGCGTAGGCATGCCCGCGCGGCGGCGTTCGAGAAAGCTTAGTCTTGCATCCCAATTAGCAAAACGAATTTAGCCCAGCCTTAATGCCCCATATTTCCAGCACGCAAATTGGGTAGGTCTGCTATGCCGCTTTGCGGGCCACTCGCTTAATATTGCATTTCCAGACCGAAGATTGTCCGACCGGTCCGGGAAACGAGACCTGACTTCGCGGCGAGCTTGATTTTAGTCAAGCACTCAAAATCGAATGTCCTCTATTTTTTAATTGTGAGGGCGGAGCCAGAGGAGAGTCAAATGTCAGCGCTATCCGTTGGACAAAAAAGCGGGGCGTCTATTGAACTTATTTTGCGATGGTTCCGAAATTGGACTGGAGAGAGTTCTTTATTCTCTTGTGAGGACGAAGTAGAGCGCATCGCGAAAGATGTCGGTATATCTGCTTCACAGTTCCGGAGGCTCGCGAGCCTTAGTCCTGAGTCGGCTGACCTATTGCGGCGCCGCATGGCGGCCCTTCAACTGGATCGAAATGAGGTCGCCACGGTCGAGCCTCGAACGCTCCGGGATCTGCAGGGAGTTTGCACAATGTGTGAAAGTCACCGGCGGTGCGCAAGAGACCTTGCGCGCGATGTCGCTATTCCAGCTTGGAAGGATTATTGCCCGAACGCCGCCACGCTCATCGCGTTGGATGCGTTGCCTTGGGCGGCACGCGGCGAGTGGTAAAGCGACGTGTTCGTTGACCACTTAGGGGTCGCTAGCAGCTACGTACCGAACCCGCCGCACCACCGTTTCAAGCAATTAGCGCAATGCCAGCAGAACTTTTGCAATTTTTGGACAGACGGATTCCGCGCTATACAAGCTATCCCACGGCGGTGCAATTCCTCGCTGACGTGGACGGATCGACCTACACCGAGTGGCTCGCCGCGCTGCCGGCTCACGTCCCGGTATCTGTCTACCTACACGTGCCGTTTTGTTCCGAGCTCTGTTTCTATTGTGGTTGCCACACCACCGTAGCGCGCAACTATACCCCGGTGGCGGCCTATGTCGATTTGCTTGAGCGCGAGATCGTCCTCGTGGGCCGGTATCTGGGCGACCGCCGTCGAGTAGTCCACGTGCATTGGGGCGGCGGCACTCCCACCATGCTCCAGCCCCGGGATTTTGCACGGCTGACGGCAGCGCTACGGCGGACATTTACCTTCGCTACAGATTGCGAAATCGCCATCGAGATCGATCCACGTACACTTACACGCGATGTAGTCTTCGCATTGAAGGAAGGCGGTGTCACGCGTGCCAGTCTCGGCGTGCAGGACTTTGATCCGCGGGTGCAAAAGGCGGTGGGTCGCCTGCAGAGCTTCGAGCAGACCGCCCGCACAGCGGACTGGTTGCGCGAGGTGGGGATCGTCCACATCAATCTCGATTTGATGTATGGCCTCATTTATCAGACGATCGAAACAGTCGCCGAGACAGCGCGACGTTCCCTTGCACTCAACCCCGATCGCATTGCCCTGTTCGGCTATGCCCACGTGCCCTGGATGAAGCGGCATCAGAAGTTGATGCCGGAAGAGGCGTTGCCGGGCGCGCTCGAGCGTTTCGCTCAGAGCCGGGCCGCGACGATCGTGCTGAAGCAGGCCGGCTTTCGGCCTATTGGACTCGACCACTTTGCCAAGCCGGACGATCTGCTGGCGCGACGACAACGACAGAAAGGACTACACCGCAATTTCCAAGGCTACACTACCGACGAGGCGGCAGTCCTTATTGGCTTCGGCACCTCCGCCATCGGCGTTCTGCCTCAAGGCTACGCTCAGAATGCATCAAGTACGGTCGCCTATGGAAACGCAATTAAGGGAGGGCGAATGGCAACGGTACGCGGGCGAGCGCTGACTGAGGACGATCGCCTGCGTCGCGACATCATCGAGCAACTTATGTGTAATCTGGAAGTCGACCTTGCTGTTACCGCAGCGAGGCGGAACAGGAGCCTCAACGACTTCACCGCCGAGCTGTCCGAGATCGAGGCGCTGGCGCGGCGCGGACTGGTTTATCGCTCCGGCGGCACGATCACCATTCCCGAAGATGCGCGGCCGCTGGTACGGACAATATGCGCCGTCTTCGATGCCTATTTATCGAACCAGGAGACGCGCTACTCGCGCGCCGTATGAACATGAGAAACAAGATGCAAGAGGACCTAACCGACGTCTTAAACGAGATCGACGATCCCGAACTTGGCATCGGCATCGTCGACATGGGTTTGATTTATCGGGCGGAGTGGAACGCAAAGGGCATCGACGTGGAATTCACGACGACTTCGCCCTCGTGCCCGTTCGAAGAAATATTGTTTCAGGATATCAACGACATTCTAAGTCATCGCTTTCATGAGGCCACATCGATTCGCGTGCGGCTCGTCCTGGATCCACCCTGGACACTTGAGCGGCTCAGCGAGAATGCTCGCAGGAAACTCGGTTGGACGCGAACCGAAGACGAATCGTCAGCGCATTCTTCCGCAGCGCCTGGAAAAGCTAAACTTTCAAGAAGATGCAGGACCGCCAACTTCGTCCGACCGCGCAACTTCATTAACTGAAGCCGGTCACGATTGGCCCAGTGATGAAGTATCCACCCTAATTGATTTACCTCAAGACTTTAACGGCCCAAATGCGTAGTGTTTTATTCGGCTCGATACGGGGGTACTGAGCCGGACGGCTTTGACCGAACCCTCATACGGTTCCGGTCTTAGCCGTCTCCTTTTGGCCAGCGATACTATCGCGAAGCGGATAGCATGATTTTCAAAGGCCGTAATATTCTCCCAGGCCGTTAAATCCGGAAGAGTTCGTGATTCGCGCTAACTGGAATTCTTGGGAGCCTCACATGGACTGGGATGACTATCTTCGAGACGAAGCCCGAAAATACAGAAAACTGGCCGAAGAAGCCGACGACCCTCTGATCAAGCAAGAATTGCTAGAATTGGCGGACATTTGCGATAAGGTTGCCGACAACATCGAGGATCGCATGACCGCCGGGTAGCTGACAGAGATTATTCATGCGCGCAAGTCTACTTGTCTTCGTAGGTATGCTTCTCTCCGCTTCCGCCTTCGCCGCAGATCGCATGACGCCGAGCGATGTTCAAGCGACGTTCTTCAACGGCAAACCGTTTACCGCTTCAACTACGAGCGGCACCCAATTCAAGATGACTTTCACCGCGGACGGGAAAATGACCCGTCAGCCTAGTGGAAAGGCCGGCAAGAAAAGCTCCGGCACTTGGAAACTCGACACGACGGGCTTTTGCACGAGTTGGAAAGGCGCCGAAACCAATTGCTACACCGTCGTCCCAAGCGGCAAGAATAAGTGGTCGATCCAAAAAGGCTCCACCACCGTTGCAGTGTGGTCCAAATAGCTTTCAATACGTTGCTGCAGTCGGACCGCCATTGCAAGGATTTCCTACTGCTGTCGCGGTCATTTTGGAGCGGTCGCAATTAGGCGCTCGGCATGCCCTCATGAAGATCAAAAGCACGCCACGGGCCGTGTTCTCCAGATCATGGTCGCCGATTTTCTGAAATTCCTTGGCGGTAAATCGACCTTTCTGAACTTATAAGCGGCGATCTGCGTCTGGACCGAAGCTGATGCCTAAAGGATGGCGACTGCCCACCAGCGATTATTCGATTTGAAGATCAAGTTCCCGTCCGAGTAGTTGCTTTACCGCATGGAATGAATCCATGAACTCTCGCAATTCAACAACCCGGCCCTGCCGAAAACGCAAAAAATGCGCAATCATTGTTGAAACCGAGCGGCCGGTCCTGCGGTGAATGAATCGTGCGAATGAGACCACTGCCGCATCCTCTGCTTCGCAAACCATAAAGACGGGCTCGTACGAGATGAATTCAAATTCCTCATAACCGGATTTTAGAACTTCAGCCATGGCTGCTTTACCACGATGGTGCCCAAGAAATGGAAATACCTCGGTCGGTGAGTAACTAATGAACTCGATATCGTCATCAAACGAATTCAGGACAAAGTCGATTTTGCCAAGCTTAAAGGCGGCGTACAGGGAGTTAAGGCGTTCACGCAAAGAGACGTTCATTTTTTTACTTCAATTTCCTCGGTCATTTTGCACGACTGCGCATTACGCTTTAGCGTTGGTCGCACCGAAACACTCTCTGACCAACAACGAACGCGCCGGTAAACGGGTAAACCGATCGGTCGGCAAGGCTATCGGTGCAAAAAACGAAATCTTTGATTTAGATCAACGCGAGCAAAACTAAGCGTCAGCAAGTTATTAAACTAGACGGCCGGCCTTCCTAGAAGCCCCGAAAATCGCTACCCTTCGCCTCAAAGGTACAGGTTCGTCCGGGGATTTCCGGCTAACCGGACGAATCCGGTAAACATGTCGCGGCTCGTTGTTGCCATTCCGCGGGAGGACGCCATGCCGAAGCGCGGCTCGTCACCTGATGCTGCCCGCCGCAATTTCTTGAAGGGTGCTGGCTTGATCGGCGCTGCTGCTGCGGTCGCGCCGCCGGTTGCCAACGCGCTGCCGGCCGCGCCGCCGACGCAGTTGAAGGCAGCCGTTCCTGGCCCGCGGCAGATCGCGGCCGAGACCATGCCGCCGGGCAGCGACCCAGTCAATCAGACGACCAGCGGCGGCGACTTCATGACTGACGTGCTCAATTCGCTTGGCATTGAGTACCTCGCCATCAACTGCGCCTCGAGCTATCGCGGCCTGCACGAAGGCATCCTCAATCACGGCAACAACAAGCCGGAAATCATCACCTGCGTGCACGAGGATATCGCCGTGCACATGGGGCAGGGCTACGCGAAGATCGCAGGCACGCCGATCGCGATGGCCTGTCACGGCACGGTCGGCCTGCAGCACGCGACGATGGCGATCTACAACGCCTGGTGCGACCGCGTACCGGTCATCGTGATTGGCGGCAACATCATGGAGGCTGACAAGCGCATGCCGGGCGCGGATTGGGTGCATTCCGGCGTCGACATCGGCGCGCTAGTGCGCGACTTCACCAAATGGGACGATCAACCTGCTTCGCTCCAACATTTCGCCGAGTCGGCGGTGCGCGCCTACAAGATCGCGACGACGCCGCCGATGGGGCCGGTATTTCTCGCACTCGACGCCGAGCTGCAGGAGAACCCGATTCCCGACGGCGAGATCCTGCATATTCCCAAGCTCGCGCCGGTCATGCCGCCGCAGGGCGATGCCGGCGCCATCGCGGCGACGGCGAAGATGCTGGTGGAGGCGCAAAACCCCGTCATCATCTGCGATCGCATGGCGCGCACGCCGGCGGGCATGGCGAACCTGGTCGAGCTGGCCGAAACGCTGCAATGCGGCTTGATCGACAATGTCGGGCGCATGAACTTCCCGTCGCGCCACCCGCTCAATCAAAGCTTTCGCCGCGGTATCATCAGTCAGGCCGACGTCATTCTAGCGATCGAGATGAATGATCTATGGGGGGCGGTAACCGCCTTCAGCGACCGCATTGTTCGCCGGTCGCGCCCGCTCACCAAGCCAAGCGCCAAGATCGTCACTCTCGGTGTCCGCGATCTTTATCTGAAATCGAATTATCAGGATTTCGGCCGCTTCCAGGATATCGATCTCGACATCGCCGGCGACGGCGAAGCCTCGCTCCCGGCGCTCACCGAAGCGGTTAAGCGCCAGATCGATGCCGGCCGCAAGTCGGCCTTCGAAGCGCGCGGCAAAAAACTTGCTGCGCTGCATCTCGCCATGGTCGAGGAATCGAAGAGCGACGCCACCATCGGCTGGGACGCGAGCCCGATCACGACCGCGCGCATGTGCGCCGAGGTCTATGCCCAGATCAAGGACGAAGACTGGTCACTGGTCGGCACCTCGATCCGGCTGACATGGCCGCACCGGCTGTGGGATTTCAAGAAGCCGCATCAATGGAACGGTTTTTCGGGCGGCGCCGGCGTCGGCTACACTCTGCCGGCCTCGCTTGGTGCGGCGCTCGCCAACAAGAAGCACGGCCGTTTCACGCTCGCGTTCGGCGGCGACGGCGACTTCATGTTCAGCCCGGGCACGCTGTGGACGGCCGCACATCACCGGATCCCGATGCTTTACATCGTGCAGAACAACCGCGCCTACCACCAGGAATACATGTATCTGGTCGCCATGGCGGCGCGGCACGGCCGCGGTGTCGATCGGGCAGATATCGGTACGACCCTCACGGATCCGAATATTGACTTCGCCACGTTGGCGCGCGGCATGGGTGTGTACGGCGAAGGACCGATTGTCGACCCGAAGGACCTTGCGGGTGCGCTCGCCCGCGCCGTTGCCGTCGTCAAACGCGGCGAACCGGCGGTGGTGGACGTCGTCACCGACCCGCGCTGAGGGGACTCGCAATGAAATATTTCAAACGCCTCGCCGTCACGGCGTTTGCGGCGGCCGCGTTCAGCCTTGGTGCTTCGTCCTTGCTGGAAGCCCAGGAGGCTCCGCCAGGCGATGCCGGGAACGGCAAGCGGCTCTATCTCGCCGACGGCTGCTTCACCTGCCACGGCCGTTCCGGGCAAGGCGGCGCCTTCAACGGTCCGGCGCCAAGCCTTGCCAAGACCGACATGCCATTCGACGGATTTAAAGCTCAGTTGCGCGACCCTGCCAACGACATGCCGGCCTATTCCACGGCAGTGGTGTCGGACCAGGAAATCGCAGATATGTACGCCTTCGTGCAATCGCTGCCGGGCGCGCGTTCGGCGAAGGACATTTCGATTTTGAACGATTGAGGTGCCCGCGTGGCCCTTCTGTATGGACCGGCCGCGCGTTGCAAGCCGAAAGTGATGATTTGGAGAAAGTCGGTCTTGCGCTTCTGTATCCGGCCCATTGATGGAGCGTTCGAGCTCCTGGCCATCATGGATATCCGCGCGCGCTCGATCTCATTCGC
>JARLIY010000025.1 GCA_031291475.1 Xanthobacteraceae bacterium
CGAGATTTGCCCACGTAACCGATAGAGAGACGAATGTCAAGCGAAAGTCACTGTGACGGTGACGAGTCCGCGCCCCACGAAACCGAGAAGAGATGAACGCAAAAATCCGGGATCGGCCGCGAGAGCCTCACCCGGATTTTCAATAGTCTCGGCCGCTTTAGGCGTGTTGCCAACGCAACGCGCCTCGCCGCGCCCTAAGCCGCCCGGACCGCCCGCTCGGTTTCCAGCTTCAGCTCCACCGGAACCGGCGCGCGCAGAATGTCGAGCACCGGGCAGTGCGCGTCGACCACGGCCTTCAACTTGGCGAGATCGGCGGCAGGGGCGCTGCTTTTCAGATTGACGACGCCGCGCACTTCGCTGTAGCCGGCGCGGACGTCGTCTTTCACGGCGAAGAAACCGCGCAGGTCGAGCGATCCTTCGAGCTTCACCGAGACGCTATCGAGCGGAATGCCGAGCGCGGTCGCATAGGCGCGATAGGTGATTTCCTGGCAGGTGGCGAGCGCCGCCAAAACGAGTTCGACAGGGTTCGGACCGGTGTCCGTTCCGCCGAGGCTCGGCGGCTCGTCGACCGTCAGGGAAAACTGGCGGATCTTGGTTTCGCTTCGCAGGCCTTCGACCTGGCGCGAGTCGGCGGAAAAAGTCGCGAGCGCGTGAGCGGGGTTGGTGCGCAGATCGGCCTGCGTCGCAACGATGATGTCCTTCAGTGACATTGTTACTCTCCTGGAAATGATTGACGAGTGTCTGTTACAGCCGGCCAATCATATGTTTGTCAGGCCGAAAACTCTTTAGTGATTTTCTCAAATCTATGGGTGATTCATTTGCTGCTGGCGGCATTCAACAGCGATTTTGTTTGGTTGAACGATGCTTGGCTTCACCTCTCCCTACCGGGGAGAGGTGATTGAGAGCATGCGTTCGCCCGCCTCAACTCACCTTGACTGGAATCGCGCCGAGGAAATCGCGCTTGCCGATGTCGACGCCGATGTGGCGCAGAATCGCATAAGCCGCCGTGACGTGGAAATGAAAGTTCGGCAGCACGAAATGGTTGAGGTAATCGGCGCCGCTCATGTGACCCTTGTTGGTCGGGCTGATCGGAAAGGTGATCTCACGATCGGCCGACGCATCGATCTGCTTGCGGTCGAGCGTCTTGAGGAAGGCGAGCGTTTTGGCGATGCGCGCCTTGAGCTGCTCGATCGTCGTCTCGTTGTCTTCGTAGCGCGGCGGATCGACGCCGGCGAGGCGCGCCGAGCCGTTCTTGGCTTGATCGCTCGCCACCTGCACCTGACGCGCGAGGGTGAACATGTTGGGGAACAGCCGCAGATGGAGCAGCTCCGCGGCGTCGATCTTCTTGGCGGCGATATACGCTTCCGCCTTGTCGAGCACGGCGGAAAGGGCATTGAGGCTCATTTCGAAACTCGAAAGCGAAGCTTGCGACATTGAAAACGGCATGGCGTGATCCTTTGGCGTCATGAATTGATGGGACCGAGGGAGTCTGTTGGACGCGCGGCCGGCTTATCGGTTATGTGAATGATGGGCCGCGGAGAATATAAACCTTCATCCCGCGTCCCCAAGGGCAAAAAATACTCGATCACGCAAAGGGGAGGGGACGCGATGACCGAACCGGCAATCGAGGCGCGGCTTACGCGCCTGCTCGACCGCACGGAAATCTTCGACCTGGTGCGCTTCGAGCGGCTGTGCCGCGACCAGCGCGACTTTGCCGGCATGATCGCCTGCTATGTGCCGAACGCGCCGGTGCGCACCTCCTGGTTCGACGGCAGTGTCGAGGATTTCGCCGAGGCCTCGCGCAAGAAGATGGCGTCGGGGGCGAGCAAGGCCAAGCACTGGATCATGCCGGCGCGGCTCGAGATCAAGGACGGCCGCGCGATCGTCGAATCGCCGGCGGTCATCTTCGATCGCCTGACCTTCGACGGCATCGAGTTCGACATGTTCCAGTATTGCCGTTTCTTCTCGCGCGTGATCAAGACCGCCGCGGGCTGGAAGCTCGGCTCGTTCGAGGGCATCTACCAGCGCGACCGACTGGAGACGGTCGATCCGCGCGATCAGCTGCCGGTGGACTGGAAGATCATCGCCACGCTGCGGCCGTCCTACAAATTCATGGGCTATACGCAGATCAAGCGCGGCTACACCCTCAACCCGGAATTGCTCGGCGACGACCGGCCCGATCTGCTCGCGGCCTTCTATGCGCGCGAGCAGAAATGGCGGGAGACGGGGAAGTAGACGGCGTCGTAGCCCGTTCCTTTGCCGCTCGCGCCCTCCTTCTCCCCGCGTGCGGGGAGAAGGTCGGGATGAGGGGGCTTGGCCGTTAAGCTCAGACTCGCGGCAGCGCCCCCTCACCCGGATTGCTGCGCTATCCGACCTTTCCCCGCGCAGCGGGGAGAGGTGAAATCAGCATTAAGCCGCGATCAGGCCGCCGGAGGCGGCGAGGAGGCCGAGGTGATGATCGGCGTCGCCGAATAGGGTGTCGATCGTGGTGACGCGCTTGAAGTAATGGCCGACCTTGGCCTCCATGGTCATGCCGATGCCGCCGTGAATCTGGATCGCCGCTTGGCCGACACTCCTTCCGGAGCGGCCGATCTGCACCTTCGCCGCCGAGATGGTGGCGCGCCGCTCGCGCGGGTCATCGGCGTCGGCCATCATCGTCGCCAGCATCGCCATGCTGCGCGCCTGTTCGAGCGCGACCAGCATCTCGGCGGCGCGGTGCTGCAACACCTGGAAGCTGCCGATGGTCACGCCGAATTGCTTGCGCGTCTTCATATAGTCGACCGTGGTTTCGTGCATCGCCGCCATGGCGCCGACCGCCTCGGCGCAGAGCGCCGCGATGCCGGCGTCGGCGACGCGCTCGATCAGCGGAAAGGCCGCGCCTGGCTCGCTGATCGAAGCGCCGGCGGGCACGCGCACATTCGCCAGCTGCACCTCGGCGCCGCGCAGGCCGTCGACCGTGCCGTAACCGCGCGTGGTGACGCCGGACGCCGCGGCATCGATCAGGAAGAGCCCCAACCCGACATGGTCGTTGCGCGCGCCGTTAAGCCGCGCCGAAACGATGAATTTTTTCGCGCTGTCGCCGTGGAGCACAAGGCTCTTGGCGCCGTCGAGCACAAAGTCGCCGCCGTCGCGGCGCGCGCTCGTCGCGACATCGGCGAGATCGTAGCGCGACTGCCGCTCGGCGTGCGCGAAGGCGAGCGTCAGATCGCCGGCCGCGATCCGCGGGATCAGTTCGGCGCGCAGCTTTTCGCTGCCGCCGAGCCGCAGCAATCCGCCGGCGAGCACGACCGTGGCGAGATAGGGCTCGAGCGCCAGCGCCTTGCCGATCGCTTCCATCACGATCATGGTTTCGACCGGCCCGCCGGCCGAGCCGCCGTGCTCTTCGGCGAACGGCAGGCCGAGCAGGCCGAGCTCGGCGTAAAGCGCCCACAAATCGTGGCTGTAGCCGCCGGGCTCCTGCGCGTAGTGCCTGCGCGCCTCGAAGGCGTAGCGGTCGGCGAATAGCCGCTCGACCGAGTCTCGCAGGAGCCGCTGCTCGTCGCTCAACGCGAAGTCCATGTCAGAGTCCTTTACTGTCATTCCGGATTGCCGCGCAGCGGCAAGTCCGGAATCCATACTCACGAACCGTGGTTATGGATTCCGGGCTCCTCGCGGAGCCTGTCATCGGGCCGGCCACTTCGGGCCGGACCCGTTGGCTCGGCCCCGGAATGACGAGCGAAATCATCACAAACCCAAAATCGCTTTGGCGATGATGTTCTTCTGAATCTCGTTCGAGCCGCCATAGATCGTGGTCTTGCGGTAATTGAAATATTGCGGGGCAAGCGGACCGGCCCATTCCGGGCCGACCGGCGGCTCGTTCCAGCGATCGCTTTCGTCATGCGGCACCTGGTCGGGCAACGCATAGGGGCCGACCACTTCGAGCAACAGCTCGGTGATGGCCTGCTGAATCTCCGAGCCCTTGATCTTGAGGATCGACGAGGCGGGATCGGGCTTGGTGTTGCCGTTGCGGTGGCGCTCGGCGGCGACAACGCGCAGTTGCGTTATCTCCAGCGCCTTCAATTCGACCTCGACGGCGGCGATCTTGGCGCGGAAGCGCTCGTCGGCAAGGAGCGGCTTGCCGCCGGATTGTTCGAGCGCGGCGAGCTGTTTGAGCCGGCGGATGCGCGACTTGGAAGCGCCGACGCGGGCGATGCCGCTCCGCTCATTGCCGAGCAGGAATTTGGCGTAGTTCCATCCCTTGTTCTCTTCGCCGACCAGATTCTCGACCGGTACCTTGACGTCGTCGAAGAAAACTTCGTTGACCTCATGGCCGCCGTCGATGGTTTGGATCGGGCGCACGGTGATGCCCGGCGTTTTCATATCGATCAGCAGGAACGAAATGCCTTCCTGCTTCTTCGCCGCCGAGTCGGTGCGCACCAAACAAAAGGTCCAGTCGGCAAATTGCGCCAAGGTCGTCCACGTCTTCTGGCCGTTGACGATGTAATGGCCGCCGTCGCGCTTGGCCGAGGTTTTCAGCGAGGCCAGATCCGATCCGGCGCCGGGCTCGGAGAAACCCTGGCACCACCAATCGTCGAGATTGGCGATGCGCGGCAGAAAACGATTCTTCTGCGTATCGTTGCCGAAGGCGATGATGACCGGCCCGACCATATAGGCGCCGAACGGCAACGGCTCGGGCGCCGGCGCCTGCTGCATCTCGTCGCGGAAAATATAAAGCTCGACCGGGCCCCAGCCGGTGCCGCCCCATTGCCGCGGCCAGTGCGGCACCGCCCAGCCCCTGGCGTTGAGGATGCGCTGCCAGGCGACCATGTCCTCTTTGCCGAGGTGGCGGCCCTCGATCAGCTTCGCCCGGATCGCCGGCGGCAGCTTTTCGGCCATGAAGGCGCGCACTTCGGCGCGGAACGCGTTTTCTTCCGGCGTAAAGCGAAGGTCCATGGCGCGTCTCCCAGCTCTTGTTGCGGACCGGCAAAGCCGCGGCCGGCAGGCATGTAGCATCTTCAGAAGGTTGTGTTGCGGGGTCAAGCCCGCGTCATGGCTCCGTGCGACGGTTCGCGGGCTATGCGCGAATGCTGCCAGCCTCGCCCCGCAGAGTAACACCGATGAGCCTGGGCAAGAATCGAAGTCCTGCCGTGCGCAGGCGGGAGACGTGCAGACGGCATTGGGCCGGCGACACTTGCGCGTCGCCAATTGCGCATTTCGCAGAAGATCGTGCTGATTGCAGCGGTCTTTATGGTCAATGAATTTCCACAACGGGATCGATATCGCGCATTCGCCGTAATGGAACCGCCAAGCTCTTGCCGTTCAACCTTGTGAGCACTTGTGCGCCGCACCATGTACGGGCCACATCATGCCGGGTCGGCTATTTTCTTTTGGAGGGCAATCCATGTCGCTGTTGTTTTCGCAGGCCAGGCTTGGTCCGCTCACGTTGCAGAACCGCGTTGTCATGTCGCCGCTGACGCGCAACCGGGCAACCGGCAACGTACCGAACGAACTGATGGTCGAGTATTACAAGCAACGCGCGTCCGCCGGCCTGATCGTCACCGAAGGAACTTCGCCCTCACCAAATGGGCTCGGTTATCCGCGCATCCCCGGCGCGTTCTCCGCGGGCCAGACGGCGGGCTGGAAGCGCGTCACCGACGCCGTCCACGCCAAGGGCGCAAAAATATTCCTCCAGCTGATGCATACCGGACGGATCGGACATTCGCTCAACCTGCCGGCCGACGCCACTCTCGTTGCGCCATCGGCGATAGCGGCTGCGGGTGAGATTTACACCGACGCCGAAGGCAAAGAACGCCGTGGCCGCCGGCTTCGACGGCGTCGAACTGCACGGCGCCAACGGTTATCTGCTCGAGCAATTCTTCCGTCCGACCTCGAACCGGCGCACCGATAGCTACGGCGGCTCGGTCGAGAACCGCGCGCGTTTTGTGCTCGAAGTCGCCAAGGCGGTAATCGCGGCCATCGGCAAGGACAAGGTCGGCATCCGACTCTCGCCCTTCGGCGTATTCAACGACATGCCGGCCTACCCGGAGATGGAAGCGGATTACACCTATCTGGCGCAGCAGCTCAATGCGCTCGGGCTTCTCTACATCCACCAGGTCGATCATTCCTCGATGGGTGCGCCGGCCGTGCCGCAATCGATCAAGGATACGTTCCGCAAGGAGTTCAAAGGCGCGCTTATTCTCTCCGGCGGCTACGATCCCGAGCGCGCCGAACGCGATCTCGCGGCGGGCAAGGCCGACGTGATCGCCTTCGGCCGTCCGATCCTGGCCAACCCGGACGTTATCGAGCGTTGGCAGACGCACGCGGCGCTCAATCCGCCCGACCCGGCCACGTTCTATACGCCGGGACCGAAGGGCTACACCGACTATCCGACGCAGGCCAAACAGCCGCAGCTCGCCTCGGTCTGATATTGCCTACGCTTGTTGATGGCCCTCTCCCGCAAGGGAGGGGGCCATTTTTTGTGCCGCTTCGCCCTTACACCTTCCCCACCACGGATATGTCCGAGCCGTCGCGATAGGCCGGATGGCGCCAGCCGTCCTCGTCGTAATCGGCCATGCATTGCTCGACCAGCGCTTCCATGGCTTTGAGGGTGCCGTTGCCTTGCGCCTGCTGCAGCTGGAAAACGCGGATCAGCTCGTGGCTGCCGGAATAATTCATCTCATAGAGCTCGTGACGGGCGCCGAACTCGGTGCCGATGGCATCCCATAGGAGCTTCATGGTCTTGATGCGCTCCTTGTAGTCGATGCCGTTCGAGCCGCGCACGTAGCGGGCGAGATATTTGTCGATGTCCGGATTCTTGAAGTCGCGCGCGTGCGAGGGAAGGTAGATCAGCCCCGAGGCGATCACCTTCTCGACGATGTTACGCACCGCCGGATAGGCCTCGGTCATGAACAGCCGGTAGCTGGCGGAGCCGCGGGCATTGGGCAGGACCGCGCCGTTGACCCACGGCACCGGATTGTACGCCATCGCGTCGGTGAGCGACCAAAACAGATTGCGCCAGCCGATCACTTCGCCGATCTGCGCCTGCACGCCGCGGAACGCCTCGACGCCGGTCGCGCGCGCGGCCTTGTAAAGGAGCCCGGCGATAAAATCGAGTTTCACCGCAAACCGCGTGCAGCCTTGCAGCGTGAAACCCTCGAAGAAGCCCGAGCGCGGATAGAAATTCTTCAGCCGCTCGATGTCGCGGTGGATGATCACGTTCTCCCAGGGGATGAACGCATTGTCGAACACGAAAATCGCGTCGTTCTCGTCGTAGCGCGAGGTCAGCGGGTAATCGAACGGCGAGCCGGTGGCGGCGGCGGCGATTTCGTAGGAGGGCCGGCAGATCAGCTTGACGCCCGGCGTGTTCATCGGCGCGATGAACATTACCACCATGGCCGGATCGGTGATCTCCTGGCCCATATTCTGGCCGAGGAAATTATATTGGGTCAGCGCCGAATTGGTGGCGACCACCTTGGCGCCGGAGACGTAAATGCCGGCGTCGGTCTCCTTCTGGATGGTGATGTAGACGTCCTTGACCTGCTCGACCGGCTTGTTGCGGTCGATCGGCGGATTGACCAGCGCGTGATTGAGGAACAGCACCGCTTCCTGGCCGCGCTTGTGCCAGGCGCGGGCGTTGTCGGCAAACTTGCCGTAGAACTCGGCGTTGGCGCCCAGCGTGTTGAGGAACGCGGCCTTGTAATCGGGGCTACGGCCGAGCCAGCCATAGGTGATGCGCGCCCAGGCGGCGATGGCGTCGCGTTGCGCGACGACCTCGGCGGCCGAATGCGCCGCCTTGAAGAATTTGTGGGTGTAGCCGCCTGAGCCGGTATCGGTCGGCGCGGTGAGCACGTCCTTGAGGGCCTTATCGTGCAGCGCATCGTAAAGCAGCGCCACCGAAGCCGCCGAATTGCGGAACGCCGGATGCGCGGTGACGTCGTTCACCCGCTCGCCATAGATGTAGACCTCGCGCCCGTCGCGCAGCGATTCGAGGTATTCCGCCCCGCTAAACGGGCGTTTCTTACCTGCGATAATCGCTTCGGGATGATCCGGCATGACCTACTCCATTCGCAAATCGGTACGTGACACACAGTAGCGATTATTACCACAGCTCGCGGGTCGCGAGCTTTGCTCCGTCCGCCAGCGCCGCGAGCTTTGCCCAGGCGATTTGCGGATGGATGCGGCCTCCCAGGCCGCAATCGGTGCCAGCAATCACATTTTCACGTCCGACGGCTTGCGCAAATCTGACGATCCGATCGGCGACGACCTGCGGGTGCTCGACCAGATTGGTCGCGTGACTGACGACGCCGGGGATGAGCAGCTTGCCTTCCGGCAGTTTCACGTCTCGCCAAACTCTCCATTCATGCTCATGCCGGACATTTCCGGCTTCGACCGAGTAGGCGCCGGCTTTTACGTTGAGAACCAGATCGACGATGTCCCGCAACGGAATGTCGGTCGTATGCGGACCATGCCAGCTTCCCCAGCAAATGTGAAAGCGAATGAGATCTTCCGGCAATCCGCGAAGCGCGTGGTTGAGCGCCTCGATGCGAATGCGTTCGAATTTCTTGAACTCGTCGAGCGGCGGCTCGGGATCGATCATATCCCAGTTGTCCGGCAGACTGGGATCGTCGAGCTGAAGCACGATGCCGGCGTCGGTGACCGCTTTATATTCCTCGCGCATGGCTTCCGCGGAAGCAAAGACGAATTCCTCGTCCGTTTTGTAGTAGAGGTTCTCGCCGCGGGCGAAGCTTCCCGGAGCGATCGAACAGATAAAACCCTCCTCGGCGCCGGCGGCCTCCATCGCTTTCTTGATATTTGCAATGTCGGCCTGAATCGCCACCTGACCGATGTATCTGAGTGGCGCTGTGCAGACCGGACGACGGGCCGTCCGCCGCGGCGCGCTGCCGACCAGGGTGCCGGCAGATTCCGGATCCAGATAGAATTCGCTGAACTTCTGCCAATCGCGCCGGTTGCGGACCGCGGTCAGCGCAAGATCGGCGACGCTGGATTTCTTGTGTCCGGATTCCGGTACCGACTCTGCCGGCACGAACCCTTCCATGCGCGCAAAGGCATAATTCCACCACGGGCCGTAGTCGTAGGTCGCGGTCATCGGCTTGCCGAATTCGCCGTCGCCGGGGACGTCGATGCCAAGCTCCCGCTGTTTCGCCACGACCGCGGCGACGGCGGAGGACAGACACGCCGCATAAGCGCCGTCGTCGACCTTTTCTCCGGAAGCGCGTTTCCGATTCAGCGCGATGAGGTCGGGCGGCCGGGGAAGACTTCCGGCATGCGTGGTGATGATGTGTTGCGTGCTGCGTTTCATTCTGCCTCCGTGTATTCGTATTTGTATACTGACTATTACCGCAGCTGCCACATCGACCACAGCGTGAGCGCGCCGACCAGCGCCGCCGCCACCGGCGCGCCGGCAAGACCCGTTTCCGCATAGGCGACGGCACCGCACACGGCGCCGAGAATAAAACCGACCGCGATCATGAGCACGACGATGAGCCGCGCGCGCCCGGCTGTGAATTCGCGCTCGTTGTCGCGGTCGCCCGGGTCTCGCGCCAGCCGCCACCAGGCGAGCAGAAGTCCGGTGCTCTCGATGCCGAGCTGGGTCATGTTGCCGGTCATGACGTTGGTCTGCGGCACGCCGTGCATCAACAGCCGCACGATGACGCTTTGCGTGCCCATGGCCATGGCGGCGAACAGGCCGGCGATGACGCCGTGCCAGTCGTTGGCGCCGGTGACCGGCGGGCCGGTGAGCAGTAGCACGCAGAATATCGCCAGCAGCAGCGTCTCGAAGGCGAGCATCCAAGGCAGCGCCACAGCGCCGAGATTGCGAATGAGCCCGATCAATCCCGCGGTCAGCGCCGCCGCCACGAGGAAGGCGAGAATGGCGATCACCTTGCCGGTTATGCCGACGTCGTGGACCACGAGCTGGGCGCCGGCGGTGACGAAGCTGCCCGTCACCTGGGCGACGAACAGGCCGAACAAAGCGAGGAAGGTGTACATGTCGACATAGCCGGCGACGAAGGACAGCAGCGCCGGCACCCATCGCGGCAGCGGAACCTCGCGCGATGGCGCGATTTCCGTCATGGACAACCTCCGCTCGCTCCGCCGGCCATCTCTAGAGCGCAATCGCTTCGGATTGAATGAATTGGCGCTCTATCATTTTTGTGGCGCATGATCTTTTTCGGAAAACCGGTATCCACTTTTTCGGATCATGCGCTAGGAACTTCCAGTCGGCCGCATTAACGTGCTTAACGAAAATTCGGAGCAGCGCCAATGCATCTGAGCCAACTTCATTACCTGCCGCTGGCGCCGGGCTTCTTTTCCATCCTCGTCGGTTTATTCTTCGTCCTGTTCGTCGTTCTGCTGGTGTTCCGCGCGCTGCGCAATGCGTATCTGCGGCTCGGTGTCAGCCCGGCCGCCGCGATCTGGCTCCTGTTCGGCTCCCTTATCGGCAGCTATTTCAACATCCCCATCGCGGTGCTGCCGCAGGAGCCGTTGCAGTCCGACCGAGTGATCGGCTTTTTCGGCATGCAATACATCGTGCCGGAGGTCGGCAGCCAGGTGGGCACCGTGATCGCCATCAATGTCGGCGGCGCCGTCATTCCGACCGTGATGTCGATCTATCTGCTCGTCACCCGGCAATTATGGGTGCAGGGAGCGATCGCAACCGCCGCCGTGGCGCTCATCCTGCACTGGCTCGCCAATCCCGTGCCCGGGATCGGCATCGCGGTCCCGGTGTTCCTGCCGGCGCTGGCGACGGCGGTGGTCGCGCTGCTGCTCTCGCGCGAGAACGCGGCGTCGTTGGCTTACATCGCCGGCAGCATGGGCACCCTGATCGGCGCCGATCTCACCAATCTCGACAAGGTCGCGGGCCTCGGCGCGCCGGTCGCCTCCATCGGCGGCGCTGGCACCTTCGACGGCATCTTTCTCACCGGCATCCTCGCCGTGCTGCTGGCGGGCCTCTACCAGCCGCGTTCACAGGCCGCGCAGCGATAATGTCCGGAGCGGGTTTTGTGCAGGCTGCGGGCGCGGCCGGAAAGCTTTATTGTGGTCGCGCGTAAGGGCAACAAAGGACCGTGTCATGCCGTGGTATGACTATCTCGCGCATTTCGTCGCCGGCGCCTTCCTGGCCAACGGCGTGCCGCATTTCTTGCAAGGCATTTGCGGCAACAAATTCCCGACGCCGTTCGCCTCGCCGCGGGGCGTCGGCGAATCTTCGGCGCTGGTGAACGTCGCCTGGGGCTGGTTCAACTTCCTGGTCGGCGGCGTGTTGTTGCGCATCTTCTTCCCGCCGCTGCCGCCGCCGCCCGGCGTTTCCGCCGCCACCTTGCTCGGCGTGCTGGTCATGGCGCTCTGGCTCGCCCGCCATTTCGGCAAAGTGCGCAACAGCGCTCCGCATCCGTGAGCGCCGCCATGCACCGGCGATCTGGGGGCATCCTCGCATTGTTGTTCCTCGGCCTGTGCGGCGGCGCCGCTTCCGGCCAGGAAGCGCAGGAGGGCAGGGACATGAAGCTCGAAGACGTCGGCTTTGTCATGCGCCCGGCGAATACGGCGGCGCAGCTCGAGCGCCTGCGCTTGTTGCCGCCGCGCGCCTTTGTCGGCCGCAGCAAGGACGGCCGACGCTATTTTCTCTACGTCGATCCCGATTATTGCAAATGCGTCTTCGTCGGCGATGAGCTGGCGATGAAGAACTACCGCGATCTGGTGTCGCAGCCGCCGCAGGCGCCGATGGCAATCGGTTCGGACGACAATGTCGTCGCCAACGGCTTGATCCAGGAAATCGATCCCGGCTTGGGCCTCTCGATCGTCGAAGGCGATATTCTCGACTATCCGAATTGATCGGGGACCGATTACGCCATGCCCAAGGCTGCCGCTACGGCCCCGCCGCGCCTCGATCCGCAAGCGATCGCGGAGTATCACGCCCACGTTTATTACGATCCGCGCAAGACGCGCGACCGCGCCGAACGCTTGCGCGAACGTGTCGCCGTCGAATTTCCGCAAGCCCGCCTCGGCCGCTGGCATGACGCGCTGGTCGGGCCGCATCCGCGGTCGATGTACCAGATCGCTTTTCCGGCCGGCATGTTGGCGGCGTTTCTGCCCTGGCTGATGCTCAACCGCGACGGCCTGACCGTGCTCCTGCATCCGGAAACCGGCGACGATTATCGCGACCACACCGCGCACGCCGCCTGGCTCGGCGGCGCGCTGAAGTTGCGGCTGGCGGCGTTCAAAAACGCCAGCTGAATCCGGCGCAACAACCGTCGCGGCCTTGTGGAACGGGATGGTATCGCGGTAGTTTAGTTGCGGGGGTCACCCATCAGGAGGAATCCATGCAAAAGACGTTGCTTGCGTTGACTGTTGCCGCCGGCGTAGGGCTCGTTTGCAGCCAGAGCGCGGGGGCCGTACCGGCCAGCCCGACGGCCGTGAAAGAAGCCGCCGCCACTTCACCCGTGCAGCAGGCGCAATATGCCGAACGCCGCACCCGGAATGGCGTCGTGAAGTGCTATCGCGACTTCGTCGTCGGCCCCTATCGCTGCCATTATTTCCGCGCCCCGTTCTAAGACTAACCGTCATCCTCGACGTCGGTGTCCGGCCGGTCGCTGCCGAGGGCGAGTTCGGTGTGCCATTTACCCTTCTCGTCCTCGTATTCGATGGTCTCGGTCTGGCCCGGCGCACGCTGCTCGGCGGCGGCGCGGCGCGCCGCCCCGAGCGCCTCTGCGTGCGTGGGAAAGCTCTCGGAAAATGCGCCGTTGACCGTATAGGCCCAGCCGTCTTCGTGCCGCACCACCTTATACGTCACATGTGCCATGGTTCACCTCGCCCGCGGACTCATACCCAATTCGCGGCTGCGGAGCGAGGTTCCTTGCGCCTTCGCCGGCAATGGGGTGAGGGGTAAAGACGACGGCTCCTCGACAGGCTCATTGATCCGCATCAATTCGCCGCCGCGCCGGTTCGCGTATGGCTCGTGCGCCGAATGAGCATGAGATCAACGCGATGTCGGTTCGGGTCGTCCTCAGGCTGTTTTTTCTCAGCGCGGTGGTTCTCGCCGTCGCCTTGGCGCTGCGGCGGGCGTTCCTGTGGGACGTGATGCCGGTGGCCTGGGATCAGGAGCCGACATCGCTGTGGGCGCTGGGCGCGGCATTTCTCTTGCGCTCGATCGAGAACCTTACCGCCGCCGTCGGCGTCATTGCCCTCGTCGTCGCCGCCGCGCTGTGGCTTGGCGGGCCGCAGCCGAAACTGCGCAAGGGCGAGTAGCGGTTCGACAATCTCAGGCTCGCTCGATGCGGGCGGCGTAGCAGCCGGGCGCGGCGAAGTGGACATGCAGATAGGCCGCGCGCGGATCGGCGAACAGGCGCGCGATCGTGTCCTCGAGTTTCGCGCCCAAGGCGAGCTCGCAGCCGACGATGCCCGATCCCACCCGATTTCTGCCGGCGCCATGTGCTTTTGCGCCGGAACCCGCCGATGTATCCTCAAGTGTCCGAAAAGCGCCGGCGCGAAGGGGTAGGGGCGGCAGGCATGGGCGCAGGTCTTCTCAGGCTCGGCCTTGGCGCGGCGCTGCTGCTCGCCGTCTGCGGCGGCGGCTATTACTATGTGGCCTATACGCCGCCGGTCGTAGCGCCCGACAATGCGCGGGTACTGTCAGAGGCGCGAACAGAAGCGGAAAAGCGCGCCGCCCGGCAACGCCTGGCGCAGCAACTGACGGAGCAGAGGGCGGCCGCGCAGAAAGCCGCGGCGCAGGCGGCGTATCAGGCCTGCCTGAGCAGCGCCGCCGCCGCCCGCGCGGCGTCACAGGAGGCCGAGTGCAAACGTCTCGCCGACAAAACCGCCGCCGATCGCGCCGACTGCCTCGGCAAGCTGAATTTGCCGCGAGCCTATTGCGACGCATCCTATCCGGCGCGCAACGCCGCGCCGGACTGCACGCTGCCCGCCGAGATCGCGACCGTCATCGACGCCGCATTGGAGCGCGCACGTTATCGCTGCGAGCGCGGGAGCAAGGCGGCGGAATAAGGCCAATGAACGACGCGCATGCTGTGCATCGGAATTGGTTCCGTGCACAGTTTTTAGCCGCAGCGCCGCGATCGGCCGGAAACTCCTTGGCTTTTTCCATTTGTGACGTTGCGTTGACGCGAAAAGTTCAACAAATGCGGCGGACGTCTTTCACGTTTTATTGAAGCGGCGACCGCGAGGATGACACAGAGAATAGGTAGTCAAGCTACTGATCCGAGCACGGAGGGATTCGTCATGACACTGAACGTCAACGTGCCGATGCATTACCTTCACGAACGCTATTTCGGCCGGCCGTCGTGTCCGAAGTGCGGCGAATTATTGATGGCGCCCGAACGGCCGGAATTTTCCGAGTGTCTCAGCGTCGTGAAGATCCGCCACTATTGGTTGTGCGACAATTGCGACAATCGATTCGACACCCTGGTCACCTTCGAAGGGGCCGTCGCGTGACTTGTCGCTCGTCGGCGGCGCGGGCTAATGCATCCAGAGTTGCAATCCGCCGATCACGATTTCCACGACGATCAGCACGACGATGATCAGCTCGAGCCGCGCCGACCGCTCGGTATCGATGATGTCGGCAAACGCCTTGGCGGAATCGGAGATCACCGTGAGCTTGCGGGTCAACACGTCCGCCCGCTCCTTCAATTCATATTCATCTTCGAGCCGGGCATAGAAGCGCTCCAGGCTCGGCCGCTCCCAGAGCACGTCGGGCTTTTCCGCCACGGCGACCAGGCCGGACACGCGATGCTGCACCAGGAGCGCGTTGCCGATGTGCTTGAGGATCGCCCGCCGCCCGCCCGGCGGCCGCCCGTGCTCCGCGAGCTCGCGGGCGATCGGCTGGATCACGTCGAAGACTTTATCCACGTCGTGTTCGTCATGCGCCAGGATGACGCTGGTGGCGAGCGCGTCGGCGATCAGGAGCGTATGTTCGGTGGTCAGCGCCTTCACGACGATAATTCCCGCCGGCGTGAACTGATCCTCCTTGTCCGGCGCGATCTCGATTTGCGCCGTCTCCTCTTCGCGCATCCTGACCGGGCTGACGACGCGGCCGTCCAGGCGACCGATGACCGCCTCCTCCTCCAGGGGCGACATGCCGACCATGACCGCGACGCCGTAGCGGAACAGCGCGACGACGCCGTTCTCGCCGGCGCGAAACGCCAGCGGCACCGTCGAAAGGACATCGCTGCGTTCGAGGCCGGCGGTCTCGATTCGGTCGCCGAGCAACAGCGCCCGCACGGTGATGCGGCGCGCCGGCGTTTGCGGCAAATCGTTCATGACGCTCCCAGGTTGCTCATGGCGCACGCGGCGACAGACGATGTTGATAGTAGCATAGGCGAGCAATAGCGTGGCCCGCCGAGGCGGTTGCTCGATCCGCGCGCCGCGCGTGCCGTCTTTACGCCCGAACCGCAAAACAATTACACTTATGCGTTGTACACTTAGTTTCTTGCCGCGGCCGTTCAGCGCTGGAGACGGATCATGAGCGTTGTGCGCCGTCGCGTTCTGCCGCTGGTCGGGGCCGCCGCGTTAGCAAAGGCAATTCCGCAGCATGCGCCGGCGCTCGATTCCGCGACCGGCACAGCCGTGAAATTGGCGATGGGACCGACGAGCGCTCCGCTCAAGAGCTCGGGCGCGCCGCCGCCGTCCGACAACAGCGCTCCCAAGCCGCGCCATCATTTGAAACATCGGCCCGTGAGCCCCGCCCCGCCGAAGTGATCGGGGCGGCAGCGCACACCCAATTCTGCTATAATCCCGCCATGGCCCGACGCCCGCCCGATACCCGTTCGCTCGCCGAGAAGGCGTTCAAGGCCGCGACCGCCAAGCCGCCGGAATTGCCGCCGAAGCCGCCGTCGCTGCCCGGCGTCAAGGAAATGGTGTCGCTGCGCATCGACCGCGACGTGCTCGACTTTTTCCAAGAAGACGGCCCCGGCTGGCAGGAGCGCATCAACGCGGCGTTGCGCAAGGCCGCGGGGAAGTAGCGCGCGCCGATTTTTCTTTCTTTCTCCCCAACGGGGAGAGGCGAAACAGATTTGAGCGCGCAGGAGGCGAGATATGGAGCGCAAGAAATCGCAAGCCCGCGTCGCCGTGTCAAAGAACGGCCCCTACATCGTCACCGGCGGCGTGCCGCTGTCCAAGCAAACCATCGCCGCAGACGCCAACGGCGATTCCACGGCCTGGACGGAGAGCGGCAATTTTTTTCAAGCCGAGAAATACGCTCTATGCCGCTGCGGTCATTCGAAGAACAAACCGTTCTGCGACGGCACCCATGCCAGGATCGGCTTCGACGGCACCGAGACGGCGAGCCGCGAACCCTATATCGATCAGACGACGGCGATCGACGGGCCGGCGCTGATGCTCACGGATGTGGAAAGCCTTTGCGCCTTCGCCCGCTTCTGCGATCCGAACGGCAAGGTGTGGGCGCAGGTTGCCGCCACGGACGATCCGGCGGTGCGCGCGATGTTTCTCCGTCAGGTCAATGATTGCCCGTCCGGGCGGCTCGTGGCCTGGGACAAGGCGACGGGAGCGCCGGTCGAACGCGAATTGCCGGTCTCGATCGGGCTGATCGAGGATCCGCAGGAGAATTGCAGCGGCCCGATCTGGCTGCGCGGCGGGATGACGCTCGTCACCGCCGACGGCTTTACCTACGAGACGCGCAACCGGGTGACTTTGTGCCGCTGCGGGGAATCGCGGAACAAGCCGTTTTGCGACGGCACGCATGCGTCGATTAAATTCCACGCCTGACGGCAACGGCGGCCATAGCCCTGACCCGCAAAGAAGTCGCAGCCCGGATATCGCGCCGCTCAATCCGGGCTACGCTTGCTACTTCGCCATCGCGTTCTCGTAAGGATAGATCGCCTCGCCGCTTTTGAATTGCGGGGGATAAACAATCACTTCCGTTTTCGTATCGCGGAACTCATCGATGCTGTTGCCCTTGATATTCTGGAATTGGGCGGCCAGCGTGCGTTCCTCCGTCCACTCGCCGAGCGGCCCGAATTTGACGTCGCCGACCACGGTTTTGAACGTGGCCTGGCGCATATAGGCGGCGAGCACGTCGTCGTTGAGGCTCTTGGTCGCGGCGATCGCGTGGCCGAGCACCTGCAAATCGGCATAGGCCCACACCGGCATGTAATAGCCCAGCGGGTCGGTGCCGGCGGCGGCAGCGCGCTCCTGATATTTTTTGAGCAATTCCATCGAGCCGGGGAACTCCATCGACTTCACCGGCAGCCAGGTCTCGTAATTGACGACGCCGTTGAGCAGCGGCCCAAGCTGGGTTTTGAAGGCGGTCGCCTGCAGGCCGACCATCGCCCCGCCCCACATCTTCGGCTTGAAGCCGATCTCATGAACCGCTTTGATCATGCCGACGGTGTCGAGCGGATAGGAGCAGATCACCAGCAGGTCCGGATTCCTCGCCTGGATCGCGCGCACGATCGGCGTGAAATCGACCGTCGCCGGCGGATAGCTCTTGTCGTAGACGATCTTGAATCCGGATGCCTGAGCGTTCTCGCGCGCGCCTTCGCATGCGTTCTGCCCGAATTCGGCGTCGGCATAGGCGAGCGCGATCGTCTCCGGCTTGGGATTTTGCGCTTCGGCCACTTTGAAGAAGCCACGCGTGAAGGCCGGCTTCGGCGTCGGTCCGTTGGGGATCATCGCGAAGTATTTGTCGTATTTGAACGTGTCGTTGATGCCGGTGCCGAACAGGCTCACCAGCAGCTTTTTCTTGCCGATGGCGACCGGCATGGCCGCGGCGATCTGGGTCGAGGCATAGCCGCTGACGATCAGATCGACCTTGTCGATATCGAGCAGCTTCGAATAGATGGCGGGCACTTCGGCCGGTTTGCTTTGATCGTCGTAATAGACAAGCTTGACCGGCCGCCCGAGCAGGCCGCCCTCGGCGTTGATGTCGGCTTCCCAGACCTGCATAGCCACCAGCGACATCTTGCCGTTGGCGGCGAGCGGACCGGTGAGCGACATGCCGAAGCCGACCTTGATCGGCTCTTCGGCTTTGGCCGGCGCAGCGGCAAGAAGCAGCAACGAGGCGGCCACGGCCAGACCCGTGAGACGGATCGGTCTCGGCAACTGCGATTTCATCGGCATTTTGCGCCTCCCTTGGCTTGTGAAGCGTCATGACCGCATGGTGCCGCGCGCATGACCAATCGAATCCTGCAAAAGAACAGGCGCTTCTCAATGCCGCAAAGATTTGATTTCGATCAAAACAAGCCCGCATGGAGATGCAGGGCACGCATGCGTCGCTCGCACGCATGCCCCGCTCGCCGTTTGCGCGTCGCGCCATTCGCGCTACGCTTGCGGCGGGGAGGACTTCAGCCATGCCGGACACCGCGCCGAACGTTCAATGGGACCACATCCACCTGCGCAGCCCCGATCCGGAGGCGACCGCAACTTGGTTCGAGCGCATGCTGGGCGCGAAGGTGATCCGCTCGACGATGCAGGGCAAGCCGCGCATCGATCTCAAGCTCGGCGGCGCCGATGTCTTCATCATGCCGGTCGGCGCGGCCGACAAGGTCAACCCGCCGCCGGTGACGCCCTATCAGGGCCTCGACCATTTCGGGCTGCATGTGACCGGCATCGACGCGGTCGCGGCCGAGCTGAAAAAGAAAGGCGCGGAATTCACCCGCGACGTGTTCACCGTCCGCCCGGGGCTGCGCATCTGCTTCCTGCGCGGCCCGCAGGGCATCTCCATCGAGCTTCTGGAGCGGAACGCGAAGTATGTGTGAGGACTACGCTAACCTTTGATTTGCATCAAAGAGCGTCGCGGCAGACTGTCTCATATTAATTTTGTGAATGAAGGGAGTAGCAATCATGGCTGCACCCGCCGCACGCGAGCGTCCGATCTATATCTGCGAGATGATGGAGCGCCTCGGTCTTGAGCCAGGCGGCAGCGAGGCACCGCGCCTCGGCCTGAGCTACGCAACCGCGCTCCGCCGCTGCCAAGCGTGTCCGTCCAAACAGGCCTGCCGGGACTGGCTCGACAGCCTCTCGGCGTCACCGTTGGTTGCCCCGAATTTCTGCCCGAATGCCGATATCTTCTTTGAGTTGCTGGTCGATCAACCGAGCGTGCGGGCCTTGGGCAGCAAGAAGCCGGGCTGAGGGGTGCGGCCGGTCGGCGACGGGTTCCGCGAAGCCAAATTGTTGCGGGCGACGGGCGATCCGTTATTTCTTCGCTTTCTTCTGCAGCGCGTCGCGTTCCTTGATCAGCCGTTGCAGCTCTTTCTCCTGCTGCGCGATCCGCTCGGCGCTGCGCTCCTCGTCCTCGGCGCCGGAAAAGCCGGCCGCCTGCTCGATCAGCTGGCGGATGTTGTCGCGAACGATGGCGATGCGCTCGTCGAGCTGTACAAGCGAAAGGTAGGGGCCGTTGCTCATGCGTGGTCTCTCCCGGGGCAGGCGCGAACGGCCAGCGTAGCCCGGATTGAGCGGCTTGTCGCGCTATAGCGCGGAGCGCGAAAGCGGGAAGCAAAATCCGGGATTCGGTCGCGAGGCTCGCCCGGATTTCGTTTTGCTCAATTCCGCGCTATCCTTGAAGCGAAGGGGCGCTCGTGCCGGGGTTCGCAAAATCGTCGTTGGCGCGCATCGTGTGCGGGGTCGCGTTCTTTTGTGCCGCGGCCGACCGCGCCGCACGGGCGGAGGACGCGCCGCCGGCCGCGCAACAGCCGGCGCCGGACAAAAGCGGCTACACCTTCTTCAATCCGACGCCCGACAGCGAGCTTCGCGCGTTTTCGCCCGACCGGCCGCCGAAGGCCGATTCCGCCACCACGGTCGATGCCGGGCACTTCCAGTACGAAACCGATATTGTAAATTATTCGCAGACCAATGTCGGCGGCGTCACCACGCGGCTCTACCAGGCGTTCGATCCGGTGTGGAAATTCGGTCTGACCAATTGGGCCGATTTTGAGCTGCAATATAACGGCTATCAAAATCTCGTGGCGACCAGCAACGCCACCGGCGCCGTCGTGGCGCGGGGCTCCGGCTTCGGCGACGTCTTTGTCAAATCGAAGATCAATCTTTTCGGCAATGACGGCGGCTCAGCCGCGCTCGCGGTCATCCCATATGTGAAGATTCCGAGCGACAGCGTCAACACCAGCAACGGCGCAGTCGAGGAGGGGCTGATCGCGCCGTTGCAGCTCACGCTGCCGCAGGATTTCGGCATGACGCTGATGACCGAAGTCGATGCGCTCAAAAACGCCAACGACAACGGCCGGCACGTCAATTTCCTCAACCTCGTCAACCTCAATCATCCGGTGCCGGGCATCAAGAATCTGAGCGCCGCCATCGAACTCTTCTCCTCCGTCGGCACCGACCCGAACACGCCGCCGGTCTACACCTTCGACACCGCTTTGATCTATTTGCTCACGCCCAACGTCCAGCTCGACTGGGGCGCCGATTTCGGCCTCAACCGGGCGGCGCCGGCCGTGCAGGTCTTTATGGGATTGTCGCAGCGGTTTTGAGGGGCTCGCAGCTCGTCATTGCCGGAAAAAAGGCGCGAAGCGCCGTCTTCGTGTCAAATGATCCGGCAATCCTTGGGGCATCGACGGCTCAGCATGGACCACCGGGTCAAGCCCGGTGGTCACAGCGCCTTGTTACTTTCTTTCACCGCCTCGGCCTTATCGACATAAACCTGCGCGCCCATGTCGATGAACTTCTTCGACATGTCGGCCATGCCCTGCTCCTTATCATTCAGCGTCGCGGCGTAATCGCGCACGTCCTGGGTGATCTTCATCGAGCAGAATTTCGGCCCGCACATGGAGCAGAAATGCGCCACCTTGTGCGCCTCTTTCGGCAGCGTCTCGTCGTGGTAGGTGCGCGCGGTGTCGGGGTCGAGCGAGAGGTTGAACTGATCGACCCAGCGGAACTCAAAGCGCGCGCGGGACAGCGCGTCGTCGCGCAATTGCGCCGCCAGATGGCCCTTGGCGAGGTCGGCGGCGTGCGCCGCGATCTTATAGGCGATGACGCCGTCCTTCACGTCGTTCCTATCGGGCAGCCCGAGATGCTCCTTCGGCGTGACGTAACAGAGCATGGCGGTGCCGAACCAGCCGATCATGGCGGCGCCGATCGCCGAGGTGATGTGGTCGTAGGCCGGCGCGATGTCGGTGACCAGCGGGCCTAACGTATAGAACGGCGCCTCGCCGCATTCCTTGAGCTGCTTGTCGACGTTGATCTTGATCTTGTGCAGCGGCACGTGGCCGGGGCCTTCGATCATCACCTGGCAGCCCTTCGCCCAGGCGATCTTGGTGAGTTCGCCCAATGTTTCCAGCTCGGCGAATTGCGCGCGGTCGTTGGCGTCGCGGATCGAGCCGGGGCGCAGGCCGTCGCCCAGCGAAAACGATACGTCGTATTTGCGCATCAGGTCGCAGATTTCCTCGAAGCGCTCGTAAAGGAAGCTCTCCTTGTGATGCGCTAGGCACCACTTGGCCATGATCGAGCCGCCGCGCGAGACGATGCCGGTGACGCGGTCGGCGGTGAGGTGGATGTAGGGCAGGCGTACGCCGGCGTGGATGGTGAAATAATCGACGCCCTGCTCACATTGCTCGATCAGCGTGTCCTTGTAGCACTCCCAGTCGAGCTTGACCGGGTCGCCGTTCACCTTCTCCAGCGCCTGATAGATCGGCACGGTGCCGATCGGCACCGGCGCGTTGCGCAGGATCCATTCGCGCGTGTTGTGGATGTTGCGCCCGGTGGAGAGGTCCATCACCGTGTCGGCGCCCCAGCGGATCGCCCACACCATCTTTTCCACTTCCTCTTCCACCGAAGACGTGACCGCGGAGTTGCCGATATTGGCGTTGATCTTCGTCAGAAAGTTCCGCCCGATGATCATCGGCTCAAGTTCGCCGTGATTGATGTTGGCGGGGATGATCGCGCGCCCGCGCGCCACTTCGCTGCGCACGAATTCCGACGTGACGAAGAGCGGCACGGAGGCGCCGAAGCTTTCGCCGTCGTCATGGGCGGCCTGCGCGCTCTCCAGCATTTTCTTCCGCCCGAGATTTTCGCGCTCGGCGATGTAGATCATTTCCTTGGTGATGACGCCGGCGCGCGCCCACTCCAGCTGCGTGATCGGCTTGCCGGCAATCCCGCGCGTCGGCTTCGGCGTATTCGGAAAATTCCGCGCCAGATGCTTGCCTGAAACATTGCCGTTATCGACCGGCTTGATCGGCCGGCCGTCATACTCCTCGATGCCGCCGCGCTCCTTCGCCCATGCGCTGCGCGGGCGCGGCAGGCCGCGCTCGACGTCGATCGCTGCATCCGGATCGGTGTAGGGACCGGACGGATCGTAAACCGGGAAGGGCGGCTCGCCCGAGGAGGCATCGAGCGCGATTTCCCGCAGCGGCACCCGCAGCTCGGGTGCCGCGTCCGGCCGCGCATAAGCTTTGCGCGAGCCGGCGATCGGCCCGGTGGTGACCTTCGGCGTGGCCAGATCGGTTGGCGCCATGGGCTTGTTCATCGATGCACTCCTGGATTTATTTTGCGCGATAGCCTTCGAAAGAGAGATACGCACCCACGACGAAAACGATGACGCCCACGATCGCTATCGCGACGGTGCCGGAATAAAGCGTGGTCGCGATCGAGGTGGTGATCCGCGGCAGCACGATGCGGAGCACGCCGCCGATCACCAGGAGCCAGCCGAGGATGGTGACGATCGCGCGCCAGTCCGCCGTCCACGTGCGGTGCGCGTTGAGGATGGCAAGGCCGGCGACGAGCGAAGCAATGCCCGCGAGATAAATCAGCACCGGGCTGCGCACGCCTTCGCCGACCGCGGCGGCATAGAACCCGCGGTTGAGCACAATGCCGAGCCCGATTGCCACGAATACCGGCCCGATCAGGCGGGCGATCCAAACAGCGGGTGCCATCGCGTTTCTCCCTGAAGCGGTCCGCGATGGAATCGTCGCGGGTCGCTGGTTGCAGTTCCGGTCTCGGTAAGTCTGGTCGCGGGATGTGCTGGCAGTGGAGGGTTATTCCTGTCCCTTCGCCGGCATGACCCGGATCAGGTTCAAAGGGTTTCCGCAACGGCGGTATCTCAGCTCCCTCCTGGGAGCTCCCCTCGGAACTCTTTTAATGTAGGCCGCCTACGGGGCGTGTCAACGCAACTTCCCTGTCATTCCGGATTGCCGCGCAGCGGCAAGTCCGGAATCCATAACCACCGACTGTGACTATGGTTTCCGGGCTCCTCGCTTCGCTCGGCCCCGGAATGACGGGTTCAGTGCACCGTCTTGTGCCGCGCCAGCGCGTCGGCCCAGACTTTCGCCCGGTCCTCGTCGAACACCAGGCTCGCATCGTCCGGCACCGTCACCCAGACGCCGTGCGCCAGCTCGTTCTCCAGTTGCGCCGGAGCCCAGCCGGCATAGCCGAAGGCGAGCAGGCTTTTGCTCGGGCCTTTGCCCAGCCCGATGTCGCGCAACACGTCGGGCGCGACGGTGAGCGCCACGCGGCCGTCGATGTCGAGCGTGTCGGGGCGGTGATATTCGGCGCTGTGGATGACAAAGCCCGCGGCGACGGCGACCGGACCGCCGAGGAATACGCGCACGCTGTCGGTGATGCCGCTGCCGTCGGCGCCGAAGGCGTCGAGCAAGGCCGCGATCGGGCGCCGGTCGATCGGCCGGTTGATGACGATGCCGAACGCGCCCTCGCGATTATGCTGCGCAAGCAGAATGACGGCGTGATCGAAAGCCGGCTGGCGCAAGTCCGGCGAGGCAACCAGAAGCTGGCCGGCATAGGAGGGGGCACCGTTGAGGTCCGGCGCCGTGGGCGCGGTCGTCGGCAGCGCCGCGTGCAGCAGCGTCGCCGTCGCCGGCAAAATCATCGCCGCGGCGGCGAGAATCCAGCGCCTGTAAGCCCACGCCTGCACGATCGACCCGCAGCTGCCCGTCGGTCCCCGGACATGATCGCGCCGCGGCGGGAGATGTTCAAGACGGCGCAGCTTGCCGTGCGAACTCCCTCTCCCCGGTGGCCCGGTGGGGAGAGGGTTGGGGTGAGGGGATTACCGAGCTAACGGTCTTGCTCAGCACCCCCTCACCCGACCGCGCAAAGCGCGGTCGACCTCTCCCCACCGGGGAGAGGCGACGGAGCGATGCTCACACGAACTGGACCGCGATGCCGCCGAGCGATCCGAAATCGGCGTGCAGGGTGTCGCCTTTCCGGGCGAACACCACGCGCGTGAACGAGCCGGCGAGGATGATATGACCGGGCTCGAGCGTGACGCCGTGGCCGCCGAGCTTGTTGGCGAGCCAGGCGACGCCGAGCGCGGGATGGCCGAGCACGCCGGCGGCGACGCCGGTCTCCTCGATCTCGGCGTTGCGATACATGATGCCGCCGACCCAGCGCAGATCGACGTCCAGCGGCCCGACCGGGCGGCCGCCGATGACGATGCCGGCGGCGGCGCCGTTGTCGGATACGGTGTCGAAAATCCTGCGCGGGTCTTGCAGCCGCGCGTCGACGATCTCGATCGCCGGCACCACATATTCGGTGGCGCGCAGCACTTCTGGCAGCCCCACGCCGGGGCCTTTGAGCGGCTTGCCGAGAATGAAAGCGAGCTCGATCTCGACCCGCGGCAGGCAGTAATTTTCGTGCGGCACGCGCGCGCCGTCGGCGATCATCATAGTGTCGAGCAGGTGGCCGTAATCCGGCTCGTCGATCTGCGACGAGCGCTGCATCGCTTTCGAGGTCAGCCCGACCTTGTGGCCGATCAGCCGGGAACCTCCCGCGATCTTGCGCTGGGCGACTTCGGTGGAGATGGCGTAGGCGTCGTCGATGGTGATGTCGGGCCAGGTCTTGGACAGCTGCACCGCCTGCTTGCGCGCTTTTTCCGCGGCGAGAAGAATACCGGCAGCCTTGTTGCGATCGGCTTTCGACATCATGACGCGAGGCCGCTCCGTTGATCGTGAGAATTACTGACAGACGGCACGGGTGACGGTGGTCTCCACCGGGCACTCGCGCTGGCCTGGAAGCTGCCCGGCCTGCAAATTCGTCGTATCACATTTCTCCGCGGTGCGGACGTCGACCGGGTGGCCGCCGGCAAAACCCCTGGCGCGGCAGCCGGCGGCGGCGGCGCTCTCGCAATCGGGCGCACCGTTGGGCGCTTTTTCGCAGCGCTCGCGCACGTCGATCAGCCGCGTATTGGGCAGTTTGACGATGGCGGTGGCGGCGTTTTTGGTCACCTCGACCGCGCCTTTCATCGCGTCCGTCGCCGCGCTCGCGGCGCCTTTGGTGACGTCGCCGGATTTCTTGCCGAAATCTTCGACCTTGCCACCGGTGTCCTTGATTCTGGCGTTGAAGAAACCGAGCGAGTCGTCCCACCAGACTTTGAACTGATGCAGGAGGCCCGGTTTGTCGGCGAGCGGCGGCTGCGGCGGAAGGGCCGGTGCGGTCGCGGCCGGCGCGGCAGCGCCGGCGGGCGCCTGCGCCTCCTCGGCGCCGGACATGCCGGCCGACAGCGTCAGCGCGACCAGCGCCACGAACGCGGCGCCGCGGAAATCTTGACGCTTCGAGACCTTCGTCATGGCCGGCCGGATGCAGCGTGAATGCTGGCTTTCAGAATACGCGCACGACGATAATAAAGCCAATGACCAGCGCCACCGCCGCCAGCGACGCCCACATCCCCAGCCGTTCCTCGATGATGGTGCGCGCGCGCGCGCCGTAGCGGTGGAGCAGAAAAGCCTCGACGAAGAACCGCGTCCCGCGGGTGATGATCGAGAAGACGATGAACAGGCCAATATTGTAGCCGGCAAAACCCGAGGTAATGGTGACGATCTTGTAGGGGATGGGCGTCAAGCCCTTGAGCAGGATGATGAGCGCGCCGTATTGCGCATAAGCGGCGCGGAACGCGTCGACCTTGTCGCCATAGCCGTAGAGCTGGATGAGCCAATGCCCGACCGTCCCGTAAAGCATGGCGCCGATGAAATAGCCGAGAAGTCCGCCGACCACCGAGGTCACCGTGCAAAGCCCGGCGAAAAACCAGGCGCGGTCGGGCCGCGCCAGCGCCATCGGGATCAGCATGATGTCCGGTGGAATCGGAAAGAACGAGCTTTCGGCGAACGACACGGCGCCGAGGATCCACGCCGCATACGGCTTGCCGGCGGCGTTGACGCACCAATCGTAGAGACGGCGGAGCATGGGCGGCTGCTTAGCCGCCCGCGGGCCGCCTTGTCCAACGAATTACGACCGCGATGCTGGGCGTACTAGTAGCAGGCCGGATACGGATAATAGCCGCAGCGGACGCTGTTGTAATAATACGGCGCCGCGACCGCCGCGCCGACGGCCGCCGCACCAAGGCCGACACCGACACCGACGCCCACGCCGCCCCAACCGCCGCGTCCATAGCCGCCGCCGTGATAGCCGCCGACGTGACCGACGCCGCGGCCTCCGCCGCGATAGGCCAACGCATCAGTCGAAACGCACGCGACCGCAAGCATGACAGCCGCGGCAAAAGAAACAATCGATCGATAAGACATGGAATCGTCCTTTCTCACATCGGTCGCTGGGCGTTGGCGAAGTTCCAATGCCGAAGCGAAAACGTGCAGCCCCTCAAAAGGACGGTAGGTCCACACTTGTGACGCTCGCGTTGCTTCGCGCAGCTAAACAGCCGGCGATTCTCGCGATGGATTTAGACAATGTGTCGAATGATGCGGCGCAGCCGCCCCTGATGAGGAAATGACTCTGCGTTCCGCCGAAGCGCGGCAAATCTCACGCGAACGCGAAAATTTCTCCTTCCAGTCGTTTTTCATGTCGACCACAAGCCAGTGATTCAGCGGCGCGGCGTCGAGCGCCTTGTCGAGGCGGCCGAAACTCGTGTTGCGATCATAGGCATATTCGCGTTCCGCATCGGTATGATGGACCAGAAGGCCAAGCCGGGCGCCCCCGGACATGGTCGTCCATTGCAGCATTTGAAGATCGCCGTCGGAATTGCCGAGTGCCGCAATCGGACGGCAGCCAGCCGGTTATTGCCGCTCAGGGCCCTTCACATGTCTTTTGCAACGGCGGTTAATGTCTCGGGTTTGATCAAGATCAAGGCTGAGCGTAAAGAAATCAGTAGCTTACAAAGCATTTGAATTATACGCAGCGAAAATTAGGCAACCCAAGCAGCCAACCGGCAGCCGCAATGTTTCGATCATCGATCCGAACAAAAATTCTTAGCATCGCTGTCGGATTGATCCTGCTCATGATCGTTACTGCCGCTCTGTCGTTGGCAGCCTCGATGCGGGTCGGCAATCAGCTTGATCAACTCTCCGAAAGCTATTTTCCGGCCTACCATGACTTGGCGGATGCGTCGGTCGATTCGCTTCAGCGAGCGCTCGAAATCCGAAGGATGATTATCGCCAAGACCGGGACGCCGCCCGACCCTATTCGTTACGCCGAAAGCCTAACCGTGGCTGAAGCAAAGCTCGCGCAAATCGATCGCGAGGAGCGTACGGCGCGGGCGCTAATACAGACGATGAGCGAGAACACCGCGTTCTCCGATACCATCGCGCTCGCGCGTGTCGAGAGTCAGCTTGATAGCATACTTACCGACGACCGGCGGTATCTCGCCGACGAAACCAAGCGCCTGCTGTCTTTGCTCGACAACGGCAACTCAGAGGAGATCGGCGCCGGGCTCGAACGCGTCGAGAGGCTGCGCGACGAACTTAGCCGCAAAATGAACGCCATTCGTTCGGACATGCTCAAGCTTGTTCAAGCCAGTACTGCGACGACGCTGCGGAATCAACGCGAGTTGTTGATCGTTGCTACCGCTCTGACGGCGCTCGCGACAATCCTGGGCTTGGCGTTCTCGCTCCTGGTCAGCGCCGGAATGATGCGGCCAATGCGGCGGCTGCTGGAAGGTACCCGCGCCATAGAGGCTGGGCATCTCGACCAAACGCTTCTCGTCAGCTCGAAGGATGAGATCGGACAACTTACCGGCGCCTTCAATCGCATGGTCGAGCAATTGCGCCTTAAAGAACGCATTCGCGAAACATTCGGAAAATACATCGATCCGCAGGTCGTCGAGGGGCTAATTGACCGCCCCGCGCTCGCGACCTCCGGGCAGCGGCGTGTAATGACGACGCTGTTTTGCGATCTCGCGGGCTTCACCAGTATCAGCGAGGGGATGACTCCGCAGGGGCTGGTGAAAATCATGAACCGCTACCTGTCGACAATGTCGGAGCCGATCAGGACTCAACACGGGGTCATCGATAAGTATATCGGCGACGCCATCATGGCCTATTGGGGGCCGCCGTTTAACGACGCTGCGGAACAGGCCCGGCTGGCTTGCCTTGCCGCGCTCGACATGGTCGCGCGGGTATCTCCTCTAAACACCGGGCTGCCAGAAATCCTCGGTGTGCGCAACTTGCCTCCGTTGGACATCCGCATCGGTGTTGCTACCGGCGAGGCGCTGGTCGGAAGCATCGGCTCGGAAGTGATGATGAGTTACACAATCATGGGCGACTCGGTAAACTTGGCCTCGCGACTGGAAGGGGCCAATAAGGCCTATGGGACACGGGTGCTGGCCTCCGAGGCGACCGCCAAAGCTGCCGACCCCGACGTTGAGCTGCGCGAGGTCGATCGCGTCGTCGTACTCGGTCAAAAAGCGCCGCAGGCGGTGTTCGAGGTGATGGCCCGCAAGGGCCAGCTGACGGCGGAGCAAGCGCAACTTCGCGCACGGTTTGCCGAAGGGCTGGCGGCGTATCGGGCCAAGCAGTGGGAAACAGCGCGCGGCGGTTTTAAGGCGGCGCTTGCGGTCGCTCCGAATGACGGACCGTCGGCGACGCTACTTGGACGCCTCGATGCGTTGCAGGGGGCGAACTTGGCGGAAGAGTGGGACGGCGCCTGGCACCTCGACCAGAAATGGTAAGAATCGATCCAAACTGCGACGCACATCCTATTCGAACGCGAAGATGCGCTTCCAATCGTTCTTCATGTCGACCACAAGCCAGTGATTCAGCGGCGCGGCGTCGAGCGCCTTGTCGAGGCGGCCGAAACTCGTGTTGCGGTCATAGGCGTATTCGCGTTCCGCATCGGTGTGGTGGACGATCAGGCCAAGGCGCACGCCGCCGGACATCGTCGTCCATTGCAGCATTTCGAGATCGCCGTCCGAATTGCCGAATGCCGCGATCGGGCGGCGGCCGATGAACTCATTGATACCGACCGGCTTGCCGGGCCCATCATCGATGAAATTCACCTCCGGCAAACGGAACAGCTCCGGCCTGCCGTCGCGCATCTGGAACTTGGTTTTGATCGACGAGCCCACGACCTGCTCCGGCGGCACGCCATAGACCCGTTCGGTCCAGGGGCGCATGAACTCGACGCCGCCACCGGAGGTGATAAAAGTCTTGAAGCCATTGGCGCGCAGATAGGCGAGCAGCTCGATCATCGGCTGGTATGAAAGTTCGGTATAGGGGCGCTTGAACCTCGGGTGGCGCGCCGTCGCCAGCCATTCCGTGACGATCTTCTGGAATTCCTCGGTGGTCATGCCGGCATGGGTCGCCATGACCAGTTCCGCCATGCCGTGCTCGCCCGCTGCGCCGAGGGCTTTCATATCCCCTTCGAGCACTGCCTTGAACGGCTGCGCTTCCTTCCATTCCGGATGCATCGGCGCCAACGCCTTCACGCGATCGAGCGCGAAAGCCAGTTGGACGTACATCGGGTGCTCGATCCACAAGGTGCCGTCGTTGTCGAATGTCGCGATGCGTTCAGCGGGCGGCACGAAATCCGGTCCACCCGGCTGCGTGACACGGGCAACGAACTCCGTGATCGCCTGCTTTGTTGCCCCGTCGTTCCACGACGAGAGCCCGTCGCTCTGCGCCGCGGATTGCGCCCGTACCGGAACCGTTAGCAACGGCATGGATAAGGCCGGCAGCACCGCCAAAGTTGAGACTATGACTCGGCGGCTAATCCCGGACGAAGAAGGGCTCGACTTCATGTTCGCTACCTTGATCGGCAAAAGTATAAAAGTATAAGTGAACGGGGCAATCGCAAACGCGCAGGCGCCCGAGAAAGGGCGCCCGCGTGATTGCCGATCCAATTACTGCTCGTGTTTCTTTATGGCTTGCTCGACCTGAGCCTTGACAGCGCTAAGCCCAAAGCTTGCGCCGCGCTGCATCGGTGGAAAATCGATGGCAGTCTGTGCCAGCTCGGCCACCTTTTGCTGCACAAGAACAAAACGCCAGAACTCGTATTTGTACCACTCCATGTATTCGAGGGAGCCAACGTTCCCCTTGTACCATGCCGTACGCTCGAACGGATCCAAACGCAGGTTTGTAATGGTGGGCGCTCCGACTGTTTCCGTGTCACCGATCCAACCGTTGGGTTGGATCTTGAAGGTGTATTTATAGTCGTCGACGCGGGCGGCACCGAGCGTGCTTTCCGCGAAGTACCAAATCTCGTGGCGGTTAGACGGCCCTTTGCTGGTGATCATGTCCATCTGGTTGTAGCCGTCAAGATAAACCTTGTAGGTTGTGTCACCGATCTTCTTGCCCTGCTTCAGTTCGGCGGCGATGTTCGGGTTGCCGGCGGCGGCCACGAACGTCGGAAACCAGTCCATCCCGGAGAATATGCCGTTCGCGATTGAGCCGGCCGGGACGTGACCGGGCCAGCGAAGGAGCGCCGGCACGCGGAAGCCGCCCTCATAGGTCGTGCCTTTGCCCGCATAGAACGGCGTCTGTCCGCCGTCCGGCCAGGTAAAGTTCTCGGTGCCGTTATCGGTTGTGAAGACGACGATGGTGTTGTCGTCGACACCCAGGTCCTTAAGCTTCTGCATCACCAGGCCGACGTCGTCGTCGAGTTGCGCCATACCGGCTTCGTGAATGGTCCAGCCGTTCTGTGAATTGCGCATTGCTTCGTATTTAGGCGACAGGTGCGTGACGATGTGCATTCGCGTTGGGTTGAGCCAGACGAAGAAAGGCTTGCCGGCGGCTTTGGCCTTGTCCATGAACTTGAAGGACAGGTCGCGAATCTCGTCGTCCACGGTCTCCATCCGCTTGGGATAGAGCGTGCCGGCGTCTTCGATCTTCTGCTTGCCGATCTTGCCCCAGCGCGGCATCACCGTCTGGTCGTCCGTGTCGGTGGCCCAGCTATGGACCATGTTGCGCGGGCCGACGACATTCAACAAATCTTGCGGGTAGGCAGGATGCGCCGGGTCTTCCATAGCGTCGAGGTGATAGAGGTAGCCGAAGAATTCGTCGAAGCCATGGACGGTTGGCAGGAACTCGTTGAGATCGCCTAGGTGGTTCTTGCCGAACTGCCCGGTGGCGTATCCCATGGACTTCAACACCGTCGCGATGGTCACTGCCTCCTTTGGAATACCGATGGGTGAACCGGCCTGGCCGACCGTTGTCATGCCGGTGCGGACCGGGAGTTCCCCGGTGATGAATTGCGCCCGCCCGGCGGTGCAGCTCGCCTCCGCGTAATAGTCGGTGAACAGCATGCCTTCGGCGGCGATTTTGTCGATGTTCGGCGTCCGCCCGGTCATCATGCCGCGGTGGTATGCGCCGATGTTCCAGATGCCGATGTCGTCGCCCATGATGACGACAATGTTGGGCTGTTTACCGGTTGACGGCGTCTGCGCGTGCGCAGCGGTCGTCGATCCAACCGTCGGGAACGCCGACGCCGCCAACAGCGACGAGCCGCTCAACAACAGGTCCCGCCGTTTGAGGCCTCCGCTTTTTTGGGTAGTGCCGTCCTCGGACTTTTCGCGCTCTATGTCCTTACTCATGACGCCCTCTCTTTCTGCTGATTTCTGATGATGCAGCGAAAGCCGACATGGCTTGTCGAAGTGTCGACCGGCTCGGCATGGCGCGCGGCCGGCCGATAGCGTCGGCAATAATTGGGTGCGCAGAGATGTGAGCCGCCTTTCAGCACCTTGCGCGGAATCTTGACGTTCGGCAGGCGCGGATCGTAGCTCGCGGCTTCGGGTCCGCCGCGGGGATTTTGCGGAATGCAGCACGCCTTCGGCGCGTCGGCTTCGTGCTTTGCCGAGTACCAGTCCGCCGTCCATTCCCAGGCGTTGCCGATCATGTCGTGCAGGCCGTAGCCGTTCGGCGGAAATGCGGTGACCGGCGAGGTGCGCTCGTAGCCGTCCGAGCAAAGATTCTGTCGCGGAAATTCACCCTGCCAGGTGTTCGCCATGTGCTTGCCGCCGGGCGTGAGCTCATCGCCCCAGGCGAATTCGGCGCCGTCCAGCCCGCCGCGCGCGGCGAATTCCCATTCGGCCTCGGTCGGTAAATCCTTGCCGGCCCATGTTGCGTAAGCGAGCGCGTCGACGAACGCCACATGCACGACCGGATGATCGTCGAGCCCGTTTATGTTGCTCTTCGGGCCGTAGGGGTGGCGCCAATCGGCGCCCTTGAGAAAGGTCCACCATTGACTCCAGTCGCGCAGATCGACCGGCCGGGACGGCGGCGCGAAGACGAGCGAGCCCGCATAGATCATATGCGGCAGCGCGCCCGGATAATTTTTGGGGTCGGGAGGAATCTCGGCAAAGGTGACATGGCCGGTAGCCTTGACGAATTCCTTGAACTGCCGGTTCGTGACCGGAGTGCGGTCCATCCAGAACGGTGCGACGGTAACCCGGTGCGCTGGCGCCTCCTCCGGATAATGGCGATCCGATCCCATGCGAAACGTGCCGCCGGGAACGCGCACCATGTCCGCTTGAAATGAATGCTGCGCCGAGCCTCCGTGCGCCACGCGTTCATCCTCGTCCCGATGAGGGTTGCGGAACAACATGCAAGTCTCCTGAAGTTTTTAGAGCGCCACCCACTTCCTTTTCGGTGGTGGCTTCTGACATTTACTGCATTGCCAAGGAGCAATTTGAGTAAGAGCAGCAAGCTGAGACGGCCTTATCAAAAAGTCCAGTCAAATGTCCGACAACGTACGTTTGACTTTAATGCTGCGTAAGTCGTGGACTATCCGCGACGTCGCGATGGCGGAAGCATCATCTCAGGAGCGCGCTGCCAGACCGTTCCGCTTTCAAATTGAAGCCTGGAGCCGTCCGGCGAATAGAGTGCGCCTTGGCGCGCGCTCTCGATCCAGATATGGCCGGGATGGTCTATCCAAGCTCGGAACGACACTCCTGCCTCGACGTTGAGGTCCCAGCCATATTGCGTGACGTAGGCAATTCCGCCCAGCGGACCGGCGCATGCCGCCACGCATTGCCATCGCCCTGTTAGATTTACATCCTGCGCTGCGGCCGACCCTGCCATGGCCGCTGATAGCGCGAGGGCGACGAGTACCGCTTTCATCGCGCTATCTCCTGTCATTTTTCCCGTCATTTTTATGCGTCGACTATCGACCCAACCTTCATCTTTGCAGCTTGGCAGGGGCGCATTGATCTAGGTCAAAACGTTCACCGATTGGAAGGGATGTATTTATCAAATATCGGAGTATTGACGTGAGCATTCATCGCAATGAACCAACGCAGATTGGTCAAAGCGCCGGCGCGGCGGACGAAAGGCGAAATGCAAAACGCAGTTTAAAAGCGAGAGCGAAAGATCAAATAAGAGACTTTGCGTTGATGTTTCTCTATCTCTGGGTGGTATTTGGTCTGCTGGCTGCTCATGAATCGATAATTCTGTCGCAGCATCAAATAGATTATCGATTTCATGGTGTCGCCGTCGTGAATGCGCTGATCTTTGCCAAAGTCATGCTGGTCGCCGAGGATTTGCATCTGGGCCGCGGGTTTGACGACAAGCCGCTTGCTTATTCGGTTTTGTTAAAATCCCTTTTGTTTGGAGTGGCGCTTATCTGCTTTCACATTGTGGAGCACGTGCTTATCGGCTTGTGGGACGGGAGACCGCTCGCCCAGAGCCTCGCAGAGGTCGACGCCAATAAATTGATGGGCATAGTATTGCTGGGAATTATTTCGACCGTTGCGCTGGTGCCCTTCTTTATATTGCGGGAGGTCGGCCGCGTAATTGGCGAAGATAAATTGTGGGCGCTATTTTTTCGCCGTAGAAACCCGTGAATTTATCGCCGCGCCACGAGCGCATCCGCCAAACCCGCCGGCTAGGACACGCAACGGCCGGCGATGCGCGCCAATCGACGGCTCACAAGCGGGCTTACCAGCGGCTCGCAGCCGAAGGGTAATTTCGCGTCGGAAACCGTTTCACGCGGCGCCACGGCAGCCGGATGGGAAGCGGGCGCGGATGACAAACGATCGCCCTTGAGCGCACGGTTCACGGTTTCGGCGCGAGCATCGATTCCCGATCGCGCCCTCAGATCCGACACTTCGAGACCGGTAATGACGGCAAGTGTGGCAAGAGCGACAATCAAGCCGCGCCCGAAAATCCGATAGCCGCCGACCGATTCGATGGGTGCGTGAACAAACATGGCATGGTGCCTCTTCACGAGCCATGCTTAACCCTCGTACGGCGAAAGAAAATTCAGATAATCCCCCTAAGGGGAATCCCGGAGAAATGATCCCCGCTGCGCCTATCGTCAAATGATTATCCCGTCTACAAATTTAAAACCGAACTGCGGATCATTAAACAGTTCTGATCGGCGGAGAGGGGATCGCAAGAATTGATTTGAATCAATGCGATCGATCTTTTTTTAGCGCAAACGCCAACTCACAAAATAGGCGCAAGGAATAATCAGGCTCCGATGGCAAAATCGATACAGGACCACTGGATTATCTTTCTTGTCGAAGGTGTGGCGCTCATTTTGTTGGGGCTGCTCGCGGTGATCGTTCCATCGATCGCTAGCGCACATGCGACCGTTGTCCTGGGCTGGCTTTTTCTCATCAGCGGAATCATTGGACTGGCGACAACTTACTGGGTGCGACGGGCACCAGGGTTCTGGTGGTCCCTCGTTTCCGCTTTGCTCGCTATTTTGGTGGGTGCGGTCCTGATCGCGAACAAGTCGCAGGATTTGTATGGGGGTCTGATGGGATGGCCATTTGAAAAAGCCGGGCCGCTGCGGCTGATTTTGGCTATTTTCTTCCTTGTCGAAGGCGGCTTGTCGATCATGTTTGCTGTCGAACACCGTCGTCACTTTTCCGGCCGCTGGGCCTGGATGTTGGCAAGCGGCATCGTCGACATTATCTTGGCGAGCATTATCATTTTCGACCTTCCGGGGAGCTCTTCGTGGACGATGGGCCTGCTCGTCGGGATCAACATGATCCTCGGCGGCGGCGCTTTGATCGCGATGGGATTGCATGCTCGCAATGAATTTGCCGGGCCGAATGCAATTCCACCGCGCGCCGCGTGATCGATCCTACGCTAATGATCTAGAGGCGACGATTTCCCTGGCGGCAGAGGCATTAGCGGCAGGCGCGGTGCAACCGGGCGAAACTGTGCAGCAGGGGTCGTCAGCGCCGCTTGCGCAGGCGGCGGGCTTCCAGCGCGACGACGGTGCGGCGGGCGCTGTGGTCGAGCACCTTCTTCGGCACTTTCTCGGCGATGCCGAGCAGCCGCTCGCGGCGATCCATCTCCTTCCAGACATCCTCCGGACGGATGCCAGCGGAAACCCAGAGAACCACCAGATTGTAGATGAGGTCGGCGCTTTCCTTGACCACGGAGTCGCGGTCGCCGTGCATGGCGTCGATGACCACTTCGACCGCCTCTTCGGCGAGCTTCTTCGCCATCTTGCTGCGGCCCGAGCGCAAGAGCCGCGCCGTCCGCGAGGTGGACGGATCGTCGTGCCGGCAGGCCAGCGCCGCTTGGTAGAGGCGGTTGATCGAATCAGCCATCGGCTATCAGAATAGCGCGATATCGTCGCAATTGTGTTAAAGACTTAAGACGAGGGGCTGGGTTCTGCCCGACCCCAGTGCACTGCCGCTATTCCTCCTGTGCCAGGAGCCCGGCATTGCCGCCGGCGGCCGCGATATTGACGGTCACCACCTGCTCGGTTGTGAAGCGGCGGAGATAATTCGGCCCGCCGGCCTTCGGCCCGGTGCCGGAGAGGCGGGTGCCGCCGAAGGGCTGGGTGCCAACCACCGCGCCGATCATGCTGCGATTGACGTAGACGTTGCCGTGCGGAAGCCGCGCGGCGATGCGCTCGACCGTGCGATCGATGCGCGAATGCACGCCGAGCGTCAGCGCCGTGTCGTTGCCGGCGATATCGTCGAGCAGCGCATCGAGGCCATCGGCGCGCCAGCGCACCACGTGGAGCACCGGGCCGAACACTTCCTCCGTGAGCTCGCCGGCGCGGTCGAGCTCGACGATGGCCGGCGCCACATAGTGGTCGCCGGCCGGCGGTGCCGCGCCGTCCCAGCGGTAGCGGAGGCGGCCGGCGCGCGCCATCGCCGCGATCCAGCCTTCGAGCTTGCCTTTTGCGTCGATGTCGATCACCGGGCCGACATGGGTCGCTGGCCGGCGCGGATCGCCGAGCGTGAGTTCGCTGGTCGCGCCGATCAGCATGTCGAGCATCGGCGCGGCGATGTCTTCCTGCAAGCACAGAAGCCGCAGGGCCGAGCAGCGCTGCCCGGCGGAGCGGAACGCCGAGGCGATCACGTCGTCGGTCACCTGCTCGGGCAGCGCGGTTGCGTCCACGATCATGGCATTGATGCCGCCGGTTTCTGCGATCAGTGGCACGATCGGCCGTTTCTTCGCGGTGAGCGCCCGATTGATGGCGCTGCCGACCTCGGTCGAGCCGGTGAAGGCGACGCCGGCGACGTCAGCATCGGCGACGAGGCTTGCTCCCACCTTGCCGTCGCCGGGGAGAAGATGCAGCGCATTGGCCGGCACGCCCGCTTGATGGAGCAGCTTCACGGCGCGTGCCGCGATGAGGGGGGTCTGCTCGGCCGGCTTCGCCACCACGGCATTGCCGGCGGCGAGCGCGGCGGCGATCTGGCCGACGAAAATCGCCAGCGGGAAATTCCACGGGCTGATGCAGACGAAAACGCCGCGGCCGCGATAGCGCAGCACATTGCTCTCGCCGGTCGGGCCGGGCATCGTCTGTGGGTCGAGGTCGGCGCGCGCCCGCGCGGCGTAATAACGGCAATAATCCACCGCCTCGCGCACTTCCGCGAGCGCATCGTCGAGGGTCTTGCCGCCCTCGTTCTGCAACAGCGCGATCAGCGCGCCGCGATTTTTTTCCACGAGATTGCCGGCGCGCAACAAAGCCGCGGCGCGCTCGGCCGCGGGCGTCGCCGCCCAAGCGGCAAACCCGGCGGCCGCCGCCGCCATCGCCGCGCGGGCGAG